>JASHNT010000015.1 GCA_030041495.1 Bryobacteraceae bacterium | reverse complement strand
GATTGGCCGGAGTGTACGTGGTCCCGCCGGTGACCTGGGAGCTTGAGGACACCTCACCCGACGGGTAATTGTAGAAATAGCTCGTCGTCGAGGCGTTGCTGCTCACCGAGCACAACCGGCCAATGCTGAAGGCCGAGTTGGGGCATGCGCCGGAAGGCAGACCGTAGGTGTAGGTGACCCCGGGCGTGATGCCGTCGAACGTAGGTTTTTGCAGCGCCCCGCGGGTTCCGAGGATTTAGGCTTTGCCGGCGGCGTGCTTCATTACCAGGCTGACGTCGTCGGGGTTGATGAGGTCGGGGACGGTCCAGCCGTCGAGGTTGTATTCGGACATGCACTGCTCGGCGAATCCTTTATACTTGGCGGATTGGCCGAGGGCTTCGGCGACCATCAGGACTTCGAAGCGGATGCTTTCGTGGTTGCCGAAGTAGTTGCGCTCGTAGAGTTCGTGACGGCCGCCGAATTCGGAGCCCATGGCGTCCCACATCAACTTCATCAGCTTGACGCGGTCTTCGGCGGAGTAATTGTTCGAACCGCGTACGTATTGATCCAGATATTTGCGAATTTCGGGATTTTTGAAATCGCTGGAATGGGATGGCAGATATATCAGCGCGCTGGCCAGAACATTCTCGACAATCTCTTTGAGCTTGGGATAAAGAGTGCTCGCGGCGACGCGATAAGCGAGGCCGTAATCGAGATTGGGGAGAACGTAGCCGGGAGTCCAGGGCGTAGTGGTGCGGGCCATGGCATCGGTCAAGCCCCAGAATAGATTTCGCCAGGCGAGCACTTCGCCAACCTGAGCCTGCACGCCGCGGAATTCCTTGGACCCAGTGGCGTCGACGGCTTTCAGCAGCAGACCGGCGATGAAATCGAGCTTGACGGCGAGACGAACGCAGCCGTGGAACATGAAGCGCGGCAGGAATCCGGAGCGCGGGAAGAAATTGTTGACCTTGTCGATGTCGCCGTAGGCGAAGACATTTTCAAACGGGACGAAGACTTTGTCGAAGACCAGAATCGAATCGTTTTCGTCGAGGCGGCTGGAAAGAGGATAGTCGAAAGGACTGCCCGTGGCGGCGGCGGTCAGCTCATATGACGGCCGGCAGAAGAGCTTGACGCCGGGGGCATCGGTGGGGACGATGCAGACGAAGGCGAAATCCTTGGTTTTAATGGGCAGAGCGCCGTTGTTGGCAATGAAGTTGTAATGCGTAAGCGAGGACGCGGTGGCGACGACTTTGGCCCCGCTGACGATCAGGCCTGAGTCGGTTTCCTTTTCGACGTGCATGTAGACGTCGCGGACTTCTTCAAGCTGCTTGTTGCGGTCGACTGGAGGGTTGACGATGGCGTGGTTGACAAAGGTGCATTCTTCCTGGACCTTCTTGTACCAGCGTTTGGCGTTTTCTTCGAAGGGCTGGTAGAACGACGAATTCGCACCCAGAGTGGCGAGGAATGCGGCCTTGTAATCCGGGCTGCGGCCCATCCAGCCGTAAGTGATTCGGGCCCATTCGGCGACGGCGTCGCGCGCGCCAACCATCTCTTCGGTAGTGCGCGAGGCCTGGAAGAATTTGTGGGTGTAGCCGCCGCTACCGGTGTCGGTGCGGGCGCACAAGACGTCTTTACGATGATCGTGCAGGGCGTCATAAAGCCGGGCGATCATGCGCACGCTATTGCGAAATGCCGGGTGGGCGGTGATGTCGGCGACGCGCTCGCCATAGATCCAGATTTCGCGGCTGTCCCGCAGGCTTTCGATATATTCTTGGCCGGTGAAAGGTTTGGTTCGCATCAGGTCTCCGCGACGACGGGATTGCGCAGCACTCCGATACCTTCGATTTCCACTTCCACGACGTCGCCGGGGCGCAGGGCACGAGTATTTCCGGGAGTGCCGGTGAAGATGATGTCGCCTGGTTCAATGGTGACGTATTGGCTGGCGAAGCTGACCATGGTGGCGCTATCGAAGATGAAGTCCGCGGTGCTCTGGTCCTGAATTACTTCGCCATTGACGCGGCACATCACACGCAGGTTATCGGGATTGAGGCCGGTGACGATGCAGGGGCCGAGCGGGCCGAAAGTGTCGGAGCCCTTGGCGCGCCACCATTGGACGTCCTTGGGAACTTCTTCGGTGCCGTTCTGCCAGACCCGCTCGCTGACGTCGTTGCCGCAGGTCAGGCCCCAGATCGCGCCGCGGGCTTCCTCCTTCGAGGCGCGGTGCAGGCGTTTCCCGATGACGAACACCAACTCGGCCTCATGGTGGAGATCGGTGGCGTCTTTGGCATAGACGATGGGGCCGTCCGGATCCTGGAGGCAGGAAACGGGCTTATAGAAAAGCTCCGGGCGCTTAGGATGGGGGCGGCCGTGGAAATGCGTTTTAAAATTGCGGCCGACGGCGAGGATCTTGCCAGGAGAGCAAGGGCAGAGTAGAGTCACGACTTCGAGCTTGTGGCGTGTGCCGGTAGGGCGGTGATTGAAGAGGTCACCCTCAAGCTCGGCGATGCCGTTTTCATCCTGGATGCCGTAAGCGACACGCGAGCCTACGCGGAAGCGAACATATTTGGTCATTTTTGTTTGTCATCTTTGCCGCCCTGCATCATCTTCACCCACTTGCTGGGAGGGAAGACGAAGAAAGCGATGGCCAGCACGACGAAGAACAGCACGCCTAGCAGAAAGAATAACGCCATAGGTGTGAATTCGGACCTTTCATCTTATCCAAATCCCGGGGGAGTCATACGGGCGGAGCTTCAGATATTTGGCGGCAAGGCCAAGCGATATACCCTACGGTCAGTTTAGGCGATTTTTCGGATTGCTCTTGCCACGGTGCTTCGCTTAACATCGGCAGTAATGGTACTCCGGGCGAGCAGGTTCCAGACCGTGGTCCTTTGGATATCCCTAACCTCCTGCTCGCCCGTCTTCGCCGTCAACGTTCTCACCGGCCATAATGACCTCGGCCGCACCGGCCAGAATCTTAACGAAATCGTTCTCACCTCCAGCAATGTCAATCCGACCCAGTTCGGGCTGCTCACGACGCTGTCGGTGGACGGAAAGGTGGACGCGCAGCCGCTGTACGTATCCGGCCAAGTCATGGCGGATGGCCAGGCTCATAACGTGCTTGTCGTGGCCACGGAAAACGATTCCGTCTACGCTTTTGACGCCGATTCCGGCGCGACGCTGTGGCAAGTCAGCATGCTTGGATCGGGAGAATCGCCCTCCGACGACCGGGGATGCAGCCAGGTCGAGCCGACGATTGGCGTAACCGGCACTCCCGTCATCGACCTGAATAGTGGCCCCAACGGGACGGTCTACGTCGTCGCCATGAGTAAGAATTCGACCTCGTATTTTCAAAGATTGCATGCGCTCAATCTAAAGACCGGAAGCGAACAGTTCAGTGGGCCCGTTACCGTTCAAGGCACGTATCCGGGCACAGGCGATAACAGTTCCGGAGGAAATGTGGTTTTCGATCCCAAGCAGTACAAGGCGCGCCCGGCCCTCCTCTTGCTCCACGGCGTCGTGTATATCGGCTGGTCCTCGCATTGCGACGATCAGCCGTACACGGCGTGGCTGATGGGTTACGACGAAAACACACTCGCCCAAGTCAATCTACTGAACTTCACACCCAATGGCCAGGAGGGATCCATCTGGCAAGCGGGCGCCGGTCCCGCGGCCGACGAACAGGGCAACATTTACTTCCTGATGGCCAACGGGAGCTTCGACACCACCCTCACAGCCGCCGGATTTCCGTCGGAAGGGGATTACGGCAATGGGTTCATGAAAGTGACTCCGTTCCCGGTAGGACTCACCGTCACCGACTATTTCACGATGTACAACACCGTTTCCGAATCGAACGGCGATGAAGACCTGGGGTCGGGAGGTGCGATGGTGCTACCCGACATGGTCGACTCCAGTGGAAACACGCGGCACTTGGCCGTCGGCGCGGGCAAGGACGCCAACATCTATATCGTGGACCGCGACAATATGGGGAAGTTCAGTCCCACCCAGGATCTGAACTATCAGTTGCCGGCTGCTTTGGGCGGAGGGGTCTGGAGCAGTCCGGCATACTTCAACGGGACTCTTTATTACGGCGCTTCTGGCGACGTCATCCGCGCTTATCCGTTTTCGCAAGCGAGGCTCGCCAGCAGCCCGTCTTCGCAAAGCACTCACTCTTATACCTACCCCGGCGCGACGCCCAGCATTTCGGCGAATGGCTCCGGCAACGGCATCGTGTGGGTTGCGGAAAATACCTCGCCCGCCGTGCTCCACGCCTATGACGCGGCCGATCTGAACTCGGAGTTCTACAACAGCAACATGGCGGCCGGTTCGCGCGATCACTTCGGCTCCGGAAACAAGTACATCGTTCCAACCATCGCGAATGGGAAAGTCTATGTGGGCACAACCAGCGGAGTGGGTGTCTTCGGCATTCTGCCGGGAACTTCGATGCCCGTCATCACCAGCCCTCTTTCCGCATCCGGGACAGTCGGGACGCCGTTCAGTTACCAGATTGCGGCCTCGAACGGCCCCACCAGTTTCGGCGCGACTCCTCTCCCCGCCGGGCTGGTATTTAACGCAGCCTCGGGCGTGATCGCCGGGACTCCTTCCGCCGCGGGCACCGCTAACATCACCATCAGCGCCGCCAACACAGGCGGAAGCGGGTCAGCGACGCTTGCGCTTACGATCGACAACCCTTGTGCGATGACGCTAACGCCATCCACCCGTTCCTTCGCGAGCACAAGTGGAACGGCGAGCGTTACTGTAACCGTCGCCAGCGGCTGTAGCTGGACGGCAACGGCAAGTGCGTCCTGGATCGGCGTGACGGGAAGCTTGGGGAGCGGCTCGGGAGGGTTCGGTCTTACTATCGGCGCGAACTCGGGCCAGGCGCGCCTGGGGACGGTCAGCGTCGGCGATCAATCCTTCGTCATATTGCAATCCGCGGCGGTTGCGACTTTTAGCGATGTTCCCCTAGGCACGCCGTTTCTCGACTACATCTCGCTGATGTCGACCTACGGAATCACCGCAGGCTGCGCTACAAGCCCTTCTCTCCAGTATTGCCCGGATAATCCGGTCACGCGCGAACAAATGGCGGTGTTTGTGGTCGCGGCGCTCGATCTCGCCCTCAGCCAGAGCGACACTTACTCGCCCACTCCGCTTTTCCAGGATGTTTCCTCCGGGAGCTCGTACTATCCATTCGTCCAAAGGCTGTGGGATTTGGGCATCACCGTCGGATGTTCGCTGAATCCGCCGGATTTCTGCGCGACCAGTCCAATCACCCAGGGCGAGATGGCGGTGTTCATCATCGTGGCCTGGATGCAAGCCAACAACCTCACGACGTTCACCTACACCACCACTCCCTACTTCACCGATGTCCCCGCCACGGATACGTACTTCCGGTTTGTTCAAAAGATGCGGGACATGGGCTTCTGGGACGGTTGCAGCTCGACCGAATATTGCGAAACCAGCGACGTGACCCGAGCCCAGATGGCGCCCATGGTGATACGAGCCCTTTTTGGCGCGCCCTGAGGCTTCGTTTTTTGGCTGTATCATCGGGAGTGTGCCAAGCGTAGAAATCCGCCATAGCACGTTGACGTCGCCAGACGGAATCCGGCTGATTGCCGCGCTGAATGCGGAACTCACGGGGGCGTTTCCCGAGCCGGGCGCTACGCATTTCTCGCTCAACCAGGCGCAAGTAACGGGGGGCGGCGGCGCTTTCCTGATCGCTTACTTGGATGGTGCGGCGGCCGGCTGCGGCGCGGTGCGGCGGATCGATGCGGCGACTGCCGAACTCAAGCGGATGTACGTGGACCCTTCGGTGCGCGGCCGCGGCATCGGGCGTGCGCTGCTCGAAGCCCTGGAGTGCGAGGCTCGGCTGCTCGGTGTAACCAGGATCGTGCTGGAGACGGGAACACGTCTGGAGCCTGCGATCGGGATGTATGAGGCGGCGGGGTACGCGCGAATCCCCTTGTTTGGCGAGTACGTGTCATCGCCGGACACGAGCATCTGTTTCGGAAAAACGCTGGCGTGACGCGGCGCCCTGGACGGTTCTAAGGGATTTTCCCGCAGCGTTTGGAACGTGCCGCCCAGTTACAACCGGTTGTGCCCTATCCCATAATTCAAAGTGCAGGAGACTATGAAGAGCTTCGCTTTGAGCATGTTTCTGGTCGCGTGGCCGGTTGCCGCACTCGTCTCTTTCCACTCCGCGGGGATGGGCAGTTGCCACTTTTGGAGGAACGCTGCGAATTGGAAAAGGCTCGCCCAGGACGCGGTGGTGGAAATGATGGCTCCTCGGGGCGCGGTCGACGCCCCAGCAATGCCGCCGAAGAGATGAGGTATCGCCCGAACGGGTGGTGTGCCGGCGAGCGTAAAATGGAGGCGTGAGCGGAATAACGCGGCGTAGCGCGATAGCGGCGATGGGTTTGGCGGGAGCGGCGGGCGTGTGGGCCGCGGCAGCGAAGGAGTTCTGGGACGACAAGTTTCCCGAGAACTGGTCCAAGGACGAGATCGATCAGTTGCTCAACAATTCGCCCTGGGCGCAGAAGGCGGCGATCAACTTCAATGGCGGACCCGGCGGCGCGGGAGGGTACTTGTACGGCGGAGCGGTCGCCCCGGGCTCACGCGTCATCTATGAAGGCGCGGGCGCGGCCAAAAATGAGGGCGGAACGTATCACGCGGCGGTGGTCTGGGAATCGGCCAAGCCGGTATGCGCCGCGCAAAAAAGCACGCCGGACGGAGCGAAGGACTTCTACATTATCGGATTGATCGGCACTTACCCGGACGCTGCCAAACCGGAACCGGATGAGGCCGCGTCGGCCGAAGAGCAGCGCGTCGAGATGCTACGCACGTACACCAAGCTGGAACGCAAGGGCGATAGCCCGATCTACCTGGATCACATTCAGCCGCAGAAGGACGGCGAGTGGTTCTATTTCTCGCGCTTGGACCCGATCAAGATGGCGCATAAAGAAATCACGTTTACCACCAAGTTGGGTCCTTTGGAGTTTAAGGCAAAATTCCCTTTGAAGGACATGATGTACAAGGGCAAATTGGAACTATGAACTACTGCGTGTATCAGAGCCCGGTGGGGCCGCTGTTGATTGCGGGAGACAACGAGGCCCTGCGGTATATCTTTTTCCCCCGGAACGGCAAGGCGGCGAGGCCGGAGCGAGGATGGGTGGAATCGGCGACGGGCCCGGTGGCGCAGACGGTGGAGCAATTGCACGAATACTTCGCTGGACGGAGGCGGGAGTTCGATTTGCCTCTGGCCGTGGAAGGGACGGAGTTCCAGCAGACGGTTTGGCGCGCGCTGCAGGAGATCCCGTACGGCGAGACGATTTCCTACGGTGAGCTGGCACGGCGCGTGGGTAATCCGAAGGCATCGCGCGCGGCGGGGTCGGCGAACGGGAAGAACCGGATTCCGATTGTGATTCCCTGCCATCGGGTGATCGCGGCGGGAGGGAAGCTGGGAGGGTTCGGCGGAGGACTAAGGGTGAAGGAGGCTCTGCTCAAGTTGGAAGGGGCTGAGGCTCACGGGGCGGAAGCTGTTTTCGCGTAGCGTGTTAGCGCACCGAGAATCCGAAGGGCGGCTTATCGATTCGGTCGCCGCAATTCCAGGCGCGACTGTGGCCCAGATGAAAGTGAGCATTGAAGGTCTGCGTAAAGCTGTTCCCGCGGCAGATTGCCGGCCAACTGATAGAGTTTTGACATCTCTCGGCGCTGGTGTGGACGGCTTTGACCGCAGATGGTCAGCGTTTGGCGATTATGGCGAGCAGGCGCTGGATGTCGGCGGGCGAGAGGCCGGAGTTGTTGCGGATATCGTCGCGCGTCGAGAGCTTGCGCCGATAGCGGCCGAAGTATTCGTTGATGTCGCCGCCGTAGCCGAAGTAGTACATGATGTCGGCGAACTGATCCGTGTGCGAAAGGCCGAGCGCGTGGCCGGATTCGTGAAGGCAGGTCAGGTAGACGATGGTGTCCCGTAGCAAATGATCCGTGAGGCCCTGCGTCTGGTTGACGATGAAGATGCGCGCGCCGGGCTTGCCGCTAACATCAATGGGGACGGTCTCGCCAAAGAGACCGCCTTCGGGACTCGCCCAGACGAAGCGGAAGAGGGCGCTCGATTCATTCTTGGTCTCGACGAAATGCAGTTTGCCCTGAGAGGCTTTCTGCCAGGACTGCAAGGCCCAGCGGGCGAGGTCGAGATCACCAGGCTCGCAGCCGGTGGCTGGGTCGGTGCAAGGAGCGATGTAGAAGGACGTATCCGCGGCCAGCACGGAGACGGCTGCGAAGAATAAGAGGCTAACGCTTCGTCGTAGATTTTTCATCGGCTAACGTCCGTACCAAGTTTTCGAGCTGCGCAACGCGGCGGGAAAGATCATCGATGGCCTGGCCTTCGGGGTCGGGAAGATTGCCGTGCTCCAGGGGATCCGTTTCCGCGCCACCAACGACGCGGCCGGGCACGCCGACCACGGTGGAATGATCGGGCACGGAGCGCACAACCACGGAACCCGCTCCGACTTTGGCGAAATCGCCGATGCGAATGTTGCCGAGGATTTTCGCGCCGGTGCCAATGACCACTCCGTTGCCGATGGTGGGGTGACGCTTGCCGTGCTCCTTGCCGGTGCCGCCGAGAGTGACGCCTTGATATAGCAGGACGTCGTCGCCGATCTCCGAAGTTTCGCCGATCACCACCCCCATGCCATGGTCGATGAAGAAACGGCGTCCGATTGCGGCTCCGGGGTGGATTTCGATGCCGGTGAGAGTGCGGGAGAGTTGGCTGACCATGCGGGCGAGAGTGAACCAGCCGGCACCATAAACACGGTGGGCCAGGCGATGCAGCAGAATGGCGTGGAAGCCGGGGTAGCACAGAATGATCTCCAGCACGCTGCGCGCGGCAGGGTCGCGGCGAAAAACGGTGTCGATCTGTTCGCGTACTGTCCGAAACATCAGCGCCGCCCCGATGTGGGCGTTGTCACCTAGCAGTTACAATAACAGTATCCATGACCATTCAGAACTCCTTTGGCTCCGCGGGCGAACTCCAAGTTGGTGGGCGGACCTATAAAGTCCGGCGCCTGGCGGCACTCGAGAAGGTGGGAATCGCAAAGCTGGAGCGGATTCCGTATTCGATCAAGATTTTGCTGGAAAATCTGCTGCGGTTTGAGGACGGCTCGACCGTGAAGGCAAGCGACATCGAGTACGTGGCGAAGTGGGATCCCTCGGCCGTGGCGCGCGAGATCAATTTCCGGCCGGCGCGGGTGCTGTTGCAGGATTTCACGGGCGTGCCGTGCGTGGTGGATTTGGCGGCGATGCGCGACGCGCTGCACAAGATGGGCTCGGATCCGAAGAAGGCGAATCCCCTGATTCCGGTGGATCTGGTGATCGACCATTCGGTGCAAGTGGATCAGTTCGGGAACAAGGGCGCTTTCGCGGCGAACGCGTTGCTTGAGTACCAGCGCAATCGCGAACGCTACGCATTTCTGAAGTGGGGGCAATCGGCGTTCAAGGATTTCCGCGCCGTGCCTCCGGACACGGGGATCGTGCACCAGGTGAATTTGGAATACCTCGCGCCGGTGGTGTTTCACAAAGATGGCGCGGCGTATCCGGATACGGTGGTCGGGACGGATTCGCACACCACCATGATTAATGGACTCGGCGTAGTGGGTTGGGGAGTAGGTGGAATCGAGGCCGAGGCGTGCATGCTGGGGCAGCCTGCGACGATGCTGCTGCCGGCGGTGGTCGGGTTCAAACTCACCGGAAGATTGCCTGAAGGCGCGACGGCGACGGACCTGGTGTTGATGGTCACTCAGATGTTGCGAAAGAAGGGAGTGGTCGGCAAGTTCGTCGAATTTTATGGCGACGGAGTAGGTGCGCTGAGCCTGGCGGATCGCGCGACCATCGCGAACATGGCTCCGGAATATGGCGCGACGATCGGCGTGTTTCCGATCGATCATGCGTCGCTGGATTATTTGCGAATGACGAACCGTCCGGCGGAGCAGATCGCGCTGGTGGAAGCGTACGCCAAGGAGCAAGGATTATTTCGCGTGGACGGTGCGGCGGAGCCGGTGTATTCGGATACGTTGGCTTTGGACTTGTCGCAGGTGGTGCCTTCGTTGGCGGGTCCGAAGCGGCCGCAGGATCGGATCAATTTGCCGGATGTGAAGCAGAATTTCTTGAGTGGGCTGGGCGGGGCTCCGAAGACGGCGGAGATCGGAACCAACGGGTCGCGCGCCAAGATCCAGGACGGCAGCGTGGTGATCGCGGCGATTACGAGCTGCACGAACACGTCGAACCCGAGCGTGCTGGTAGCGGCGGGGTTGCTGGCGAAGAAGGCGGTGGAACGGGGATTGACCAGCAAGCCGTGGGTGAAGACCAGCCTTGCGCCGGGGTCGAAAGTGGTGATGGATTATTTGGAGGACGCCGGGTTGATGCCGGCGCTCGAGGCATTGAAGTTCAACCTGGTGGGATACGGATGCACGACCTGCATCGGCAACAGCGGGCCTTTGCCGGATGAAGTGGCCGCGGCGGTCACGAAAGAGAATCTGACAGTGGCTGCGGTACTTTCGGGGAACCGGAATTTCGAGGGGCGAGTGAATCCGCTGGTGAAGGCGAACTATCTGGCGTCACCGCCCTTGGTGGTGGCATACGCGCTCGCCGGGCGTGTGGACGTCGATCTGGTGCATGAACCATTAGGGCAGGATCGGAATGGGGAAGACGTGTATTTGCGCGAAATCTGGCCGACAAATGTGGAAATTCAAGCCGCGGTTCAGAAATCGGTAAAGCGCGAGATGTTTGCGAAGGAATATTCAGAAGTTTTTGCCGGCGACGCGCAGTGGAACGGAATCAAGGTCCCGCAGGGCGAGCAGTATGCGTGGGACGACGCGTCGACGTACATCAAGCGGGCCCCGTACTTTGATGAGATGGTTGATCCGGCGACGTTCGTGAAGGATATGGGAGGGCTGCGCTGCCTGGCGGTGTTGGGCGATTCGATCACCACGGATCACATTTCACCGGCGGGGAACATCGCGAAGGACAGTCCGGCGGGGAAATATTTACTGTCGCTAGGAGTGAAGCAGGCGGATTTCAATTCGTATGGGGCGCGGCGCGGGAATCATGAGGTAATGACCCGCGGGACTTTGGCGAATATCCGGCTGCGGAACCAGATGGCTCCCGGGACCGAGGGTGGATGGACGACGTACGTGCCGACGGGCGAGAAGATGTTCATCTACGACGCCTCGGTGAAGTACAGAACGGAAGGGACTCCGCTGCTGATTATCGCGGGCAAGGAGTATGGCAGCGGATCGTCGCGCGACTGGGCGGCGAAGGGGGTGCTGCTGCTGGGCGTGCGCGCGGTTATTGCTGAGAGCTTCGAGCGGATTCACCGGTCGAATCTGGTGGGCATGGGCGTGCTGCCGCTCGAGTTTGTCGACGGGCAGAATCGCGAGTCGCTGGGGTTGACGGGATTCGAGTCGTTCAAGATCGAGGGAATTCCGGCGGCCGTGGATTCGTGTGGGAAGACTCGCGTTCGGGTGAGCGCGGACGGGAAGACGTTCGAGGCTCGGGCGCGGATCGACACGCCAGTGGAGGCGGAGTATTACCGCAACGGCGGGATCTTGCCGTATGTGTTGCGGCAGCTTGCCGCGAGAGGGGCTGGGGCGTAGGCGTTTCTCTGGGTCGATTGGGACGGCTCCAAGCCGGAGCGACAGTTCGTTTGTTCCTTCCGCCTTAACTCCGTTGGTTTCAGCGCATTTTGCTCTTGGCCTTCAGTTATAGGGTGAGCGGGCGCATTAGTGTATTGGCGCCATGGAGCCCACGCCGATTTGTTTGACGGTCGCCTTGTGCTTGATTGCCGCCGGCGGATATTGCGATGCGCAGACGACGCGGGTTCCGATTCACCGGCCGGGTGGGGACCCTAAACCCGGCGCCTCTTTGCCCTCGGCTGTGTCGGGAAGGAACTGCTGGTTGTTTCCGACGCGATACGATTGCATGAACTACGGGGCGGGAACAGCGGCGAACATTAACGCCTTTTACGGCATGGCCGGACCCGCTTCCTTTTTCGATCAAATCAAGTCGATTTACAACGGAGCATCCGGGGCTGCGACGGTTTCAGCGGACTTGGCAACGTTGAACTTCACAAGCGGGATGCAGGTGACGGCCGGGACCAATGTGCAGGCAGGACCGTGGAGCGCAGCGACGGTAAGCTCTGGCGTAATGCCCACTTTGGGATCGACGGCAGCGGCTCAGGCGGCGCAAAACATGCTGTACGGGGGCACTGCATTTTCTTCCGCGCTCTATCCGATCCTGGCAGTAGGCGCGGACAGGCTGGGATCGGCGGGAGGATTCGGCATGATTGTGGACGGCATCGCCAGGGCAGGAATCGACTTGCAGAACTTCACCGCGGGAAGCAACGTGAACGTGAATTCACCGCCATCGCACAGCAGTGCGCAGGTGGAGGGGTATCTTCAGTACAATTCGACCAATCTGGCGAGTGACTCCAGCGATTTTGCGGGCGCGATTTTCCTGGGAGGCAGCTACGGCTATAGCTACACGTCGCACGATTACGCGCGGGAGTACGGTTTCGGCGACCAGGTGAGCAACGGCCTCGGTCAGATTTCCGCGGGCATCCTGATTAACGGAGTGGTCAGGGTTACGGTGTCGCGCGCCTTCGGGCCTTCCTAGACTTACATCGACAGCGCGACGACGCTGCAGACGACGGTCAATAATTTCAAGGCATGGTCGGTGGGGATCACATATCAGGCTCCGGCGCCCAAGTAGTGGAGCGTGGAGACTCGGCTGCCTATCCCCGAAGCGTTTTCACGGCTTCCGAGGCTTTGTCGTAGAGGAACAGCGCGTCGCCGCCCGTGCTTAAGAAGCGCATGCCGCGGTCGCGCCAGAATTTAGCGAGGTCTAGGCGGCGCATGTGGAGGCCGGGGGCGACGCCGTACTTGCCGCAGCTCTCGATGATTTTGTCGATGGCTTCGATCAGTTTGGGATGTTCGAATTGGCCGGGAATGCCGAGCGAGATGGAGAGATCGGCGGGGCCGACCATGACGGCGTCGACGCCCGGAACTGAGACGAGCTCATCCCGGCGGTCGAGCGCGGCCTGGGTCTCGATCTGGAAAACCAGCATGGTGTTGTCGTTGGAATGCTGGATGATTTGCGGGATCGTAACGGGTTCGTAATCGACGTTGTGCTGGGTGAAGCCGAAGCCGCGAATGCCTTTGGGCGGGAAGAAAGTCCAGCTCGCGGCGCGGGCCAGAACCTCCGCCGATTCGATGCGCGGCAGCAGGATCCCCATGGCTCCGCAATCCAGAGTGCGCGCGACCAGATGATATTGCACGTCCGCAATGCGGACGATGGGCGCCATTCCGGCGGCGATGGAGGCGCGGCAGAGATCCTGGAGGGTTTCAAGATCGAAGGGGCCGTGCTCGGAGTCGAGATAGCACCAATCGAGGCCGGCCTTACCGAGAATCGTGGCAACGGCGGGCGAGCGCAGTTGCGCGAAAGAACAGCCGAGCTGGAGCTTGCCCTCCTTGAGGGCTTGTTTAACGTGGTTGACGTGCATGGTTAGAGAGGAGGATTAGACGGTGATGACGCGGTGATCGGGGCAGGCCAGGTTGACGTTTTCCAGCAGCCGATTCGCCAGGTGAGGGCCATGCGAGGCGAGGAAGGGAAGGATGGAATAGAAGCGCTCCTGCAAATGGCGGTGCGGGAACAAAAGATTGCTCAAATGTTCGGCTCCGGAAACGGCCTGAGCGTCGCGGCGCAGGATTTCACGAGCGGTTTTGCGGCGGATTTTTTCGAGCTGATAGGAGATTTTGGCTCGGCTCTTGGCGAGAGCGTCGGCCAGCGTGGGATCGAAACGTTCGACTTCGTCATTCAAGCGGCTGAGGCGGTGGTCGAGCTCGCCGGCGGTATCGACGAAAGAGTCTTCGAGAGCGGGAGGCACGAGCGCTTGAGCGACTCGTTCGCGGAGCGAGCTTTCGGGGACAAGGGTATCGGGGAGAGAGAGATCGAAGCGCGCCAGAAGCTTGGAGGTGCGAGGCTCCAGCAGAGTGAAACTGGCGCGGCCAAGGACGACCGGCATGCGGCCCAGCAGGCGATCGTAGAGTACTTGCGCCTGGGCGAGATAAGCCAGCTCGCCGGGGCCCCCGATAAAGGCGGCGGTGGGCAGAAGATAATCCTGCATGACCGGGCGGAGCAGGGCGTTGGGAGAAATCTCCGCGGCCCTATCGGCAAGCGCGGCGAACTCAGAATCCTTGCGGCGAAGCGCGATGCGCTCACCATTTTCCAAAAGGAAGAAGAGCGAGGATTTGGGCTCGACCAGGACTTGCGAATGGTACCCGGCGGCGTTGAGATCGGCGCAGCGATCGAGGAGAGCAGCCTTCAGTTCCGGCGCCGCCCGAAGGGCTGCATCAAGAAACGGTCTCGCGATGGCGCGGATCGCGGGATCCAAAGGATCGAGCGTGGGCAGATCCATGCCGGGGAGCAGCCGACGCAGGAGGGCGCGGAAGCCTTGGGTCATGGTGACGCCGGGCGCATACGATTCCTCGGTAAGGCTGGCGATTTCGGCGCCGTGAGCGAAGCCGGCCAAAGAATGGCGCAGCTCGTCCACCGGCGCGCGGCCGATGCGCAGATCGCCGACGGGAATGGGCCGGCCGGCGGCTTCGGCGGGAGGGTCGATCGAAAAGCGCACGGGCTGGCGCGAAAGGTCGAAGGAGAAGGCGTTGCTGACTTCCGGAAAATCGTGATCTTCCGAAGCCAGCCAGAAGATGGGCACTGCGGGAATGCCTTGCGCGGTGAGGTCGCGCGCCAGGCGAACGGCGGTCAGCGCCTTATATATGGTGTAGGCGGGGCCGCAGAAGAGACCGACCTGCTGGCCGGCGACCACCGCGACGGTTCCGGGGTCGGCCAGCTTGCGCAGGGCGGGGCTGGGCCCGTTCTGCGCTTCCAGAGCGGCGACGAGGGCGGCTCGGCGAGATGCGGGGTAATCGACGGCGCGGGCTGAGGGGGCGAACGACGCCGGGTCGTGGGGATTGAGGGGGTAAAAACGGGCAACCCGATCGAAATGATAGCTGAAATCGAGGAAAAGTCTGGAGACGCCAGGGAGATCGGTGTGGCGGATACAGGCCGGTTCCATGAAAGTGACCCTGAGGAAGCTCGTCAGGGGTCAGGTTAGCAGATGCAGGGGGGTGGAGGGAAGTCGCGAGAAGTTGCAGGGAGCCGGCTGAAGACCGGCTCCCATCAAGACTTACTTGTCGTTGAGATCCCTCAAGCCCTGTGTAACTTCGATATAGGTGCCATAGGGGTCGGTGATGAAGCCGAGCTTGAAACCAACCTGCTTGGTCAAGTCGCGAGGGGCGCTGTTGATCTTCACGCCATCATCGGCGAACTTCTTGAACATGGCGTCCTGATCGGCGACATCGAATCCGATGTGATCCAGTGCGCGGCCGTCGGTTCCAACGGGAGGAGTGGGCGGCGCGCCGTTACGTCCGCCGCGGGCTGGGAGAAAATCGACTTCGCCGACGGGGAACATGGCGGCAGGAAGATTGCGGCGTGTTCCTGCCGTGGCTCCGAATTCCTTGATGTACCAGGCTTGCGCTTCTTTCGCGGCGTCGGCATTGGCGACGGCCAGGTGGAAATGGTGGAACTGGACCGGCGTCTTGAGGTCCTTGTTGCCCATGACTTCGACGATGACGTCGTCGGGCATTGTTAAGAATGCTTGCGTACCCGGAGTAACTTCCTGCCAGGGCATGTTGGCGGCCATAGCCTTGGCCTTAAGACCGTCGTAATCCTTGACTTCGATGCCGATGTGGTCGATCACGGAGCCCTTGGTGCCGGCGCGCTTGGCGGCTGGCTCGCCATTGCGTCCGCCGCGGGCTCCGCTGACGACGATGTAGATGCCGGGAAGCTTGAGCGGCGTAAGAGATCCGGATTTGGCCGGCACCGCGCCGAACAGATCTTCCCAAGCCTTGGTCATGTTGTCGCCATCAGGGACGATGAAGGTGATGTGCCCAATGGTGACTCCCGCCGCGTTGGGGGCGGGGAGCTGGGCGAAAACGAATGCGGCGAATGTCGCGGACGCACAGAGCCAGCGCATGCGGGTTACGGTATCACAGTTCGGAATGCCGGTAAAGGCTGGCTGAATCCTGCTTACTGCACGCCGACGGGCACGTGCACGGAGCCGAGAGCACCGGTGGCAGCGTCTTCGACGACCACGTGGAGATAGCCGGTCGCGGAGCCGGTGACCACCGTGCGGCGCAGACGGTAACCATCCTGGAGGGCTTCCTTCAGACGCTTTTCAGTCAAGCGGATCCGGATGATCTCGAGGCTCCCCTTGGTCGATGCCGTGCCGAACTGGGTTCCCAGAGCGATGCCGGCAATCCAGCGGCCGTCGGGCTCGCGCTCGAAATGCAGGCCGTCGAGATCGAGCACCAAGTCTAGAGCATAGACGCCGGAAGCGCCTTTGACGGGTGAAGCGGAAGCGCGCAATCCCAATTGCGTGGCTTCCAGAGGATTGCGCATGGACTCAGTGAGGCGGTCGCGCCAATGGCCGTTGGCGGAGCTGGATGCGTCCAGAGCGAAGTAGCCTTTGCGGGCCCGAACATCTTCAATCGCGCCTCCTTTGCGGGCGACCTTAACAGAGAGAGTGTGATAGGAGCCATCGAGTTTCTCATCGGAGGGATAGAAGCCGAGGCGGTAAATTACCTCGCTATCCTCCATGATGGTTTTCATCGTGCCGGCGGCATCGTTGGTGACGTAGAAAGCCTTGCCTCCGGTTCCGCCGGCGAGCAGGTTCATGGTATCGATGCCGGGAGCGGTGAGAGCAGCCGCCGGTAAGGAGCTGGCGCGGCTGACGGTGGAGGGGTCGGAGAAGGAAGGGCTATTGGCGAGCTGGGGGAGGCTGTTGGTGATGCCGCGCGGATCGAGCGGATAGACGGCGACATTGGCTCCATTGAGCGCGCGGATGGCGTGGTAGAGTTGCGGCGAGAAATCGAGAACCTCGATTTGCGAAGCGCCCACGCGGTGGCGGTCGTCAAGGTTGAGCGCCGGGAAACTTCCCGAGATCCAGACCAGTTTCTTGCGGCCAGGCAGGCCGGTGAGGTGCTCAGCGATGGCCTCCAGAGCGGCCTTGGTGATAAAGACCTGATCACGCAAGGCGTAATCGGTCAACTCGGTGGCCGCTGCTTCGGCCGCGGATTCCAAATTCACAAGCAAAGCCTGATCTTGCGTCAGCAAAGCCTGGGCCTGCGCGGCGCCTTGCGGCGAAGTGGCGGGCGGGGTGGGCGGCGGGCCAGCGCCCTCCAATAAGGAGATTTGCCCTTGAAGATCGGGTAAGTCCGGGGCGGAGAGATCGGCGGACTGCTCGGCATTCGTTTTGGAGAGGGCCATGATCAACTGCGTCGAATCGGTGGTGAAGTCTTGGATCACGCGTAAGGTCTTGACCAGGATGTAGACCGCGACGGGATCGCCGGGGTGGAGAGAGCGCAGATAGCTGATGACCTGATGGCGGACCCAAGCCTGATCTGAGGATTCGGTGTTGAGGGCGTCCCACAGAATCACGGTAGGGCTGGCAGGTTCTTCGCCAGAGGCGGTAAGGCGATTGGAGACGACTCCTGGGGCGAGCGGCGCGGCCTTCACGGCTTTCGGCGTCCGGGAAGACTGCACGCTGAACAAGGAGATCTGCTGCGGCTTGCCGTTGTCCAGGATGGTGAAGTCTTTCTGGTTCAAGTTGGCGATGGGGCCGTTCTTACCGTGCACTACTACGTCGACTTCCACCAACTGAGTGTTGACGCGAAAGATGGGCGCTTGAAAAGAGGCGATCAGGGAGCCAACACCGGCTAGGACCAACGCGTGTAGCAACACTCCGTGTTTGAGCATAATTATTACTGCACGCCGACCGGGACGTGAACGGAGCCGAGAGCACCAGTTGCAGCGTCTTCGACGACCACGTGGAGATAGCCGGTCGCGGAGCCGGCGGCGAGCTTGCGGCGCAGAGTGAAGCCGTCCTGGAGAGCCTGCTTCAGCCGTTCCTCGCTCAAACTGATGCGAATGGTTTCCAGGCTCCCTTTCGCCGATTCGTCCTGACCGAACTGCGTGGCGAGGGCGATTCCGGCGACCCAGCGGCCGTTCGGCTCGCGCTCAAAATGCACGCCGTCTAGGTCGAGGACGAGGTCCAGATCATAGACGCCGGTTGCGCCATTGACGGGCAAAGCCGAGCCGCGAAGACCTAGCTGAGTGGCGTCCAGCGGATTGCGCATGGACTCATTGAGGCGGTCGCGCCAGTGGCCGTAGGCGGAGTTGGAGGCGTCCAGAGCGAAGTATCCTTTGCGCGCGCGAACATCGCGGATCGCGGAGTCTTTGCGCGCCACCTTGACAGAGATCGTGTGATAGGAGCCATCGAGCTTCGCATCGGACGGATAGAAGCCGAGGCGGTAGGTTACGTCGCCGTCCTCCATGATGGTTTTCATTACGCCGGCGTCGTCGTTGGTGGCGTAGAAAGCCTGGCCGCCGGTTCCGCCGGCCAGCAAGTTCATGGTGTCGATGCCAGGGGCGGTAAGAGCGCCGTCGGCTAATGCGCTAGCTTTGTTGGCTTCGACGATGCCGTGGCGATTATTGGAGAAGGAAGGTGGGTTCGCGGGCGCGTCAAATCCGCTGGTGATGCCGCGGGGATCGACGGGATAGATGGCGACATTGGCGCCATTGAGTGCGCGAATGGCGTGGTAGAGCTGTGGCGAGAAGTCGAGAACGTCGATTGCCGGAGATCCATCAGGCCCACCGTGATGGCGCAGGTTGAAGGTAACCGCGGGAAAACTGCCGGAGATCCAGACGAGTTTCTTGCGGCCGGGCAATCCGGAAAGATGCTCGGCGATCGATTCCAGAGCGGCTTGCGTGATGTAGACCTGATCGCGCAGAGCGTAGTCGGTCATTTCCGTGGCGGCCGTGACGGCCATGGTTTGCAACTGCGCGAAATTTTTCGCCATTTGTTGGACGGCCGATGGCGCGTTTGGCGAGACGTCGCCCAAAAAGTTGATTTGCCCCTGAAGATCGACGAGATCCGGCGCGGAGAGATCCGCGGACTGCTCTGCGTTGGTTTTGGAAAGCGCCAGGATCAAGTGCGTCGAATCCGTGGTGAAGTCTTGGATCACGTGGAGATTCTTAACCAGGAGGTAAACCGCGACGGGATCGCCGGGATGGAGCGTACGCAAAAAGTTAATGACCTGATTGCGGACCCAGGCCTGGTCGGAGGTTGCAGTGTTGAGTGCGTCCCAGAGAATCACGGTGGGGCTGGGAGGCTCCTCGCCGGAGCGGGTGAGGCGATTGGAGACGACGCCGGGCGCGAGCGGCGCGGCACTGCTGGAGTTCAGCGCCGCGGATTGCGAAGCAGAGGACCGCACGCTGAACAAGGTGATCTGCTGCGGCTTGCCGTTATCGAGGATGGTGAAGTCGCTCTGGGTGAGATTGGCGATGGGGCCGTTCTTGCCGCGCACCACTACGTCCACTTCCACCAATTGGGTGTTGACGTGAAAGACGGGCGCCTGGTAGGAGGCGATCAGCGAAGCAAACGCGGTCAAGATCAACGCGGCGAGCAACAATTTGCGCTTGATCATGTGACCTCCGTTGGGGTCTACTTTCCGGGCAAGGGAATGCGAATCGAACCCGCCTCTCCGCTGGACTTATCCTGCACTACGATGCGCAAAGTGGCGGCTTTGTCGGGAGCAGGGACGGTGTTGTCGATGGTGACGCCTCCGGCAAGGCCTTGTTTGAGCTGATCGTCGCTGAGACTCAAGCTCTCGGGGCTGACGGCGACTTTGGGCTCGCCGCCGGCTTCGATGGCCAGAGCGAGATCGAACGAAGTGACCCATTTATCGGCGCGCTTTTCGAACTGAAGGTCTTTCAAATCGACGCGGATTTGCACGGCGTCGGCACCGGGACGGTTAGGGGCGGGGGCGGCGGCGGCCATGAGGCCCACGCGATTGGCATCGAGGCGGTCGGCGATCAGTTCGTTGATCTGGGGACGGTCCGTGCGGACGGTCGCGATATAGCTTTTGCGGTAGAAAAGTTTCGCCCCGGAGGTTTCCGGTTTTTTAGCGAGCTTGACGTTGAGTTCGTGCTTCTTGTTGTCCAGAGCCTTGCCATCGACGTAAAAACCGAGACTATAGGAGACGCGGGACGAATCGATCACGTCGCGGATGGGCTGGGAGATATCGTTGACACTGATGAGATTGGAGCCGCCGGTTTGCTGGGCGATCATCTCCATGGCTTGGGGGCCGGAAAGCGTACTCTGGCTTTGCTGGGCGCTGTCGAGGGCGCCGGCGCCTTTGCTCCCACCGCGGCCGTTCATCAAGTGTCCTTCTTGCTCGGTACCCGGAGCAGTTTTGTTTGAGGCTTGCCCCAGTCCAGTGCCGGCTCCGCGCGGATCCATGGCGTAGACGGCGATATTGGCGTCGCTCAGTTCGGCGGCGATGGCATTGACCTCGGCCTCATCGTCGCCGCGGCGGCTGGCATCGTTTCCGAAAGTCAGTGGAAAGCTACTCACGACCCAAACCAGGCTCTTGCGGCCCACAACCCCATCCATGCGGCGGGCGACGCCGCGGAAGGCCTTTTGCGTGATCTCAGCGCGGACGCTGTGCTCCAGAGGAATGCCCGGAGTGAGCGCGTCACGCAGGGCTTTGTCTAGAGCCTGGCCTTCCGGAGTGGGCGCAGTGACCGGCGCCGCCGAGAGCAGCCGCTTGGCGGATTCGATCAGAGGCGCGGAATCTTCCGTGAAATCGCGCACGACGGTGAGATCTTGAAAGAGGGAGTACAATCCGATTCTTTGCGTGGGCTCGAGCGAGGCGAGCACTTCCAGGATCTGGCGGCCTGCGCGAGCTTGAGCTCCGGCCGCGAGGCCGCTCAAGCCCGGATTAGAGCTGCTCGAACTGCTGGAGCTGCCGGAAGTGTTGCTGTCATCGATGATGTTCAGGCGGTCGAACAG
Organism: Bryobacteraceae bacterium; assembly: GCA_030041495.1. Taxonomy (GTDB): domain Bacteria; phylum Acidobacteriota; class Terriglobia; order Bryobacterales; family Bryobacteraceae; genus Palsa-187. The sequence goes on along the minus strand of JASHNT010000015.1, from coordinate 62,768 downwards.
AATTACCACCGCGTTCCGGACGCTTTCGCCCTTGGCGTTGATGCGGTTGGAGACCACGCCGGACGGCAGGGGATCGGCTTTGGGACCCTCCCCGGTTTCATTCATCGCGAACAGGCTTATGTTCTGCGGCTTGCCTTTGTCCTGAAGCGTGAAATCGTCTTTGGTGAGTCCGCGGACCGGGCCCTTGTCATTGCGGACCTCGACATCCACTTGGACCAGTTGTGTGCCGGCGCGGTAGACGGGCTCGACCTGTTGGGCGGCAGCGACCGCAGCGGCGCAGAGGAGCAGAACACGGCAGGACATGGTTGCCTCCAGTCTTGTGCTTCCAGTCTTTAACCTCTACCTTGGGCAAGTCTATCGCAATTGCGCGCCGAAAAAAACGGCCTAACCGCGCTTATTTCGGCTTATTTGTCGACCGTGCCGCGGCGTCGAACTCCGGCGTTGCGCCTCCGCAATGAGAGAAGCCGAGGCGCAGCGCGGCCGAGCGAGGCGCCCAGGCCTGTTGGGGAGGAGGCGGGTACGAGGCGAGGGCGGCCAGCGCGGAGGAGAGCGAGGCGGCCGGCAAATTCGATTTGGCCAGAACGCATCCGGCCCAACCGTCGGCGCGCAGCTCCATGTTCCAGGAAGCCGGGAGCCACGTGGGCCGCTTGACCTCATCGATGGCGTGGCCGTAAACGTGGGCGATGAGCGCGATCAGGGCAGGCTCGCCATATTTGGCGTAGACAGCGGCGAAGAATTGCGGAGCGTAGACCAGCTTTGCGCCGTCCTGATCGGCGGCCAGCATCAGGTTCGGCGCGGTGTCGTTGCGCAGCATGGCTGCTTCCGGGCACTCCGGCTGGCAGAACGGCATCAACGTGGCGTTGACCCGGCGCACGATCTGCATGGTATCGGCGCTTGGTCTCTGGTCGGAAGCGGCTTTATAGGCCTTGACGGCGGAGGCAGAACCGAGCGCGCACAAGACATCGGCCCAGGCGGCGAGCGGGACCAGCAGCGCGGCGGCGAGCAGGACTCGGAAGCGGGTCGTCATCCTTCTATTAAAACGTAAGGACCGCTCGTCCTAGACGGGCGTGTAATGCCTCGATCTGTGCGGCCGTGCCGGCGAACAAACCCTCCGGGAACCGGCGATAGGAAAGGATCGAACGATACAGCGGCGCGGCTTCGGAAGAATTGACGCCCATTCCGGCGAGGTACTGCAAGCGCATGGAGAGATCCTCGTTAATCTGGGCGCCTTCAAGCAGCGGCTGAAGATCCGCGGCGCGGCCGGCATAGGACGCGAGCAGGTCCACGGCGGAGGGGAATCCGACGTCTTGTAAAGACGCCGCGACGCCGGCATACCCGGGGCTCTTCAAACGCGAGTCGAGCGCATCCACATCGATCGGGGTGTTGGCCGAGTCATCCGAGCGGCCAACCAGCACCATGTCGTAGCCGTCGCCATCGCTGAAGTTGCTCCAGACAGTCGCGCTGGGGAAGACACTGAAAAAGGTAGCCAGTTCGGTTCGCACGGTCTCGGAATCGCTTTCGTAGAGCGGCAGCCATTGCGCCGCGACGCCACTGGGATTCAAATGCTGCTTGACCAGCTCATAATACTCGCGCGAGTAAAGCGCGGATGTGCCTTTCACCCAGGGATGAATGGGATCGGTGGTAATGACGTCGAATTTTTCCGGCGAAGTCAGGATGTAATGCCGCGCGTCGTCGTCCACAATCGTGGTGCGAGGGTCGTTGACAATGCCGTTGTTTTGTTGCGCGAAGAATTTTCCTGACGCCGGCGGAATAAGAGGCTCGAGTTCGCAGATGACAATCTTGCGGACATCCGGATAGGGCACAAACGATCCCGCGGTCACGCCTGCTCCGAATCCCACCACCAGCACCGAGCGTGGATTTGGGTCCATCAACGCCGGAAGATGCCCCATCATTCTCTGCAGGCGCATATCCACACGCCCCGATGACGCTTCCGGCTTTCCGCTGACGTAAAAAATGCGGTCGTTCTCGCCTTGCCCTTCTTGCGCGATCGCCACCGAAGCGTTGGTCCCTTCGCCGACAAACAAAGGCGTGAGCCGGCCCTCAATCGAGCCTGTATGCGCCGCGCGCAGAATGGGTGCAACACGGCGTCCGTACGCGATCACCTGCCACGGAATCTGTATGACGAAGGGGCTCGCGACACCCGCAATAGCGACTGCCGCGGCTCCGCCGATGGCGAACCGCTTGAGCCCGCCTTCGGTACCGCCTTTGCTCCCGATCAACGGCGTCAACGCGGCCACGCCTGCCGCCGCGCCCACCCACACCAGCACCTGTTGGGCCCCGGCCGTTCCCAGTGCGGGGATCAGCGCCAGGCTGAACAGCAGCGCGCCCACGATGGCCCCGGCGGTATTGGCCGCGTAAACTTCGCCGGTCAACCGCGCCGGATCCTCGCTCTCCGCGGCTGCGCACTGGAGCGCCAACGGGAAACTCGCGCCCCACAGCAGCGCGGCGGGCAGAATCGCAAACGCGCAACGAATCACGTCCAGCTCGAAATTGGTCCACGGATCGATGGACAGCATCGGGTCGACCGGCCAAAATGGCAGCGATTGCGCAACAGCGTGAGCTGTCCAGGCGCACGCTGCGCCCATCAGGATCTGGCACGCACCCAGCGCGATGCGCGGTTCCCGCAGCCGTTTCATCAGCAAAGATGTCACGCTGCTCGCCGCCCACAGGCCGGTCAGAAAGACGGCCAGGATGATCGAAAAGGTGTAAACCGTCGCGCCCAGCAGAAGCGACAGCAGGCGCGTCCACACCACTTCCGCGCCGAGCGCAGCAAACCCGGAAAGCGCGATGCTCACGTAAATCCAGCTCACGCCGCGCGCCCGGCGCGGAGGCGAAGCGCTGGCCGGTTCCGCGTCTTGCGCAAGATCCGCGCTTTGCGGAAGCAAGTAAGCAACGCAGGCAACCGAGAAGTTCACCGCGGCGGCCACGTAAGTGGCTACCGCCAGATCGTGAAGGCGAAGCAGATAGAACCCTGCCAGCACGCAACCCAGCACGGCGCCGCAGGTGTTGGCGGCGTACAGCAGCCCGAACCACGGTACGCGGCTGGTTTCCGCGCCTTGATACTGGCCCGCCCAGCGGGAGGCTGCGGGAAAAGTCCCTCCCATCAGCAGAGCCGGCGGAAGCAGGCACATCCCCGCGATCACTCCGCGAAAGATCAGCCCGCCCAAGCCCTGCATCGGTCCCACCAGGTACAATCGGCCGGCCAGCGGAACGCCGAACAAGGCCAGGATGCCGAAGGCTCCGATGCCTGCCTCGATCAATGCATAGACTCGCCGCGCGTCGAGCGACGGAGACACGAAGCGGGCAAATGCCACGCTGCCCAGACACAATCCGCCCATGTAAAACGCCAGCAGCAATCCCAGCGACACCGCCGAAGCGCCGATCACCAACTGCAACAACTGGAACCAAACGATTTCGTAAATCAGCGCCGCACAGCCGCTTCCGGCGAGCAGGGCCACCAAGGGCGCCAAAGCGAGGGGCAGGGAAACCGGCGCGGGGTTGGATTCGGGCGGTGAGATAAGGGGGGCTTTCGAGGCCTCCTGCCGGACGGGGCTGCGGACGGAACTGCGGCGAGACAATCTTACGCGCCTCCAGGCATTTCAGTGCGAATCAGCACGACAAATCAAGGGGTCAGAGTATCGCATTCAGGCTCCCAAAACAAATCCGCCTCGCGGCTCCGAAGAGTACGAGGCGGATTGGTAGAACTCAAGTCGCGGGTGGCTTTAGAAAGTAAGCCGCGCGACAATCTGGCCCTGACGGGGTTGGGTACCTGCGCCGTTGACCGTGTTGACGAAGCCGTAGCCAAGTGAAAGCGCGCCGGGCTGTCCATTCATGAACTGGTTCGTGTACAGCGTGGCAGACTCCGGGTTGGTGGACGACGGAGCGGAGTAGAAAAGCCGGTTGAACAGATTCGTGATGAACTCCATGCGGATTTGCAGGCTGACCTTGTTCTCCTTGGAGAGCGGAAAGATGCGGCCGAGGCTGGCGGATTCCGCCGGTTGGCGTTGCCAGCGGTAGTTGTTCAAGTACGCTGGCGCCGTCCCGAACGTGCCTGGGAGCGCGTCCGTAAAGGCCGCTGGATTCAGCACCAACTGCTTGGTGGGGTCGAAGCAACCGCAATTCGGATTCACCAGGAACAGTGGTTGGCCGGTTAGGTTCTGGAACGTGGCGCCGCCGCCCCACAGGGCCGGGTTGTTGGTGAATCCGCGCTGCAGCTCAAACAGGTAGTTGTTGTTGGAGGCCGCAGTCGGAATCAGGGCGCCGCTCTGGTAGCGGAACAATCCGGCGATGGTCCAGTCCTTGGTAATCCAGGACGCAGCTTTGACACCCGAGGAGTCGCCATGGAGCTTGGGCGTTTGGTAGGTGACGGAAATGACGCTCACCAGGGGATAGACCAAGCCGTTGAGCTGCTTGTTCTGATCGTAGTTGAAAACATCGTTGATGCGCGGCGCATCCGGAGTGAGATACGAGGTGTCGGCTCCCGCGCCGAGGTCCAATCCCTTCTGCCAGGTGAATGCGTAATTGGCACTCAGGTTGTGCCAGAAGCGCCGGGTAACCTTCAATTGCATCGAATCATACCAAGTATCTCCCAACGGAGGACCGAGGAACGGAGGAACGCCATCCCACTGCGGGTAGGATCTCAGCGCCTGGCCGAGCGTTTGGCTGGCGGGGAAGGTTGAATAGACCGAGGGCACGACCTGGAGACCGCTGGGCAGCGTCTCGATCTTCAAATTCGGGAACGCTTGCTGTACCAGAGGCGAAGTAATCGGAAGGTCGAGCAACGAGAGGGTGTTGGTGGTGATACCGGCAGCGGCAACCACGGCTGGCGTCAGCGAATTATAGTTGATGGAATCCAGCAAGGGCGCGGTCCACCACACGCCGCGGTTGCCAACGTAGGCGATGTCGACAACCAGGCCATGGCCGATCTGGCGCTGGACGCCGAGACTCCATTGAAGCTGCCGCGGCAGGCGTCCGGCGTTCCGGTCAATCGAAATGAACGGCGATTCCGGCGGCGCATAACCGGGGGCGGTCTCGAACGGATATTGGGGCGTGAAATTGGGCCACTTCAAGGGCGCGATGCCAAAAGTGTTGCCCGGAGCGAACGGATTTCCGAGGTAAAACGCTCCGCCGGCGGGGATACCCGCTTCAGGCTGATCCGACAGCGTGTAGTAATCCGGCACGCTGTAGTTCAGGTACGCGTTGTTGGACGAGGTACCGTAGCTGATGCCGCCTCCCAACCGAAGAACGGTGTTGGAGTCAATCTGGTAGGCGATACCCAGGCGCGGACCGAAGGCGAACGGATAATTGTGGTTCAACGGGCATGCGGAAAGCGTAGAGCAGTCGCCGCCGTAGATCACGGTACCGGTTCGGCCGATGGTCGGGTTGACCAAATTGAAGTCGGCGTCCTGCATGCGGCCGTGCTCTTCGGCAAGCAGCGTGGCGAAGTCCCAGCGCAAGCCGTAATCGATGGTCAGATTGCGCCGGACTTTCCAGGAGTCCTGGGCGTACAAATCGACACTGTGGTTGCCCAGGCGGGCTACGTCGTTCCCCGCAACCTGCACGCTGTTATACAAACCCAAGAGGAAGCTGCCATAGCCGAATCCGGTTGCGCCGTTGCCGTAAGTGTTGCCGGTGGAGAAGGGATCGGCTGTTTCCTGGGAGGCGAAGGTGTAGACGCCGTTGGCGCGCCACGCACCCGAGAACGGGAGGCCTTCAAAAATCATGTCGCCGCCGAACTTGAAGGTGTGGTTGCCCTTGACCCAAGTGAAGCTCTGGCCGACGGTGGGGTGTGTATCCTTTTCCCACAGGGCGAAGACGGCGGAGGCGCCCAGCTCGCCGCCTTGAATACCCAAACCGCCGAATGTCGTGCTGCTGGTTCCTCCAATGGCCGGGAAATAGGGGATGTAGTAACCGTTGTTTCCGAAGAGCTGGCTCTGGTTGTAAGTATTTGTCGGAACCAGATATTGAGTGGTCTGCAGCAAACCTACTCCGATGTGCATCAACAACGTCGGAGTAATGGTCTGATCGTAGTTGAGACGGGTGGTTTGGGACAGGCTGTTGGTCGGCTCCGCGGAGGTCCAGACTTCCGTGTATCCGTTGTTGCCCGGTGAATACTCACGGTTGGCGGTATAAAAAAACGAGAGCTTGATGGTCGAGCTGATATTGTGATCGATCTTCAATGCCGGGACTTCGGTGTGCGTATAGTTGCTGTAGTTCGGGACGTAGAAGTTGTTGATCAGGGCATTCGAATTCGTCGCCCCCGGTATCAGGGAGAGAATCTTCACGGCCGCCGGATCCCAGCGCGTTATCGGAATCGTGTCATTCGGGAACGCAGTCCGGACCGTTTCACCGTCCACCACCTGCTGCGTGAGAGGATCGAAGACTTGATTGGCAACCAGGGTTTGGCCGAGGGGGTCCTTTTGCGTGGCGCCGTTGATCGTCAGCGCGGGGCCCAAAGAAGAGGAGAGGTTGCCCTGCAGGTAGGCCGCGGTCGGCACAGTCGACAGGCCGTTGGCGACCTGAACGTTGTTGTCGTAGCCCTCAAAGGAGAAGAAGAAGAATGTCTTGTTGGTTCCGTTGTACAGCTTGCCCAGTCTCACCGGGCCGCCGAACGTCCCGCCGTAGTCGTTCTCGCGGAGGCGGTTGCGAACCAGTTGACCGTCCTTGGCGGAATTGGTCAAGCCGGCATCGGTGAAGGGCGTGCCGGCATTGAGCGCTTCGTTTCTGAGGTAATCGAAAGCGCCGCCGTGGTACTGATTCGTGCCGGACTTCATCGTGTAGTTGATGTAACCGCCGCCCGCCTGCCCGAACTCAGCGGCGAAGTTGGAGGTCTCAACCACGACTTCCTGAATCGCATCCACGTTGGGTTGGATCTGCGAATTGATCTCCTTCCAGAAACCGTTGGTGGCGTCCTGGCCCTCGATATGGATGCTCTGCGAGCTGGAGGGCATTCCATTGATGACCAGTTGGTAATCGCTCGAGAATTGCGCTCCCGGCAGCAATTCCAGCGAGGCTAGCGGATTGCGAACGCCTGCGCCGTCGCTGCCGATGCTCAGAATCGGAAGCTCATTCAAGGTTTCGGTTGTCACGTTATGGCTTAGCTCGCCGCTTTCCGTTTTGAGTAGCGGAGCTTCCGCCGTGATGGTGACCGATTCCGCAGCTTGGCCGACTTGCAGCGTGAAGTCCACACGGAACGTGGTGGCCGCGGCTACTTCCACGCCGGGCCGGACTTCTTTCTTAAATCCGGGCGCCGCCACGCTGACTTCGTAGGTGCCGGCCGGCAAATTCGCGATGGTGTAGTTACCAGTGGCGGAAGCGGCAGCCGTGTAAACTACGCCGGTGGCCGAATTTTTCGCTTGGACCGGTGCGCCCGCTACAACCGCGCCTGCCGGATCGGAAACCGTGCCGGTAAGCGTTCCGATGCCTTGAGGCATCGCAAGGCCGGCACAAAAAAGCAGTGAACACGAAATCCACAAGGATCGCATGAGACTCCCCCTCATTAAGCTCCAATAGCAGGCTCGCCCACCCAACACACGACAAGACCTGCGGCAAAACTGCATGCAAGTATATCCGGGTTGCATGCGGTCGTCAACAGAAAAGTTGATGGGAGTGCAAAATGATTTTGATGGTAGTCGAACTTCGGAAAATCATCAAAGCGAACGATTGAGGAACGGCGCGGATATTAATTTTGGAATCTCGATAGCACTGGCTAGGAGGGCAGTCCTAGTGGTTTAGGAGAGAAAGATTCCACTAAGACCGCAAAAAGGAACGTGGCTTTTGTGGGCGATCAGGGCCGCTCGAGCGGGATATCGACCGCCGGGGCATCCTTGTTCTCAAGATTGTCCAACTGGAACTGAATCTTACTAAGATCGGCGACAGTCGGGTCCATTTGAATGTATTTAGCGATGTCTTCCTTGGCGCCGGCCAGGTCGCCTTTGGCCAGGACGATTCGTCCCAGTACGTATTCGGCGCGCTTTATATGGATGTTGGTGGCGTTGATCATCAGCGCTGTTTTGGCGCTTTCCTCCGCCCCTGCGTAGTCTTTCTGTTCGAAGCGCGTGATGGCCTGTTGGAGATAGATCTCGGGCAAATAACGCGGCTGGAGCTTCATCATTCCGTCCTCGGCCTTGGCTGCGCCGGCCCAATCGCTAAGCATGTTGGAAACGCGGGCGAGCCGCAAATACGGGGACATAAATTTGGGATCGGCTACGATGGCGTGCTGATAAGCGTCTTGGGCTTCCATGTAGTGCTGACGCCGCTCATAAACGGAGCCGAGGATATTCCAGCCGTCGGCGAATTTTGGAAGACTCTTCACGGCGAGCTGGAGCTGCCTGATGCCTTCGTCGTAGTTATCCGCGTCCAGGGCTTTCACGGCGCGTTTATAGGTTGATTGCACTTTGCCCGGCGCGTCGCCTGCGTCGATCAGGACCACGCTTCCAGCTTCGCCGCCATCGCGCGGCGAAAGCAACATGTCGGGCATTTGGCGTTTGCTGTCGGTGGACGTGAAATCAGCAAGACCCAAAGTGCCGAGATCGATCTTGGTGGAAACAAAGCCGGGAAGGGTGGCCCGGATAAAGCACGCGCGCATTGTGTCGGGGCTAAGCCGCTGCGACCAAATATAGTGTCCCTTTTTGTCGGTGAGGGGGCCTGGCGCGCTGCCTTGCAGGTCGCTGCATACCCGTTCGAGGCCCACGACCTTGGGGGGAGGCGTGCCATCGGGCATCACCACCCTTCCTTCCATGATGATGGCTGCGGTGTTTTCCAGGGGCTCTTGTGCTCGCAAAAAACCACGGCTGGCGACGGTGGCCAAGGCCAACAGGCCGGCAGTCACGGTCAGGCTCCGGAAAATACGTGCGGAATTCATGGCCACCTCCGGTGAAATCTCACCTCGTTCGACGAATTACTTCCCCGAAGGTTACTATAAACCATAGCTGGCGCGCGCGGGTCAAGCGAGGCGGCAAATGGGGGCGCAAGCGTGTTACATTCGCGTTGTGGGGACATCCCGATCCCAGCCGGACTGGCTGACGGTTGCGCGGCGGACGATGGAAGTCGAGGCGCAGGCCATTCAGGCCGCGGCACAGCGCCTGGACACCAATTTATTGCGCGCGGTGGAGTTTATCCGCGAGCATAGCGGCAAGGTGGTGGTGTCCGGATTGGGGAAATCCGGACACGTGGCCAAGAAAATCACCGCGACGCTGCAAAGCACCGGGACGCCTTCCGTGTATCTGCATCCGTCCGAAGCGATGCACGGCGACCTCGGAGTTTGCCAGGAAGAAGATCCGGTAGTGATGGTTTCGAAAAGCGGGACCACGTCGGAGATGCTGGGGCTGGTCGAGCCGCTGAAGAAGATGCGCTCACCGCTGATCGGCATTTTGGGAAACGTGAATTCGCCGCTGGCCAAGGCGATGGACGTGGTGCTGGACGCCTCAGTCCAGCGCGAGGCGGATCCGGGAGGATTTACGCCGACCGCGAGCGTCGCGGTGGCGCTGGCCATGGGACACGCTCTGGCGGTCGCGCTGATGGAATCGCGCGGATTTTCGGCCGAAGAGTTTTCGCGCTATCACGCCGGGGGGCAGTTAGGGCGGAGCCTGCGCCTGCGCGTTTCCGACGCGATGCATACCGGAGATAAGGTGGCCTGGGTTGCGCCGCTCGATTCGCTCAAGCAGGTGGTGGTGGAGATGTCGCGGCATCCGCTGGGCGCGGCGTGCGTGATCGACGGCGAGAACACTCTGCTCGGGTTGATCACGGACGGAGACGTGCGGCGCGCGCTGGAGCGCCACGACGATATTCGCGAACTGGACGCGTTATCGATCATGACGCGCACTCCGGTGAGCATCGGGCCGGACGCGCTGATTCACGACGCCCTCCTGCTGATGGAAGACCGGCCGTCGCAGATTTCGGTGCTGCCGGTGGTCGAGCGCGGAAAATGCCTGGGGCTGATCCGGATTCACGACTTGTACAGGCCGTAGCGGACCTTATGGGGGCGAGCGCCTCCTAAGGACTCCCGGAATCGTCGGCTACACGGGCGCGGGCGGGGTCGGGATTCTCCAGCTCGGCCGCCAGCGCGGAGGGTTCCAATGATACCGCTCCATCGGCGCTGGCTTCGTGGCGCGGATCAAAGCCCAAACCTTCAACTACGGCGTAGGCCAGTCCTCCGCCGAGGGCCGGATGCAGCACGGCGAGGGAAACCAGCGGCACCGCGTAGCGCTTGGACTTGATCAGCGATTCCACCACTCCGCGCACGGGGCCGCTCCGGGGAATGGAGCCGGGGACCTGGGCGATCACGAAGGTCGACAAATCGAGTGCAGGATGTTTCTTGCTGTAATGCACCAGGGATTTGGCCGCCTGCTTGGGCGTCATGATGCCGACGTCCGCGGTGAAGTTGCGGTGCACGGCGCGCGGATAGTAGAAGTCCACGATGTGGCGGACAAAATCCGCGCAGTTGTTAAAGAGGAGATGAAAGCGGACGCGGTTGGTACGGGAGTTGAGCCGCTGAATGAGGGCGTCGTCCTGCGCGGCTGTCGTCTTAATGGTGAAGCCGTAGAGAGTGCGATCGTAGGCTTCGCCCACTAATTGCGTCCAATCCCCTTCCGGAGTTGCGCCATCGGGCGCATCTGGCGCCACATCTTCTAAATGCGCGCGGCGATAGCGGTCGCGCAGCTCGGCAACTTGGGGATAGCTGGCCGAGGTGGGAACTTCGGCGGCGTCATCGACCGCGTAGAGATAAGGAAGCAAGGGAATCGCGATCCAGTCGTAACCGCCGACGCGATGGTAGCGGCTGATGACCGCGCCGAGCTCGCCTGGATTGCAGCGGCGCAAGGTCACAGGAGTTTCGGCACAGACGCGCGAGAGGTAAATTGCCGAATGACCAGTGGGGTTCATTCCGCCGAACATGCCGTAAGGCTCTTCGAGAAGAAGAGTGATATCGGCTCGCGCGACAGCGGCGCTGAGGAGCAGCAGGGCGAAGCGAGTATGCATGCTCATCCACCCGGATGGACGATGCATGCAGGCTTCCAGGTGCGGATAATGTTGTCCCGTCGGGACGGGATTGCGGGTTTTACCGTTTTTCGGTCCGGCTGCCCTGGTAAAGAATACTCAGCGAGGTGGGTAGGCTTGGGCTGGTGGATTGACCGTAACGCGAATCTTGCGAAAGGGCTTGGATCAAGCGCCGGTAGGCAGGCTTCAGATTGTGATATGGAATGCCGGGAAAATAATGATGCAGCGCGTGGTAACGAAGGCCGACCGGCGCCCACAGTTCGGTCCAAAAGGCGCCCGGAGTATCGATAGAATCGGCAAGCTGGCCTTCGCGGTCGAGAGGCCGGCCATCGCTCGCGTAGCGATGCGCGCCGAGAGTTCGCATGGTGTTAACGAAGCTGACGAGCGCGGTGATAGCGGCCCACAGAGCAAATAAGCGCCAGGGGAGGATGTGCAGCATGGCCAGGGCGATCAGCGAGGCCCACGCGGCCAGAGTTCCGGCTTCCCAGCGGACCATTTTTCGCAGCAAGGCATGATTGATTTCGCGGCGGTATTTCGAATTCAGGCACAAGGCGGAAGCGTGTACCGCGAGCCAGCGACGCAGCTTAGGAATCACCAAACTGAGCGGAGCCAGAACGATGAACCGTACAGCGAACAGGACTGGGACCAGCAGACTTTCCAACGCGAATAGCGTGATCATCAGGCGCTTGCCGGCGAAGGGAAGATATTCGGGGTCCTGTGTGGTTCCGTAAGTCGAAAGCTTGTGGTGATTTTGATGCACGCCCACGTAGACCAGCGACGGCATCAGCATCGGCACTCCGAGAACCAGGTTCCAGGCGGTTTCAAAGCCGCGCAGAGCGCTCTGCTTGAGATGCGTGATTTCATGCAGGAAGCACAGGCCGCGGTACAGGGCGAGAATCGAGACGGCGCAGGCGGCCAGCATCGCGGGCGAAAAGGGGCGCGCAAAAAACGCAACCGCGAAGGCTGCCCAGCCGATGCCGGCGCTCAACGCAAGATCGGTCCAGAAGATTCGGGGCCTGGGCGAATGGAGATCGGCGACCAGGCGGCGGGCTGCGAGATCGGCTTGCTGGAACTGGCTGGCCAGTTCTACGTTGGATGTGGCTCGGGCAATGCTCATCCCGTTTCTCTTAAGTTTAATATCGGCCGCGGGGGCGCATCAAACCAGACCGGTCACCAGCCGTGCTGCTGCATGCGCGCCATAATGTTGACGCTGAAATCGTTCATCCACGCAGGCTTGCGCCCGAGAGGATAGGGAATGCAGGCGGCCAGGCGAGCGGCTTGTTCGCGGTCGAGTTGCGAAGCGGGGATGTGATAGTAGAACTCAGAGGCAGCTTCCGCGCCGTAGACGCCGGGTCCCCATTCGATCTCGTTCAGATACAGCTCCAGAATCCGGCGCTTGCCGAGGATCCAATCGGCGAGCGGCGCGAGCGTGTATTCGAAGGCTTTGCGCACGGGGTTGCGATGGGTGGTGAAAAACAGATTCTTGACCAATTGTTGCGTGATGGTGGAAGCTCCACGGCGGATCTTGCCGGTGGCGCGGCTTTCTTCGGCGACCTGTTCCACTTGGCCCCAATCGATGCCGTGGTGGATATAGAAATGGCCATCTTCGGAGGCGATGGCGGCGTGCTGTAGATTCGGCGAAATCCTATTGAGCGGCACGAACTCGATTCGCTTCCGGTAATGCTTGTGCTTGAGCTCGGCTTCGATGCGGCGCTGGATCTGCACGCCCGTGGTGGGCGGATTTGCGTAGCGCAAAGCGATGAGCGAGCCGATCCAGAAAATGTAAAGGGCCGCGAGTAGCGAGAGGCCGAGTTTCAGGCAAGCTTTGAAGATTCGCAAAATCTTACGGCTTTTGTGATGCTACTGCTTAGTCCACTTGGCGCTCAGGGTGGCGCGGTCGATCTCCGCTCCGCGAATCACGACTTTCGAGATGCGGCGCGTGTTGGCGATGTTATCGAGAGGATTCGCGTCGAGGACCACGAAATCCGCGCTCTTGCCCGGTGCGATGGTCCCGAGCCGGTCTAGCTTCATGAACGCCGCGGCGGTTTTCGTGGCGGCCACGATGGCCTGCATCGGCGTCAATCCTCCGGCGGCGACCATGTCGGCGAGTTCCTGATGCACGTCCCAACCCACAGTGGTGCTGGAATCGGTGCCGAGCGCGATTTTGACACCGGCGGCGTTGTACTTGGCCAGATTACGGGCTTGCAGATCGAAGAAATCACGATCCTTTTTCCGGGCTTCGGGTGTTTCGGCGTCTTGCGCTTTGCGCAGGCGCTGGACTTCCGCGGGCGGAAGAGTCTCGCTCATCAGAGCGAAGTCCGATTCACTGGAGCCTTTGTCTGGAAGGCATGGCGTGACGAACACGTTGGGATGCTGCTTGAGGAGCTGGATCATCTCATCGTCTACATCACGATCGCGGACCAGATGCATGAATCCGTCGATGCCGGAGCGGAGCAGGTCCTTGCCGTCAGAAAGATAGTAAATGTGAGCGACCACGCGCAGGTTGTGCTTATGCGCTTCGTCGATGATGGCGCGATAAAGCTCCGGCTTCAGCTTGGGAACGGTGCCGTTGCGATCGTCTACCCAGATTTTGACGACGTCGGCCTTTTTCGCAGCTAATTCGTCGACATCGCGCCGCGCTTCGGCTTCGGTCGAGACTCCATAGACAACAGGCCTCCAGATGTCGCGCCCCGGCCCCGCGTTGGGCATGGCCATGCCGCGTCCAGCGGTGCGAATCAACGCCGCGCCGGGCACCGGATTGGCGCGGACCTGATAGATGGCATCACCGGGATCGATGCCCATGTTGAAGCTCGCGGCGACGCCGTAGTAGGCGAGGCGCTGGAGATGGTCGATAAGATTTTCCTTCGAGTACGTGTCCTTATCCATGCGCCCGTTGCTCAGGATGGCCCAGCCCAAATGGGTGTGGCCATCGAGCAAGGCGGGGATCACAGTCTTGCCGGTGAGATCGACGTGCGTGGCTCCGGCGGGGGCTTTGACTTGGCCCTTGCGGCCGACTGCGGTGATGCGGTTGTTATCGACGACGAAGGCCGAGTTTTCGATGGGAGTGCTGCCGTCGCCCGTGATGAGCCGTGCGCCTTCATAGATGGTCGCGGCGGAGGCGTAGGCCGCGACGAAGAACGCGAGCGTGGCTAGGCGGCGAATCATTACTTGGTGGTGCTCGGCTTAGCGGGCGTCGAGTTCGGTTTGTCGCCGCCCTCGCCGGCAGTGTAGTGCTGCAAATCCTGCTCGCCTTCGACGCAGGCAAATTCCATCAACTCATACCCGGGGCGCTTGTTGCGATTGATGTTGAACCCGATGGTGAACGGGCGCGTATAGACCTTGGGATCGGTGATGACGGCCTTGTAGTCGAGGGCATCGGCGTTGATGGGAGTGATGCGCTCCACCACGTGGATCTGGTCGCTATGAAAGTTGCCGGCCATGTCGAACCAGGTCGAATCGTTCTGATTGGTCACGTCGACCACCAGCGTGTCGCCTTCCCAGTGTCCGCGCGAATCGCCTTCGTACATCTTGATTGAGTCAGGCGGATGCGGGGAGCCGTCGAGCGGAATAATGCGGAAGGCGTGGAAAGCTTCAAAAAAGATCACCACGTAACCCTTGGGCTGAAAAATCTGGAATCCGAAAGGAGCGTACATCTGGCGCGGAACGCCGGAGAGAGTGCAGTGGGCCTCTGGGTCCTCATACATGTGATGCGCGAACAGGTCCTGCTTCTTTTTCAGCGCCCAATCCTGGTAGGGGATTTTCCCGCCGGGAGGATCGATGATGATACCCTTGCCGCCGCGAATCTGGAAGCGGTCCTGGACGTGATCCTCGATATCATCAGCAGCGGCGAAGTTACCCGCGTTCCAGATGCCCTGAAGGTCGGGCTTGCCGTCTGCCAGGCGCGGAAACGGTCCGGGCTTGGGGGGCTCGGCGTTGGCGCCCCGGCCGCGGCCTCCGCCGCCTCTGCCTTGCGGCGCAGGAGCTTGCCCGAACATCGCCGCCGTAGCCAGAAGCGCGAACGTGGCGGCTGCTGCTTTACTCAGATTCATTTTCTTCCTTCACCGTGCAGTATACAACGAACAGTAACTTTGGATTCATGTATACTGCCCGTCATGCAGCAGTTGAAACCCGTGGATGTGGTGATCGCCGGAGGGGGATTCGTTGGCCTGACGCTGGCGAAGGAAATCGCGAGCCGCACGCCGCTTTCCGTGGTGGTGCTGGAGCGAGGCAAGCCCCGCAAGCTCGCCGATTACGCGACAGGGATGGATGAGCTGGATTATTCGGTGCGCTACCGGATGATGCAGAATCTTTCGGAGGAAACGGCAACGCACCGGCATTCGATGCGCGACAGCGCAGTGCCGATCCGGCAGTACGGGTCATTCAATCCGGGAACGGGCGTCGGCGGGGCGGGCGAGCATTGGGCCGGGATCTCCTATCGTTTTTACCCGGAGCAGTTCCGTCTGGCGTCATTCCTGCGCGAAAAGTTCGGAACAAAAGTGCCCGAAAATGTCGCGGTGCAGGATTGGGGGTTTTCGTATCAGGAATTCGAGCCGTATTATTGGCGCGCCGAGCAGATGATCGGCGTCGGCGGCAAGGCGGGGAATCTCGAAGGTAAACAGATCGACGGCGGGAATGTTTTCGAAGGGCCGCGCTCGCACGAGTATCCCAATCCTCCGCACAAGCGCACTTACGCGACCACGCTGTTTGAAAAAGCGGTGCGCGACTTGGGTTATCATCCCTATCCGGTTCCGACGGCGACATTGAGCCGGAACTACACCAATCCCGACGGCATCGCGCGCAGCGGCTGCCAATATTGCGGTTACTGTGTGCGCTACGGATGCATGATCGGCGCGAAGGCGCAGCCGACCAACCTGCTGATGCCTCTGCTTCAGAAGCGCAAAAACTTCACCCTGCGCACAGGGTGCAGCGTGCGCAGGGTGCTACATCGCGATGGTAAAGCCGAGGGACTGAGTTACCTGGACACTTCGGGCGAAGAGATTCACCAGCCGGCCTCGATCGTCATTCTGGCGTCGTGGACGCTGAACAATTCGCGGCTGCTGCTGCTATCGAAACTCGGCGAGCCGTACGACCCGGCGACGGGCAAAGGAACCGTCGGGCGCAATCTCACGCACCAGGTTTCGCAATCGACGCGCATGTTTCTGGACAAGCCGATGAACTCGTTCATGGGCGCGGGAGGACTCGGGACCGGCATCAGCGATCTGGACGGCAAGGAGGGTTTGGACGCGTATCCGGGCGTGCTGCGCGGAGGCAACATCCGGTTGATGAGCACCGGCGAGGGTCCGATCGCGTCGTTCGGAGCGATTCCCCCCGGCGAAGTGGAGCAAGAGTGGGGAGCGGAGTTCAAGAAGGCGGCTCTGCGCTGGCACGACCGGACGGCATCGATTTCGACCGAAGCCGAGCACCTGGCGTACCGGCAGAATTTTCTGGATCTCGACCCGGCGTATACCGACAAATACGGCGACCCGCTGACGCGCATGACTCTGGATTGGACCGAGCATGAGCGTGCGCAAGGCGCGATGCTGACTGGAGTGCATCAGAAGATCGCCAAAGCGATGGGGGCCCGCGCGGCAACTTCGAATTCGCGGCAACTGGAGCGCTACACGGTGACCTCTTACCAGAGCACGCACGTCAACGGCGGCGCGATCATGGGCGCTTCGCCGGAGCGCAGCGTGGTGAACCCGTGGTTGCAGCACTGGCAGATGCCGAATTTGTGGATCGCCGGAGCTTCCGCGTTTCCGCAGAATGGATCGGGCAATCCGACTCTGACGATTCTGGCGTTGACATTGCGCTGCGCGGATGCGCTGGTGGATCGCTACATCAAGAAGCCGGGGGCGTTAGCTTGAATAAAGACAGCATGAAGAAGGACGGCATGAAACGGCGCGAATTCATCACACTTCCAGCGGCGAGCCTGGGCGGAGTGCTGCTCTACACCTTGACCGGAGAGTCCGAGAAGCTGCGGGCGCAGGCCTCCAGCGGCGAGATCAAAGTGGCGCTGCGATTCTTCACCGCGGCGGAGGCTCGCGTGGTGGAGGCCGCGGCAGAGCGCATTTTCCCCAGTGACGCTTCGGGTCCCGGCGCGACCGAAGCCGGAGTGGTGATTTACATCGACCGGCAGCTCGCCGGGCCGTATGGCCGCGATAAGTATCGCTACACCAAGGCGCCGTTTGTCCAAGCGGGTCCGGAGTACGGCTATCAGGGCAAGGAGAATCCCCGAGAGATTTATCGCGCGGGTGTTGCGGGCCTGGCGGACTTTGCGGAGCTGAAGCCGGCCGGGCAGGATCAGAAGCTGCGCTCGATTCAATCGTCGAATTTTTTCAAGCTGCTGCGGCAGCATACGCTGGAAGGGATGTTCAGCGATCCGATGCATGGCGGCAATGCCGGGATGGCGGGCTGGCAGTTGATCGGGTATCCGGGGCCGCTGATGAGTTACCGCGAGGAGATCGACAAGAACTACGGGGAAGAGTTCCGCCGCAAGCCGATGAGCCTGGCGCAGATCACCGGACGAGCGGTGACCGGCTGGGAAGACGAGAAAGACTGAAAGCGCCGTGCTCTCCCGGGGACTGTGGCTCGGCGGGACCGTGGTCGCGAAGGTCTCTGTGGGAGCAAAGGGTGAACCACTTCATCGCCAGCTCTTGGCCGAAAGGACCATCGTCAGTTCGCTTTCGGCAAAACCCCTAAATCCTCGCGTAACTGTGCCAATGCTTGCGGGACCCCGCGCCGTCTTTGAGCACGCCGGAGGGAACGGAGGAGGCGTTCCGCGTTCCTTGCCGGCCGCAGCAGATGTGCAGTTTCGTCTGCGCGATTGAGCGCTAGGCGTGAAGATTTGGGTCTCTCCGCCACGCCTACTCCGGGGCAAATGCCAGCAGCACATTTCCGAAGGGTCCGCCGCCGACTCCGTAGCCGGAGCCGATGTAGACCATCCCTCCCGCGATCACCGGGCCGACCGACGAAATCGCTCCGCCGTGCGCGTCGGCGACCTTGTTGACCGTGTCGAAGCTCTTGTTGGTGTCGAATTCCCACAGAGCCGCGCCGTCAGTGGCCGACAACGCATGGAGCTTGCCGTCGGAGCCGGCGACGAAGACCACGCCGGGGATCATGGTTGCGGCGGCGTTGTTGTTGGCTCGGGTGCCGGGAGAGTTGACGGGAGCGAACCAGGCTCGCTCGCCGCTCGCCATCTTGAGGGCGGCCATGCCGCCGCTGCCAAGGCCGTAGTAAACGTCTTCGTGATCGGCTGTACCGCCCCACACGATGCCTCCGCGTCCGCCTCCGCCAGGATTGGAGGAGACGCGCCACAGTAGCTTGCCGTTGTTATCCGGATCGAGCGCGAAGACTTCGCCGCCCTTGGTTCCGGCGATCAGCACGCGGCGGCCGCCGGGAAGGGTGCTCAGGATGGGCGAGTTGCCGATGTCGGCGTCAGGGCCCATCTTCTCCGGGCAAGCTTTGCTCTTGTTGGGACCCACGCAGCCACCCATGAAGGCGTCATTTTCCTGCGCCTGGTAGTGCCACAGAACTTTTCCGGAGTCCATATCGACAGCAACGATGGAGTCACCGAGGGGCTGTGCGGGCTCGGTCTGCGTGTCGCCGCTGCCAAAGTAAATCGCGTGGCGAACGGGATCGACGGTGGGCGAATTCCACACCGACCCTCCGGCGGGCGCGTAGAGCTGCACTCCGTTGTCGTTCTTCTGCGTCGGCTTGGGAGTGTCCATGGTGTAGGTCTTCCAGATCTGTTCGCCGTTGGAGGCGTCGAGGGCGACCACGCTGCCGCGCGAAGTGCAGCACTCGTAATCCGGGTTGCCGCTCTGCCATTCCTCGGAAGAGGAAACGGGGACGTAGAGGCGGCCATTGTACAGCTTGGGCGCGGCGGTGATGCGCGCCAGGAAGAAATCGTCGACTTTTTTCTTCCACAGCAGCTTGCCATTCTGCGCATCGACGGCGTAAACGTTGGCCTTAGCGTCTCCGAAGAAGATGGCGTATTTCGAATTCCCCTGGCCGCTGACGGGGCCGATGCTGATGGCCGGACGAACCGTGACGCCGGTTTCATAGCCCCAATAGAGGCAGCCGGTCTTGGCATCCAGCGAATAGACCCAGCCGATATCGGTTCCGACGAAGACGCGGCCGGAGGCGACCGCGGGCTGGCTGTACGCGCTGATGCCGAGCGGGAATCCGAAGGCCCACTTCAGCTTGAGCTTGGGAACGTCGGCCTTGGTGATGCCGGCGGCTTCCGTGCGCTGCAGGCGAGTATTTTCGATATCCGCGCCCCAGCCGCTCCAGAAGGCTCCGGCGTAGGGGTCGGTCAGAGGAGGATTCGCCGGGCAATGGTTGGGGAAGTTTTTCGGATCGCCGGCTTCGACGCTGCCAATCTGGCGATAGCCGCCCATGAATTCGGACATGCGGCGCTTTTGCGGATCGGTGAGACCTTGATCGTGCTCGGGACGATCGGGCTTGGAGACCACGGCGTAGATCTGCTCGGGAGTCATCTGGCGGATGCGGCGCGCGCTGGGAGCTTTGGAGGAATCGTTCTCCTTGTGGCAGCTCATGCAGCGGGTTTGGAAAAAGGTAAGACCATTTTCCATTCCGAGGGGACCGCCCCCTCCTTTCGCTTTGCCTTGGCCTTTTGCCTGCGCCGGAGGGGCCTGCGCGTGCCCCACGCTCACCCATCCGAGCCCCAGGGCGACGCACAAAGCCGCGGCACACGCAAACACGTCGAGGTTCCGTTTCATAGCGATCCCCAATCTCTCACACAGTGAGGCGTTATGCAAGAAAGGGCAGGGTATCGCTGTGGTCGAGCCGCTCGCATTCCTCTTCCCGGCCGCGGACGATGGGTTTCCTTTCGAGCGGACCGCGCTGCGCGGTGACCACGGTGGACTGCCGTTCTTCGAGGCCGCTGTCGTAGTACAGCACCACCCAATCGCGCGTGCGGCCGGCTTTGTGCGCGTACGCGCTGTTGGAAAAGAGCGCGGTGTAGTCGCGAAGGCCGCGATGCGTATGGAGAATCGGGAGCCAAGCCTTGCCGGAGGGATTGAAGCGCCGTGGAGCGATGGTGTGAAGCTGGCTGGCGGCGGCTTTTTCGCGATATTCGCGATCGACGTCGAGCAGCTCCTCGACGGGAGGTTCATCGGCGGAGTGGACGTGCGCGGAGGCTTCCAGATCCTCCAGTGAATCGATGCCGAGTTCCCCGTGCAGGCGCTCGGCAAGCGCGCGGCCGATGCCGGGAACCGACTCCAGCAGCGCAACGGGGTCAGTTCACCACGCAAGCGTTCCAGCATGGGCAGGTGTCCACTAGGGATCAAGAGCCGTAGAGCCGTGCCCAGGCGCTCGCCGACGCCGGTGACCGCGCGCAAACCCTCCTCGCCCTGCTCGCGCTAGAATTCGCCTAGAGGCTTGGCCAGCCGGCGGACTTCGGCTGCCGCGTGGCGGTAAGCCTGAACGCGAAACCGGTTGACGCCCTGGATTTCGAGGAGTCACGCGACCTCTTCCAAGCGGCCAGCGATTTCGGTGTTCCGCATGGCGTCCGTCGCTTCAGTCAATGGCCTGGGAGATATTTGCGGAACCAATCGCACGCCAGGGCAGCCACTTGGTCCAGAGCACCGGGTTCCTTGAACAGATGAGTCGCGTCCGGAACGATTTCTAGTTTATGCGCGGTTTGGCGCGGAAGCTGGGCCATGGCCCAGCGGTTCAGATCCAGGACGACAGTATCCGCGCTGCCGACAATGAACAGAGTGGGCGCAAGAACATGCAGGAGCGACGCGTTCGCGAGGTCGGGACGGCCTCCGCGTGAGACCACGGCGCGAACGATGTCCGGGCGGTCTGCCGCGGCCACCAGTGCTGCGGCGGCTCCGGTGCTGGCTCCGAACTAGCCGAGACCCAGGTGCTGAAGATTCGGTTGGCGGCCGATCCAATCCGTGATCGCCGCGAGACGGCGGCCCAGCATGCCGATGCTGAAGCGCAATTCGCGGGTCTGAACGTCGACGGCTTCTTCGGCCTCGGTCAAAAGATCGATCAGCACGGTTCCGATCGATCCGCGATACAGGGTTTCAGCGACGTGGCGGTTGCGCGGACTGTTCCGGCTGCTGCCGCTGCCATGCGCGAACAACACCAGACCTTGCGCATGCTCCGGCACGGAAATCTCGGCGGCCAGTTCGATACGGCCAAGGGATACAGCCGCGGCGACTTGTTCCATGCTCAGCTCCTTCGGATCCCGATCTGGTGTTGTGCAGTTGACGTGCCACTTGGCTGCGAAGTTGCAACGCAATTAGCGGCGCCGCTGTCTACCCTGCTTAACGAAGAAATTGCTCGCATTTTCGAGTGGATGGCCAAGGTCCTGGCGTTCAAGGGCGCAGACCGCTTCCGGATTGTCGCGTATGAGCGCGCAGCGCTTTCCGTGCGTGACGTAGAGGAGGACCGGACCGCGATCGCGAAACGAGGCAAACTGCAGGAGATTCCGGGGATCGGCGAAGACCTCTCCGGGATGATTGAGGAGTTCATCCGCACGGGAAAGATTGCGCGGTATGAGCGTGCAAGGGCATTCCGCCAGGACTGATCGAGTTGATGAGCATCCCGGGGCTGGGGTCGAAGACGCTGGCGCTGCTGCACAAGAAGTTTCACATCACTTCGCTGGATGAGTTGAAGGCATGCCTGGAGAAGGCCGCGAAGGTAAAGCTGCCTGCCTTCGGGCAGAAAAAAATCGAAAACTTGAAACGCGGCATCGAGCTGTGGGCGGGCAGCCGGCAACGTATCGTCGTAGCGTCGATTCATTCCTCGTTCAAGCACAGCAAGGAAGAAACGACGGAGCGGTTGCTGAAGGCTCTGGGCAATCCCCACGTGGACATTCTGGGGCATCCTACCGGCCGGCTGACTGGATCGCGGGAGCCGCTGGAGCTGGATTGGTATCGCGTGCACGGCGTGCGGCTGCTGCCCGTGGATCAGGAATGGATCAACAGCTTGAGCGCCAAGCCATGGCCATCGAAGGCGATTCGATGTTGGGCATGCGGCGTGAGCGGTTGTTCCAGGCACTGATCCCCGAGTATCTGTTCGTGTCGCTCTTTCGCGCGTTCGCTGGCGAGCGAGAACGCGAGCCGCCTCGCATCGATACAAGTCGCCACAAGTCGCCGAGCGAAATATCGAAGAGCAGCTCCATACGCTGACCACGGAATCGCGGCAGCTACGGCAAGCCACAATTTACTTCAGAGCTGCTCGATATCGTCTCGGCGTACGAAGCTCTCCGCGAGCGCCGGCGTTAGTCCCGCGCTACTGCAGGCTCATGCGTTACTGCAAGCTCATGAGCGGCAGGAGACGGCGCGAGCATTCGGGGTTGCGCAGGCGACGCAGGGCTCCGGCTTCGATCTGACGAACCCGCTCCCGGCTGAGGTTGAACTCCTGGGCGATCTCGCCCAGAGTGTAGGCGTGATCGTAGCCGATACCGAAGCGCATGCGGACAATTTTCTCTTCGTTGGGAGAAAGAGAGCGCAGTACCTCGGCGGTTTCACGAGTCACATTGGCCTCGAACAGAGTATCGGTCAGCGGGCGGACCCAATGATCCTCGATCAAGTCGCGCAGTGAAGACTCGCCATCGCGGCCGACCGGGATGTCGAGAGACACCGGCTCGCGGGAGATGGTCTTCATCTCCTCGACTTTCTGCTCGGTGGTTTGGAGACGCCGCGCGATTTCTTCGTTGTTGGGAGTGCGGCCCAGCTCCTTTTCCAATTCCCGCGAGGCGCGGACGAACTTGGTCAGGTTCCCGCTCATGTGCACCGGGATGCGGATGGTGCGGGATTGATCGTCGATGGCGCGCGTGATGGATTGGCGGATCCACCAGGTGGCGTAGGTCGAGAATTTGTAGCCCAGCTGGTAATTGAACTTGTCGGCAGCGCGCATCAATCCGATGTTGCCTTCCTGGATCAGGTCCAGCAGGTGCAGCCCTCGGTTGATGTACTTTTTGGCCACGGAGACCACCAGGCGCAGGTTCGCCTCCACCAGCGCCTTTTTAGCGTCGCCGGATTCCCGCTCACCCTGCTCGATTACGCGCAGGCAATGGCGCAGTGTGTTGTGCCGGGCGTTCCCGGCGTGGGCCTTGAACGCATCGGCAAAAGCCGTCCATTGAGTTTGCGAAAACGGAGTTTCGCGAATGCCTTGAGAAAACTTCACCTTGAGGCGCAGCAATTTGCTGTTGAGCGCCGCGCGAACATGAACCTGGCGGCTAGGCGTCGCTTCCATCTGTTCTTCCAGCGCCGTTACGTCGCGATGCAATTTCGCGGCTTTGGTGAAACGGCGCATGGCATCGGCCAAAGCGCGCTGTTTGACGGCTTCGTCATTGCCGCCCGCTTCCACCAAGTGATCTAGTTTCACGTTGCCGAGGCGGACATCCTCGTACAATTCCATGAGCATCTTTTGTACAAACGGCGAACGCGAAAGCATTTTGTGCACCCGCTCACGGCCGATTTCCATCTGCCGCGCTAAATCGATTTCGCCCTGGCGAGTGAGCAGAGACACCGAACCCATCTCGCGCAGGTAGACGCGGACGAAATCGTCGGTGTACGGCGATTGTTGGGCAGCCGCTGTCTCTTCGGCTTCTTCAAGTTCCTCCCTATCCTCCACGAAAACGGGCGCTTCTGTTTCGGCGGATTCCTCCCCGAACCCACCGAACGAGGCGCGCGGTTCCACCAACAGGTTATCGTTTGCTTGTTCCATAGTTTTTTCCGGCTACGCGCACGTCCAATCCGCTCAACGATGTCCAGCCGTACGCCCTTCCTAACCAGTTAGATGCGAAAGAATGGCGTAGGTTGCATTGCCGGGGCGGACAAATCCCTTAGCGGGTGTTTAGACTGCTGTGATCGGGCGGCGGCGGGTCCACGATGGCGTGCCGCTGCTTGATGCAGCCGCTAAGGAATAATGCCAGCCCCAACAACCAGAGTGCCTTTTTCATAATATCATGCACGGCCTTCCCTTGTGCCGGTGTTCCCGCGCCGGGAAGACCAGTTCATCATCTTTGCGCCTAGCGATCAAGCCTTCTCCGCGCGATTTGACGCAAATCCCCCCCAAAACTCCTAGAACCGGACTCCAAAGCCGATCGACGGCTCAGCGCGATGGGTGACGCGGTCGGGCAAAAGGTATAAAGTATTGAAATCCGGGTCGTTATAGACGAATCCACGGTATTCCGCGCGGACAAAGAAGCGGTCCGTGAGGCTGACATCCGCGCCGCCGCCGTAAACGAACGCCGCGCGAGCCTGCGTAGTTTCGAATCCGGCTGGGTTTATGGGATTGAACACTAAGGCGCCGGTGCCCAGCAGCCCAAACGGGATAACGCGATGGCCGGGATAACGGAACACCCAGGCAACAGTGGCTTCATTCGAGTCCGACCGCACGCCGTAGGGCCCGCTGAAAAAGTCAAAGTAGTTTTGCGTACCGGGGGCCCAGCCACAGTTCAACTCGACCCCATTAAAGTCATTGAAAAAGAAGCGGTAACTTGCTAGAAAGCCGCCCGTGTCCGTGGCCGTCTGCCGCTCGCCCCCAGCCCAGGTGGTGGACACGAACGTTCCGAAGAATTGCGCGGATGCCTCATTCCGGTAGATCTCCTGGGCGAAGGCCGACGCTACGCAAAGCGCAGCCGCCAGGACTATGGATGAGATTCGGTTCCCAAGATACATAGCTATCTCCTTATCAGGTGGGTAAAACTACGGCCCTCTGCTCTTGCCCGTTGCAGTTTTAGAACCACGATACAGCGCGCGGCCTTGCGCCAATTTCCCGCGCATTTCCCTTGACGATCTAGGGGTGCCCCGATTATCCTATCCCTGGACCGTCGTGGGGACCCCGAACTTACTGCAAGGCACGCTGGACCTGTTGATTCTGCACGCGCTGCAACGCCGGCCGCTGCACGGCTACGCGATCGCGCAGGCGATTCATCTGCTCTCGGACGAGGTGTTGAAGGTCGAGGAAGGGTCGCTCTACCCGGCCCTATACCGGCTGGAGCTGCACGGGGCAATCTCCTCTGCGTGGGGCCTTTCCGAGAACAAACGCAAGGCGAAGTATTACGAGATTACGCGCAAGGGCCGTAAAGCCCTGGCGGCTCACCAGGAAACCTGGACACGGCTATCGACGGCGGTCGGTAGGGTGCTGGCGCGGTAGTCTCATGCGCCGTTTCTTAAAACGACTCGCGCGCCGGCGCAACCTGGAGCGGGAACTGGAAGCCGAGCTGGCATTTCATCGCGAAATGGCGCAGGCAGCGGGCAACTCGATTCCGCTGGGAAACGTGCTGCTGATTCGCGAGCGTTCCGCTGATCCGTGGCGCTTCCAAGTGCTCGAAAACCTGTGGTTCGATGTCGTCTACGGGTTACGGAGTCTGCGGCGCAGCCCGGCTCTGGCGCTGGTAGCGGTGCTCGCCGTGGCTCTGGGGATCGGTTCGGCGACCGCATTTTTCTCATTGGCTGACGCAGTGTTGCTCAAGCCGGTCCCAGTACCCGATCCGAATTCCTTCGTGGAGCTGATGAGCTCCGGCGGCGCGGGAGCTTCGCCAGCGAAGTTCGCCTATTGGCGCGAGCAGACCAGCGTGTTGCACGACGTCTCCGCCTACATGCCTGGAACGATCAACTACGCGAGTGGAGAAGACACTGACGAGTTGAACTCCATGCAAGTGTCATCCGCTGCGCTGAGCTGCTTTGGAACGCCGATTCTGCGAGGGCGTGGATTCACTTCGGAAGAAGACGCGCCGGGAGGGCCCCACGCCGTGATCCTGGGCGAGGGGTTTTGGCGGCGCCGCTTTGCGCAAGATACTCGAGTCTTGGGTGAGACGATCTCCCTGAATGGCGACGCTTACACCGTGATCGGGGTCGCCGCGGGCAGCGCGTTTCTCCTGGAGCAAGGCTCGGTTCCCGACGTCTACGTGCCGCTCCAAATCGACCCGAACTCGCGCGACCCAAATCTGCTTCGCGCGTTCCGCCTGGCAGCGCGCTTGAGCCCGGGAGTCAGTTTGGCGCAAGCCAACGCGCGCGTTCAGGCTTCGTCGGCCGGCGTCAAAGCCGAATTTCCGGGCGAGCTCAGACCGGGTGAGCGACTCTCCGTAGTTCCTTATCGCGAGTATCTGGCCGGAGGCGATTATCCGCTGCTGAAGATATTGATGGGCGCGGTTGCGTTGGTGCTGCTGATCGCGTGCGCGAATGTTGCGAACCTGCTGCTGGTGAGGGCGGAAACGCGGCGGCGCGAGATCGCGATCCGGACGGCCATCGGCGCGGGACGGGGACGCATGATCCGCCAGTTGCTGGCCGAGAGCTTGTTGCTTTCACTCGCCGGAGGAGCGCTGGGATCCGTGCTGGGCTACGCAGGCATTCGTGCGCTGCTGGTGGTCAACACGGCAGGGTTGCCGAGGCTCGGCGAAAACGGCGCGGCAGTGGGAATCGATTGGCGGGTGCTGCTCTTCGCGCTCGGCATTTCGGTGCTGACGGGGATGGTGTTCGGAATGGCTCCCGCGATCACGGGATCGCGCGCGGGCTTGAGCGAGATGGGGATCGCCGGGCCATCCTCCAACAAGCTGCGTCGAGCGTTGGTGATCGCCGAAACCGGATTGGCGGTGGTGCTGTTGGCGGGTTCAGCGCTGCTGATCCGGACGTTTATCAGGTTGTATTCTGTGGCTCCCGGTTTCATTACCAAAAACGTGATCACCATGCGGATGAAGATGACGGGCGCGCGATTCCAGAAGGCGGCAGCGGTGGGGAATACGATGAAGGACGGCCTGGAGCGAATTCGCGCCCTGCCCGGCGTGGAGGCTGCGGGAGCAACGTATTTCATTCCACTCCAAACCGCGATCGAAGGTTCCATCGAAGTGGCCGGACAGCCGGGGCAAAGGCGCATCGGCGGATGGGTTCCGGTCTCCAGCGGATATTTCGAGGCGCTTCGGATTCCCGTAAAGCGCGGGCGCGCGTTCACGGATCTCGATGACGCCGCCTCGCCACCAGTGGCGCTAATCAACGAAGCCATGGCGAAGTTGTATTGGAAGGGTGCCGACCCACTGAGCGGCCGTATCACCATCGGGCGTGGCAGCCCGCAATTCCGCGGGGAGCCCGAACGGCAGATCGCCGGTGTGGTCGGTGACGTTCGCGACACGCAACTTTACTACGAGCCTCGGCCGACCGTATACGTCCCGCAGGCGCAGATCCCGGATTTCATGAACGCATTCCTGGTGCGGATCCAGCCGGTCGCTTGGATCGTACGAACGCGCGGCAAGGCGCTAGCGACGGTCCCGGCCATTCGCGAGCAACTGCGCCAGGCAAGCGGCCTGCCGGCAGCCGATGTGCGGCCGATGAGCGGCGTGGTCGCGAATTCGACGGCCACCCAGCGCTTCAACATGCTGTTGATGGCCGCATTTGGTGGCGCGGCGCTGCTTCTGGCCGCGATCGGGATTTATGGATTGATGGCGTATTCGGTGCAACAGAGGACTCGCGAAATTGGAATCCGGCTGGCGCTGGGCGCGGAGACGAAGCGCGTGAGAAACCGGGTAGTGTTCGAGGGGATGCGTCTGGTGCTGGTGGGAGTAGCGATCGGAATTGCCGCGGCTCTCGGCCTGACGCGATATCTGGCGAGCCTGCTGTACGGAGTCCCGCCGCGCGATCCCCTGGTGTTCGTTACCGTGCCTTTGGTGCTGGGAGCGGTGGCTTGCGCGGCGGTATGGATTCCGGCGCAGCGCGCCAGCCGCGTCGATCCGATACAGGCTTTACGCCATGAATAGGACCATACTGCTGTGGATGGCCGGAGTCGCGGCGGCACAGACGCCGGATGCGGTCTTCCATAGCGGGACCAGGCTGGTGGAGGTCGATGTAGTTGTGCGCGGCCACCGCGTGCGCCCGCCCGGAGCCGCAGAGTGGATGAAATGGGTCTTCGATTCCGGGCCGCCGTGGGGTCCTCCCGGAGATCCATTGCGCGGGCTAACCAAGGATGATTTCACGCTGCTCGACGACGGCAAGCCGGAGCCGATCGCCATCTTCAGCGAGGGTCCCCGAAGCGAAGGCCTGCCAATGCCGATTCCTTCAGGCGCCGTCTCCAATCGGATCACCGATCGCGGTCAGCCTGTGAGCGGCGCGACGGTGGTCCTGGTCGACTTTCTGAACACACAGTGGGTCCTGTCTGAGTACTTGCGGCTGGGATTCAAAAACTTGCTGCATGATCTTGGGCCGGAGGACAAGATCGTGGTTTATACGCTCGGCAAGAAGCTGCACGTGTTGACGGACTTCAGCGGAGCTGAGTTTAAAGGCGCCCTTCTCGACTACGGCGATCCTCCCACCACTTTCGTAGATCCGCGCGAACACCCGAAGATCACGCTCAACGCGCTGAACACCATTGTCCGGGATCTCTCCGGCGTAGTGGGGCGCAAAAACCTGGTCTGGGTGGGAGGACACCCGTCTAACGCGTGGATTGCCGCGCTCCAGCAGCAGGATATCGTTGTGTATCCGGTGAAGGTGCGCTCCGGTGGTTTTATCGATACGGACATGCCGTCCGGCGGCCGCATGTTCCTGGACGCGATGGACCTCACCTACGCCGTACGCACCGCTGAGGAAGATTTAGGCGCGGCTTACGTTCTCGGATACTATCCGGCCGAGGACATGCTCGACGGTAAGTACCACGTGATCAGCGTGAGGCTGAATGACGCGGGGCTGCGCAACCAGAATCCCGAGGTTCACCATCGCGCGGGATACATCGCCACTCGGGCTGCCGTTCTTCCGCTCGCGCTATCTCTTGCTGAGGTGTTGAACAGCCCGCTGGACGCAACAGGCATCGGTCTGACTGCGCAAGCCACACCCTCCCCCGGCAATCCCGCAGTTTTCGAGGTGCGCGTGACGATCGATTTCCACGGCGTTCGTTTGGACCCGGGTGGCGGCCGGTTTCGCGGAGCGATCGAGTACGCAATCTCGTCTTCGGGAAACACGTTCAGGGTGGGCAGCCTCACCTTGAATCTCAGCTACGCGCAATTGGCAGACGTGCTGGAGCACGGCTTCACGCTGTTGCTGAGAGGAGTGAAGGCCGAATCCGGCCAGATCCGCGTCGCCGTCCGCGACCGGGCCACCGGCGTCGCTGGCGCCGTGCGGGTTCCGGTGGCGCAGCGTCCGCTAGCGCAACCCTAGCCGGGCGTGAGAAGATGTGAGACGCTACACGGGAGGATCTTTACCATGCACACTTCGATTTACAGAACATTCGCAGGATGCGCGCTCGCCATGGCCGGCTTCGCGGCGGTCGCCAGCGCGCAGGGCCGGGGACCGCAGGCGCCCCTTGCCGTCGAGCATCCAAACTACGTCAGCGTCACGATGGAGGTGACGGTGAACAAGCCCGCGGCCGAGGTGTGGGCGCGCGTGGGCAAGTATTGCGACATCGGCGAATGGCTGCAGGTGCCGTGCATGATCATGTCCGGCCAAGACGGCGAGGTCGGTGCGGTGCGTTCCATCGGCAATGAAATCATGGTGGGCAAGACGGACCTGTCGTACACCTACACCCAGCCGGTGCGCGTCGGGCAAATGTACAACATGTACCACGGAACCGTGGAGGCGCGGCCTCTGACGGCGACCACCTGCAAGCTGCTCTACACGCTGGTGTGGGACAATTCGAACCTCACCGACGATGCGGCCCGGGATCGCGATAAGGAGCAGCGGCGCACAACCTTCCAGCGCGCCCTGGACAATATGAAGATTCTGGCGGAGGGTGGAACCCTGCCTCCTCGTCCGGCTCGCGGCGGCGGGCAAAAAGGCGGCGGACCCGGCGGCCGGTAGCGGCGTCACATCTCCTGGCCGGCCGGTTTAGTGGGCGTGCGGCTTGGGCGGCGTGAACAACTGCTTCAGCGTCTTCGGGACCTTGTGGTCCTCGAGCTGGAATCCGAGTAGCGTTTCTCCGGCCAGCAGAATTGCCGCGAACGGCGCGATCGGGACGGAGAAATAGAGCGCGGTTCCAACCACCAAAACAAAAACGCCGACCGAAATTGGGAAGTAGTGTCGCAATTTCATGGGGCCCTCCTTGCCCGTGTTTGCGCACTTCCCCATCCGGGCTGCAGCGCTGCGTTTTCTTGGATTTACAGATGGAGCCTGGGCGTAGCCGCGCCACAGCTTGCGGGAATTCGCTGGCGGGAGCTGTGAAATCGCTCAGCGTAAGGCTTCGATCAGCGGAGTTATTGCGCCGGCTCAATCCTCAGCAGCGCTCCGTCGTCTTCGTCGGTCAGCAAATAGAGCATTCCGTCGGGGCCCTGGCGCACGTCGCGCACGCGCTGGTGGAGCTCAGTGAGCAAACTTTCGCGCCGCAGCTCCTCCCATTGGTCGTTGAACACGATCCGTTCCAAATGGCCTGTGCCGGGGATCTCGCCGGTGCGCATGCCGCCGACGAAGGCGTTGTTCTTCCAGGTGGGGAAACGGTCGCCAGTGTAAACCGCCAGACCGGAGACGGCGATGGAAGGTACCCAGAAGACTAACGGCTGCTCGATGCCTTCCCTCCACGGAGTGGGAGAAACCCGAGGACCAGGGTAGGTCCGGCCGTAACTCGCGACCGGCCAACCGTAATTGCGGCCCGGCAGGATCACGTTGATCTTATCGCTGCCGTTGGGTCCATCTTCGGCGTTCCAGAGCTCGCCGGTCATGGGATTGACGATCAGGCCGAGCGTGTTGCGATGGCCCATCGAATAAATCTCTGGCCGGTAGCCGGAACGATTCACGAAAGGATTGTCGGGCGGCGCGGAGCCGTCCGGGCGCAGGCGCAGGATTTTTCCGCGCAAGCTCTTGGGGTCCTGGGAAGCGTCGCTATTGGACGCACCTTCGCTCACGTAGATCATGCCGTCGCGGCCGAAGGCCATGCGTGAATTGAATCCGTTCGCGCTCTCCGGCAACCAGTCGGCGACGAAAATATCGCGCACTCCGCGCCAACGCCGTCGCGACCTGTTTGCCGTCGGGGCTCGGCTTGTTGTAGGTGAGATAGATCAGGTGATTGGTGCCGAACGCGGGATCGAGCGCGACATCCATCAAACCGGCCAGTTGTACCGCATAAACTTTGGGTACGCCGGCGATGGGTGTCGGATCGAGCTTGCCCTTGCGCACCATGCGGAGGCGGCCAGGGCGCTCGGTCACCAGCATGCTCCCATCGGGAAGAAACGTCATGCCCCAGGGGTGCGACAGTCCGCGAGCCAAGATCGACACGCGGATCTTGTGCTGCTCCGCGGTATCGAAGACGAGGGGTCCGGAGCCGAGCGGAGGGACGGGAACGCCGATGGGCTGAGCCGGCTGCTGAGCCTCCGCGGCGGCCGCAACTAGTGCGACTGCCAGCCGCAAAACGTGCCGCATGAAATTACCTCCTACGCGTAGCGGAGAAGAGCCTTGAAGCCATAATCCATGTGCATCTGGATGTGGCAGTGGAACAGAGTCAGGCCGGGTTGATCGGCCGTGAAGTCGACGCTGGCGCGCCCATAAGTTGGCACCACGACCGTGTCTTTGATGATTCCGGAAGTCGGTTTGCCGTAGATCTCGGCGATCTCGAATTGGTGCCGGTGCAGATGCAGAGGATGCGCGTCGTCGGTGCGATTGTGGAAGGTCAGCCGGTAGCGGGTGCCTTGCTTGAGCACGAATTCACGGTCGTGCGGATAAGGCTTGCCGTTTACGTTGAACGTATTGAAAATTCCCGCGCCGCGCGGGATCTTCTCGAAAATCATGTCCAGCGTTTCGGTGGGCGCAGGCTGCGTGGGAGGCTTGCCGAAGATGGTGTAATCCCAGCTCGATTTCGGGGCCGCGGTCCATTGCGGAGTGCGGTGTTGATTGGCGTACTCGATCACGATACCCAGGCCGCCTTCGCGAACCGGATCCTCGGGCGCGCCCATAATCCAAACGCCGGGTTGGTTCATTTCCACCCAGCAATCGATGCGTTCGCCTGGGCCCAGCAACAGTACGTCGACAGCGGCCGGCGTCGGCACGGGGTTCCCATCCAAGGCAATCACGTTGAATTTGTGGCCGGGCAGATACAGATGCCGGTTTTCGATGGCGCTGGCGTTGAGGAAATGAAACATGACGCGGTCGCCTTGTTTCACGCGGATCGGCTCACCCGAACCGAGCGCTTTGTCGTTGATGGAATAAACGTCGGCCTGGACCTCCACGCCCGGCTGGCGCGTGTCCAACACCGCCGGACGTTCCGGTTGCGGGCCGGTGGCGTCGAGGTCGTCGTTGTCCATCGCCTGGTTACTGAAGTACGGCTCCCAATCGCGCAGCGCCAGGTAATGCTCCTGATCGTAGGTGCCGGGGTTGTTCGCACCCTCGACGATCAGAAATCCGAACATCCCGGTGTAGCTGCCGCGGTGCAGATCGTCCATGGACATGGTGTGGGTGTGATACCAGCGCGTGCCGGCAGGCGTGGGCGTGAACTTGTAGCTGCGGCTTCCGTGCGGCGGCACTTCGGGCGTGCCCTCTTCCTCTGACCCATCGACCTCGGAGGGAATCAGCAGGCCGTGAAAGTGGACATATTCGGGAATGTCGGTGTTGTTGGTAACGTTGACGGTCACCGGCACGCCTTCCTTCATTCGCAGCAGCGGCCCGGGCGAGGTTCCGTTGTAGCCGGTGGTGCTGAGGATTCGATTGGGGGCAAGATCCACGGTGACGGTTCCGATTTCGAGCTTGAAGTCGGTGCGGGCAACATCCGGCGCGGCAGACGGAGAGAGAAACGACTGTGTTTCCTGCGCCCCAAGCCGCGAGCCGGCGGCCGCCAAGCCGGCAAGCTTCAAGAAATCACGCCGCTGTATGGAAGACCGCATCAGCGAAGGCAAATGCCTTGACCATCCTACCGCAACATGTCTTTGAGCCCTCCCCTGGAGTCGCTCGCGCGCTTCTGTTATCCTTCTAATGCTATGAAGCGGCCGATCCTCAACGCTATCCGTCTGTTGTTTGTGCTCAGCGTGGGGTTGCTCGCGTTTCAGAGATTTGGCCGGCGTCAGCGAGGCTACTACGATTTTGGTCCTTCGGTACCCTCAGAGTTTTATTGGACGCGTCTTCAATACAATTCGGTGGGGGGCGTCTTTAACCGCTTCCAGGGATTTGAAACCTGGTCCCGCGATTATCCCAAAGCCGATGACGATTGTTTGATCGCGCTGCGGCGCCTGACGCACATTAACTCTCCTTCGCCATTGAACGTGGCCGATCTCGATAGCGACCATCTGTTCGATTACCCGTGGATCTACGCCGTCGACGTGAACACCTGGCAGTTCACCGACGAAGAGGCCAAGCGTCTGCACGATTATCTTCTGAAGGGCGGTTTCCTGATGGTGGACGACTTCCACGGCGAGGACGACTGGCAACACTTCATGGCCGGTATGCGCCAGGTGCTCCCGGACCGTCCCGTGGAGGATCTCAAGGACGCGGACGAGATCTATCACGTCCTCTACGACATTAACGAAAAGTTCCAGATCCCGGGCGAGCAGTATGTCAGCACCGGCCGCACCTATGAAAAAGACGGCTATGTACCCAAATGGCGCGCCATCCGCAACGACCACGGCCGCATCATGGTGGCCATTTGCGCCAACATGCATCTGGGAGACGCCTGGGAGCATTCCGATGAGGCGGAGTATCCGGAGAAATTCTCCGGCCTGGCGTTTCGCATCGTGCTGAACTACATCACCTACGCGATGACCCACTAAGGACCGCGATGGAAGAGAAGGGGCGTTCGCGGTTCTAATGTTCGAATTTCTTTTTAAATATCCCCGCTCGGCCTACGCCCAGGGCCGGATTGCGCTCTTAGGTGCGTGGCCCAAGTGGGTGCTGGTGCTGTTGATCATCGCGGCAGCCGCGGCGCTCGCCTGGCTGATCCGCTCGCAATTAAAGGAAGCCGCTCCAAATCTGCGAAGCTGGCGAGCCTGGGTCGTTTGGGGCTTGCAGTCCTTGATGGCGGCCATTGTGCTGGTGCTGCTGTGGCAGCCCGCGTTAACGGTATCCGAGCTTCAGCCGCAGAAGAACATCGTCGCCGTGCTGGTGGATGATTCGCGCAGCATGGGGATCTCCGAGGATGGCTCCACGCGCCAGGCGCAAGCGGTGAAAGCGCTGGATGGAGGCGTGCTCGCCAGCCTCAACAAATCCTTTCAAACGCGTTTGTATCGCGTGGACGATCGCGCCGCGCGGATCGATAATCTCAAGGAATTGCAGACCGGCGCGCCCGCGACGCGCCTGGGAGACAGCCTGAAACAATTAAGCGATGAAACCTCCGACCTGCCCATCGGCGCGGTGGTTCTGTTGAGCGACGGCGACGACAACTCCGGAGGCATCAGCGCGGACGCGATCAGCGGGCTGCGCGCGCGCCATATTCCGGTTCATACCGTCGGCTTCGGCCGGGAGCGTGCCGAGCATGACGTGGAACTGGACGATGTGGAGATCGCGCCGCGCGCCTTGGCGGAGTCGAGATTGGCCGCGAAGGTGACGCTACATCAGCGCGGATACGCGGGCGCGAAGGTCAATCTGACGGTGCGCGACGTGAGCTCCGGTCAACCCAAGCCGCTCGCGGCGCGCAGCATCACCCTGGGGCCGGATGGTAACCTCCAGACTGAGACGCTGATGTTCAACGTAGGCGGCGCGGGCGCGAAAACTCTGGAAGTCTCTGCGGCCCTCCTGCCGGGCGAGCAGAATACCGCCAATAATGCGCTTTCCCGCGTGGTGAACGTCGGCTCCGACACCCAGCGAATCCTCTACATCGAAGGCGAGCCGCGCTGGGAGTACAAATTCATCCGCGAAGCCGAAGAGGATGACCGCATGGTCCACGTGGTTTCTACGGTGCGCACCAGCGAGAACAAAACCCTCACCCAGGGGGCGGCGGACCCCAAGGAACTCGCCGGAGGATTTCCCACGCGCGCCGAAGATTTGTTCGGTTACGCGGGATTGATGATCGGGTCCGTGGAAAGCGGCTACTTCAGCGCGGAACAGCAGGCGCTGATTCGCAACTTCGTGGACAAGCGCGGCGGCGGCCTGTTGCTGTTAGGCGGCCAGTTTGCACTGGCCGACGGCGGGTGGAACTCCTCCAGTTTGATCGATCTTCTACCGACGATTCTGCCGACCCAGCCGGGGACCTTCCATCGCGAGCAGGACCCGCGCAACGGCACGACGCACGCGGTCGCGGAGCTTGCTCCGGATGGCGCGGACAGCATTATCACAAGGCTGATGGACGATCCGGCGGCAAATGCCGCGAAATGGAAAACGCTGCCTTACCTCATGGATTATGAAGATCCCGGCACGGCCAAGCCGGGCGCACGAGTGCTGCTGAACACGATCACTCCGGAAGGCCGCAAGGTGCCGTTGCTGATTACGGAGAATTTCGGCCGCGGACGCACGGCCATCATGGCCACGGGCGGAAGTTGGCGCTGGCAGATGAGCTCGCCCTTGGGGGACACCTCCTATTACACCTTCTGGCAGCAGTTGCTGCGCTGGCTGATTTCCGGCGCGCCAGGGCACGTGACGGTAGCGGTTCCTTCGCAACTTCTGCTCGACAACGGCAACGTGAATTTTACCGCCGAGGTTCGCGATGAACGCTACAATCCCGCGCCCGACGCCAAGGTGGAGGCGCACATTCTGGGGCCGAGCGGGATCAGCGCGGCGATCGAGATGTCGCCCGTGCCGGATAATCCGGGGCAGTTTCAAGGCACTTGGTCGGCGCCCAAGGAAGGCGCGTATCTTACGGAGGTAACTGCGCAGCGCGCGGATCCGAGCACCGGCAAAGTGCAGGAGATTGGCCGCGACGTTCTGACGTTCCAGCGCCGCGACGGCGTCGCGGAGAATTTTCACACCGAACAAAATCGGGATTTGCTGGAGCACTTGGCGGCGCAGACCGGCGGTCAATACTGGAAACCCGCGGATCTCGGCAAGCTCGCGACAAGCATTCCGTATTCGGAGGGCGGCGTGACCATGCGCCAAACCAAGGACCTGTGGAACCTGCCAATCGTGTTCCTGGTATTGATTGCGCTGCGCTTTTCGGAGTGGTGGTTGCGCCGGAAGTGGGGGATTGTCTAAGTGGGAATTTTCTCACCCTGGTTCCTGGCGGGTTTGGCGGGTGTCGCCCTGCCGCTGTATCTGCATTTGTTGAAGCGCCAGAAGAACCCTCCGCGGCCGGTGCCTTCGCTGATGTTTTGGGAGTCGCGAACACAGAGCTCCACGCGGCATCGCAGATTGCATTATCTTCTGCTGCTCTCGCTACGCCTGGCCGTGCTGGTGCTATTGATTCTGGCTTTCGCCAATCCCTTCATCAATCGCAATGCCGCGACGCTCGCCAGCAACCGTTTGATGCTGCTGGTAGTGGACAATTCCTTCAGCATGCGCGCGGGGACTCGGCTGGAGGATGCGAAGACCGCGGCCATGGGCGTGTTGTCTGGAAAGGGCGATATTCGCGCGCAGGTGGCTGCGTTCGGTTCGCAATTGCGGCTGATGACGCAGGTGATCGAAGATCAAGCGGCGCTACGGGCCGCGGTCCAGTCGATCGAACCCGGCGACGGCCACGGCAACTTCAGTGAACTGGCCCGCGCCTTGCGTGGCATTGCGGAATCGGCACGGACTCCGGTTGAAGTGCATCTGTTCAGTGACATGCAGCGCAGCGCGCTGGCGGGAAATTTTTCGGACATGGCTTTGCCGCCGAACGTCAAGCTGGTGACTCATTCCGTTGTGAGCAAGGCGGAGCCGAACTGGACGGTCGAATCCGTCGACGCGCCGGGGCAGGTGTGGGGAAAGGACTTGAAACCGATTCATGTGCAGGCCGTGGTCGCCGGTTACGGCACTCCTGCCGCGCAACGCACCGTTTCTCTGGTGGTGAATGGCAAGACCACGGCGACGAAACCCGTTGCCGTTCCGGCGAACGGGCGCGCTACCGTCGACTTTCCTTCCCTCGAAGTTCCGTACGGCTTCAGCCGCTGCGAGGTCAAGATCGATTCGGCCGACGGCTTCCCGGCTGACGACTCGCGCCGCTTCGCCGTGGAACGGTCCGATCCGCAGAAGGTTTTGCTGGTGCATAACTACGGCGATACCCGCTCGCCGTTGTATTTCGGCGCGGCTCTTTCTGCTGCCGCGCAAGCGGCATTCACGCTCGAATCGATTAACGTCAATGAAGCCGCCGACCGCAACGCGTCCAACTACGCCTTCGTAGTGCTATCGGATTTGAACAGCATGCCGCAGCTTTTGGAAAATTCGCTGACCGGCTACGTGCGCTCTGGAGGCAGCCTGTTGATTGCCGCCGGTACCTCGGCGGGCTCCCGCGCGCAGGTTCCGATTTTCGGCGCGCGCATTAACGCGAGCCACGATTACACTCGGCTTCCTGAGCACTCAATCAGCGTGGGAGATAGCGATTCTTCTTATCCCGCCGTCGCCAAAGCGGGCGGCTGGCCGGGCGTGAGATTCTTCTACGCGCTGGATGTGGATCCCGGCGACGCACGCGTCATCGTAAGGTTGAGCGATCAGACTCCGTTGTTGCTCGAGAAGCGCATTGGGGAGGGCCGTGTGGTGCTGTTCACCTCCGGCCTCGACAATCTGACCAACGATTTTCCCTTGCAGCCGGCATTCGTGCCGTTTGTCGAACAGACAGCGCGTTACCTTGCCGGGAGTGAGCGCCAGGGCGGAGCGCAGGTTGTGGATGCTTATCTGGAGCTGCGCAACGCCAAGGAGCGCGGACAAGGCGTCGAGGTCACCGATCCGGAAGGCAAGCGTCCGCTGACTTTGGGTGAAGCCGCCTCGGCGCAATCCATCCGGCTCACCGAAGCGGGTTACTACCAGATTCGCTTGGCAAACGGCCGGCAAGACGAGATCGGAGTAAATGCCGATCCCCGGGAATCGAATCTGGACGTGATCCCGGATGATGTGTTGGCTCTGTGGCAAGGCCAGGACGGGGAGTCTTCGCAGCAAGCCTCCGCAGCGGGCGCGCCTGCGGCTTCGGGAAAAATCCCGCAATCGCTGTGGTGGTATATCATGCTGCTGGTGTTGGCTTGCGCGATCGCGGAATCGTCGCTAGCGAGCCGTTACCTGGGTACGCAGCGGGAGGAATCGTGAGAACAAGCCGACGTATCCTATAAATGGGGTCAGGATGGCAAAGACCGCTACAACTCCAGAAGTGGACTGGGCACGGTGCGAGCTGATTGAATGCGTGCCGGGCAAGGTGTCGGGCCGGCCGGTCGTCCGCGGTACGCGAATCATACCTGAGGCAATTGTCGGGAGCTATGAGCTCGGTGAGACAATCGAGGAGCTCCACGCAGGATTTCCTACGCTCTCAGTCGCGCAGATTAGACGTCTGATCGAATTCGCCCGTGAACAGCGCGGACAGCATCAGCGGTCGTGAGAGTGCTACTTGACGAGAACCTTGACCACGCTCTGCGGGAACTGCTGGGGCCGCATGAGGTTGTGACAGTGGCCTACATGGGCTGGTCGGGGCTAAAGAACGGCGAGTTGCTCCAGCTAGCGCAGGACAACGGCGTGGACGTGGTTTTGACCGGCGACCGGACGATCACCTATGAGCAGAACCTTTCGGGTCGGCGCCTGGCCGTGGTGGCCCTCTCCGCGATAGAGCTTCCGATTATCAGGAACAGCCTGCCCGCTATCATTGTGGCGATCACTAACGCCGCGCCGGGGTCGTTCCAGGTCGTCGAGTGCGGCATCTTCAGCCGAAAGAGCCGGGGACGGCATGTCCGATGAACCGAAGCTCAGCGGGTGTACGTTGCTGCATTGAGTGCTTTCGGCATCAATGGCTTAGATCTCAAATCTCCGCCCGCAGTTCGAAACGCGGCAGGTGCCGTTACTGCGGCGGACGCGACGTCGAATCGATTGGAATTACCGAGTTTGGCGGCTGGTTCGGGAACCTCATGCAGATGTACTCGCGGGATGAATGGGGCGGCGGCGAGCCCCTCGATCGATTGATTCAGGGACGGTGGGGAATTTTCAATCCGGACCTGGTCGAATCCGGAAAGGCGGCATCACTTCTGACTCATATTATGGCTGCCGTCTGGGATGACGACGATGGGGAGCCGCCTATTGAGGCCAATAAACTGTATGTTGTTCGTGAGGCGCCTGACCTAATCGAGCGGTGGAGATACTTCGTTACTTCTAGCCGTGAAGGTCTCGAGACAGAGTTCGCATTTCCAGACATCTCGGGCGGAGACCTGCACCGGTACGCACTACGGCTTCCTGCCGGGACAATCCTTTATCGCGCCAGGCCCGGGTTCGAGGCGCTGTCGGGCGGGAAGAAACGCCCGTGGAGCGGCGACGGTATCCTTGGTGCCAATACAGGGAGGCCGGAGCTAACTGAGGTTCGGCACGAGTCGTAATTCGGAGGCTGCTATGAAGAGCATCGGCCTCGCTTGGCTGGTTGTGCTTGTGACATTGCTGGCCTCGCCCCTGTTGGCGCAGGTCGACCTGACCGGCATCTGGAGCCCGGTCTTCGACGAGGACCAGCCCGAGCGCATCCCCGGTCCGGAGCTGGTGGATTATCTGGGCTTGCCAATCAATGACGCGGCGCGGCAATGGGCTCTGAGCTGGGACCCCGACCGGCTCACCGCGCAGGAGCATCAGTGCCAGGTCCACACGGCCGCCTACATCTATCGCGGTCCGCTGCTACTGCGCATCTGGGAGGAGCGCGATCCGCAGACGCAGGAACTGGTGGCGATCCGCAATTACATCAGCAATTATGAGCAGAACCGGACCATCTGGATGGACGGCCGTCCGCATCCGCCGGACTACGCCGCGCACACCTGGATGGGATTTTCCACCGGCCACTGGGATGGCAACATCCTCACCGTCACCACGACTCACATCAAGCAAGGCTGGCATCGCCGCAACGGGCTTCCTTCCAGCGACGAGATTACTCTAACCGAGCACTTCATCCGTCACGGCGATCACCTCACCCATGTGACCGTGGTCAGCGATCCGATCTATCTCAGTGAGCCTCTGGTCAAGAGCCAGGACTTTGTTCTTGACGTGGATGAACCTACCGGCGGAGGAATCGGCGGAGGCTGGCTGTATCCGTGCGAGTACGTGGATGAGAACCCAGGCCGTCCCAAGACCGAAGTCCAAAGCTACATGCCGGGCGAGAATCCCTTCGTGCACGAATTCGCCGACCGCCACCACCTGCCCGTCGACGCCGCGCTGGGCGGCGCGCAGACGATGTATCCGGAGTATCTCGAAAAGCTGCGGGGCTTGGCCAAGAAATAGCGCTGCCTGAATCCTCTTACACCCCACGGGTGACGCCGATTCGCAATTGTGATAGGGTTCCCGGAAGAGGTGTCACATGTTGAATTGGTTATCCGGCCTGTGGCGCAAACTAAACGGGTGGCTGCGGAAGGATGCGGCTTCCCATACCTACTACCGGTCGAATCTGCACGGACGGCACCGGTAGACGAAGCAGCTATTTCGCGGCAGAGCTGAGGCGGTTCAGCTCGCGAACGTACAGTGGATTGTCCGGGAAGCGGGCGTGCAGCCCGCTGAGCAACTCGCGCGCGCGTGCGTGGTTGTTGTCGCGTAACGCCGCTACCGTCAAGAGCAGCTTGGCGAATGGCTCCAGATAGTGGCCGTACTGCGCCGTCATACTGACTTCTTGAACGCCTTTGTCCCGATCCACAAGTGAGCCGGTGATCCGGAGCAGGAACCGGACCGGCGCGGACTTCAGACTCAACAGGTAGTTTTCGACGCCGGAGCCGAGGTACGCGTCGTAGTCTTTGGGGTTGATGGCCAGCACCTTTTGCTCGTAAGCGCGGCTGTCCTTCATGTAATGCAAGGCCGCCAAGTCGCGGCGGTCAATCAACGAGGCTTCATCGGCCCGCAGCCCCAGGCTCATGGACTTTGCAAACAGAGCATCCGTGTCGGAGGGGTTTGCGCGGATGGCGGAATCGGCCACGCGGTCCGTCGCCGCGATTTCGTGTTCGAAGGCCGCGCGGGCGCGCGGGTCGGATTGGACCTTGTCGCGACTCAAAAAGCGCTCATTGTCGGTGAATAGCTCGGATTCCAGCACGCCAAGCCGGGCCAGCTCCGAAAACAAATACGCTGCCGCGTTGGAGGCTGGACCCAAGGCATCCGCGGGGTGGGCTTGCTCCCAGGCACCGAAGACTCTATGCGAGTCGTCGAACTTGAGGTCGTACATCTGAAGCCAGCCGCGATACAGATCGTCGCTGCGGGGTGCATCCGGCGGAGCGGCTCTTCCGGGCGCAGCGAATCCAGAGGCCAACAGCAGGAGCGGTAGGAAAGTGCGCATCGCCAAATACCGATGATACTTGATGGACGGCCAAGGCGGGGTCGGCGTTGCCTGTATCATGAGATTCATGGATGGCCGTCCGGCATCGGAGGATGTGGTCGCGCGCGTGGCGGCCGTCATCGCCAAGACGCAGAAGATTCCCCCCGAGACTGTGACCATCGACCAGAGCTTCGAGGAACTCAAGATCGATTCGCTCGACGGCATCAACATTGTCTTTGCTCTGGAAGAGGAGTTCGGTATCGAAATCCCTGACGAACCTGCCTTGAAGATCCGCAGCGTGCGCGAGATGGTGGAAGGCATCGAGAAGCTGTTGGCAGTCAGGAACCCATGAGCGCGCGGCGTGTGGCCGTGACCGGCATCGGGGTGGTCTCCGCGTTCGGCGATAGCTTCGGCGAATTTTGGACCGGCGTCGCCACCGGGGTGAGCGCCATCCGGCCGATGACTCTGACACCGCCGGGAACCGTGAAGTTTCTAAACGCGGCGGAGGCGGCGGCATTCAACCCGTTGCGCTATTTCGACGAGAAAGAAGCCGGGTTCCTGGACCGCTTTGCGCAGTTTGCGGTAGTCGCCGCGCGGGAGGCGATCGCCGCGTCGGGACTGAAGATCGGTGCGGCACTCGGCCGGCATTGCGCGATCGTTACCGGATCGAGCGCGGGCGGTCAGATCACCAAAGACGCAAACTTCAAGAGTTTTTATGCGGGCAACGGACGGGTCTCGCCGCTGACGATTCCTCTGGTGATGGACAACGCCGGCGCGAGCCGGATCTCGCGCGAGTTCGGAATCACGGGGCCGACGTATACGGTTTCGACCGCCTGTTCCTCTGCGAATCACGCCATTGGGCAAGCGTTCTGGATGGTCCGCAGCGGAGCCGTGGAGATGGCGATCGCGGGTGGCAGCGAAGCTCCTTTCGCGCCCGGATTTTTGAAAGCGTGGGAGGCGATGCGCGTGGTCTCGCCCGATACATGCCGTCCGTTTTCGCTTGGCCGGCGCGGACTGATTTTGGGCGAGGGCGCGGGGATGCTGGTGCTGGAGCCTCTCGAAGCCGCGCGCTCACGTGGCGAGCAGATCTGGGGCGAGATCGCGGGCTTCGGCATGTCCTCGGACGCGCACCATTTGACGCAGCCATTAGCGGAAGGCGCGGCTCTGGCGATGAGGAATGCGCTGGAAGATGCGGGCATCGCAGCGGAAGCCGTGGGCTACATCAACGCGCACGGCACGGGCACACAAGCCAACGACGCGACGGAGGCCGAGGCGATCCGCGCGGTGTTCGGCACGCACGCGCGACGGGTTGCCGTTAGCTCGACCAAATCCATGCACGGCCATGCTCTCGGAGCGGCGGGAGCTCTGGAAGCCGCGGCGACACTGGCCGCGCTGCGCGGCGGAATGATTCCACCGACGGCGAATTTTGTCGAGCCGGACCCGGCGTGCGGCCTCGACGTCGTGCCGAACCACGCCAGGCCGGCCGAGTTCGAAGCGGCGATGTCCAATTCATTCGCCTTCGGCGGTCTCAACGCAGTGTTGGTGTTCCGCAGGCCGTGATTGTATCTTGGCGGTATGAGGGTAATTGTGGCCGCCGCTGTACTCAGCGTGGCGGCGTTTGCGCAGACGGAGGAGTTTGAGGTCGCATCGGTCCGTCCCTGTGATCCGAAAGCGTTGCATGCCGGGGTGAGCGGATCGCCGGGAATTGTGGTTGTGCCGTGCGTGACCGTCAAGGACTTGATCGACTGGACGTACGCCGCGTACTCAAATGGTTCGCATTTCAATGGCAAGCTCTCGCTGCCCATCGAAGGGGCTCCCGCATGGATCAATACGGACCGATATACCATCAGCGCGAAGGCCGCCATCAAACTCGACATTTTGACTATGTTCAGCGGGCCGCCGATGCGAGCGCTGCTGGAAGACCGCTTCAAGCTGAAGCTGCACCGCTCCAGCCGCGAAGTTCCGGTTTATGCGCTGACAGTGGGGAAGGGAAGTCCCATGCTCCAACGGGCGGAAGAGGGCGATTGCGAGGATTGGGAGGATCCCTGGGACCATCCGGTAACGCCTCCGCTCCCCTTCCTGAAGCGCCGTCCTTTGTGCCGCACGTTTCAGCAAACTGACCACGGGCTCGAAGTGGACGGAGCGACCATCAAGGAACTTTCCGCTCTGTTTCCTCTAGACCGGCCGGTCATCGATCAGACCGGGCTTAAGGGCGCATACAATATCCGCCTGGATTTGTTTTATAGCGACTTGGGAATCTCCGGCGGAGATTCCTCTGCTCCGAAAGGCCATCCCACGCTGACCAATCCCGTGGAGCGCTTCGATGCTGCGCGCACGGCGCTGCGCAAAATCGGCCTGGATTTGCAGGCGGCCAATGGTCCCCAGGAAGTTCTGGTGATTGACCGTATCGAGCGGCCGAATGAGAAGTAAGGGAGCGGCGTGTCGGCTCCATTGGTGAAGATGTCACCAGCGCAGCAGCACCAACTCTGAGCAGAATCCCGGTCCCATCGCGGCGAGAACGCTCCAGGTGCCCGCGGGCGGCCGGCGGCGAGTCATGATTTCTTCAAGCACCAGCAGCACCGAAGCCGAGGATAGATTGCCGGTCCTGCGCAGCATCTCCCAGGACGCCGCGATCGCGGATTCGGGGATCTCCAAGGCCTCTTGCGTCGCTTGCAGAATTTTCGGACCGCCGGTGTGCAGAATCCAGCAGCCGATATCGGCGCGCGTGAGCCCGTGCTCGCTCAGGAACGCGTCGACATCGTGGCCCACATGATCGCGAATCACGTTGGGAACTTCGGGCGAGAGCACGATGCGGAATCCGGATTCGGAAATCGCCCAGCCCATCGCGTCGAGCGTGCCGGGATAGAACGAGGAGCGGGTGTCCACGATGCATGGGCCCGCACCGTCCACCATGTCACCCCCGATCACCACGGCCGCCGCGCCGTCGGCGAATAAAGCCATCGAGATCTGATTGGCGATCGAAAGATCGGCGTGCTGCATCGTCAGCGAACACAGCTCCACCGACAATAGTACGGCGATCTGTTCCGGGTAGCCGCGAATGCAATCGGCGGCCCGCGCGATGCCGGCGGCTCCTCCGACGCAACCCAGGCCGAAAACCGGGATGCGGCGCAGGTTGCCTGGCAGGCCCATTTTATTGATCAAACGCGCGTCGATCGAGGGGCTGCTGATGCCGGTAATCGAAACGAAAATCAACGCGCCGACTTCGGAAATTTCGCGGCCAGCCGCGGCGAGAGCGCGGCAAATCGCGGTTGAGCCGAGTTCTTCCGCGGCTTCGATCCAAGCGTTGTTCGCCTTCCCGAAAGTATCGAGCGAATAATAATCGGCCAGGGGACGCGCTAGGTGCCGGGTCTCGACGCCCGAGTTGGCCCACAAGCGGTCCAGCAAGCGC
Source organism: Bryobacteraceae bacterium (assembly GCA_030041495.1). GTDB lineage: Bacteria > Acidobacteriota > Terriglobia > Bryobacterales > Bryobacteraceae > Palsa-187. The sequence continues at coordinate 18,157 of JASHNT010000015.1, read as the reverse complement.
GGGTTTTCCAGGCGTGAACCCCAGAAGAGCTTCAAGGCGTCGCGCAACACGTTTTGCGGATATCGGTGTGGCGGAAGTGCGCTGGCGGCTGAGAGGATTCGCATGCGAGACGGGCTTTCGGTTAGACCCCTCCGTGCTCCGCCGGGGAACGTTGGATGGTTGCGATGGCTTGGGCTTCAGCGGATTTGCCTTCGCCCACCGGGCCGACTCGCTCGGCAGTCTTGAATTTGACCGAAACGCGCTCCGCGTCGAGGCCCAACGTGCGGGCGAGAGTTTGGCGAATCGCGGCGCGATGATCCTTCAGCTTGGGCCGCTCCAGGATCACCGTCGAATCGATGTTGACGATGGTGAATCCGCGCTGGCGGACCAGCGCCACCGCGTGCGCCAGGAAACGGTCGCTGGACGCGCCCTTCCAGCGTGGGTCGGTGTCGGGAAAATGCATGCCGATATCGCCGAGTCCGGCCGCGCCCAGCAAAGCATCGGTGACCGCGTGCGAAAGAATATCGGCGTCGGAGTGGCCTTCCAGGCCGAATTCGCTGGGAATCGTCACTCCGCCGAGGATCAAGGCGCGGTTGGGCGCGATCCGGTGTGTGTCCCAGCCGAGGCCTGTGCGAACCTCCGTCACAGGGCTTTCCTCATGCGGTCCTCATGCGGCTGCGATCATGACGCCGTTTTGCCCGCCGCGGCCAACTCTTCGCCCAGGAACAGACGCGCCAGCTCCATATCCGAGGGCTTGGTGATCTTGATGTTGCGGTCGCTGCCCTGGACCACGCTGACTTCGGCTTCCTCCAGGCGTTCCACCAGACTGGCTTCGTCGGTGCCGGTGAAATTGTCGGCACGGGCGGCCTCGAACGCCCGTTTGAGCAGGCTGAATCGGAACACTTGCGGAGTCTGCGCCAGCACCAGGTGCTCGCGCGGCAAAGTCGAGCGGATTTTGTTCCGGTGCACTTGCTTCACCGTATCCACCGGAACGATGCCGACAATCGCCGCGCCGGTCGAGGCTGCTTCGGCGATCACCTTTTCCACCAGAGCGGAGTCGATAAAGGGCCGCACCGCGTCATGCACCGCTACCAGTTCCGTCTCCGGGCTCAGGGTAGCGAGCGCGTTCTCTACTGACTGCTGGCGCGATTCGCCCCCCTCCACCACGCGCACGGGTTTTTCGGGATGCTGCTTGTGGATCAAGCCGCGGGCCCAATCCATGTCTTCGGCACGCAGAGCGACTACGATCTCATTGACGGATGGGCAACCGAGAAACTTGCGGATCGTGTGAATCAGGATGGGCGCGCCCTCTAATAGCATGAATTGTTTGCGGCTGGTGCCGGATTTCTCCCGGCCCATGCGAGTGCCCAAACCCGCCGCCGGCAGAATGACGGAGACTTTCATGAGATGAAGTACGATTGTACTTTACGAAGTGGGCCCCGTGGCAGGCGCGGCTTCCCGGGCTGCGGTTCGCTCCCGTTCCTGCGGCTTTTCCGCGGCTTTTTCGAAGGGCTTATCGTGGACCGCGTGAGTTCGCTCATCGAAGCGCCCGAAGATCATCTTGCCGGCCGTAGTCTGAAGCACGCTGGTCACGGCCACGTCGATGGTCTTGGAAATCATCTTGCGTGCGTTGTCCACCACCACCATGGTGCCGTCGTCCAGATACGCGACGCCCTGGTTGTATTCCTTGCCTTCCTTTAGGATGAACACTCGCATGGTCTCGCCAGGTAACACCACGGGCTTGAGGGCGTTGGCGAGCTCATTGATGTTGAGCACCTCGACGCCATGAAGCTGCGCGACCTTGTTCAGATTGAAATCGTTGGTGACGATCTTGCAGGCGTAGACCTTGGCCAGTTCGATCAGCTTCATGTCCACTTCGCGGATGGCCGGAAAGTCGTCCTCCAGAATCTGGACGTTGAGGTCGGGCAGCTTTTGAAGCCGCTGCAGAATGTCCAGGCCGCGGCGGCCGCGGTTGCGCTTCATCGAATCCGAAGAATCGGCGACCAATTGCAGCTCGCGCAGGACGAACTGAGGGATGACGATGGCTCCGTCGATAAATCCGGTTTCGGCCAGATCTACGATACGGCCGTCGATAATCACGCTGGTGTCCAGGATCTTGAAGGTGTTCTTCGAACTCACCTCGCCGCCAAACAACCCGCCCAGCGCGGCCAAGTTCAGCATGTCGCCTTTGCTCGACCCCACCACCAGCCCGCAGTAGGTCATCCAGGCCAGCAACACCAATTGAAGGAAGCGGACAGTGGGCGAATCGGGCATGGCGCTCTTCAGCACCAGCGAAATCATGTATGCGCCCAGGATGCCCAGCACACTTCCGAAAGCCGCGCCGATCAAGCGCTTCAAGCTGACCTCGCGGATGCGGATTTCGAACAGGACCACCCCGGCTCCAGCGACTGCGCCCGCCACGGCGGCGATAGGGCCGCTCAGATCCAGAGGGCGAAGGAAAAACGCGGCACACGCTAGCGCCGCTACGAAAAGAATACGGATGATGAGTAGATCCGCCACGGAGTGCGTCCCCCTCGGGCTTAAGAAAACGCTGTAGCGAATGAGTATACCAGCTTGGCACGGAAACGGCCACGTCTCCGGGCCGCCCGATCCTAAGAGGCAGTAGTCAGGCGGGCGATTAGAGGGCCTTGGCTAATTCTTCGGCGAAAGGGGTTTGGGCTCCTCCGCCATTGGGACGTTTAGAGGAACCTCTGCGGCGGCGTGGGGGCCGAGCCTCGGCGCCACCTCCTTGAGTGTGGGCCGAGCCGGCCTGAGTGTGGGCTGAGCTAGAGCCGTCGCCGGGGCCTTCGCGCCGGGGACTACTATAGCCCGAGCCATGCCCCGAGCCCTGCGGACGACTGGGGCCTTGCCCCTTTGGCCGGGGCGGCTGCGCCGGATTCGCGCGAAGCAGCCGGTCTTCCAGCGGCGCGCGATCGAAGCGGCGGATGATAGCGTTCATCTCTTCGGTATTGGGTGCGTCAATGAAGGCGAATCCCTTGGATTCCTGCGTTTCAGGATTGCGAATTACTTTGATGGCGTCGGCCACAAGATTCTCGGCGCTGAGCCAGCCTCGGATATCGTCGGCGGTGACCCAGGTAGGCAAGTTGCCCAAGAAAACGGTAAAGCTCATTCGGCGGTTGTCTTCAACTCCATGAGGATGGGGTGTGCTTCGAAGGGCCTTCGAAGCACCTATATGCTACCACACTCTCCCTAGGGGGTAAACCAAAAGTTCAGTAACGTTTTGTAATCTTGCGCCGAATGGCGTGTGACAGAGACGCTTTGGCGTATCAGCCTGGCTGTTACGAGGCCGGCTAGCGCCGATGAGTAGCGTTAAGAGGAGTAGCGAGAGAATTTGGATTTAAAGGCCATCATCGAGCTCTTGGGTAAGGAGCACGGCGCCGCGGACGAAATAACAGGCGCATTTCTGGAGGATGCCGTCGCTAGCTTCTCGGAAAAACCGGCCGCGGCGACCAACGCGATCCGCCAGCTTCAAGCCAGCGACCCTTCCGGATTCGCCTTGTCCGCAGTCCGCCTTCTGGCCGCCAAAACCGAGAAGTCCCCGGGCTTGCAGTACGTCGCGGGTCTGCTCTTCGCGGGAAACCTTCTCATCGACCCCCTGCTTGATGAGGATGCTTTGCCTTTGGACGCGGCGATTTCCTTGGCGCGCAATCTGGCCGCGGCGGAGCCGATCCTGGACGGGCGGCTGCTTCATAAGTTGCTCGCCAACGCGGGTGGAGAGGTGCGGGGAGTCAAGACCTCGGCGGCGCTGCGGGCTCTGCGGCTGGTGGAGGCGATTTCCGATTGCAGCCGCCTTTCCTCGTACCTTATCCAAATGCTGCGCCATCCCAGCGCGGAAGTGCGCTCGAAGGTAGCTCTGCTGTTGGGACGCGCTAATCTGAACCTGCCTCGGGTGAAGAAGTTCCTGGGTTCGGAAGACCCGAGGCTGCGCGCCAACACCGTCGAATCCTTGTGGGGAAATCAATCTGCTACAGTGCGCGAAGTACTGCGCGACGCCGTTAACGACTCCTCCGCAAGGGCCTCGATGAACGCTCTTGCGGAACTGTGCCGTCAGGGCGACCAGGGAGCTTTCGAGCGCATCGGCCACTCGGCTGCCTCGCACGATCCGGTGGAACGCTCCCGCGGAGCTTGGGCGATGGGTGAATGCGGAAACCCGGAATTCGGGCCAGCTCTCGATAAGCTGAGCACCGACCCGGATACTCACGTTCGTGAAATGGCGCAAAAGAGCCGCTTGAAACTTCGGAAGCCGGAGCTTCAAAAAGTGCCGGTCATCGATGAGGAAGCGCGCGGCATCCCCGCGCCGGGCCCGGCGTCGGCCCCCGTATCCGCCATGGACGAGTCCGCGCCGGCTCAGGAAAAGCTCTTGACTCCGTCGGTTTCGTCCTCGTAAATGTCGAAGACCGTGTACAGCTTGGTGGTCTGGAGTGGATTCTGAACTCGCGAGGTCAGATTTACCAGCTTCAGTTTCCCGCCCGCGCTGGTAATGGTGGTGTAACCCGCCACCAGCTCTCCGATTCCGGAGCTGTCCAAGTAGGTGACGCCGCTAAGATTGAGCAGGATCTTCTTATGTCCCTGCGTGGCCAGATTGCGCAGAGTCTCCCGCAGCGTGCTGGAGCCCTCGCCCAGGGTCAGTTTGCCCGCCACGTCCGCGACAGTCACGTCGCCTACCTGCCTCGTGCTCACTTTGACGCTCATTGGACCGATGCTCCTAAGAAAAGTTGTCTCATCATCTTACACCGTTTTTCTCGAGAAGAGCTTGGAGGTGAGCCGCGGCCGCCGAGGCAAGGCCGCTCAAGCTGTAGCCGCCTTCCAGCACCGAGACCAACCTTCCGTTCGCGTGCTCGCCGGCAATCTCCAGCATGACCTGCGTTAGAGCCGCGAAGTCTGCATCGGAAAGAGTGAAGCGGCCCAGAGGATCGGCGATGCGGCTGTCGAAACCGGCGGAAATGAGCACCAGCTCCGGCCGGAAGTGGTCCGCGGCTCTGCGAAGCTCCTCGCGAAAGGTCCCCACAATTTCTTCGCGCCCCGAGCCGGCCGGGAAAGGCCGGTTCACGGTGGAGTGGCGACCGTTTCCTTCCCCGGTTTCGTCCGCGTCGCCGGTGAAGGGGTACCATGGCGACTGGTGCGTGCTGAAGAAGAATACTGAGCCGTCTTCGTAAAACGTGTCCTGCGTGCCGTTGCCGTGATGGACGTCCCAATCCGCGATCAGCACCTTGGCGATGCCGTATTTGCGTTGCGCATAGCGCGCCGCGATCGCGACGTTATTAAAGATGCAGAAGCCCATCCCTTGTGTGGGCCGGGCGTGATGCCCGGGAGGACGCACCACGCAAAAGGCGCTCCGCGCCATTTCCTGCACTACTGCGTCTATTGCGTTCATGACGCCACCAGCCGCAGCCAGAGCGGCTTCCCAGGAGTGCGTCGAGACATTCGTGTCCCCGGTCGACAACTCGGGTAGCCCTGAGAGAATTTCGCGGCGCGCGGTGGTGATGTAGCGATGGCTGTGGACTAAGGCCAACTCGTCTTCATTCGCCATGCGCGGCGGGATGCGTCGGACTTGATCTAGCAGGCCGGCTTGCTCGAGTGCCTGCATGATCGCATCGAAGCGCAACGGTTGTTCGGGGTGACCGGGGCCCGTATCGTGCAGCTTGGAGATGGGATCGGCGATCAGAGCCGTCGCGGCATCAGCGCGCATGCAGGACGGAGAACGCCTCAGACAAAGGAATCGAAATGCCTTCGGCGGTGAGGGAGCCTTGGGGAGCCACTTCGTGCGGCCGTTGGCCTCGGGCGTATTCCCAGGCGCGCTCACTGTCCGGGTCGACGATCCACGTCATTGCAACACCCCAGGCGTGATACTCCTCGCATTTGGCGAGCGTTTCGCTCATGCGGTCGTCGGGTGAGAGGATCTCGATACAGAGATGGACCGGCTCCGTAGGATATGGGTCTTGAATATGGTCGCGGCGCTGGACGATGACGTCCGGGATGAAGTATTTTCCTTCGCGGATGCGCACGGTCACTTCGGACTCGGGTTCGAGCCCTTGGTAGCCGTTCGCAATCAACTGTATAAGCCGGGCTTGCAGCAGGCCATGTTTACGTGTAGGCATCGGTTTCTGACGTAAGACTCCGTCCAGGTATTCGCAGGCCGGCTTGTAGGTCGTCGCCAGATACTCTTCAACCGAAGTCCCGGATGCCTGGGGAGTGATCGAGCCCGCCGCCATGCTCTTAGCATAACGTGGATTACCTGAAATTAATCGCGCTACGAAAAACCAGGCCGACACCTCGAACCCAGCGGCCGCGTCCATCTTAGCGACGAAGGCCAGGAGGTGCGCTATGGCACGGGTCAGGTTGGTTGCTCGCGGCATCGCGATGGTGACATTGTTCGCCGGATTAGGGCTCGCGCAGGAGTTGCCTCCGGCATCGCCCGCGCCTTCGAATAGAGCTCCACAACCATTTCCTGCGGCCCAGCAGCCCGCCGAGGCGACGCCTTTAACGCCTCAACAACTGGATAATTTAGTCGCGCCCATCGCTCTGTATCCAGATGAGTTGCTGAGCCAGGTCCTGGCCGCCAGCACATATCCGCTGGAGATCGTCGATGCGGAGCAATGGCTGCAGCAGAAGCGAAGCCTTCCGGCCGCACAACTGGTCGATGCCGCCAAACAGCAGAACTGGGACCCCAGCATTCAGGCTCTGGCAGCGTTTCCCGATGTGCTGGACATCCTGGCGCGCGACATCCGCTGGAGCACCGATCTGGGTAACGCGTTCCTCGCCCAACAGGCCGACGTGATGGCAGCGGTGCAGAGGATGCGGGCTCGCGCAGTGCAATCCGGGCAACTGCGGAGCACCCAGCAGCAGACGGTCAGCACGCAGTATCAGGATGGGCAGAGCGCTGTCGAGATCGCGCCCGCCAATCCGCAAGTCGTTTACGTGCCGGAATATCAGCCGGCCGCAGTGTGGGGTCCTCCGGTTTACGGAGCCTATCCAGCCTTGTGGTATCCGCCAGCCTGGGGAGTCTATGGCGGCTACGGCTACGGCGGCTATGGGGTGGGCATCGGCTTCTCGCCCGGCATTTTCCTCGGCAACCTGTTCAGCGGTCTGCTTAGCTTCGGACCTTGGGGCTGGGGTTTGAACTGGTTTGCTCACGGGTTGTTCATGATCCCATCCTTCTTCGCGCACTTCTTTGGAGGTTGGTGGGGCGTCCACGGCGGCTATTACGGCGGTTATCACGGAGGTTTGGTCGCGGGACATCCGCTGTGGATGCATGATCCGGTGCACCGGATGGGCGTGCCCTATGCAAGCCGCGCCGTAGCTGCCCGGTTCGGAGGAAGTTTCGGAACTCGTGCGGGAGTTCGCGGAGGTGCGATGGCCGCTAACCGGGGGTTTGCGGGCTCCGGTGCGCGAGGGGAGACCTCGCGCGCTCCCGCGGGAGGAGCGTGGCACGGCGTGGGCAGCGGCGGAGTGCGAGGGAACAGCTTCGCTGGCGAGAATCGGGCTGCTTCACGAGCTCCCCAATCGGCGAGCCGTAGTTACGGCGCGCAGGGCTATGGCGGACGCGCCTATGGTGGACAGAGCTACGGTAGACAAAGCTTTGCCGCCCGGCCAGAAGCGGCACGTCCACAAGCTTCACGGCAGCCGCAGATGATGGCTCGCAACTTCTCCACGCAGCAGCGTGGGGCCCAGCGCAGCTTCAGCGCACCGTCCTCCCGTGGCTCGGGTGGCTCGCAGCATTTCTCAGCACCGCATGCTTCAAGCGGAGGGCATTCGGGTGGAGGGCACTCCGGTGGAGGCGGACACTCGAGCGGCGGACACTCGAGCGGGGGACACCGCCGCTAAAGCGCGGAGCGTCTAAGCTTCGGCCAGCCTTTTCGTCAGCGCCTGGAACAAGCGGTCACAGTTTCGAGAGGCCTTCCTGACCAGGTCCGGGTCGATTTTCTCCAGAAGCTGTGTGCGGTTTTGTGGTACTGTCCTTTCGCCGTTTCACGAGTTGCGGACCTCAGGCAAGACAGGACGTCCGACTTAGCGATTTGCTCCACGCTTGGATTTCGCTTCAGCGCGCTCTCTCGGAATCCATCCTCACCGTAGTAGTTCTTGAGTGCTCCCGGATCGGCCAGGAACCAGGACTCCATGCATTGCACCATCCAGAAGACCGAGTCGGAGAGCCCGGACAGGCCCTTTCGTTCACAATGCTCCGCTGGACTGATCATTGCCCCCTCCGAATCCAGCAGCAGGACGTTCCAAGCATCTGGATTGGCACGGCGCGCCTTGTGGTAGTCCCTCACTGGCCTTCCCTTTGCCTCAATGAGTCTGATAGACCACCTGCGAGGAGTCGCGACGTTTCCGATCTCACGCAGGAACGCCCGGAACCCGGGCTTCAGCGCTCGGTCACCCTCATAATAAATGCGGACCTCCCTCACCATCGATTGCCGCCGAGCTCTCCCTTTCGCCAAAGCGTTCCGAGCGTGTAGTCCTCCAGCCACTCGGAGAGCTGGTTGCGGTCGAGTCTCCTGAACTGCGTGCCGTTGTCGAAATCACGCTCGCAGACAAGAACGTCTTCAGGCCGATCGGAGAAGGCATCGATCAAGGCTTCCGAGTGTGTTGTTACGATCAACTGGGTTCGCTGCGAGGCGTCGACGAGTGCGTCGGCGACGATTCTAATTGCGTCCGGGTGCAGGCCGACCTCGGGTTCTTCGATACAGATAAGCGGAGGGGGTTCCGGGTTAAGGAGGACGGCAAGCAGGCACAGAAACTTCAAGGTGCCGTCGGAGAGCCGCATGGCGGAAAGTGGTTCGCGGAGGCCGCTTTCCTGCATATAGGTCCCCATGATCGGTCCGCTTAGCCGGGTCTTTACATCCTCAAAACGCTCGCAGAACTTGGCCAGATAGGATTGGATTCGTGTGTGGACGCCCTTGAAATCGAGGTCGTGAAGCACCACCGCCAAGTTGTCTCCACCATCATGCAAGAAATCCCTCGTGGCGGACGAGGACACCCCGCTCCTGGCGGATGAGTAGGGGCCTGAAGTACGGAAGTCGCGGTAGATCCTGACCCGTGCTAGCAGGCCGCCCAGGTCGGTGATCGGAGTCGTGTCTCCGGGAACCTTATAAGCAGAAAATACAGACTGAGTCGAGGCGATTTCGCTGTGGAGGCCGCCTAGCGTCATTCCTTCTCTATCCCTGATGAAGTAGTTGTTGGCGTTGCCTGGCGGAAAGTCGTCAAGTACCTCGAGCAATATCCGGAAACTGGGGCCGTGCTCCTGCATCGAGAGCCGGTATTCAAGGCCTTGCTGGAGACACATATGGCACCTGATCTCGGCCGGCGTTAACTCCTCGCCAGTTCTCAACGAAAGACTTCGTGAGCGCCGCCCAGTTGTTGCACCGCGGAAGGGAGGTCAGTAGGCGCGGCGTGTAGTAGCCCCATCACTTCAATGAAATTGCTCTTGCCCACACCATTTGGGCCGATCAGGACATTCAGGGCTCGCAGCTCTACAGTCGTGTTGATGAAAGAGAAAATGTCTTCGAGCTTGACGGTTTTGAAGAGCACTGGTACAGTCATTCTAGCGACGATTCCCCAGGGGCGGCACTACTTGAAGATTTTGAATAGCCGCCGCAGGGGATCGTAATATTCATCGACCACGCGCTCCTTCAGCGGGATGATGGCGTTGTCGGTGATCTTGATCTCTTCCGGGCAGACTTTGGTGCAGCACTTGGTGATGTTGCAGTAGCCGATGCCACCGTTGTCGTGGAGGTCCTTGAGGCGGTCCGCTGCGTCGATCGGGTTCATCTCCATGGCCGCCGAGTACACCAGGAAGCGCGGACCGATGAATTTGTCGTGCATGTGATGGTCCCGCAGGATGTGGCAGACGTCCTGGCACAGGAAGCATTCGATGCACTTCCGGAATTCCTGGGGCCGGTCGACATCGGCCTGCTGGACGCGCCAAGTGCCGTCGGGAGCATCGGGCTTGCGCGGAGTGAACCTCTGGATCTTCTCCTTTACGCGGAAATTCCAGGAGACGTCGGTGACCAGATCCTTGATGTGGGGGAAGGTGTGCATGGGCTCGACGGTAACGGGTTGATCCAAGGGGAGCGAGTTGAGCCGGGTCATGCACATCAACTTGGGGTTACCGTTGATCTCGGCGGAGCAAGACCCGCATTTGCCCGCCTTGCAATTCCAGCGGACCGCCAAATCATTGGCCTGCTCGGCTTGAATCTTGTGGACCACGTCGAGCACCACCATGCCTTCGGAGACTTCGGTGGTGTAATCCTTGAATCCGGCTTGCTTGGAATCGCCGCGCCAGATGCGGAACGTTGCAGTGGCCATTACTTTGATTGTTCCTCGATGATTACTTTCAATTCCGCCGGGATGGGGATGGTGGGTGTCTTCTCCACGTTGGGAGCTCCGTGGGAGTCCCTGGTCACCCGGAGATTGTATTTGCCCCAGTCCTCATCTTTTTGCGGATAATCGTCGCGGAACTGCGCGCCGCGGCTTTCCTTGCGCTCCAGCGCCGCTCGCGTGACGATTTCGGAAACGGTCAGCAGATTATTCAAATCCATCGCCGTGTGCCAGCCGTTGTTGTATTCGCGATTGCCAGTGATGCCGGCCCTGGCCGCCCGCGCGCGCAGCTCGGCGATCTTTATGAGTGCCTGCTGCATCTCGTCTTCCTTGCGCACGATGCCCACCAGGTCCTGCATCGTCTTCTGCAGTTCGTGCTGGATGGCGAACGGATTTTCTCCGGACGCTCCCCGCTCGAATGGTTCGAGGGCCTTCCGGCCCGCCTCCTCCACTTGATCCATTGGAATTCGAGCGGCGGGGTTTGCCTTTGCGAACTTCGCGGCATGCTCCCCCGCGAGCTTGCCGAACACCAGCAGATCCGAGAGCGAATTGCCGCCGAGGCGGTTGGCTCCATGCAGGCCCGCTCCGCATTCTCCCGCCGCGAACAGCCCCGGCACCGTCGACATCTGCGATTGCGGATCCACCTTGACTCCGCCCATCATGTAATGCGTGGTGGGGCCGACTTCCATCGGCACCTGCGTAATGTCGATGTCGGCGAGCTGCTTGAACTGATGGTACATGCTCGGCAGCTTCTTCTTGATGTGCTCCACCGAATTCGGCAGCTTCTCCTTGATCCAGGCGATGTCCAGGAACACGCCGCCGTGCGGACTGCCGCGCCCGGCTTTGACTTCCCGATTGATGCAACGCGCGACGTGATCGCGGGTGAGCAGCTCCGGTGGGCGGCGAGCGCTCTTATCTCCCTGGGTATAACGCCAGCCTTCATCAGGATTATCCGCGGTTTGCGATTTATACAGCGGCGGAATATCGTCGAACATGAAGCGCTTGCCGTCTTTGTTGCGCAGCACTCCGCCTTCGCCGCGGACGCCTTCCGTCACCAGAATGCCTTTGACGCTGGGCGGCCAGACCATTCCGGTGGGATGGAATTGGACGAACTCCATATCGAGTAGAGCCGCGCCGGCGAGATACGCGAGCGAATGGCCGTCCGCGGTGTATTCCCAGGAATTCGACGTGACTTGAAAAGCCCGGCCGATGCCGCCCGTCGCCAGCACCACTGCCTTGGCGTGAAAAACCATGAACCGGCCGCGCTCGCGATCGTAACCGAAGGCTCCCACGCAACGGCCGCCGTCCAGCAGCAGCGTGAGCACGGTGGTCTCCATGTGGAATGTGATGCCCTGATGGATGCCGTGATCCTGGAGCGTGCGGATCATCTCGAGGCCGGTCCGGTCGCCGACGTGAGCCAGCCGCGGATAGCGATGGCCGCCGAAGTTGCGCTGGAGGATGCGTCCGTCCTTGGTGCGGTCGAACACCGCGCCCCAGGCTTCCAGTTCCCGCACCCGCGCGGGAGCCTCCTTGGCGTGAATCTCCGCCATGTGGCAATTGTTCAGATATTGCCCACCGCGCATGGTGTCGGCGAAGTGGACTTTCCAGTTATCGCGATCGTCGACGTTGCCCATGGAAGCGGCCATGCCGCCTTCGGCCATCACGGTGTGCGCCTTGCCGAGCAGGGACTTGGTCACCACTCCCGTCTTGGCTCCGTTAGCGGAAGATTCGATCGCTGCTCGCAGGCCTGCGCCGCCGGCGCCCACTACCAGGACGTCGTATTCATGTATTGGATAGTCTGCCATCGGTTGAGTTAAAAAATCCGCCAATCGGTCCAGATGCCCATCGAGCACAAACGGACGTACAAATCCGCGAAGCCGACGAAGAACATGCTGATCCAGGCCCAGCGCATGTGCTGCTTGTTAAGGCCTGAAGCGCAGTCGTAGCAGGACTTGCGAAGCCCGTGCTTGGAGATTTCATCCAGCCGTCCGCCGATCAGGTGCCGGAAGGAATGGCATCCGAAGGTGTAAAGACCCAGCAGGATTGGGTTGAGGATCAAGACCAGCGAACCCACGCCGACGCCGAAGTGCTTGGCTCCGTCGGCTCCGGTGAACCATAGGGATCGCCAGCCGTCGTAAAGAAGATCGAAGACCAGATAGATCGCGACGTAGAGGAACCAGCGATGCGCGTTTTGCAGGATGAGCGGAAACTTGCGCTCGCCCCAATAGGTCTTGCGCGGCTCGCCCACGGTGCAAGCGGGCGGGTCGGCCCAGTAGGCTTTGTAATAGGCTCCGCGGTAGTAGTAGCAAGTGAAGCGGAACAGACCCGGGAAGGGCAGGACGATCAAGCCCATTGAAAACGCAATGAGGCTGGTGGGCCACCAGGAAGGTGCCGTGGTGAACAGGTCGGGCGAATAGAACGGCGAGAGATAATCCGCGCCGTTGGCCGTGTACAGATAGTTGTTGCCCGCGGCGCAGGCCCAGGTAGCGTAGACGATGAAGATCGCGTAGCCGAGAAAGACCAGCAACGGCTCCCGCCACCAAATGTCTTTTCGAAGGGTTTGGCCGAACCCGGCCTGTTTGAGTGGTACATCGATAGATGACATGAGGGGAACATCACAGGATATCGTTGTGCGCGGGGGGAGATCAAGAGCGCTCGAACCCACTGTCAAGCCACTTTAAGAAATGTCCCCTTCGTTATCCCGTTAGAAGTGTCCCTTTGTTTTCCTTCTACCGCCAGTTGCCTTCCTGTGCTGCGGGCAGTGGCTCGCAGCAGCGCCCCTTCGACCCTCCAGGGATGGTTCGCCGCTGGCTTCCAGCGCGACGGCCGTGCCGGTTTGCCAACCGATCGAATGGCACGCTCGGCTGGCCGCGGCGGCTCGATCTCCCGGTGCGGCCGAGCCTTGCCTTTATAGCGAATCTCAATTCGTCCATCCTCCCACTCCCACACCGCGACCTTGGCTTGCCGGGGTGGATAATCGCTGGTCCTGTCTAGCTGAAAATAGCGATTCTCGTAACGGACGACCCAATCGTTCGAGATGCTCCGCTCGGTCTCCAAGCAAAACACCTGCTCCAACTCCCGCGCTAAGCCGGGGCTTGACAGAGCGACGCGTGTCGCTGTACGCTACATCTGTCGCTCCGATGCCGCCACCCAAAACCAACCCTGCTTTGCTTACCCGCCGTGAGCGGGAGATCATGAACGCCGTCTTTGCGCTGGAAAATCGCGCACCGGCGGATGAAATCCGCGCGCGCCTTACGAACCCGCCCAGCGAGTCGGCCGTCCGCGTCATGATCGCAAGGCTCGAAAAGAAGGGGTTCCTGAAGCATCAGCAAGACGGCGCTCGCCATCTGTACTCCGCCACAATCTCACCGGCCGTCGCCAAGCGCACGGCATTGCAACAGTGCTTGCAGACCTTTTTCAGCGGCTCCCTGCGTCACATGGTCAGCGCTCTTGTGGCCGAGGAATCCTGGACGGACGAGGAACTCAGTTTTCCGACGGACGCGAAACTTTGTCGATGACGATGACATCGACAGGCGCTTTTGTTAATTCCAGCTTCAGGCCGAGTTGCTCCTGGAAGGCGGTCACGAGGTTGGGTAGAGGATCGAGATCGGCTCCAGGTGGCGGGGCGAGCCTGAGGTTCATTTGGATGAACTGCGAGTCGTCCGGAGCCCATTTAAGAGCGATGTTGTAGCGGCCGGTGAGTCCACTTTGGTCGACCACGGGACGGTCGAGCATGACGCGTTGCATTAGACTCGCCATATCGGCCATGGTGGAGTTGTTCATCGTCATAACGCCGGTGCCGGGAACGGAGCCAGCGAAGGTGCCGCCGCCATTGCTGCTCTGAGATTCGCTCCTCGTCATCTTGATGCCCGCCAGACCACCCTTGCCGACATTGATCGTGTAGGCCGAGAGTTCGCGTTTTTCCATGTGGAGGGTAATCCCGAAGCGGTCCTTCACCAAGTCCTGGACCATGATGCGCAATTGGGCGTCGGTAGGTCTGCCTTTTCCAGGAAGCTTGGCGTTGACTTCGTAGCGATCGGAGGTCGCCCATCCGGGAAGGCCGACGAATTGTTTGGGGTGCATGTTGAAGCCGAAGGTCAGCAGGTAGATCAGCGAGGCTCCGTGGGCCTGGTACTCACTAGTCCCGAGGCTATAAGTTCCCGAAGGGATGTTGGTGTCGGGGGCGGGTTTGATGGTTGAGACTTCGAATTCCAGCGGGACATCTTTTGCGAGGACCGCGGGCGGCTTCGGCAGTTCCCAGGCTGTCTCCGGTGTGGCGCGCTTCAAGGGCATCGGGATGGTGTCGGCTCCCCTTGTCAACTTGCCGGTGATCGAGTCGCCGTCAGCACTCAGCGCACCTTCATAGGGCATGCCCGCGATCGACATCTTCACGGTCGTGCCTTGCAGAGAGATGTTGACGACAGGCAGTTGTGCGTCGTTATCCAACAGAAACAGGATGCCCGCGAGAGAGCCGTCGGTGCGCGTGACTTTGATCGCGGCGCGGCTTTCGGGTGCAGTCGGCAGCGTGACGTTCCCTTGCCAGACTCCTTCGAGGGACTGGGCCATCGTCAGGAGGGAGAAGACGGGCGACAACAGCAGAACTCGCAAGATGTGACTGTTCATGTTGCCTCAAGCAGTACTCAGCGGAGTTTCTATTTAAGCGGCCCGAACACACTTGATTATATAGCGTATTGCTTCAGACGAGTTCGCCGGTTACAAGCCACTACCGGGTCGCACGAGATTTCCAACGATCCAGCGTTTGTAAAATAACTGCTCTCTCGCGAAGTGTTTACCTATAATCGAACGCTGCAATTCAGGCGGCGCTCAGCGAACCTCTACCGAGCCGGGTATCGTGGCCTCGGGCGCGCGATCTGGACCAGCATCCGTATTTACTGACTGCCTAAATGGCACGATTGATCTCCGAACGGGGGAGTTGATACCGCACGATCGTGGATTCCTGATCACTAAGCCATGCCATGTCAACTTCGACCAGGCCGCGGAGTGCCCGCGGTTCCTGCAATTTACTGAGTGGGCGATGGGTGCGAATCCGGACGCGGCACTGTCGACGGAGACCGTGGCCCTGGTGGGGTTCCTGCAGCGGGCCTTCGGGTACGGGCTGACCGGCGATGTAAGCGAGAAGGCTGCTCTCGTCTTTTGGAGAGAGGTTGGAAACAACGCGAAAACCACGCTTCTTACGGCAATAATTAACAAGACTGACCAAGCCTGCTAAGCTAGTCACGGCGTGACAGGCTAGCGGGGTATACTGAAACACAAAAGCCGCTCCAGCAAGAGCGGCTTTCTAGTGTGTGTTCAACCCGTGTTTGCGGCACGGATTGATAGGTCAGTTTATCCCTATCGTATCCGATCTTTCGGACTGGCGGCGAAACGGGTCAAGGAGCTTGGCTCGATGATACTGCCAACTATGCCTTCCGTTACGGCAAACGTGCTCGTTTGCGAAGCGGTCGTTCCAGAAAAAAATAATCTGCTCAGCGCGATTCGAATACTGAACATTCTCACTGTTCGTCCCGGTATCGACATCGCCCACTTTAAGACGCTGTCGATCATCAACGGATTTCCAGGAGACGCCTTACAACACATTCTGTCCGTACAGATGGTCTCTGATAGTGATGGCGTGGTGGTGGCTGCTTCGGCAGACAGTTCAATCGTGTTGGTGAATCAAATTGATCCGTTCGGGCCACGAACGTATTTCATGACAACCAACTTTGATGTTGAACTTCAGCACCTTGGGGATTTGGGATTCTATATAATCCGCGTTCTTTTGGATGGAGTGCCGATTGGGTACGCTCCGCTCACGCTGCGGCGAGGGTACAGTGCGCTGTAGCAGATTGCGCGGGGAGTTGATCGGATGCGCTTAGCGGAGGCCACACTAGTTCAAGAATGGCGGTTTTTACCGATTCTTCGGATTCATCGTTCTCGTGTTCGGCCAGCAAGCCCCGCATCGAATAAACCAGTGCCTGCGCTTTCTTGTCTGGATTGTTGTAGTTGTCAATCGAGGCTTCGGCAGACCAATCCTCAAGGTCCTCAAGCACGAGATCCCCGGCGAGATACCGGATCACCACATCGAAAATTTCGTTTTCGTTGACCATGAGCCACCCCCATCCTAGGCTAAGCATCGAAGAAATGCAAGATCGCTTCAATAAGGGAAAATACTGGGAACGCATGCAGGCGGGTGAGTTTAAGGAACAGCTAGTCAAAGAGCATCCCGATACCATGTATCCAGAAGTCATTGAACGACATCCCGGAGCGGTTAGCGTAACGACTCAATACATCAATCCCGCAAACGGCCAAATGGTGGCCGAAGTTCACTACTTCCGAATGCCTGATGGATCTGTCTTTCCTGGCCATCGTCCAGACCCCAAGCTCTTATTCGAAGATGGTGTTTTGTACCATCAAGAGAAAAAGAAAGCGAGAGAGCGCCGACTCGCGCAGGAGGCGAGTCAATTCGGACCGAGTGTGCAACCATGAAGTCATGAAGCCTGCCACGGAAATGATCGAAGGTCCTGAGGCGTTCACGCGCTTCAAGACCGCACTGAAGGCGGTTCTCACGGTCCCCAAGTCCGCGATGCCTCCGAGTCCGTTCAAGAACTCCGCACCGAAAAAGAAAAAGGCCAGCCGCCCGAAGGCTAGCTGACCTTTCGCTTGCCGCGCATCTCACGCTTGGCTTCCTTCTCAGTTAGGCAGTCGCGTTTGCAACTCCTGACCCTTACCCGTGACTTCGTTCCAAGTAAGGCGCTTGCCAACAATTTGTGACGCCGCGATTTTGAATCGGTCGAAATCGTTCAACTTCTCGCCGGATTCGTCCTTGCGATTGTTGTAGCGATAGGCTTGCTCATCGAGGTAGCGAAACAAGTGGTAAGGCTCGACCGAAACGTAGGTGCCACCGATCATCCGCTTCACAAGGCTCCAATAGTTTTCGAGTCCATTGGTGCGTACAGCGCCGTCCACATAGGCCACGGCGTGATCTACGACTTGATGCGCGAAGTCTGAATCCAGCCCGGCGTAGGACATCAACGCATCGCTGTACAGCGCGGAACCGGCTTCCACGTGCTTTCTGACTTCGCCCTGAAGCGCCTTCTTCCGTCGATTCGGAACAACCATCGTACGCACCTTGCCGCCGCGCTCAAGGATGCCCATCACGGGTACCTTGTCTTTGGTTCCGGTTGAAGTGATGCGCCGCGCTTTGCGATCCGCGTGCATATTGCGAGCTTTGCCACCGATGAAGGTTTCGTCAACTTCGACGTGGCCAGAGAGCATCTTTTCAAACGAGCCTTGATGGAGCGCGAACCGGAGACGGTGGATAAGGTGCCATGCCGACTTCTGAGAGATGCCCAGATCGCGAGCGACTTCATAGGAACTGATTCCGTTCTTGCAGTTCACCAGCAGCCACAGGCCAGCAAGCCACTTGTCCAACGAAATCGGCGAATCCTCGAAGATGGTTCCGACCTTCAGCGAAAATTTCGGCTTCGGGTGATCGCCGTAACACTTGTACAGCTTGGCATTCGCGAGATAGGTTACCTTCTCGGAACCGCAGGTAGGACACTTGACCTTACCATCGGGCCAGCGAACCTCAATCATGAACGTCCGGCAATTCTCGTAATCGGCGAAGTAGAGGATTGCTTCCTGTGTTCCGCCTCAGCTGGAAATGGAGAGAGCGTTCCGCCGTTAAGATAACGGAGAGAACGCATGAAGAAGCAACGCAAGCACTACACCGCAGAAGAGAAGGTCGCCATCCTGAGGCGCCATTTGTTGGAAGGAGCAGCGGTCTCGGCATTGTGTGACGAGCTGGGCCTGCAGCCCACGGTGTTCTACCGTTGGCAGA
>JASHNT010000014.1 GCA_030041495.1 Bryobacteraceae bacterium | reverse complement strand
GGGCAAAGGCGATGTAGGTGTAAAACGCCGTCAGCGCGAAGAGCCACTTGCCCAGGTCGTGGTAATGCTCGGTATTGATCGCGTTGGTCAGGATTCCGGCGCGCCGGAACGCCAGGCACACCAGCGTGACTATGCTCATGAACGCCAGCGCCCCGCCGGCCAGATAGTACAAACCGAAGATGGTCGAAAACCAAGTGGGCTGCACTGACATCACCCAGTCGTACGCCGCCAGAGTCCCCACGATCACGATCACCGCCAATCCCGGCGCGCTCCAGCGCGCGATGATATGCATCTGGCGGACGGACTTATGCGAGTCCTGTTTGGTGCTCTGATGGTAAATCGCGAAGGCCCAGATGGAGAATATCAGGAAGTACGCGTAAGCCCGCAAGGTGAAGAAACTTTCGCTGAGGTAGTGCTGCTTCAGCGCCGACATCTCGACGGTTTTGACGAAGGCGGCATCAGCCCACGGGTAGACATACTTATAGCCGAAGATCAGTGGCACAAATAGAATCGCGCCAATGGGCAGCGTGATCATGACATTTTCCATGATCCGGCGCACCGTCACCTGCGCGGCGGAGCCGGACATGTTCAACGCCATGATGAAGAAAGACGAGCCCAGCCCGATGGCCGTGGTGAAGAAAACGGCGATGGCATAGGACTGGAAGAAGCGCGCCGGATTTTGAATATAGCCGAGGACGCACAGCGCTATCGAGACGATGGCGGCGAAAAACAGGGCGTTGCGGCCGGCCGACCAGCGGCTGGTCTCCAGTTGGTAGTTGTCGGCCGCCAGGGGTTGATGATGGGCTGAAGATTGCGTTTGGCTCATATTATTTCAGCTCGGCTCTCTGCTCTTGGGGAACGTCGTCGATGGTTCCATGCGCGGCGCGCTCAAGCACGCGCACGTAGGCAATGATGGCCCACCGGTCCGCCGTGACCACTTGATACTTGTACGGCGGCATGGTGCGCCGGCCGTTGGTGATCACGTTGAAGATTTCGCCGTCGGCCATCTGGACGATGCGGTCGTCGGTAAGATTGGCCGGCTGCCACTGCGGCGCGTGCTGGGGCACCAGGCCCTTGCCCTGCCCGGTGCGGTCATGACACGGAGAGCAGTAAGTGTTAAAGCGGAACTGGCCCTGATGAATCAGCGCCGCGGTTACCGGCACCGGGTTCTTGCCGACGTACATCTCACCGTCCATGCCGGTGTTGAACGCCGTATCCTCGATCGGAGATCCTTGAGCGACGGTGTCCTCCGGAGGATAGCGCGTATTGCGGCCGTCGGCGAACAATCCGGTTTCGCCCTCAGTGCGGAACTTGGGTTGGCGCTTCATATCCCACCAGACAATGATCGGCGGATCGCGCTGAATGCCATTGCAGGCGGACAGCACGAACATCGCCGCCAGCATGAGCAAGAGCAGGAAAGCGGTCTTTTTCGCGAACTTCATGCGACTCCTCATCCCGCCACCACCTCCACCTCGTCGGCGCCTACGCTGCGCAGATGCTCGGAGGCGCGCTGCGCATCGAACATCGGATCCGTGGCTTCGATCACCAGCAGGAAGCGGTCGTCGGTGGCGCGATGCGCATTGCGGTAATTCATCGACGGGTGATACATGCGCGGCAGCCCGATGGTGATCCACAATCCGTAAAAGGTCGCCAGCGCCGTGAAAGCGACGGTCAGCTCGAAGTCGATGGGAATCGAGAACGAAAAATCGAACAGAGGCTTGCCGCCGATCACCAGCGGATAGGGGCTGAGACCGAACGGGATCAGATTCTTGATCATCTGCAAGCCGCCGGTGTACCACTGCAGGAACAGCGCCAAGCATGTGCCCGTGATCGAGAAGAAGATCACCACCCAGCCCAGCTTGGAATACGGGATACCCAGAGCATCGTCGATGCCGTGCACCGGGAACGGAGTCATGGCGTCCAGCTTGGTGTAGCCCATCTCCCGGACTTTTCGTCCCGCTTTGACCAGTTCTTCGGGCGTGGTAAATGAGCCCATCGCGGCGTAGACTTTATCCTCGCCGATGCCGAGCTTGTCCTTGATCTGTTCAATGTCGAACTGCGGCATGTTAGTGGACCTCCTCAGCAGCCGGCTCCGGCGGAGCAAACGTGTGCCGCTCCACCGCCGCCACGCCCTTGACTTCCGACATCGCGATCATCGGCAGGAAACGCGCGAACAATAAGAACAGGGTGAAGAACAATCCGAAGGTTCCGAACAGCGTTAACATGTCGACCCAGGTGGGATGGAAGTAACCCCAGGAAGTCGGCAGAAAGTCTCGCGTCAGGCTGGTGGCGATAATCACAAAACGCTCGAACCACATGCCGATGTTGCTGGTGATACTGACGATGAACATCACCCACAGACTGGTGCGCATCTTCTTGAACCAGAAAATCTGCGGGATGAACGCGTTGCAGGTGTAAATGGTCCAAGCCGCCCACCAATACGGCCCGAAGGCGCGGTTCCAGAAGGTGAACTGCTCATACACGTCGCCGCTGTACCAGGCGATGAAGAACTCCGTCGCATAGGAGTAGCCCACGATCGAGCCGGTCACCAGCATGATCTTGTTCATGTTCTCCAGGTGCTTCATGGTGATCAGATTCTGGAGATTTAGCAGCCAGCGCGAGATCAGCAGCAGCGTCATCACCATGGCGAACCCGGAGAAGATCGCGCCGGCGACGAAGTAGGGCGGGAAAATCGTGGTATGCCAGCCGGGGATTACGGAGGTTGCGAAGTCGAAGCTAACCACGGAGTGAACCGAGAGCACCAGCGGCGTCGAGATGCCCGCCAGGATCAGGTACGCGGATTCGTAATGCCTCCAGTGCCGGGCGGAGCCGCGCCAGCCCAGAGCCAGCGAGCCGTAGACCCAGGCGCGAATTTTGGATTTCGCGCGGTCACGCAGCGTGGCGACGTCGGGAACCAAGCCGGTGTACCAGAATAGGATCGACACCATCAGGTAGGTGTTGACCGCAAACACGTCCCAGATCAACGGGCTGCGGAAATTCTGCCACATGTTCAGGTCGGTGTTGGGCACCGGGAAGAGCCAGTAGGCTCGCCACGGACGGCCGGTGTGGAACAGAGGGAAGATGGCCGCGCACATCACGGCGAACAAGGTCATGGCTTCCGCCGAGCGGTTGATGGACGTTCTCCACTTCTGGCGGAACAAGAAAAGAATCGCGGAGATCAGGGTTCCGGCGTGGCCGATACCGATCCAGAACACGAAGTTAGTGATGTCCCAGGCCCAGCCGATGGGCCGGTTGTTGCCCCACACGCCGATGCCGGTGACGGCCAGGTAAGTCAACATCGACAGCAGCAGAACCACGATCGAGCTGGTGATGCTCAACGTAACCCAATACTTCTTGGGCGTCTCATAAACCTTGGCTTCAACGATGGTGCTGATCTGCTCGGTCAGATCGTGGTAATCCCGCCGCCCAGGAACCAGGGGCGGGTTGGTTTCGATCAGGGCCGGATCTTGGCGAACAGCTACACTCATAATTCGAACTCCAGCGCGCTCATGCTTCCAACTCCGGATTGGGATTGCGAACTCGAGCCAGATAGGTGGTGCGGGGACGAATATCCAGCTCCGCCAGCATGGCGTAGTTGCGCTCCTGCTTTTTCAATTTCGCGACCCGCGAGTTGGGGTCGTTGATATTTCCAAACACGATGGCGTCCGCCGGACAGGTCTGCTGGCAGGCGGTCTGAATCTCGCCGTCCTTGATCTGGTCGCGGCGGCCGTCCACCTTTGCCTTGATCTTGGTTTCCTGAATGCGCTGGATGCAGTAAGTGCACTTTTCCATGACGCCGCGCATGCGCACCGTGACGTCCGGATTGTGCGCCATGCTCCAGATGTCCGGATCGTAGCGGTGGAAGTTAAGGAAGTTGAAGTGCCGCACTTTGAAGGGGCAGTTATTGAGGCAATACCGCGTGCCGACGCAGCGGTTATACACCATGTCATTCAGCCCTTCCGGAGTGTGCGTGGTGGCGGCCACCGGGCAGACGTTTTCGCACGGTGCGTTCTCGCACTGCATGCACGGCAAGGGCTGCTCGACGGCGCGCGGCTCGTCTTCGTCGCCGACGTAGTAGCGGTCCAGGCGAATCCAGTGCATTTCACGTCCGTGGATGACCTGCGCCTTGCCGACCACGGGCATGTTGTTTTCCGCGGCGCAAGCGACGACGCAGGCATTGCAGCCGGTGCAGGAGCCGAGGTCGATGGACATGCCCCACTGATATCCGGTGTCGTAGGTGAACTGATGGTAGACCGAGTCGAGCGCGTCCGGATGCTCGCCCATCTCCTCGACCGCCTTGGGACTGTTCTTATACTCGACGTTGCTGACTTCGCGGTACAGCGGGCGGTCACCCTGGTGGTCAGCCAACCCGCGTTCCTGGGTTGTCGAGAATTCGAAAAATTCGCCGGGACCGTAGAGCTCCACGCGCGGCGCGTACCACATCGCGTCCGTTGTACGGAGCGGATAAGCGTCAAAACCGACGTCCTTGCCGAGCCGGCCGCATTGCTTCCGCCCGAAGCCCAGCGCGATGGTGATGCAGTTATCGGCATGGCCGGGCTGGATCATGGTGGCCGCGGTGATCTTGCGCCCGTTACGAGTGATCGTGACCATGTGGCCGTCGGGAATCTTGAGATCGTGCGCGGTAGCGGCGCTCATCATCGCCGCGTTGCCCCACACCAGCTTGGTCATCGGATCCGGAGCTTCCTGCATCCAGCCGTTGTTGGCGTAGCTGCCGTCCCAGACCTGAGAGCTGGGCACGAAGGCAAGCTCGATGCCGCCGTAATCCGGATACGGATCGGCGGCCACGGCCGCAGCGACTTTCTTGGCGTCGGCGGTGAGCTTGACCGGCTGGACCGGCTTGGAGCCGAGGATGATGCCGTCGTTGAGCGACTGCTTCCAGCGCAGTTCCAGATCCAGCACTTTAGGATCGGTGACGATGGGCAAATCCGCGCTAACCGGCTCAGCCTTGGGCTCCGGCTGCCCGTTGTTCCACTGCTCCATCCAGTAGGTCTTGACGATGTCGTGCGCGGACTGCTTATCGCCCGCGACCAAGGCCACAATTTCCCCTACCGTGCGCCCGCCGAAGATCGGCGCAATCATGGGCTGTTGAACGGAGGCGATGCCATTGGCCACCGCATCGCCCCAGCTTTCCAGGTAATGCGCTTGAGGCAGATGCCAGCTTGCCACCACCGCGGTCTCGTTGGGGTCCATGCCGAGATGGATGGAATTGGAAACCTTCTTGAGATTGCCGGCAAAATCCAGATCGGCCGGAGCGTTGTACACCGGGTTGCCGCCCAGAATGAACAGGGTCGAGACCTGCCCCGCGGCCATTTCCGTGGTCAGGGCCTTGAGCGCATCGACGCCGCTATCGACGCGGTCTTCGACGGCGACCTTGTGCAGCTCAATGGTGTTGCCGAGCGAGCCGAGCGTCTGGTTCATCAGCAGCGCCAGAGCGTGCACCAGAGCGGGCTGGCGTGGAGTGGTGATCACCAATGCGTTGGGGCCGGCGGCCTTGAGATCCTTGACCACAGCGGCGAGAAATTTGCCCCGGCGGTCCGCGGCGGAATTATTCAGAACGTTCAACCCCGGGATCGCGCCGAGCGCAACCGCGACGTCGATGGCGAAGCGCCGGATCTCGGAGCCGCGCATGCGCAGGCGATGGTCGGCATTGGCGCCGGTGATCGAGAACTGGCTCTCCACCGAATACAAGCGCGGCATGTTGTCCAGGTCTTCGTCGGTCGCAACGCGGCGCCGCGAGGAATATTGCTTGGTCGGCAGAGGAGTCTGCCAATCCAGACCCAGGAAATCCGAGTCGAGAGCCAGGATGACCTTGGCTTTGTCGAAATTGGTGTGCGGAGTGACCGGCTCGCCGAAAGCCATGGTCGCGCCATCGCGGCCGTTGGTGCGCTGGAACGGCTCATACTCGACCCATTTGGCCTTAGGGAACTTTTTCAGCGCTTCCGTCCGCAATGCGGACAGAGAGGGCGAGGTCACCGATTCGCTCAGGAAGCGCAGGCCGGCGCCGTCATTCAGAGGCAAGGTCTTGACGTAAGCCTCGAACTTGTCCCAGCTCGAATCCTGATTGCTTTGCAAAACCTTCCAGGACCGGTCCGGATCGTAGAGATTGAGCAGCGAAGCCTGCGCCAGCGCGGTCGCGGCGCCTTGACTAAAAGGATGCTGCGGATTGCCCTCGATTTTGGTGGGACGGCCGTCGTGAGTTTCGACCACCAGACCGGCCGTTTGTCCGGCCAGAGAGAACACCGTGGCGTAATTGTATTTTTCGCCGGGAATGTAATTGTCGATGCCCTTGGTGATGGGGAAAATGTGTTCGACCGGGCGGCTGCACGCGGTGAGTCCGGCCAGGCCCAGCGACGCCGCCATGTACTTCAAGACGGTGCGGCGCGATTCGCCATCCTGCATCGAAGGGGCTTCGGTCGGAAACTCATCCTCGATAAAGGAGCGGAACTCGGGCGAGTCCGCCCATTGGTCCATCTTGAGATGCCGCAGGCTTCTCCAATATTTAGGATGAGCGGACTTCTTGGAATTGTTGGTTGCGATGTTGATGAGACTCATCGGTGGCACCCCGAACATTGCAGCGGCGGGCTGATGTGTTTTTCGCGGATAATCTCTTCTCCGATTTGACGCGGATCGCGGTCCGGGACCCAATCCAGCTTGGTCACCAGCTCGACCGGCCGCAGATTGGGCGCCGGATCCTTGTGGCAATCCAGGCAGAAAGCCATATTCAGAGGCTTCTCCTGGTGGACTTCGATCTCCTGATCGATGCGGCCGTGGCAGTAGACGCAGCTTACTCCGGCGCTGATGTGAACCTCGTGGTTAAAATAGACAAAATCGGGGAGGCGGTGAATGTGGACCCAGGGAATCGACTGGCCGTCGGCGAAACTGTCGCGGACCAGTTCGAGTCGCGGGCTGGTATCCTTCACCTTGGTGTGGCAATTCATACAGGTCTGCGTGGCCGGCACGGCAGCAAAGGCGGCCTTGTAAACTGTGTTATGGCAGTAGTAGCAATCCAGGCCGAGCTGTCCGACGTGCAGTTTGTGGCTGTAGGGAACCGGCTGAATCGGTTGGTAGCCCGTGTCGATAACGGCCGGATAGGAATAGTAGGCATAGGCGGCGACCGCCGCCACCGACCCCAATCCGAGTACCACGCTCGCTATCTTTAGAATTAAGTCGGACGATTTCGGAAAAACGGCTGCCATCTAGTTATGATCCTTCGAAAGATGTGCCAGGAGATGCGCGGCGCGGCATTTATGATCCTGAACGTTACTCATAGTCACAGGGGGTGCTGGCGGCGAAGCAAACGCAGCCAGCAACGAATGCGATTCGGGGGCAATTACCGTTTCTATCACAGCCGGATGACTTCCGCAAGTGGAGCAATCCTTCTTGTCACGCGCGAACGGTTCTAGAATAGCAAGAATCTTTGGCGACCTCAAGGTTCGCCCGAAGCTGATGGTCCTGCACAACCTTTTCTTTTTGGTGCTGGCCTGCGCGGCGTACTTCTCGTTAATCCCGTTGTTCGAAAAACAAGTGGCCGACGCGCAGTCGCGCGAGATTCAAATTCTAGAGCGGGCTTCTAAGCTGGGCGGAGCACCGCTGAACTTAGGACTGCCGCATCGCACCTATGAACAGGAGTTGCGCCGCGCGCGCATCACTCTATTCCTTGTGCTGGGGAGCATCTATGTCCTGGCGGTGCTGCTGCTGGAATCGGTGATCATGCCGGAGTATGTCTACCAGCCGCTCCAAAAAATGCTGGATGCGGATTCCGCAACGCAGGCCGGGGATCGTGAGAGGGAGCTGATTCCGGAAGACGTCATATTGGGCGATGAGATCGGCTATCTAATGCGCTCGCGCAATAAAACCGTGGCGGCGCTGCGGCGGCAGGAGGACGAATTGGCGAACGCTCTGCGGAAACTGGAGGAGCAGGATCGCCTAGTGAGCCTCGGCCTGCTCTCGGCTAGCGTGGCGCATGAGCTGAACACTCCGCTGGCGGTGCTGGCCGGGTCGATCGAGAAGCTGATCGAGACTTCGCCGGATGCGCAGACGCTGAACCGGCTGGCGCGGATGCAGAGGGTGACGCAGAGGCTGCGCAGGATCAGCGAGAGCCTGGTGGATTTCGCGCGGGTGCGCAAACAGAGCATGGAGGCTCTGGCGGTGAGGCCGCTGATCGACGAGGCTTGGTCGCTGGTGGCGATCGACGAGAAGGCTTCCGCGGTGGAGCTGGCAAACGAGGTGCGCGCCGAAGATCAGGTGGTGGGCAACTCCGACCGGCTGGCGCAGGTTTTCGTGAACCTGCTGCGCAATGCGCTGAACGCGGTGGAAGCGGAGCGAGGAAAGATCGTAGTGCGGTCGCGAAGGCTGGAGCGATCCGGAGTGCCGGGAATTATGGTCAGCGTGGAGGATAACGGCCCCGGCATCCCGGCGGATTTATTACCCGACATTTTCGTGGCATTTGTTACTTCCCGGCTGGATGCCCGAGGGACCGGATTGGGATTGACCGTGGCCGAGGGGATCGTGACGCAGCATGGGGGCTCGATCTCGGCGAGCAATCGGACGGAGGGGGGGGCGTCGCTGGAGGTGTGGCTGCCGGCAGCGAAGGGGTGAGGAACTCCAAATGTCTGTCCTCGCGGGGCTCGTGACCGGCTTGCGGCAGGCGTCGCGGTATGTCTTTTTGTTCTTGGCGGCGTGTGGCTCTTTTCTGGAATTAAGTCGGGCCTTGGCGACCACTATGCCTGAACAGGAGTTCGCTACCAGGCAAGACTTCCGCGAGTTGAAGCGCGAATTGAACGAACACATGGACCAGATGCAGAACACCTGATCGAGGCCCTGCGCGACGTGCAGACGGAAGTGCTAGCGTTCCACAACTGGGCCAGCCCGACGGAGATCAAGATGCGCAGCCACGAGGAACGCCTCACCATCATGGAAGAGAGGCT
Organism: Bryobacteraceae bacterium; assembly: GCA_030041495.1. GTDB lineage: Bacteria > Acidobacteriota > Terriglobia > Bryobacterales > Bryobacteraceae > Palsa-187. Next base: position 23,575 of record JASHNT010000014.1, on the reverse strand, counting down.
GCGGCAAATTGAGCGCGTTCTGATCGAGAAGAACCCGAACCCCAACGTCCAATAAAAGCCTCCGCAGCCTGCTGTAAACTACTCTCCACGGAGGGTTGAGCGAATGGACAGCGTTTTATTGCTGGTGCCGGTGGCGATCGTCGCCGTTCTGGTGCTGGGCGCAATTCTGGGCAGCTTCTTTACGGTGAGCACGGCGCAGGTGGCGGTGATCACCCGCTTTGGAAAATTCCTTCGCGTGGCGGAGGCGGGATTGAACTGGAAGCGGCCGTTTTTCGATTCCGTCGCCGCAATCATCAGCCTGAGAGTGAATCAGATCACGCTCACCGTCGAGACCAAAACAAAAGACAACGTCTTCGTGACGATTCCGATTTCGGTGCAGAACCGGGTGCGGCCGGAGAAAGTCTACGACGCGTTCTATAAGCTGGCCGATCCGCAGGCGCAGATTCAATCCTACGTGGAACAGGTCATCCTGGGCCACGTGCCGGGGATGACTCTGGACGAGGTGTTCGCGAGCCAATCCGGAATCGCCGCGGCGGTGAAGCATGAACTGGACGCAGACATGACGGGGTTCGGTTACGAAATCGTCAACGTTCTGGTGACCGATATTGTGCCGGATCCGAAGGTGAAGTCGGCGATGAACGACATCAACGCGGCGCAAAGAGAGCAGGTGGCCGCTACGGCGCGCGGCGAAGCCGAAAAAATCCTGGTGGTGAAGAAAGCCGAGGCGGAAGCGGAGAGCAAGGCTCTGCAAGGCCAGGGCATCGCGAATCAGCGCAAGGCGATCATCGAAGGATTGCAAAGTTCGATCGAACAGTTTCAGAAAGTGGTGGAAGGAGCTTCCGCGCGAGAGGTAATGCAACTGGTCATGGTGACGCAGTACTTCGACACGCTGAAGTCGATCGGCGAGAGCGACAAGACCAATACCTTGTTCCTGAGCCATGCGCCGGGGTCGGTAAAGGAAATGGGCGATCAGATTCTGGAATCGCTGGTGGGAGCAGGAAAGGCGGCGGAAAAATGAAACGGATTTGGATGACCGTGGGGGCCATGGCGGCGATGCTCCACGCCCAGGAAGTGACGGGACTCGGCAACTTCAGCCATATTGTGACGAATTTGGATAAGTCGCTCAAGTTCTATCACGACGTGCTGGGGCTGGAGCTGGTTGCTGCGGCGCGGCCGTTCGATCCGAATCCGGCCATCATGAAACTGGGCGATACGCCGGGCGCGCAGTCGAGAATGGTGCAATTGAAGGTTCCGGGCGGAGCCGTGGGCGTGGAGATTATCGAGTACAAGGATATCGGCCGCAAGGCGGAGCATCCGCGATTTCAGGATCCGGGCGCGGCGAATCTTTCTCTGCGATTGACGGATTTCGATGCGGTGGTTGTGCGGCTGAAAAAGGCGGGAGCACACATCCTGACGAAAGGCGGCGAGCCGGTGACCATCCGCGGCACCCACTCCTTCTTCGTGCAAGACCCGGACGGCTTCATCGTGGAGCTGAGCCAGTCGAGCACGCCCGGCGGAGGGTTCGAGACGACGGTGAACAACCTCGATGAGACGGTGGCGGCGTACCGGGCGTTGGGGCTGATGCCGGCGGCTCCGGGGGCCTGGAATGGTGACAAGGCGATGACAGACAATGCGGGGACTCCGGGCGCGCAGTTCCGCCAGAGTAGAGCCGCGATTCCCGGAGGCGCAGGCGCGATCGCGTTTATCGAGTTTAAAGATATCGATCGCAAGCCGCTGCACACGCGGACGCAGGATCCGGGGACGGCGATTCTGCAGTTGAACGTACGCGGGCTGGACGCGATGCTCGCGAAGTTGAAAGCGGCAGGCTTTACGGTGGTTTCGACAGGCGGTGAGCCGGTAGCGTTAGGAGGAGGAAAGATCGCGCTGGTGCGGGATCTGAATAATTTGTTCCTGGAGCTGATCGAGCGCGGAAGGTAGCAATATGAGTCGCGTATGGTTGGTGCTGGCGGTTGCGGCCTCTGTGCGCGCGCAGCAGATCACGAGCGTGGACAATTTGGTCCACATCGTAGCGGATCTCGACCGGTCTTTTGAGCTTTATCGAAACGGGCTGGGACTGGACGTGGTGACTCCGCCGGGCCCTTTCGAAGCAAATTCCGCGGTCAGCGAGTTAGGCGATACGCCCGGGGCGCAAATGAGGACGGCGCAATTGCGCGTACCTGGCTCACGTCTCGGCATCGAGCTGATCCAGTACAAGGGCATCGATCGCCAAGCGGCGCATCCGCGCCCCCAAGACCCGGGCGCGGGGATTTTGCCGATGGAAGTGAAGGACATTCGGCAGACGACCCAGAGGGCGCTGTCGGCCGGATGGCGCACTGTGATCGGCAACCCGGCCGGTCTATTGTTGCAGGACAACGATGGGTTCTTTGTAGATCTGACCCAGGCACACACGCCACGGACGACGACGGGGATCCTGACCTATCCGACCGTACCGCCACGGCCCGTGATGCCCGCACGGACCGAAGATGACGCTCCAGGAGGTTTTCGGTTCACCGTCGGCGATCTGGATCAAACGATTTCGGCGTACTACGAGGCGACCGGATTACCGGCAACCGGCACCCACAAGGGCCAATTGAGGGTCGGCGCGACAACGATTACGTTTGTCGGATTCAAAACCGCCGGCCGGATGCCGCTGTACACCCGGCCGCAAGATCCAGGGACCTCGATTCTGCAATTGAACGTGCAGGGCCTGGATGCGCTGCTTGCGCAGATGAAAGAGGCGGGGTTTGCGGTCATTACAACCCGCGGGCAGCCGGTGAGCGTGGCCGGTGCGAGGATGGTGCTGGTTCGCGATCTGAATAACCTCTTCCTGGAACTGATCGAGCAGCCGCTGGTGTAGCAACGTCAAGTCAGCGGCCTCGTTCGGTTGCGGTTAGGCGCTGGCAGCTTCGCCCGCTGTTCCTCCCGTCGGGATGCGAGCTGGGGCCTAGCGCAAGCCCGAGGCGACGTAGAGATCGGAGAGGCGAATGTTGTAGTTGTAGGCGTAGGCGCGGCCGTCGGGGGTGATGTGGAGATAGTCGACCTCGTCAACCGGGCGCGAAGGATGGACTTCGAGGAAGGGCGTTCGTTTGCCGGTGAAGACGTTGAGAGACTCGGCGTTGAACCAAGGCCCCGGCCCGGTATTCCCCATGACGTAAACCGATTGACTGTCGGAGCGCCAACCGGTGGTGTACTCCTTCTTCGGATTGAAACCGGGAACCGGCTTGGGATCGCCCCCTGCGATGGGATAAAGAGCGAAGCTCCCGCCGCCGGGGACCTGGCTAAGGACCCATTTTCGATCAGGGGAAACATACATCATGTCGTCGGGGATGCCTTCGGGGCAGACAGGACGAACGGCGTTGGTGCGGGCATCCCAGAAAAAGCAGCGCCAGGACTGGGGATATTCCTTGCCCTTTTCTAAACCGACGAGGATGTACTGCTCATCAGCAACCCAGCCAAAGGGCACAGAGAAGGTGAGACCGGGAATACTCAAAGGGCGTTCTTCTCCCGCGCCGGTGGGGAGCAGGCGAAATTGACGCTTGTTGCCTTCGACGACGGTGAAACCGGAGATCCATTTGCCATCGGGCGACAGGATGTAGGCGTGGCCTTCGCCGACGCGAACGGGCGCGGAGCCGTCAAGTTTGCGGGTGTAGATACTGCCCTTCGGGCCACCCGCTTCACCAGTGACACTGACGGCGATTACGCTGCCATCGTCAGAGATGCCTTCCAGGATGCCGGACTCGAGAACGGAGAGATCGCGCTCGGCTTTATCGCCGGGGCCTTTGGCGAGGATCCCAAGCTCAGTGGATTCCGTGCGCAGGAGCGCGCGGCTGTCGCGGGCAATATCGAAAATGTTGGCATGACCTGGGAAGCGGTGGACCACCCGCTCATGGCCTTTCATGTCGATGGCGTTGAGGGTGCCCCATTCGTCGGGATTGAAAGAGCGGAACAAGATCTCGCTCCCGTCGGGAGACCAGGAAAGAGCGGGGGCATCGATGATTACGGTTTGGCCGGAGACGACGCCGAGGATGCGCGGCTTGCCGTCCGGTAAATCAATCACGCCGATGCCCACTTGCGAGCCATTGCCGGCGAAGGCGGCATAAGCAATGCGTTTGTTGTCGGGCGAGATGCGAATGGCGAAATACGGATACTTTCCGGTTCCGAGGTATACGGCCTTGCCGATTGGATATTCGAGCCGCCACTTGCCGTTGGTGTTGCGAATCACCGCGAGCGACTGGCCGTCGGGCGACCAGTCCGCCACGGTTACGCCGTCAAGCTGGGGACGCATCTGGCCGCCGGAGAGCGAGCCTCGGGAAAGGGTGCCGGAGCCGTCTTCAGAAGAAAAGGGAGGCTCGAGGAAGGCGATTTCGCTGTTAGAGGAAACGGCGAGCAGAAGGCTGTCTTCGGGAAGATTGAGGTCGCGCGATTCGGGATCGCCGGGGATGGAGAGGAAGGTGTGAGATTTTGCGCCCTCCCAACTGGCGGTGTAGACCACGCTCTTGCCGTCGGGGGTAAAACGCGCGTTGCGGATCAGCCCTCTGCGGAACGTCAGCCGCTGGAATGACGGAGGCTCGCGATGGAGGGTCCGGTCGCGCAAATAAAATCCGCCGGCCAACAATGCGGCCCCTGCGGTGACAGCGGCCACAGGCCAGATCCAGCGATTGCCTTTTTTTTCAGGCACGGCGTGCGCCGGCAGAGCCGCCTGCACTCCGGAGACGACAGTAGTTCCGGAGATGGACCGCAGAGCGAAGGCGAGATCGGCGGCGGATTGGAAGCGTTGCTCAAGCTTTTTTTCAAGGCAGCGGCGGACGATAGTCAAGAGCGCGGGCGGGATTGCGGCGGCAACCTCGGGCGCAAGCTCCGGCGGGTCGGCGTGGAGGATGGCGTTCATGGTCTCCACCTGCGATTCGGCCTGGAAGGCTCGCGCGCCCGAGAGCATTTCATAAAGGATCACGCCGAAGCTGAAAATGTCCGAGCGATGATCCGTGCTTGCGCCGCGGACCTGCTCCGGCGACATATAGCCGACGGTGCCCATGACGGTGCCGGGCGTCGTGGCGGCGGCCATGGTCAACGTAGCATCGGAGGCCTGCGCCAACGTCTGCTTGGCGAGGCCGAAGTCGAGCACCTTCACGGCTCCGGTGCTCGAAGTGAGCATGATGTTTTCGGGCTTGAGGTCGCGATGCACGATGGCGGCGGAGTGCGCGGCGGCCATGGCATCGGCGATCTGGGTAGCGATTTCAGTGGCGCGGCGGACGGTGAGCCGTCCGCGATCAAGAAGGGCACGGAGCGATTCGCCTTCGACCAATTCGGAGACCAGGTAGACCTGGCCGTTGGCGCCGCTTGAGTCAGAGCCGAATTCGTAAACGGCGACGATGTTTGGGTGGTTGAGGGCGGCGAGCGCGCGGGCTTCCTGTTCAAAGCGGGCGCGGCGGGATGGATCGCGGGCGAATTCGGGCGGCAGGATCTTGATGGCTACGTTGCGATGAAGCTGCTCATCGCGGGCTCGCCAGACTTCGCCCATGCCCCCTTCGCCGAGCTTGGAGACGATCTCGTATTTGCCGAGCCGGGAGCCCGGGGTCATCCAGACATGATACACGGGTCATTCCGGCTCGGACAGCGAGTCAGTTGATTCTGTCCAGACCCTCGGTCAGCTCGATGGACACTCCCCAAGGATCAACGATGGTCGCGGTAGCGATGTTGTTCATGGCCGGATCTGTTTTCTTGTAAGGCCGAACGAGCTTGATGCCCTTGGCTTCGAGCGCCCTCGAGAACGCGTCCAGGTTCTTGACTTCGAATCCAACATGATCCACAACTCGGCCGGCTGTGGGGACGTGGGTGATGGATTGATCGCCTTCCCACCGGAAGAAGTTGAGGCTGTATCCGACGCCCGGCAGGTCCGCGCCAATAAAGAAATCGGTTTGTCCGGAACGCAAAGTCGCATTGAACGCCTTCATGTACCACTGCTGCATCTCGACGTACTGCTTGTTGATGAAGTGGATGTGATGCGCAACGATGGGCGGCGCATTTTTTTGGTCGCTTGTCACGAGCTCGATTTTCACTCCGTCGGGGCCGAGAAAATACGCAAAGCGTCCATATACGGCCGAAGTGCCCGACGATGCTGGCGGCGCCTCGCCTGGCTTTGTGTCACTAGGCTTTGGCTCCCGCCCGGTGGTTTCCCGATATCCCGCGGCTGCCAGCTTCATGGCCATCGCCGGAACGTTTGGCACCGCGAAGCCAATGTGATCGAACGCGGTGCCGCGAGTCGGACCCGTCGGCTTCTGCACGCGCAGGAAGATGAACGCGTCGGGGAATTCGATTACATCGATGCTGCCGAATTTCATCGCTCGGCCGCCAAGCGTGTCAGCCCAAAACTTCTTATGCGCTTCGACGCTGGTGACGTTGAGGTGATAGTGGCCGATGCGGACCGGCGCGTCCGGATGACTCACGAGTTGCGCGAACGCAGGCAGCGCCGCAAGAACGAAGACGGCTGTTCTCATTTGGCGTAACCTACTTAATACTAGTGAGCCCTTCCGTCAATTCGATGCTCGTCCCCCACGGATCTTTGATGAACGCGATGGCGATGCCAAGCTGGGGAACTTTGGTGTAGGGACGGTCCAGCTTGATGCCCTGGGCTTCCAGCTTCTTGGTGAACGCCTCCAGGTTTTTGACCTCGAAGCCAATGTGATCGATCGCTCGGCCGGTGGTGCCGACCACCGGCGTGGGCGACGGCGAAAAGTTTAGAACCACGCCGGGCAGTTGGTCGGACACGAATGCCGCCCCGGGACCGGCCGGAAGCATCTTCGCGCCGAAGGTCTTGGCGTACCACGCCTGCATCTCGGTGTTCATCTGCCCGAAAAAGTGGACGTGATGGAGCTGAATCGGAACTTTCTGCGACTTGACTTCGACGAACTCTACTTTGACGCCGTCCGGACCGAGCGCAAAGGCGATGTTCGTGGTCGGACTGGCGGCCGCGATGTCGTCGGTCACCTTCACGTTCGCGGCGACAGAGTCGGTGGTGATCATTTTGAAGCCGTTCGCTTTGATCTTCGCGACCACCGGTCTGAGATCCGGAACGGAAAAGCCGATGTGGTTTACCGTGGTGCCGATCGAGCCGCCCGTCGGCGCTTGCATGGGATGGAAGAAGATCAGGACATTCGGGAACTTGATGATCTCCTGCTGCCGGTCACCGGAACCGATTTTGACCACAGTGCCGCCGAGCGTGTCCGCAAAGAACTTCTTCTGTGCGTCCATGTTGGTGGTGTTCAGATGGTGATGCCCGTACACCACCGGACCTTCAACCAGAATCTGCGCACGGGCAACGGCCGGCGCAAACAGCAGGACGGCTAGCCCGATTCCGCTTAACAGACGTTTCATGAACACCTCCCTGGCCCGCAGGGCCGCCCAGCCCGTTTTGCGGGCGACAATCTTACAAACCGCCAAGTCTACACGATTTCGCGGGTGTGGTTCAGCCGGACTTTAGTCCGCGCGCAGGGTTTGCACGGGGTCGATGCGGATGGCTCGGAGGACGGGCTGCAGCGCGGCGAGGATCGCCGCGGTGAATAGGAAGAGCGCCGGCATTGCCAGCGCGCTCAAGTCCGTGGCTTTGACTTCATAAAGCAGCGATTGGATGTAGCGCACGGAGGCAACGCCGAGGGCGAGCCCGGCGGCCGAGCCTGCCAATACCCAAGCAGCGATGCCAAGGGTGACGCCGCGAACGATGTGCGAGGCTCGCGCGCCGATGGCCATGCGGATGCCGATCTCGCGGCGGCGCTGGAAGACGGAGTAATCGAGGACGCCATAGAGACCAACAGCGGCGAGAAGAAGAGCGACTCCGGCGAAGAAGATGCCAAGCATGGCGAGGAGGCGCTCGCGGAGGGTTTGATTGTCGATCAGCTCCTGCTGCGTGCCGATATTGGTGACGCGGAGGCCGGGCTGGAGCAGCGAGATCGATTGACGGAGCGTGGGCGCAAGGGCGAGAGAGTTCGCAGCGGCGGAGCGAACGAGGAATGTTCGTCCGTTATCGTTTTGCGGCTGGAAGGGAAAGTATGCCACGGGACCCAGGGACTCACGAAGTCTACTGTAGTGGGCGTTGGCGACGACGCCCACAATTTCCAAGCGGGTACCTTGGCCGAGGCTAAAGGATTTGCCGAGTGGATTCTCGCCGGGGAAGAAGGCTTGAGCGAAGATCTGGTTGACGATGGCGATTTTCGGAAATTCGTCGCCGGCGTGGAAATCGCGGCCCGCGAGGAGGGGGATGCGCATCGTCTCCATCCAGCGGGATGAGATCGACAAGAAAGATACATCGGTCGTGCTGGGAGGGTTACCGTTCACGGAGATGAATCCGTCCCATCCTCCGCCGCTGATCAGGGGCCAGGCTGAGGATGCGACGGATTCCACTCCGGGAACGGCGCGCAGGTGCTCGGTCACCTGATCCCAGACGGCGGACGGCTGGTTTTGGCGCGCGCCCACGCTGACAAGGAGAAGACGCTCCACGGAGAATCCGAGATTTAGATGCGATAGCCGCTGGAGCGTGGTGACGAAAAGTCCGGCGACGAAGAGCACTAGGAAGCAAAAGGCGACTTGCGCGGCAATGAGCGGATGGCGGCTTAGGCCGCCATTGGGTGAACCACCTTTGAGTGCTTCCGTCGGTTGGGTTCGAGCGGCTCGCAGGGCGGGGGCCAGGCCGAATAGGAATGTGATGGCGAGAGTGAGCACCAGGGCGAAGCCGAGGACGCGCCAGTCGGCGGAGAGAACCATGCGCGCCGGGTTGTCCGGCGGATTGATGCGAGCGACGACAAATGGCGCGGACCAAGTTGCAAAGGCTGCTCCGGCGGCGGCGGACAGCAACGCGAGCATGGCGGCTTCGACCAGCACCAATTGAATGAGGCGCCCGCGCCCCGCGCCGATGGAGATGCGCAGGGCCATTTCACGGGCTCGCGAGGCGGCTTGCGCGGCCATCAAGTTCGCGACGTTGGCGCACGCGATCAGCAGCACCATAGCGACCAGCACTCCAAGGACAATGAGAGCCTGGCCGTAGTCGCGCTGCATTCCGGAGACGCCGGCGGGCGCAGGCTCAAGCAGGACTTGTTGATTGACGATGGCGTCCTTCATTTGCTGGGGCACACCGGGGAAGTCCTTCACGGTGTCCTCGAAGAACGCTCGCACCGCGGCTTGAAGCTGCTGGCGCACCGGCTCGGCGGCGACGCCAGGTTTCAGCATGAGCATGGGGCGGAACCAGTTGGTGTGCGGCTGTTCGGTCAAAGGACTCATCATCGCGGGAATGAAGATGTCGTTGAGGGCGCCGGGCTCGACGCCGGTGAAGCCTTGCGGCGCAACTCCGACGACGGTGTAGACATCATCTCCCATTCGAAGTGTGCGGCCGAGGACCTTGGGATCGCGGCCAAAGCGGCGGGTCCAGTATTCGTAGGACAGGACTGCGACAGGGCTCGAGCGATGGTGCAGGTCGTCGGCGTCAGAAATGAGACGGCCGAGCGCGGGATGGAGGCCGAAGACGGCGAACATGCGGCCAGAAACGAACTGGCGATAAGGCCGCTCCGGTTCCTGATCCGAACCGTAGGCAACGGCCGTGCGGTTGGGAGAGGAGATGGCGAGGAGGTCGGCCCGATCGCCGACGGCGGCGCGCATGCGGCGAAACTCGGGGTAGCTGGAACTGGTCTGGATTTGGGCCTTGCCGTCGATGTCGATTCCGCGGAAGGAGATGGCGTAGAGACGATGCGGATTCGCGATCGGAAGCGGACGCAGAAAGAGCGCGTCGATGAGGCGGAAGGCGGCGGTACACGCTCCGATGGCGAGACCGAGGGAGAGGATGGCGGTGAGAGATGTGACGCGGCGCTTGTTGAGCTGACGCCAGGCGAAGACGGTATCGGCGCGGAGGCCGTCGAGCCAGGGGATGAGACGAACGTCCCGTGACGCTTCGCGTAAGCGAAGCGAAGATCCAAGAGCCCGTCGAGACTCAACGGGATCTCGTCCGTCAGCCGCCGCATCATCAAGATGCGAGGCGAGCTCTTCGTCGATCTCGTCGGTGGCGCGATCCGGGCGGAAGACGTTGGCGAGGCGGGAGAGGAGAGACATAATTACTCCGATCGAAGTGTCTGGACGGGATCGATGCGAATCGCACGCAGGACGGGCGGCAACGCGGCGAGGAGCGCGGCGGTGAGGAGGGCGAGCGCGGGCGAGGCCAGCGAGCTGACATCCGTCGCCTTCACCTGGTACAGCAGCGATTCAATGAAACGGGTTGAGGCGAGGCCGAGCGCAAGGCCCGCGGTTGAGCCTGCCAAGACCCAAGCAATCACGCCGAGCGTAACGCCGCGGACGATGTGCGAGGCTCGCGCGCCGACGGCCATGCGGATGCCGATTTCGCGGCGGCGCTGAAAAACGGAGTAATCGAGCACGCCGTAGAGCCCCACGGCGGCAAGGAGTAGAGCGACGCCGGCGAAGAACGACGCGAGCATGGCGAGCAGGCGCTCGCGAATGGTTTGGTTGTCGATGTATTCCTGCTGGGTGTGGACGCCGCTCAAACGCAGGCCTGGCATTGCGCTGGAGATCGCTTCGCGCAGGGCCGGAACCAATGCGAGTGGATTCGGGGAGACAGTGCGCAAGACAGCAGTGGTCTCGGGGGTTGGCTCAGAGCGGGGCGGGACGTAGATCACGGGCAGGAGAGTTTCCCGCAGGTTCGCATAACGGGCGTTGGCTGCCAGACCTACGATGGTGAACTGGGCGCGGGTACTCGCCGGGCCAATTCGAGTTTCAAAGGATTTTCCCAGGACATCCTCTCCCTTGAAAAAAAAGTCCGCGAATGTCTGGTCGACGATCGCGGTCTGGCCCGGGAAGGTCTCGTCCGGACGAAAATCGCGGCCGGCGAGCAAGCGAATTTTCATGGTTTCGAACCAGCCGGGCGAAACGCTCATGAAGTGAGAGAAGTCGCCGGAGAAATGGCCGTTGACCGTCACCTGATTGTTCCACAAGGTTCCACTGAGTAACGGAAACTCTGCGGAGGCGGCTTCCGCTACTCCGGGCCGCGATTGAAGGCTCTGGAGAAGACGATTCCAGACGGCGGGTGTCTGGGCACCCTGCGCGCGGATATCCAAGGCAAGAACGCGGTCCGGAGAAAAACCGAGGGGCTGGTGCGAGAGGCGCTGGAGAGTAGCAACGAACAATCCGGCGACGAACAGCACCAGAAAGCAGAACGCCACTTGGGCGGCGATGAGGGCATTCATCAAGCCGCTTCCGCGGCCCTTGGGTGCACCGCCTTTTAGTGCATGCGCCGGGTCCGTGCGAGCGGCTCGCAGGCTGGGGGCGAGCCCGTAGAGGAGCATCACGACGAGGGCGAGTGCGAAGGCGAAACCGAGAACGCGCCAATCCGCGGGGAGGATGAGCTGGGCGGCTCGATCGGGCGGGTTGATGCGGGCGACGACGAAGGGCGCGGACCACATCGCAAACAAGCCGCCCACGGCGGCGGCGAACGCGGCGAGGAGCGCGCTCTCGACCAAAACGAGTTGAATCAAGCGACTGCGTCCAGCACCGATGGAGACGCGGAGCGCCATTTCACGGGCTCGCGCGGCGGCCTGCGCAGTCATGAGATTGGCGACGTTGGCGCAGGCGATCAGCAGGACGAGTGCGACCAGCACGGAGAGAGCGATCAGGGGCTCGCGGAAATCGTTCTGCATTCCCCCGACGCCGGAGCGGGCGGAATCCAGTACCACCTTCTTATTCACGACGGCATCGTGGACCGCCTTAGGCATGCCGGAAACAGTCTTTACTTGTTCTTCGAAAAACGCATGCGCCACGGCCTGTATCGGGGCGATCACGCGCTCCGGGGTGACATCCTGCTTGAGCACGAGGAGTGCCCGGAACCAGTACGCCTGCGGGCTGCCGGCGTACGGGTTCATCATGGCCGGGACGAAGATGTCATTCATGGTGCCCGGCTGGATGCCGGTGAAGTCTTTCGGCGCGACTCCAACGATGGTGTAGAGATCACGGCCGTAATGGAGCGTCCGTCCGATGACTTTGGGATCGCCGCCAAAGCGGCGCTTCCAATAATCGAAGGAGAGAACGGCGTAGGCGCGGCCGGGGGCGTCGTCGTCTTCAGAGAGCAACCTGCCTGCGGCGGGACGAAGCCCGAACGCGGCGAACATTCGTCCAGAGACGTATTCGACATTGGCTCGTTCGAGATCCTGTTCCGAACCGAAGGTAACGCTGGAAGGTCCGGAGCCGGAGATCGCGAGTGAATCGGCATCGCCCGCCACGGCTGCAGCGATTTGGCGGAATAGCGGGTAATTGCAGAGATCGCCGATACTCAATTGCCCGTTCACCGTGGCTCCATGAAAGGTCAATAAGTAAAGCTGGTCAGGATGCGAAACGGGCAGAGGGCGGAGAAACAGAGCGTCGACGATGCGGAAGGCGGTGGTGCAGGAACCTATTGCCATGCCAAGCGAAAGAACAGCCGCGAGCGAGGTGATGCGTCGCTTGTTGAGCTGACGCCAGGCGAAGACCACGTCCGCGCGGAGGCCGTCGAGCCAGGGGATAAGGCGGATGTCGCGAGACTCCTCGCGCAGGCGAAGGGATGGGCCGAGCGCTCTTCTAGCTGCGGCGGGAGCGCGTCCCTGAGCCGCGGCTTCGTCAAGATGCGCGGCCAGTTCGTCGTCGATATCGCGCGTGAGGCGATCGGTGCGAAAAAGGTTGGCCAAGCGGGAGAGCCAAGACATATTAAACCGTCCTTAGGACTCGATTCACCGCAGAGGTGACAGATTGCCAGCGGGACTCTTCAGTCTCCAATTGCTTTTTCCCGGCGGTGGTGAGATCGTAGATGCGGGCACGGCGGCCGGAATCCTTGGTGATCCACTTGGCCTTGATCCAACCGGCTTCCTCCATGCGGTGCAGGGCCGGATAGAGCGAACCTTCCTCGGCGCGGAGCACCTCGCCGGAGGCATCCTGGATCGCGGTCATGATGGCGTAACCGTGAAGACCGGGACGGCGGGAGAGGATTTTCAGAACCAGGAGATCGAGGGAACCTTGCAGAGCGTCTGTCTTAGCCATACCTAGACAGCATAATACTCAGAAGTCTAGGGAGTGTCAAGAAGATTGCCCGGCTCGCAGGCGGAGCGCCAAAGCGGCGGCTTGCTTGCGCTGCATCCACAACGGGAACAGGGGCAGGGCTCTCATCAGAAAGCGGTAGGCACGGCCTGGGAAAACCCGAGCCCTCCCGCGCTCGAAGCCGGCCAGGGCTTCTCGCGCACACTGCGCGGCAGTGATCCGGAAGATGCGCGGCGTGCCGATCATGCCTCCCGGAGAACCGGCGAGCTGATCGAATTCGCTCGCGACCGGACCGGGGCACACTTGCGTCACGGTTACGGCGGTTCCCGCAAGATCCGCGCGCAGGGCTTCGCTGAATCCATTAACGAAATACTTGCTGCCGATGTACGCGGCCGCGTTGGGCAGAACGGTCAGGCCTGCGCCGGACCCGATGTTGAGCACTCCGCCGCGGCGGCGCTCGACCATACCGGCCACCAAGGCCGAAGTAAGCTGGGCCACGGCCAGAATATTCGTCCGCAAAATTTGCCGGGTCCGCACCCAATCGGCGCGGTCGAACAAGGCCGTGTCGCCCACTCCCGCGTTGTTCACGAGCACATCCACCGGGCCAGCTTGCTCGGACACTTTCGCCAGCAGGGTTTCGATCTCATGCTCGTCGGACAAGTCCGTCGCGAGAGCGACGATTTTCAATTTTGGATAACGGCCGAGCAGTTCCGCTCGAAGCTGCTCGAGCCGGTCGAGCCGACGGGCTACTAAGACCAGCGTCTCCGCGCGGGAGGCGAACTCGCAGGCGAGTTCACGTCCGATGCCTGAAGAGGCTCCGGTAATCAGGACCGTGCCGTGATTTTTCTTATTCGTCGTCATATCGCTTTGACCTCCTCTCGTGAATCAGGCTGCGAATCCTGCAACCAGCACTGCGGCAAGGAATAGAACCTGCAAAAGCGCCCTCAGCGGCAAGGCTGCCGCGGGCCTGCCGCCAATCGACAGATGTTCCCGAGCGGCGCGTATGTTGGCTGGGAAAAGTGCGATCAACAAGATCGCCAGGCACGCCGCGGCGGCTGGGGCAATCGCCGGAATTGAGAGCCCTACCGCACCCAGGATTTCGAACACGGCGGTGACGCTTACCATTAGGTCCCGGCGAGGAAAGACCTGGGGAACCATGGCGATGAGATCGACCCTCCGCTTTCCCCAGTGAGCCGACGCCGTCAGCAGGAACATCAGGGCGAGCCCGCCGCGCAGGCACCAGGTCCAGTGATTGAACAGGCTGACGCCGACGGCTCCGGCGATCCTTAAAAGAAGCGTGGAGACGACCAGAATGATGAAGGGAAGCATCTGTTTTCCTCTCGATGTGAACATCGTCAACATCGACCGAGACCAATTTAACATACAATGTTGACGTCGTCAACACCTGCCTGGTAAAATATTTTTGTATGGCTCGTTCCGCACACCCAAAAGCGGCGAAAAAGCCTGCCAAGCCCTACCATCACGGGGACTTACGCCGAGCCCTGATGGATGAAGCCCTACGCACCATCCAGACCCACGGCGTGGAGCACCTGACGCTGCGGACCGTGGGCGAGAGGCTGGGGGTTTCCCGCAGCGCGCTATACCGGCATTTCGCCGATAAGCAGGCGCTGCTAGCGGCGGTGGGGACCGAGGGGTTCCGCGAGCTTCGGCAAACTCTGGCCAACGCCTGGGACGGGAACGGGCGTGGCCGCGCTGGCTTTGAAGCCATGGGCAGGGCCTACGTGCACTTCGCGCTTGCTCATCCATCCCATTACCGCGTAATGTTCGGCGGATTCCTCGAATCGGCCGCCAAAGACGAGCACTTCGTGACGGAAGCCACAGCAGCGTTCCAGGTGCTGGCGGATGCGCTGGTCGAGCAGCAGAAAGCCGGGGACGTCCGCCGGGACGATCCGGTGCCGATGGCGCACTTCGTGTGGGCGGTGGTGCATGGCACCGCCATGCTGTTCATCGACGGCCAGTTGCCGGAGGCGGCTCAAAGAGAAGTGCTGGAGCAGTATTTGACCGAGCGGCTTTCCGCGGCCATTCGCGAAGATACGTCGCAGTCCCAGTAGCCATTCGTCGTTGCCGATGCGTCCGTACGAGGGGAAGCGCGGATGTAGCGATAACGAGGTGTCTTTAGAGTTTTTGCGGGTCGACTCGGATCGGGCGATGCATCTCGGGGTTGACCGCAGCTTGCCGCTGGTTGGGTCTCTCGTTTTTTACGCGGGTGATGCCGCAGCGGAAGGTCCGATATCGCTTTTCACGAGCCCGTACGGTTTCAAGTCTGTACGTGGGAGGTCCCACAGGCCCGCGGATCACTGTAGGGGCTCAGGCTCCAGGCGACGCGCCGGTGTCTGGCCCTGCAGATTCCTGGGGAGTATTCTTCGGAACTGCGGACAAGTCGTTCAAACAGCCCGATCCGCATTATCCGAAATGGGTGCGGGCGAAGCCGGCCAGCAAGAAGTAGGGTCAGCCCTGCAAATAGCGCATCAAGTCCTCGGGACGGAAGCACCGGGCGAGCGCGGTTTCGCGGGTGATGCGGGCGGAGCGGACCAGATCGGCGAGAGATTGTTCCATGGTGATCATGCCCTCGCCGCGGCCGGTGGAGATGGACGAATAGAGCTGGTGATCCTCGCCCTTGCGAATGAGGCCACGGACCCCGGAGGTCGCCATCAGGATTTCGACGGCGGGATAGCGCACCTCGCCGGTGATGGAAGGGACCAATTGCTGCGCGACGACCGCGAACAGGGCGAGCGAGAGCTGCTGGCGGATCTGCGGCTGGTTGCCGAGCGGAAACGAATCGAGAATGCGCGAGACAGCCTGCGAGGTGTCGTTGGTGTGCAGCGAGCTGAGCACCAGGTGGCCGGTTTCCGCCGCGGTGAGCGCCATGGCGATGGTTTCGGGGTCGCGCATTTCGCCAACGAGGATCACATCCGGGTTCTGACGCAGGATGCTGCGCAAGGAGCCCGCGAAGTTGGGCGCGTCGCTGCCAACCTCGATCTGCTCGACGATGGAGTTGCGGTTGGAATGCATGAATTCGACCGGGTCTTCGATGGTGACCACGTGATCGCGGCGGTGGGTGTTGATGAGATCGACCAGCGCGGCGAGGGTCGAACTTTTTCCGCAGCCGGTTGGGCCGGTGACCAGCACCAGGCCATTGCGCGATTCGGCCAGACGGCGCAGACCGGGCGGAAGGTGCAGAGATTCGAGGGTCGGGATCTTGGCCGGAAGAGGGCGCAGGCTCGCGGCGAGGGTGCCGCGCTGGTAGTGGAAATTGGCGCGGAAGCGGCCGATGCCCTCGCGGCTGAAACAAAGATCGGCGGATTTGTTGCGCTGCAGATCCTGGGTTTGGGCGGGAGTGAGCAGAGGCAGCAGAAGATGGCGCGGGTCGTCTGCGCCGAGCGCGGGACCGGCGGCGGGAGAGAGCGCGCCTCCGATGCGCAGAGTAACGGGCGAGCCGGCGATCAGGAGGATGTCGGAGGCTCCGCGGCGCACGGCGTAGCCGAGGAGAGAGTCGAGCGAGGCGAGATTTTCGGCGGAGACCGGCGGCGGCGCGGCAGGGGCCAATCTCGGGGGAGCGGCCGGAGGCCGCGGGCTTGCCGGCGTTGCTCCGGGCGCCGCGCGGTTCAGCTCGGCGACAATATCGGATAGGTCTTTGTCGTAGCTTTTGGGGTCGTGGGTTTTGGGGTCGTGGCTGGACACTTGCTACTAGTCTATGACGCTGCTAGCGGGCAGAACATGGAGAAGGGTTCCACTTGGAGCCGTCGGGCTCCTTCTTCCAGTTGGTGCTCGTAACGAAGGGCTCGCTTAAATAGGTCGGGTCTTCGACCACGGTGGTGACCACGAACCAGGTGTCGCCGTTGCGCTCATGGGAGAGATCGTAATACTCCTTCAGCACCGTGGAGGCGCTGTAGGGCGGGCCGTTCTTCCGCAAATAACCCGCGCGGAGCCCTGTGGTGACGACCTCGAGAGAACGTCCTTGCGTGCCTTGGCGCGTCGCTCCGAGGCCGGATTGCGGAGTGCCGGAACCGCGCAGGGGACGCTCCCAATTGGCGGCGGAGTAGCCCTGCCAAGAGGCTTCCGCGTCTTTGGACGCTTCGCCCGTGAAGTGGAACAAACGGGTCTGCGTGCCGGAATCGGTTTCGAACTCGAGAGTGTTGTCGTCGGCCCAGGTGATATGGAGGCGGCCGGGGACGCGCATGATGGCAGGGGCTCCGTAAGCCTTGCACTGAAGACCGGCGGCTTCATCGGCAGCGGGGTCCCAGGCGTTGCCGACTCTGCGGCCTTCAGCGTTCAGGGGGATGCTGGCAAAATCGCCCTTGATCGGAGTGACCATGCGCCAGCGCCAGTCTTCGGTGACCACGGAGACCCAATAGCCGGTGAAGTCGACGGGAGCGGCAGCTTTGGCGGTGGGCGGCGGACCTCCGCGGCCTGCGCCGCGCGGCGGGGCTTGCGCGCGTAACTGCACGGCTAGGGCAACGGGCAACGCAAAAATGAGCAGGGATCTCATGGCTTGAGACTCTTGTAAATCGATTCCACGAAGGCGTCGGCAGAGATGAAGGCTCCTTGGGCCGCGTATTGCGTGTCGTAATCGCGGCTGGGCTTGGCGGCTTTGACTTGATCGAGAGTTTTGCCCTGCTTGATCAGATCCTGGACACGGTCGCGGACGATGGTCACCATGTCGCGGTATTCGACCACGTCGGCTTCATCGCACAGGCGGCCGTGGCCGGGCACGATCATGGTGCCGCCTTCCTGATACTTCGCGGGCACGGCGATTTCGAGAATCTTGTTCAAGCCAGCGATCAAGCCGTTGACGCTGCCGCCGTGCGCGAGGTCGATGAAGGGATAGAGATCGGGCATGAAGAGATCGCCGACCGCGAGTACGTCGGATTTGCGGAAGAAGACGATGGAGTCGCCATCGGTGTGGGCGTTGGGAATATGGGTGACGAAGACGGCCTCGCCGTTGAAGAAGAGATCTTTGTAAGGAGTGCTGTACGTGTCATTGGGCCAATTCGCGGCGGGGACGGCGGGCTCACCCGGCGCGGGAGTGGACATGCGATCCATCACGTTCAAATAAGCGATGACGCGCGCGGGGCCGGGCATTTCGGGCGTGGCTCCCATCTTGACCAGAGCAGCGTTGCCTCCGGTGTGATCGGCGTGGACATGGGTGTTGATGACGTAGCGCACAGCTCCGGGCGAGAGCTTGCGGATGGCGGCCATGAGCTTGGGCGCGGCATCGGCGAGGCCGGTATCGACCAGGAGGACGCCTTCGGGTCCGGTTTGCACGGTGACGTTTCCGCCGCCTCCGAACAGAGCAAAGACATTGCCCTGAACGTGGAGGGTCTCAATATCGGCGGGCTGCGCGCGGATCGCTGGCACGAGCAACGCTGCGGCAACGGCGATGGTGGGCCACTTCATGGAAGATTGCAGTTGAACAGCGTGGTGCAGGTGCAGTAACGCGTGCAGTGATCCGGCGGATGGTAGCCGGTAATCTTGGAGCGGTATTCGGGGTAGAGGGTTTCGGCTCCGCCGCGCGTTACGTCATAAGGCAGGCCATAATAATTGGCGAATTCATGCAAATAAGGATTGGTTCCCGGCAAATGATGCGGTACCGTGCCTTCGGGCTTGGGCAATTCCGAGGCGTATTCGCAGCCGAAGATGCCGATGTGCTGGCCGGGATCGAGATACCAGTTGTCGCTGCGCACCAGAGGTTCAGTAAGAAAGACGGGATCTTCGATGACCGTAGTGACGGTGAGGTAGTCGCCGTGGCGGGTCCAGTGCTCGGTGAAGATGGCTTTGTCGCTGCGCGGGACGCCGTTGCGGCGAATGTAATTTTCCTTCAAATGGTCGGTGGTGATGGTGAGCATGTTGCCCTCCCACACGCCGGTGGAGAAGCCCTGCCAGGTGTGCGGCGCGTTCGCGGAAGGGTGCGGGCGGCCGTCGAGATAGATGGTGCGCTCACTGTCCCAGGCGAGCAGATGCGTGTGGATGGCGACGATCTTCTGCGTGATGGGATCGACGTCGGCCCAGATGCGAAGGTTGCCGAGGCCGCGCATGGAGTAATCGGCGCCGTGAGGCCGGCACTGGTATTGTTCGACGACAGAGATGCGGTCAGCGTCCCAGGAGTCGGCGCGGAGACGCGCGGCATCGTTGAGGGGGAGCTCGGTGTAATCGGCGAGCTCGGGTCCGGGGAGACGCTCGGGGCCGTCCTCGTGATAGAGCGGGGCCCATTCGCCGGCGAAGTCCTGCTGGGCGAAGAGGGGACCTGTGGCGGCCAGCAAGAGCACGGCGGCGAGGCCTGTATGCAGCTTCATTACCTCGCTACGATATGCCCGGCTGGGCGGGGATGTCAAGGCGCGGCGCTGACGCTACTTCCGTTGATATACCTCGGTCGAGGGCTCGATGACTTGGAAGCTGCCTAGTCCGGAATTCGGGAACTCCACATCGTTTTTGATGGTGAGGGTTTTACCGTCTGACGAAAACGGCCATCGTTCCTTCGTCTTGACGACTTCGACCGTAGACCCCGCCTTTCTGACCGGTAGGGTCCACACAGGGTTGGTTTGTTGGCTGACCATTTCAGGAGCGCGCCGCCCGGGCCTTAATGCAGCTTGATCACTCCGCTGCGATGTGCCCGGCTGGTACGGGATGTCAATGTAGAGACCCGGCCGCGAATAACGCCAATCAACCGGCGAGGACGCTGGCAAAGAGCTTGGAATCGACATTGGAGCCAGTCAGGACGACGGCGGCGCGGCGGCCGCGCATCAATTGCCGCCCCTGAAGGAGCGCTGCAAGGGAAGCCGCTCCAGCGCCCTCGGCGACGTTGTGGGTATCGGCGAAGAGATGACGCATGGCGGCTCGGATTTCCGATTCATCGACGGTGACGATGCGCGAGACACCGGCGAGGATGTGCGCCAGCGCGCGCGGATCAGGGATTCGGCAGGCCATGCCGTCGGCGATAGTCTCGGCGACATCGGCCGAAATGGGCCGGCGGGCAGCGAAGGATCGGGCGTAAGCGGGGGCATTGGCGGGGACGACGCCGATGATCTCCGTTTGGAGTCCCAGCGCGGCGCGGGCGGCAAGGGCGCCGCAGATGCCGGAGCCGAGTCCAATGGGGACATAGAGGGCATCGAGAGCGGGCGTGGACTCGAACAGTTCGAGATAAGCAGTGGCGACGCCGCGGACAAGCAGCTTGTCAAAAGACGGGACAAAACGCAATTCACGTTCAGCGGCCAAGCGCGCGGCGTGTTCGAAGGCGGCTTGAAAATCGTGGCCGGATTCGACCAACTCCACTCCGAGCGCTCGCATGGCAGCGTTTTTTTCGCGGCTGTTGCCGTGGGGGACAACGATTACGGCGCGCAGTCCGTGAAGGCGGGCGCAATAGGCAACGCTTTGACCGTGATTGCCGCGGGTGGCGGCGATGACTCCGGCCAAATTGGGCTCATGCCGTTTCAGGTGATCGAAATAAACCAGGCCGCCGCGGATCTTAAAGGCTCCAACAGGAGTATGGTTTTCGTGCTTGACCCATACTTCGGCCGCAGCGCGCTCGCAAATGAGAGGCCAACGGATGGAGGGGGTGGGCGGAATGACGCGGTTGACCAGGTCCGCAGCTTCGCGGAGAGAGGTAAGCTCGGGCAGGCGGTCCATTCATTTTAGGATCGCCGATTCGTGGAAACCCGGCGGTTACTCCAACTGCGCGTCGAGAGTGATTTTGGCGTTGAACAGCTTGGACACGGGGCAGCCGGTTTCCGCGGCGTGCACGGCTTTATCGAAGGCTTCCTGGGATGCGCCCGGGACTTTGGCTCGCAACGCCAGATGGCTTTCGGTGATGGCGAAGCCGCCGTCCTTCTGTTCCAGGTTGATGGTGCAGGTGGTATCGAGCGACTCCGCCTTGAGGCCGGCTCCGGCGAGCTGCGCGGACAGAGCCATGGTGAAGCAACCGGCGTGCGCGGCGGCGAGCAGCTCCTCGGGGTTCGTTCCCGCGCCTTGCTCGAAGCGGCTGTGGAAGGAATACGGCGTGTTGGAAAGCGTCCCGCTGGCCATGGAAACAAATCCGTGCCCGGTTTTCAGATCTCCTTGCCATTTGGCGCTTGCGACTCGTTTCATGAGTGTGTCCCTTTCGACGACTGCTTGACTTGATACGTTCCGGGAACCGCACGAAAGCCCATGGCCAGCCGGTTCCAACCATTGATGGCGACGATCGCCATGGTCAAGCTTACCAACTCGTCCTCGGTGAAGTGAGCGCGGACGCGCTCGTACAGATCGTCCGGCGCGTGAGAGGAGCCGATTTCGGTGAGCGCTTCGGCCCATTCGAGGGCGGCGCGCTCGCGAGGGGTGTAGAAGGGGGTCTCGCGCCAGACGCTTACCGAATAGAGACGCTGTTCGGTCTCGCCGGCGGCTCGCGCGTCCTTGGTGTGCATGTCGATGCAGTAGGCGCAGCCATTGATGAGCGAGGCGCGGAGCCGGACCAGCTCGAGCAGAGTTGGTTCCAGGCCCGATTCGCGGGCATACTTCTCCAATCCGAGCATTGCAGCATAGGCCGCAGAATGACCGTGCCAGTCGATGCGAGGGTGCCATGTTTCTTGAGTCATGATTCCCAGCTTAAGATGAAAAAAGAGTGCTCCGGTTTCTCTTTACCGTTCGCAACCTTCCAGATGTGGTGGCGTTGAGTTTCGTTACACTGGCACAGGCGGCGTGGGTGAGGGTGCTGCTCAAGGAGCAGTGGGCGCGGCAGTCGCCGCATGCGCGCCGCGCGATTCTGGCAGGATGGTCGGCTTCGATGACCGTGCTGCTAGCCGGGTTCCTGCCGGTGTTCACCTCCATTGACCGGCTGTTTCCGGCGTGGGCGGAAGGCTGGGACCGAGGCATCGCCATCCTGTGGGCGTTCCTGTCGATATTGCTTGCGGCGAGCTACGCGGTGGGGCGAGCGATCACGGGCATGGCCGGAAGGGGCGGCGGGGCACACAGTCCGGCGCGGCGGCGATTCCTGGGCGCTGCTGGGCGCGCCGACGGTGGCAGTCGGATACGGGACGTTCGTGCAGCGGCACCGGCTGAGGGTGCGGCAGCAGAAGATACCTGTAGCCGGACTGCCGGAAGACTTGGATGGATTGCGGATCGCGCAGCTCACCGACATTCATTTGAGTCCGTTCCTGAGCGTGCGGGAACTGGACCAAGCGGTCGCGATGGCGAATGAGACCCGTCCGCATCTGACTCTGGTGACCGGGGACCTGATCACGCGCGCGGGTGATCCTCTTGACAATTGTTTGAAGGCGCTGGCCCGGCTGAAATCCGACGCGGGCGTATATGGCTGCATGGGGAATCACGAGATCTATGCGAAATCCGGGGATTACACGCAGAGCGAGGGGGCCAAGCTGGGGATGACGTTTCTGCGGAGGCAAGCCAAGCTGCTGCGGTTCGGCGGCGCGAACTTAAACCTGGCGGGCCTGGATTATCAGAGGCTCGGCCAGCATTATTTGCGCGGCGCGGAGAGACTGATCGCGCCTGGCGCGTTTAACGTGCTGCTGCAGCACAATCCGGACGTTTTTCCGGTGGCGGCGGCGAAAGGATTTCCTTTGACCATCTCCGGGCACACGCACGGAGGACAGGTGCGGGTGGAAATTTTGAGTGCGGACCTGAATGTTTCGCGTTTCTACACGCACTACGTGGACGGGTTATATCAGAAGGACGGATCATCCATCTTTGTGTCGCGCGGGATCGGGACGATAGCCTTGCCGACTCGGCTGGGCGCGCCGCCGGAGGTGGCGCTCTTGACACTGTGCCGTATCTGATCCTGAGCGACCTACATTCCAACCGCGAAGCCCTGGAGGCGGTGATGGAAGACGCTCAGGGCCGCTATGACCGCGTCTTGTGCCTGGGCGATATCGTCGGCTATGGCGCGGACCCGAATTTCACAGCGGAGTGGGTGCGGGAGCACGCCACGGAAGCGATTCGCGGTAACCACGACAAGATGTGCACGGGGGTTGAATCGCCGGAGGGTCACAATCAGGCGGCTCGCACGGCGGCGGAGTGGACGCGGGCGCGGCTCACGGAAGCGAACGCGGCCTATCTGGCGAGTCTGCCTCGCGGTCCGCTGCGGGTGGAGGATTTCGATTTAGTACACGGCTCGCCGCTCGATGAAGACGAGTACTTGATTCACGCGGGCGATGTCGCGCTGACGCTGGAGGCTTTAGATGCGCAGGTGACTTTCTTCGGACACACGCACATCCAAGGCGGGTTCCTTCTGGCCCGGCGAGGCATCCGGAGGATCGCGGGTGAGCGCGTGCTGGAACTGGAGCCGGATTACATGTACTTGATCAATCCGGGGTCGGTGGGACAACCGAGGGACGCGAATCCTCGCGCGGCGTATGCGATCTACACGCCGGAAAACCGGCGGGTGGAGTACCGGAGGGTGAGATACGATATTCCGTCGGCGGCGCAAAAGATTTTGGATGCGGGGCTTCCGCCGATTCTGGCGGGAAGGTTATACGAGGGGACGTGACGGGCCATGGCCTGCACGGAGCCGGCCGGC
>JASHNT010000013.1 GCA_030041495.1 Bryobacteraceae bacterium | reverse complement strand
TCGGCAGGTTGCGCTCCCGCAGAGCCTGCCTCCGCTTCACCAGCCGGTCCTGATTATGCGGTACAGTCGTCTTGCCGGGCGAGGATTTTCCATCGAACGGCGAACTGTGTCTTAACTGTTTGTGTCAGCCGACCAGACAAGCGCAGTACCCGCCGCCACCGCCTCCCCCCAAGAAAGGCGATAAGTAAGAATGGCAACCAAAAGGAAGGCACCGGCTAAGAAGAAGGCTGCTCCTAAGAGGCGTAACGGACATCAGCTACGTCCATCGACACCGCTCATTCCGCTCACCCGGCCGAAATCAAAACCGAGACCTTTCAAATCTGTCGAAGAAAGCCAGACCGATTAGGTCTCAGACGCGCTTTCAGAAGGTGACCCGCGATTTCTTCTTACGGCAGCATCACCGAGCGGTTGATCCACACGATGTTGTCCCAGCTCAGCACTTTCTCGGTGCCGTCGAACAGCTTCGCGTAACTTCCGCCGCCGCCTTTCAACGAAAACTGCTTTACGCGATCGGCCGGCTTGGTGGTGACGTTGCGCAGAATGTCCAGTACACGCTCCTCACGCGAAATCTGGAAGAATGCCGGGGTCTTGGCCGAATAAAACTTGGTCTCCGTCGGATTTGTTTTGTTGCCCACCCCGCGTTCGAACTTGATGTGCAGGGAAAGATGCTCGCCTCCGCCAGCGGCGAAATCCCAATCCTGCGATTCGCCGGCGTCGGTCAGGGTTCGCTCCATCTTGTGCGTCGTCGCGAGCAGATAGACGCCGAACGGCCCCGGCGCGTCGCCGGCATCTTCTGTAATTCCACCGATCACCAACTGCGCATTCGCTCCGCTGGGGTCCTTCACCGGAGCCACCAAATACACCAGCCGGTTCGAGCCCTTGCCTACCGGCTTGCCGTCCGGACCGTTGATGCTGACACGGTCGATGAACACCAGTCGCAGGTTGCAATCCTTGGCCGCGCCTTGCGTGGCGACATTCGGGGTAAATCCCGCCGGGAAAAAACTCGCGAGCGCCGCGGGCGGCACGGCCAGATCAAGCTGAAAGCGGGATTCCGAGCTGTACTCGATCGGGTTTTCCGCAGGCGCCGCCGCGAGCGGCAAAAACAGGCCGATCAGGACAAGGGTTTTCATCCCCTCGATTGTACGCTACGCCTGCGTCGCCTAACGTTCCAGGTCCTTGACCAGGCGAAAGCCGATGTCACGCGCGGAAAAACGCGCCGGGATGAACAGCGAATCGTAAGCGATGTTGGGCGACAATGCCTGTGTAAAGGATCCGCCGCGCGCGTTGACCCACGGTTCGCTGGCCGTGGGCGGGGGTTTCAGCAGACCCAAGCTGGCGAAGCGCGAAACCGCTTCCGGACTGGGATTCGCGGTGCCTTCCACAAATTCCCATGCGTTGCCCACCATTTGATAAATGCCGTTGATCGGATCTTCCTTGCCGCCGCTCGCCGAATAAGCCTGGAACGACTTCACCGGCACCAGCTCTTTTCCGCCGAAGGAAGGATTGTCGCGAACGTTGGCGAGCGTGGGGTCTTCGGCGTCGCCCCACGGATAGAGATTGCCGTTGACGCCGCGCGCTGCCCGCTCCCATTCCAGCGGTGTGGGCAACCGCTTACCGACGCGCATCGCGAACAGGCGGGCCTGAGCGATGGTGATGTTGACTATCGGAAGATCGCGATCCGCGGGCGGTTTCTCGCAGGGCATCAGGTCGCAATAGTCGCCGGCGGTGACTTCGGTCGCATCGATGTAGAAAGGATTGAGTTGTACTGGATGCTTGTCCGGCCCGGCCAGGAACGTTCCGCCGGGAATGTAGACCATCCCCTGCACCATCGCTTTCGCGTACGCGCCCGTGCTGGAAGGAAGGATTTTACCTCCCGCGCCGGGCTTTCCCATCCAGAACCACGTGGCGACGGCGATCAACGTGGTCAGAATAACGGCGCCATAAACGATCGCGGAAAGCCGCAAGATATGACCCTTGGGCGACTCCTGCTCCCTTGCCCGCGGCTGCCGCGGCGGCGCGGGCGTTTCCGAAGCCGGTGGAGCTGCCTCGCGCGATGCCGCCTGCGCCGGCGCGCCCTCCTGCGTGCTCAAGAAACTCTTGAGCGACGCAATGACGGCGGCAAAACTTTGCGGACGCGCTTGCGGGTCCTTGGCCGTGGCCTGCATCACCAGCGCGCGAATTTCCCTGGGAACTCCGGCCTTCTCCATCACCGATTCATCCACCGGCTGGTTCAGGATCTGGTAGAACACGCTCTCCATGCTGCTGCCGCTCACCGCGCGCAGGCCGGTGAGCAGCTCAAACACCAGCATCCCCCACGCATAGACGTCCACTTGCGGCGTGGCCGGACGGCCGGAGACCTGCTCCGGCGCCATGTAATACGGAGTGCCCATCGCCATGCCAGTTCGCGTGAGCGAAAGATTCGCGGTTTTGGCGATGCCGAAGTCCATCAGCTTGGCGCGGCCGGATGGATCGAGATTGATGTTCTCCGGCTTGATATCGCGATGCACCACCCCGAGCTGGTGCACATATTCGAGCGCCGTGGCAATCTGCAACGCGATTTTCAAGCACGGGATCAGCCCGCCGTTGGCTGCATCCTTCCATGTCCCGTCGCGCAAGGCGTTGCGCAGATCCACGCCCCTCAAGTACTCCATCACGATGAACGGGCGGCCTTCGTGCTCGCCGAAATCGAACACGCTGACGATGTTTTCGTGTTGAATATTCCCCGCCACGCGAGCCTCTTGCAAAAAGCGCGCCTTGGCTTCGGGGTCGGACGAGCCTTCGAGCGTCAGGATCTTCACCACCACCGGACGGTCGATCACCGTGTCGCGCGCGCGGTACACGTGCGACATTCCGCCGCCCAGGAATTCGATCAATTCATATTTGCCAATGGAAGAAGGAAGCTGCATTAAAATTCAAACCACATGCGCGATCGCCAGGATCGCGAAAATCACGGCGGCGAAAATCAGCACCGCAGCCGCCGAGATAAAAATCAAGCCGCCATTGCCGCGCAGCGATTCAGGCAGCCACCCCAGAAAGCCGGGGAGAGCGTTCCCGGCTTCGGCAGACGCGGCCACGGCCTGCCTGGCCGGCGCCGGCGGAGGGGTCACCGGGCGCGCCGCGTTCAGCATCACCTCCAGCTCATCGCACACCGCCGAAAGATTCTGCGGCCTCTGCGCGAGCTGCTTGGCTGTGCAGCGCGCGATCAAATCGATCAGGCGCGGCGGAGTCTCGAGGCGGGCCAGCGGATCCAGATTCAGCGGCTCATACAAAATCTGCTGGAAAATTTTCTCGACCGTATCGCCGGTCACGGGCTTGGTTCCCGTGAACAACTCAAATAGCAGGATGCCGAACGCGTAGACGTCGGCCTGCGGCGTGAGGGGTTTTCCCAGCACCTGCTCCGGCGCCATGTAATACGGCGTTCCCAGCGTGAAGCCCGAGCCGGTCAACTGCATGCCTTCGGCTTTGGCGATCCCGAAATCCACCAGCTTCACGCGCGCGGCGGCATCGAGATGAATGTTTTCAGGCTTGATGTCGCGATGAATGATCTTGCGCGCATGAATGTAATCCAGCGCGCGAGCCACTTGCAGCGCGATGCGCAAGCGCCGCTGGAAGCTGCCCAGATGGCCGTTCTTGATGGCGTCGCGGAGGCTTTCGCCTTCCAGGAACTCCATGACGATGAACGGCCGGCCCTCTTCCTCGCCAAAATCGTAAACGCTGATAATGTTTTCGTGGCTGATGCTGGACGCCATGCGAGCCTCCAGCAGAAAGCGCGCCTTGGCCTCGGCGTCGGCCGATCCAGCCGCGGTGAGAATCTTCAACGCCACGCGCCGCCCCAGCACGCTATCTTTGGCGCGGTACACGTGGGACATCCCGCCGCCCAGGAATTTCTCCAGCTCGTACTTGCCGACTCGGGAAGGATGCTCCATTCGGGCGTTGCCCGCCTCACGCGTCACTTACCAGGAAGAACGCACGATTTCAGTGTAGACAAAAAATCCTTGCTGAACACTGCTGGCCCGCCTCCGGTGTCCGCGGCGATGGAATAATTCAGGCCCGTGGACTTGTTCTGCTGCCCGCTGCGGAACACAAACAAGAAGGTGTTGGGCGCGGGCTGGCGGTCCGCGTCCGCGAAGAAACGGAACAGAGCCCAGTTACCGTTGTAGTCTTCGCCCGTCGGAAGGTCCGCGCCGCCCAGCTTCAACGTGAGCGTGAAGCCGCGCGTTCCTTGCCCCGGCCACTTAAACGCGTGCGACTGGTTGGCCTTCAGCCGTACGGTCTCTCCATTCACCGTGATCGCGAATTCGCTCACGCGATCCGAAGCGAGCGGCCGTAGCGTGTAGCTCATATCGGGGTCCGTGCCGGATTCCCCGTACAAGGCGTTCGAAAACCGCATGAGCTGGCTGATGAAATTGACGAACGCCGGATTCAACGGAGGGTTTCCCTTAGGGGTGCAGGTCCCGTTCTGGCACTGCATTGCGTTCTTAAGCGTCGAATCGTAGAAAGCCCACAGCTTGCCGGTCTTGGGCCGCAGGATGCCGCCAAGCTCATCCAATGTCAACTCCGCCTGCGCCGTGGGATTGAATGGAAAACGATTGGTGACGCCGCTGTACGCCAAGCAGAATTGCCGCGCGTCGCCCGCCAGGCTCGGGCCGGCATTATCCAGGTTCGTGATCGGCTCGAGCAGCAGCGCCAGCGTGCGCGCTTCCAGGTGCGCTTCCGGATCGGGCGGAAACGCCGCCGCCACGCCGCGAGTGGTGGCTCGCGCGGCTTCCTGGCTGTCGCGCATGGCGCGGTCGGCGTCCGGCTCCTTGCGGACGTCGCGGTCGACCGCGGTTTGCAGGTTGATCAGGCCGGTATTGTAGCCCTGCATCTGCTGCGGAATGTAAGTGGGCGAAGCGGGCGGCACCGCGGCCTGCACCGCTCGAAACGCATCCGGGACGCCCGGCAAATCGATATTGGTGTTGTCGGAGACCCACGCGATCAGATGCAGCAGCGGCGCATCGGGCTGCGTCAGCCGAGTCAACTTGGCGGAGGCATCCTGAAGATTCGCGTAGGGCCGCGCGTGGCTGCCATTCATCACCGCGCGCCACTGCTCGATGTAATCATGCGCGTAGCGATCGCGAATGCCGCGCTCCAAATCAGCCGGCGAAACGGCTTGGCTCTGCGAGGCGCCCAGCACCCAAGGCTCGCCGCCAAACTCCTGTTTCTTGATCCGGTCCTGAACGAATTTCCAGCCGTCGCGCGTGAACGCCCAGTCCACCGGCACTGTGCTCGAAACCGCGTCGGCGGTCCCTGGAAAAGCCTGATTGAACGAAGCCGGCGCGTGGCCCTTATCGGCGTCGGCCAGCAGCGATCGGTACACGCGCTCAATTCCGGAGAATTTCGAAAGATAAGCGCGTGTCCGGTCCACCGCGCTCGAATCGGCCGTACCCGAAAAAGGATTACCGTTATGCAGGTCCCGCGCGTAGAAATCGAACTGGAGCTTGGCCAGATCCATCCGCGCCTGGCCGATATCGGCGTCACGGCCATTCGCCCAGCGCACGAGCAGCCGCGAGCCCAAAAATCCCTGCAAACCCGCATCGGACGAACGAGCCCATTCCGAAGTCGTCAACAGATACGCCTTGAGCGAATCGTACGGATAACCGTAATCGTCGCCGGGATCCGGAGCCGCAGGGCGCGCGCGCAAGTAAGCCAGCATCTGATCCTGAGTGGAACCGAACAACAACTGCCGGAACTTCGCGTAGTAGATGCGGCGAACGGAAGGAAGAACGTCATTGCCGGAGTACAAGCCAAACCGGAAACTCAGCGGCGCACCCTTCGAGGCCCAATCCGTCAATTGAACCAGGGGCTGCTGCAGAGCCTCCAGACGCCGCAGAGAATCTTCCGAAGGCATCGTTGCGTTCGAATTCGAAGGAGCCGGCAGCGCGCGAGCCGCGGCCAGAGCCCGGCTTTCCAGGTCGCTATTCTTCGAATACGACCAAGCCAGGAAAATCGTGTACAGCAGGCACAAGCCCGCCGCCGACGCGAGCAACACGCGCTTGGTCAAACTTGTTTTGACGCTCGATCCGCTTGCGGCGCGGGCCACATCGTCAGCCAGAATCACACCGCTGAACAGATGGCTGAGGAACAGCCACTGCGGAACCCGCCGCACTCTTCCCGAGACCGGCGCGCCCGGAGTGATGCCGGCTTGTTGCGAC
Organism: Bryobacteraceae bacterium; assembly: GCA_030041495.1. Taxonomy (GTDB): domain Bacteria; phylum Acidobacteriota; class Terriglobia; order Bryobacterales; family Bryobacteraceae; genus Palsa-187. Next base: position 20,225 of record JASHNT010000013.1, on the reverse strand, counting down.
CGCCGCTGCGCCTCGACTCCGGCGCGAAACATTCCCGTCGCCCCGCCCCACTCCAGCCCGCTTCTTTCCGCATCGCGAACCAGCGGAGCCTCAGCCACCTGATCGCGCAGCTCCACCGGCCGTACTCCGGAGAAATAGAAGCCGCGCAGGAATGGACTCGCACGAAGCTGACTGGGACGGCCCAGATCCACCAGGAACTGCACCAGCAGATTGCGGATCTTGCGAAACTCGCGCGCGAATTCGTATGCCGCGGGGATTTTCGCAGGGTCCATTTCGCGTGGCAGCAACAGCGGCCGTTGATCGCACAGCGAATTTACCAGCCGGTCGAAGGCGGCGGCAAGACGATTGGTCTCGGCCTCCGCGTACACCCCTTCGGCCTGGGCCGGTGGAATTGGCAGCGTCGCTCCGAAAGCCTGCCCGGCCTCCTCCGGCAAGAGGTTGTGCACGAATTCGGAAAAATACGCCACGCGATCCATGCGCGTGAACAGAACGTAAACCGGAAAGCTGATGCCCAGCACCTGCGAGATTTCGCCCAGGCGATCCCGCAGATAGCGGCCGGCGTTGGCGATGGAATCGGCCGCTCCCGGACGCGTAAACGCTTCGATATCGAAACACAGCAGCACTCCGCGCGGCGCTTGCGCACCGCCGCCTACCAGCGATTTCAGCCTGGCCGGCTGCAGCTTCGCCACCAGCGATTTCCAATTCCCCGGCTGCGCCAGCAGCGCCCCGCCGGCTTCGACGAAAATTGTGTCGCGAGCCAGGAACACGTTGGCGCCGCGCGTAGGCGCAATCGTTCCGTCCGATGGCCCTCCGGCCTGGTCTCCCTGATACACCTGGCCGGCGAGCAGTTCCGGATCGATGCCGCTGTGCAGAATCGTACTGGTCTTGGCGGTGCCGCGGTCGCCCGCGACGAAGATCATCGGCAAATTCGCGATGCTGGTGTCGCGCTTGGATTGCGCCAGCCGCGCGTTGGCCTCCCGAATCCAGTGGTCGACTTCGCTTCCGCCCGCTGGCGGCGGCGCTCCGCCGGATTCTTGCTGCGCGCTCCGGCGGCTCTTCAAAAACAGAAACAGCGCCGTCCCACCGAGCGCGAGCGCGGCCACCAGCCCGATAATCGCGAGCCACTGCGTGCTCATAGCGCCGACCCCGCCAATATCCGCAGCGTATCCGCGCCCGAGCTCAACAGGAAATAGAATCCGAGGAACGCAGCCACGAACAATACGAAACAGACACCCGCCGCGATTCCCAATCGCATCACCCAGGGATCTCCGCCCGCGGCGCGCGCCATTTCGCCTGGCGGCAGGCCGGCTTCCGGCGCAAGCCCGGCTCCGGTGCGCCGGATGCGCTGCAGCTTCTCGCCGGCCTGCGCAGAGATGGAACGCAATTCGGCGCGCCCGCCCAGGCTATAGCGGCCTTCGAAGCCCAGCAGCAGGCACAGCAGGTATACCTCGATCAGGTCCGCCAGCTCCTGCGAATCCTGCCGCGCCAACAGCTTATGTAAGTTCTGGAAAAAAATTTCTCCGGCGACGTGATGCCCGTAGCGCTCTTCCTGCATCGGCTGCCGGGCCCAGTCCGCGAACACCGGCGAATTCAGATTCAGGATGCTTGCGTCCAGAAACGCGACCACGGCGAAGACCGCGAGCTCGACGTCTTCCGAGGAATACCCGTGCCGCCGAGCCTCATCCTCCGCCATTCGCACGCCGCTCCACAACTGCGCCCGAAACGACGCCGCGTCGCTCACCTGTTGCCGGTTCGATCGCAGCCGCTCACCCACCGTCAGCAATTCCTGAAACGCGAAAGCGAGATTTTCGGCGTGGCGGTCTTGCGGCATTTATTGCTCCAGAATCGCTAGCAGTTCCACCGAGGGATCCGGTAAATCCCCCGGCACGTACAAACCCACTTGCCGCGATTGCACGATGTGATCCCAGCACGGGCCGGTGCGGCTGACCCCGAAATATAAATGATCGGCTCGCGCGGGAATTGCAGTAGGCGGCACGGGCAGATGCGTCAACGGCATCCCCGGTAGAGCCCGCTTCACCAATTCGGGAAGGAATTGTTTGGAGCAGAGCTTCACCAGTTGCGGAGTTTTAAGAATCACCTCCGGTTCGCTCACCGGCGCGCGGATCGCGAAGACCCAGCGTGCACCATCCAGCACGCGTTGATCCGTGACTTTGCCTTCGTAAAAATAGTCGGCCCGCTTGATTAACGGAATGGGCACGTACTGCGTGGGAACGATGGTCTCCAGGTGCTCCCGAATGTGCCGGTCCAGCTCGCCGAAGCTCTTTTCGAGATCGGTGTGCTGGTAGCGCGGCAGGTCGCGGGGGTGCGATTCGAACGCGAAGGTGCATAGCCCGCCGCCCAGGCGCAACATCTCGCGGAACAGCTCCTCCGGATGGCCGCGCTTGGTCTGATATTGATGGCGCAGCGGCGGCAGCGCGGAATTCACGGTGTGCAACAGCCAGAAGTTGGCGATTTCCTGCGTGGAAAACTCGGCCCAGCTCCGTTCGCGCCCGCCTGGAGCCGAACGCGAAAAGCGCAGGCTCTTCTCATCCAGAATTTCGATCAGCCGCCCCAACAGGGCCATCAAGCGTTCGCTGGCGCCGATCCGCACGCACGGCGGAATGAAGTTGGAATCGAAGACGTACTGCCCGGAGCCCGACCGGGTGATCCGCGCCAGCGGCAGCGTGATCGAGCCGCCGCTTTCCTGCGTGTTCAAACGAAGCGAAATGTTCTTGCGCCCCACCTGCACCGGCTTTTCGTCGCGGCCCGTGGTTTCATCGAACAGCATGCGAACTTCCGGTTTATACCGCGCATTCCCGTTCAGTTGCGGCTCACCGGAGTGGCGCGGGGAAACCGACAAAGCCACCGTAACCGATTCGCTCGCCGGAGGGAACAAATCGCCGATCGCCAGAGGCTCCGGGAGAGCGTCGCATTCCGGCATGTGAAACACCAGGCCGTCCGAGAAAATCCCGCGCGCGTGAATGAGTGAAACCGTACCGTTCTTTAGAGCCTCGGCATCCAACTGCGCGTCCAGCAAGCCCCACGGTTCGAACCACAGCGAAGACGTGGCAAATTCGATCGAATCTTCGAAATACCTGCTCTGTGCCTGGAAGTGGTGCGGGCCAAGGTACATCCCTTCCGACCAGACCACTCGAGAAAGATATTTCATCGATTCCCCGCTCGAAGCTACTGTACCAAAGCCGGGAGCGCTACCGCCAAGTGCGGCGCAGAGACCAGTGCAGCATTTTCAGCGAGATCCAGGTGAGACGCGCCAGCGCCCGCAGGGCGGTGAACCAGCCTGCACGGCGATCCACTTCATAGCCGGTTTTGAGGTGCTGGTACATGGCCTCCGCTTGTTCGCCGAGGCTTTCACGCAGGATGGCGAGTTGCGCATCGCGCGTCAACCGCGCAGCGTCCGGAGATCCCTTTGGCAGGATGCAATGGACGATGCGTTCCGCGCCGTCCAGCCGGCCCCACAGCATATCGTTGACGCGCCAGCTTCGTTTGAGAAATGCGGCGAAGTGAAACAGCGCGGTTCCGGCCAGCTTCCGCCGTCTCTCGCCGAGCGAGGTCTCGTCGATCAGGCTGCGCGCGTCTACCGGACTGATGCGAAATACCTCGACCAAATCATTTTCACCGACTTGCGTCTCATAAAGAGCCGGGAAGGTAACCTGATCGTAGTCCTCGTAGCGATCGAAGTAGCGCTTCAGAGGGTGCCCCGCGAGGCTCCGCTCAGCCTGTTCCGCAGCCGGAATCAGGATTGCCCGTAGAATGGCCCGAAGCGCGCTCGTCACCGCTTCGACGTCGCCGGACCGAGGCGCGAAAACCGGCTCGTCGAGGCTCTTGGCAATACGGCTCAACTCCGCGCGCAATTCCGCTGCACCCCCGCTTTCATCCTGCGCTTGATCCATCCTCGCAATCAAGAACTTGAGCCGCCGCCGGTAACCGAGGTCAAAGTGCAACAGGAAGGTGCTTTCGCTGCGCGCTGGGTCGTCCTCGCGATAGTTCTTCGCGCGCCACTCCTCGACAACCTGCCGCGGCAAACACGCCATGCGCGCCAGTTCATCCGTGACCGCGCGAATCTTCAGCCGGTGATATCCCGCGTAGCCGGGTCCTCGCGCGTAAACTTCTTCCCCGAGCGTCCGGCCCGCGTAATGCGCGCCGTCCAGCCGCGGGCCCTGCCACTTCTCCACATCGCGATCGACCCATGCCGTGGCCTCGCGCACGCGCTCAATCAGCCGGTTCCGCTCCAGCACCTGCCGCAAGTCCTCCGCGATGGTCTCGTCCTGGTGCAGCGTGATCAGCGCCTCGATCGAATTCTGGATCGGACCCGGCGGAGCCGAGGTGGCATTGCCGTGCGGAGGCTCCGGCGCAGGCTCAATGTACATCAGCATCCGCCGGGAGGGGAGTTCGCTGACGCGCCGGGGAATCGCACGAAGCGCGTAGTTGAACGGTTTGTTGTTGAGATAACCTCCGTCGCCGAAGGCTCGCCGGGCGTAATCCGCGCCCGCGGCAACGTAATCGGGAAAGAATGTTCTTGACTCGGCGTCGCAAACGTAGTCCGCCAGCCGCGCCGGCTCAAACGCGACCGGGAATGACGATGTCGCGCGGCCGGCAAAGGCCAGAAACGGATTCAGCGCCCGACCGAAATCGTTCAGGCCGCCTTGCGCGAATCGCAAATGAAACACGTTCTGGTGCCGCTTCTCCGTCACGGTTTCGTCGGCGAGCTTGAGCGGTAGCTCCAGCCCCTGGATGTCAGTCGTTGTGATGAACACGTCGGCCTCCGGCTGCAACGCACCAGAGCCGCGGCGCCGGTCCATCGCATTCAGAGCCCGCCGCAGCATTTCGTACATCGCTGGTCCGCTCAGCAGGCTTGCGGGCTTGCTCGACCGGTTCCACAGGCGCGTCAAATCCACTTCTTCCAGCCACAGACGGTTGAGATCCTCGATCGACTGTCCATTCGCCAGCGCTTTTCCCAAAAAGATGGCGTTGATTCCGCCGGCGGAGCTCCCCGAGACGATATCCACCACGAAGCGCGCGTTTGCGATTCGCGCCAGCTCGCGATAAACCGCCTCAACTCCCGCCGGTTCGCCTTCCGCGTTCTCAGCCGTCGCGCGCACCAAACGCAGAAACTCCTGCGTCACGCCGTTCATGTAGATCGCCAGCGACGCGCCGCCGTACATGACTAGCGCGAACCGGACTTCCTGCTGCATCCGCCGCGAACTTAGCGTGCGCGCCGCAGTGCCCACGCGCCCGCGCAGCGCCATGCCGTTCGAGGATCGGGATTTCAGCGCCTGATGTGCTCGCGAATGCGCAAAGTCTCTCAGAAGCCGGAGGACGCGCCTCCGCCCCCGGAATCTCCGCCGCCGAAGTGAACATCGGGACTGCTTGCATTCGGGCTTGGCGGCAGGATGTCAGGTGAAACAAGTCCGATTGCGGAAGATCCCAGGCTTATCCAGTTTTTATCCTTTCCCGACAGCCGCTAAGCCGTAAAGCCGTGACGAACTCCGCCCGGCGCATGGGTAAGCCAACGCCGGAGGAAAAGCGCGACTCCGATCAAGAACACGCCAAGCGCCATCGGATCCCAGGTGTGCCTCTGCCAGCCGAGATGCGGCTTATTGGTGACCAAGGTGAGAACGGCGGAGATTGCGCCCGCGCCCATCACCAGCCGGTCCTTCCCGCGCACGCCGCGTATCAAGGCGATGGCGGGCAGGCACCAGGTCAGCGCGAAAGTCGTCCAGTGGATCGTTGCAGGAAATGAAGCCGCCGTACGGAAGCCGCCCCGCAACGGCTCAATCAAATTCGCCGGCGAAATCCGGAGATTCATCGCGAAGTATATCCCGAGCCAGAGGAGCGCTTCGAAAATCGACAATTCGTTTTCGAGATAGGTGCAGCGATCGCGAGGGCGAATTGCAATCGCCACCCCCAGTCCGGCGGCGTAGGTTGCAGCCACGATCAGATGCTGCAACACGGGGGACTCTGTCCAGTAGCGGGGCAGCCACACAACAAACACCATCGCCGCAAAAGGAGCATAGGGCAGTCCAAAACGCCGCCAGATCCAGAGTGAACCGATAACGCCGGCTGCGGGAACCAGGAATTCCACTCCGTGCGGCGTCCTTGCGCCGCTGAAAAGGCCAGATCCATTCCTCCGCATAAGAAGCCGACCGAACGCGCGGCGAGGGCTTCCTCGATCCCATAGCGATACAGCCGGCCTCGAGGAATAGGGAATACGGTTCTCGACGCACCAGGCCCGTCAGCGGCGCGTATTGTTCCGGGGAAATGACGCCGCACTCCTTCCATTGATCCAGTCGGTTCAGTATGGTCATGGGTCTCCGGCCCCACTGCCAAATTTTTTGTCTACCGCTTGTAGCCGATCTTGCGGAGCAGGCCGTGACGCCATTCGATATCGGTCTGCGCCTCGACGCCCTTGGGCGGAACGCCATCGATTACGCCGAGAATCCCGCGGCCCTGTTCCGTCACTGCCACAATCGCCTCCACCGGATTCGCCGTAGCGCAAAAGATTGAGCACACTTCCGGGATCTCACGAATGCGGCTAAGCACGTTAATCGGATACCCGTCGCGCAGAGCGATGACGAACGTGTGCCCGGCCGCGACCGCCTGTGCATTGCGCGTCGCCAGCGCTTGCAGGTCCGCGTCATTGCCATCGACTCGCGTCAGGCACGCGCCGGAGGCTTCATTGAAAGCGATGCCGAACTTCATCCCCGGAACCGTGTTGACAATAGCTTCGTAGAGGTCCTCCACGGTCTTGATGAAGTGGCTCTGGCCCACAATGATATTGCCGTTATCGGGAATTTCGAGTCGGATCGCCTTCAGTTCCATGCCTTCCTACTATAATCAAGCCCCGTATAATCAAGCGTGGTCCTCGATCACATTCGCAAGTTGCCGCAGGGCCGAGCGACGCTGAAGCAATTGATGCGAGAACTGGCGCGTCATGGCGCGACCCGCGCGAGCGTCGAAGCCGAGCTCGAAAAACTGGCCGCGCGCGGCGAAATCGTCGAAACACGATCCGGCCATTATGTTGCCACCGGCCTGAGCCGCGAGTTCGCCACCGGACGCCTCAGCGTGCATCGCGACGGTTTCGCCTTCGTCACGCCCGAGGTGCCCATCGCCGGTCTGCGCGGCGACGTCTACATCCCCAAGGAAAACGCCGGCCGCGCCATGCATGGCGACCGCGTGGTGGTGAAGATCGGCCGCATGGAATCGGATGGCCGCGCGCACGGCGAGATCCTGCGCGTGCTCAAGCGCGCCAATCCAACCGTGGTCGGCGAATTCCGCATCCGCCGCAGCGGCAACTTCGTCATCCCTCACGATGACCGCATCCGCCAGTGGATCGAGGTCCCGGAAGACATGCCTCTGCCTCCCGCAGCCGCAAGCCTAGATCGCGTGGGCGCGCGGCCAGTGGAAGTGAATACCGTCGAAGATCTGGACGGCATGATCGTCACCGCGGAGATCCTCGATTTCGGCGACGAGCGCGACCGCCCCGCCGGCCGAGTCATCGAAGTGCTGGGCCGCCCCGAGGATTTTGGCATCGACGTCGAAATCCTGATCCGCTCTCATCACATCCCGCACCGTTTTCCCGATGATGTTCTGGCGCAGGCCCGCTCGCTCCCCGGCCCCATTCCCGAATCCGAGCTCGCTCGCCGCCGCGACTTCCGCGAGCTCGCCATCGTCACCATCGACGGTGAAACCGCTCGCGATTTCGACGATGCTGTCTGGGTGGATCGCCTGGACAACGGCAATTTCGCGTTGCAGGTCCACATCGCGGACGTGAGCCATTACGTCAAGCCTGGCTCGCCCATCGACCGAGAAGCTCTGCTGCGCGGCACCAGCGTGTATTTTCCAGACCGCGCCGTACCCATGCTTCCCGTCGAACTCTCCACCGATCAATGCTCACTGCGCCCGCATGAAGACCGCCTGGTGTTGAGCGCGCTGATGGAGATCGATTCCCAAGGCGACGTGGTCGCGCAGGATTTCTGCCGCAGTGTCATCCGCAGCGCGGAGCGCATGACTTACACCGCGGTCCACGGCATCCTGCACGGCGAGCGTCCGCTGCTCGACCGCTACGCTCCGTTGATCGAGCGCTTCCAGCTCATGCAGGAGCTCGCGCTGATCCTCAATCGCAAGCGCTTCCGCCGCGGCTCCATCGACTTCGACCTTCCGGAGCCCCTCCTCGAATTCGACGAGTTCGGCGAAATGACCGGAGTCAAGCGCGCGCCCCGCAACGCAGCGCACCGCATCATCGAGGAGTTCATGCTGGCGGCGAATGAAGCCGTCGCGTCGCATCTCGAAAATGCGGGAATCCCCTGCATCTTCCGCATTCATGAGCGTCCCGATCCCAAACGCGTTCTGGAATTCGAAGAAATCGTGGCGCATTTCGGCTACCAGCTTGCGCCCGGCCCCGCGCCAGTAAAGCGTTTTCGTGACAAAGGTGCGCGAGACCGGGACGCCGGAATTGTCACGCTGGCTGCGGACAATCCCAATCTCACCTCGCGCAGTTACCAGAAACTGGTGCAGAAAACTGAGGGCAAACCGGAGGAACGCATCCTCAGTTATCTGATGCTGCGCTCGCTCAAGCAGGCCCGCTACAGCGAGCAGAACGTGGGCCACTTCGCTTTGGCCGCGCCCAGCTACGCGCACTTCACCTCGCCCATCCGCCGCTATCCCGATCTCATCGTGCATCGCATTCTCGCCGCACACCTGGATGGAAGAACGTATGAGGCCGATCTCCACCGGATCTCCGAAACGTCCTCCGACACTGAGCGCCGTGCCGCCGAAGCCGAGCGCGAATTGGTCGAGTGGAAGAAAGTCAAGTTCATGATGAGCCGTGTGGGCGACGAATTCCCCGCCCTGATCGTCTCCACCACCCGCTTCGGATTCTTCGTCGAGCTGGAGGAGATGTTCATCGAGGGCTTGGTGCCGCTCGACACTCTTCCCGGCGACCGCTTCAAGTACCAGGAGAACACCCGCAGGATCATCGGCGAGCGCAGCCGCCGGCAGTTTTCGATCGGCGATAGCGTAAAAGTCCGCCTGGACCGCGTGGACGGCGTGGAAAAGAAGCTGCAATTTTCCGTGGCCGAGCCCGCGCGCACCCGCAAACGGCGTTAGCAGGTTGTTGAGAGAGCCGCGCTCAATCCGCCGGATTCGTCGCAAACACCGACAGCTCCGGCGTGAACCCGCGATCATTCATCTCCAGCACGGCTTTCACCATGTGCGCAATGTCCTCCGGCCGCAGCTTGCTCGCGTTGTCCTTCTGATCGAAGCCGGAGGCCGCGCCGAAGTTGGTGATCACCTCGCTGGGATTCACCAGAAACACGCGGATGTTGTTCTTGCGCAGCTCCGCGCGCCAGCATTCGCTCATGCCGCGCAGCGCGAACTTGCTGGCGTAATACGCCGTGCCGCCGGGAGCTCCGCGCAGCGAAGCCGTCGAAGAAATATTCACCACGTTGCCGCGATTACGCTTGATGAAAATCTTCGCGGCCACGCGCGTCATCAGCATCGCGCCGGTGACATTGGTGGCGAACGTCTCCTCGAAGCCCTTCAGATCCATATCGATCAGGGGCTTGAACACGCCGCGGCCCGCGTTGTTCACCAAAATATCCAGGTCGCCGAACTTATCGAGAACCTCTTTATAAGTGCGCTCGACATCGGCTTCCTTGCTCACGTCGGCCTGGATCGGATGCGCGCCCAGAGCCGCCGCGGCTTGCATCAAACGATCCTTGCCCCGAGCCGTGATCGCAACCTTCGCTCCCGCCTCGCCCAGCATTTTCGCGATCCCAAATCCAATCCCGCTGCTGCCGCCCGTAACCAGAGCGACCGAGTTTTTCAGATTCATGCCGACAAGTCTACCGCACAGACTGCGACCCCGCGGCGTTTCGCTGCGATTGTTCCAGTAACCGTTGGACTTCTTCCGACGACTCCAGTTCCCTTTCGAGTAACTGAATTTGATCCTGGATCTGTTGAAGGTGCATTCTCGATTCATCACCTGCTTGCTGCAGCTCCGATAGCTGCTTCCGAAGGAACTCATTGGTTTCCTCCGCCTTAGGTTGCCGCGCGGCCTCCAGCTTCTGCGTCGAGATTGGTACCGTCAGCCGGCGGGTCACAGCCGTGTCCGTCGGAAACGTCATGCTAAGGGCCGCCTCTAGTGCCTGACGCCTCAGCCCAAGAGGTCCGTTCACCACTCGCGCGTCCGCAACATCGCCCTTGGAATCGACCGTCACCTCGACGGTTACAACATCCGGACTGCCCGATCGAGACGTGGACCGCGAAGTTGCCTGCGACCGTGGCGCCGGAGCCGGGGTAGCCGGGAGGGCCGCTGGCGGCGATTGCGCTTTCACCGGATGCAGCATAGGCGTCAAACACAGTAGCACCAGACAAATCGCAACCAAACCCGGCATCCGCGAGGATTCCGGTTGCCATTGCGCGACGCCCAGCAGCCGTTCGATGCGATAGAGCAGCGGACCGTCTTTCGCGCCCAATCCGAAGCGGGGCGAAGCAACGCGCATCTTTTCGAGCGTTGTCAGTGCGCGAGCGTAACACACCGCATCGCCGCAAGCGGCGACGGCGATATCGTCGCAGCATAGTTCCCGCTCCACACGGATGCGGCGTGAAATCCACCAAACGGCCGGATGATAAAAGAACAGCGTCTCGATCAGCATCTGCAGGAGATTCACCAGGTAATCGTACCGGCGGATGTGCGCCAGTTCATGCGCCAGCACGGCTTCCAATTGCTCCTCCTTCAAGCCGAGCAACGCCACCGCGGGCAACAGCACAACCGGCCGCAGCGCGCCCACCACGCTCGGCCCATCGGCGAGCGAAGAAATCAACACACGCACGGGCCTCGACACGCGAATGCGTCGGGCCGTCCTCTCCACCATCGCCAGCAACGCAGGATCCGCTTCGTCCCCCTCCCGTTTCAGCCGCGACATCTTCACGCACCCCCACAGCATGCGAATAGAAAACAAAAGCACGCCGCATGCCCACGCCGGAGCCAGCCATTGTTGCGCAACCGCCCACCAGTCGATCACCACCCGCGCTCCAGGCGCGTAAGCCGCAAGCGTAATCACCTTAAGAGGCGCATCGTCGGCAGCCGCCTGCCGTGCGTAAGCACTCCACGCCGTCACCACCGGCAGCACCGCCAGCAACCCCAGCGCCGCGCAACTACCCAGATACCGCGCACGCGCTGTACGCTTAGCAAGCAGAGCCAGCGCGATCCACTGCAGCGCTGCCACCACCACACCCTGCCAGACAAAAGCGAGCAGAGCCGCATCCACAGCCGAAAGCAACGGATTCATTTCGAGCCTCCTTCCGTCCGATTCCCCTCAAACTGCGCGAGCAATTTATCAATCGCCTCCAATTCCTCCGGCGTCGATTTCTGCGCCGCCAGAGCCTGCATCACCAGCGTTCGCACGGACCCTCCGAACGCCCGGTGCAACAGGTCGCGCAGCAGTTGCCGCTGGGTGTGCTCTTCGGAATACCGCGGCCGGTAAATCTGCGGGCGCGCCGATTCGTCGCGCGCCACCAGCCCCTTCTGGGTCATGATCTGGAGCAGCTTCAGCACGGTCGTGTAGCCCGTAGCTTTTGCCTCGTTCATCACGCCGTGAATCTGGCGCACCGGAAGCGGCCCGTGCCGCCACAGCACCCGTAGAATCCCCAGCTCGGCTTCCGTGGGACGAGGCGCTTTACTTGCCATGCCGCCATTATGACGAAGTCCTTCGTCATTGTCAACGAAAACCTTCGTCATCAGGGCGGGCGCGCTCGCCATGTGCTAGCCTTGAGGGTTCTCGATGGTTCCGGAAAATCTGCGTTACACGAAGGAGCACCTGTGGGCCCGCGTGGAGGGTGGGATCGCTACGGTCGGCATAACTTTTTACGCCCAGAAGGAGTTAGGCGACGTGGTCTACGTCGATCTGCCCAAAATAGGCACCGTCCTCGAAAGCGGCCGCGCCATGGGTTCGGTGGAATCCGTGAAAGCCGTCAGCGAAATCTTCGCGCCGGTTTCGGGCGAGGTGATCGCGATCAATGACACGCTCGCCGCGGCGCCGGAAAACATCAACGTCGACCCTTACGACACCGCGTGGCTGCTGAAGATCCGCATGTCCGCGCCGGAAGAAGCCGCGCAACTGCTCTCCCCGCTCGACTATCAGAACCTGATCGCCGGCGAGTCAAAATCCTAGCTCGCCGGCTTCGCCTTCTTCAACACCTTATCCAGGACGCGGATCGCGCGATCCACGTCCTGCTCCGTCAGGATGTACGGAGGCAGCGCGCGTAGCACCTTATCGTGCGTGCAGTTGATCAGCAGCCCTTCCGCCATCGCGTCCAGCACCGTCTGTTTGCCGGAAAATTCCAGCTCCATGCCGATCATCAGCCCCACGCCGCGAATCTCTTTAATGAACGAATGCTTCTTGGCGAGCTCCGTCAGCCGCATCCGGAAGTAGCTGCCGGTCTGTGTAATGTTGGGGAGCAGAGTATCCAGAATGTCGAAAAACTCCAGCGCCACGCGGCACGCCAGCGGCCCCCCGCCGAACGTGGTCCCGTGCATTCCCGGGCCGATGGTTGCCGCCGTCTTTTCCGTGCAAGCGACAAAGCCCAGCGGAATGCCGCACGCCAGAGGTTTCGCCGCGACGGTTACGTCCGGCATCACCACCGGATCGTTCAATTGGTACGAAAAATACGTGCCGGGCCGGCCCACTCCGCATTGCGTCTCGTCGAATACCAGCAGAGCGTCGTGCCGGTCCGCCAGCTCGCGAGCCTTGCGCACGAACGCCGGATCCAGCGGATGAATCCCGCCTTCGCCCTGCACCAACTCCAGTACGATGCCCGCGGTGTTCGGACCCACGGCCTGTTCCAACGCGGCGATGTCATTACGCCTGGTGAAACGCGCCCCGGGCAGCATCGGCTCAAAGTCGCGGCGGTAGTTTTCCTGCCCCGTGATCGACAACGCGCCGAACGTCCGGCCGTGGAAGGAATCGAGCAGCGCGACGGTTTCGAATTTCGCCGCGCCAATTTTTCGCCCGTGCGACCGCACCATCTTCAGCGCTCCCTCCACCGCCTCGGTGCCGGAGTTGCAGAAGAACACGCGATCCAGTCCGCTGGCCTTGGCGATGCGCTCGGCCAACGGCCCCTGATATTCGTGGTAGTAAAGATTCGAGCAGTGGATCATACGCGCGGCCTGCCCGCGAACCACCTTCATCAAGCGCGGATGCGCGTGGCCCAGGGCGTTGACTCCGATTCCAGCCACCAGGTCCAGGTAGCGCTTGCCGGAAGTGTCGTACAGATAGCAGCCCTTGCCGCGCTCCAGCAGCAGCGGATAACGGGAATAATTCTGCAAGAGATACTGCTTTTCTAAAGTGATCACCGCGTTAGGCGCGGGGGCGGGTGTGGCGACGGAGTCCATTTTTTCATGATAACGTTCCAAGACGGCGCACAACGCCCGGCGGGCTGTGCGCTTTTGCGACACTACGATCATGCAATATACACGGATGGGCGATACAGGATTGGTGGTTTCGCGCCTGGCTTTCGGCGCGATGACGTTTGGCTCCAGCCCCGGCATTTTCGCGTCGGTTTCCAAGGTGGGCCCGGATCTGGCCGGTCAACTGGTGAGCAAAGCCATCGATGCCGGAATCAACTTCTTCAATTCGGCCGATGTTTACACCGGCGGCCAGTCGGAGCAGATGCTGGGCAAGGCTCTGGGCGCACGCCGCAAGGACGTGGTCATCGCCACCAAAGTCGGCTTCCGCTCCTCGCCCGCGCTGGTGCATCAGGGCCTCTCGCGGCATCACATCATGGAATCCTGCGAAGGCAGCCTGCAGCGCCTGGGCACGGATTACATCGACGTTTATCTGGTGCACCGCTTCGATCAGTACACGCCGATCGAAGAGACTGTGGAGGCGCTCGACGCGCTGGTCAAGCAGGGCAAAGTGCGCTACGTCGGATTCTCCAATTGGCCGGCCTGGCTCGCCGCGACCGCCATAGGCATCCAAAACAAGAACACCTTCGCGCGTTTTCGCGCCGCGGAGATGTATTACTCGCTGGTGGGCCGCGACCTGGAACATGAAGTGGTTCCCTTTGCGGAACACTCCGGCATCGGAGTGCTGGTGTGGAGTCCTCTAGCCGGCGGGTTCCTCACCGGCAAGTACACCCGCGAAAATCCCAAAGGCGACGGCGGAAGACTCACCGGCTTCGACATGCTGCCCTACGATCGCGGAAAAGGCCACCAGGTGGTGGATAAACTACGCGCCATCGCGCAGGGCCTGAACGCGACTCCGGCGCAAGTGGCTCTGGCGTGGCTGCTGACCCGGCGCTCCGTCTGCTCGGTGTTGGTCGGCGCAAACAAAATGGAGCAGCTCGAAGACAACCTCGGCGCGGTGAAGCTCCACCTGACTGAGCAGGACCTGCGCGAGCTGGATGAGCTGACCGCGCCCGCGCCCATCTATCCCAACTGGTTCAGCACCCGCGTGGTGGACCAGCCGGTGAAAGACGCGCTCGCGGCCAAAGCTTAGCGCGGCGGGGCTAGCGCGGCAATCGAATAAAGGCCGTTAATACGGAGTTGGCGGTCGGATTCGGATCTGACTTCGTTCCTGAGACTGGATCCGGCGCGCCGGTGCTGCCACCAAAGCCGCCGCCAGCCTGCGCGGAAAACACCACCATCACGGACGTGGCATCGTCCGGAAGCTGGATCTCCGTCTGCATGCCTGCCTGAACTTGCCGGGATGATGCCAAGGTTTGCTGGCCCGTCGCCGTGGTCACGCTGACGGTGAGAAACGCGTTCGCATACGGAAGCACCCGCAATACCGACTGCGGTGTAACCGCGTAATCGAACGCGAAACGCGGAGCCTTGGCCGCCAGCGCCGGCGCTTGAGCCAGTCGCCGAACCGCTGCGCGTCCTCCCCTCGCCGCTGCTCCACCACCACCCCCTACGCCCGGCGGCGCTTGGGCTAGCGGCGCAATCGCCCCCGCTGCCACACCAGCGTTGCCTTCCGCGAAAGCTTGCGCGCCCGGAGCCACCAGGTTACCTGTCCCGATACGGGCGGGGCTGACCGGCTGCGTGTTCGGCGTCTGAGGCGTGGGCTCGGCCGCCTTCTTCTCTACCTCCGGCGTTGGAGCCTGTTGGAGAACCGGAGTTGCTTCGGCGACCTGCGCGTTGGGCGTCGCCGCCTCGCCAGTTACTTTCGGAGCTGCCGCCTTCGGCGGAGGCGCGGATTTCGGCAGAGGCGAAGGTTTCGGCGGAGCAATGGGCGCAGCGGCCTCGGCAGCCGCCGGAGGAGCCGGCGCATCCGGAGTTTCCAGCCGCGCAACCTCCTCCACCCGCACCGTCGATCTCTGCAGCACAATGCCCGCGATCACCACCACGCAGGCCGCCGCAGCCGTGGCCCACACCCAGCTCGCCTTCCACCATGGTTTCGCCAGGGGTTTCACCGGATCAGCTTTCGGCTCGAGCGCAGCCATCAAGCGCTCTCGTGCGCCTGGCTCCTCCAGCGCGGCCTTGAGAGCCTGCTCCCGCGCCAGTTCGTCGAACAACTCCTGATCCTCCAGCGCAGCTTCGAACAAGGCCTTGCGCTCGGCTTCGCTGAGCGAACCGGTGGAATAGCCGCCGATCAAGCCCTGGAGTTCCTCGCGCGTCATCGTTTCGCTTCGCTCCGATCGATTCGCTCCGGAGCCTCCCAGCTTCCGCCCAGTTTGTCCAAGAGTTGCTTACGGCAACGGAAGTCCCAAGTATAAAGCGTGTTGACCGCCGGAACCTTCAACCGCGCCTGGATCTCCGCGAAGCTGTAGCCTTGAAGCTTCAAACGGTACAACTCGCGGCACCGTTCGCCGAGCTGCTTCAGAGCTTCCTCCACGCGCGCCAGCGTCTCGCGCCGCGAGGCCTGTTCGAACGGATCCGGGTCGCGGCTGGGAAGCGGTAGATCCTCCACGTTGACCGGAAAATTCTCGCCGCGGCGGAGGCTCTTGCGCCGCGCCGCCCACAGCTTCAAGCGCGCGATCTCCAGTGACATCGGCAGCAGGTCCTCTAGCCGCTCCAGCTCCCCGTACTTTTCGTGCAACACCAGCAGGACCTCCTGCGCCAAATCCTGAGCCGACTCCTTGCTCCCCTGTATATGGGATGCCGCGTAACGCACGATCCTTTCGCGCAGCTTCTCCAGGATTTCCGTCTTCAGCATGGTCCCGCGCCGCGCGCGTGGTTTCCATTATCCCGTGAAAGCAACTGTTTGCAAGCAGTTGTCCGGCTCTGCCAGAATAATCCCCATGCAGGTTCGCGTCTTGGCGTTCGTGTTAGCGGGTGGAAAGGGGACGCGGCTTTATCCGCTGACCAAGGAACGAGCCAAGCCGGCTGTTCCCTTCGGTGGCCGTTATCGCATTGTCGATTTCGTCCTCAGCAATTTGGTCAACTCCGGCATCTATTCCACCTATGTGCTGATCCAGTTCAAGAGCCAGAGCCTGCTCCAGCACTTGCGCGATGGCTGGGAAGTCACCGGCCTGCTAAAAGAGCACTTCATCATTCCCGTGCCCGCGCAAATGCGCTCGCCGGAGGAGAACTGGTATCGCGGTACCGCCGACGCCATCTACCAGAACATCAACCTGATTGAGCAGGCCGACCCGCACTATGTGGTGATCTTCGGCGCGGATCACATCTACCGCATGAACATCCGCGAGATGCTGGAGTTTCACATGCACAAGCGCTCTCAGGCCACCATCGCCTCGATTCCCGTACCTAAGGATCAAGCCGCCGAATTCGGCGTGCTGGAGACCGCCCCGGACGGCTCCATCGTCGGGTTTCACGAAAAGAATCCCGGTGCGCCCACCATGCCGGAGGATCAAACGCGCGTCTACGCCTCCATGGGGAACTATGTCTTCTCCACCAATCTGCTGCTGCGCGAATTGTACGCCGATGCGCAGCGCAGCGGGAGCTCCCACGATTTCGGCCGCGACATCCTGCCCTCCCTGGTGGGCCGCGCGCCGATGTTCGCTTACGATTTTCAGACCAACCGCATCCCCGGCGACCCGCAATTGCAGCAGCCCTACTGGCGCGACGTCGGCACCATCGACGCCTATTACGACGCCAACATGGATCTGCGCGCCGTCACCCCAGCCCTGAACCTGTATAACCGCCAGTGGCCCCTGCGCACGGCCGGCTATCCCGACCCTCCCGCCAAGTTCATCTTTGACGATCAGGGCCGCCGCGGCCAGGCCATCGACTCGATCGTCGCCGGCGGCACCATTCTTTCCGGCGGCATGGTGCGCGGAAGCGTCCTGGGCCGCTTCGTGCGCGTTCATTCCGGCGCCGCGGTGGAGGAATCGGTGATCTTCGACAATTGCGACATCGGCCGCCGCGCCCGCGTCCGCCGCGCCATCCTGGATAAGAACGTGCGCATTCCCGAAGACGCCGAGATCGGCTACGACCTAGCCCGCGACCGCGAGAAGTATTTCGTCACCGACAGCGGCATCGTGGTCATCGAGGGCACGCGGTCTTCGGTCGACATCGCATCTCTCCTTGTGTAAGCCCGGGTGGCGCGCTACAATGACGGAGTCGCCGTTTCCCCCGCCGCGACTTCAGCGATTCCGGGCGCGTAGCTCAACTGGCAGAGCAACTGACTCTTAATCAGTAGGTTGTAGGTTCGATTCCTACCGCGCTCACCACTCAAAATAAAAGACTTATATTGAGAGGCGCTCTTTTCCACGGGGTACTTCACGGGGTACTTCTAGGGCCTCCGCTTGGCGGGGCTTTAGGCGTGGTCAGGCAGGATTCCGTGGGCCGGGGCTAGGGGTGGCCGGGATCTGGCGCATCGGAACGCCCCTGGCGCGCCGTAGCGCAGGCCCCCCTCAGAACCTTCGTGCGGCGTGCTTTGATATAAAGTATGGTCGGTGATATTGCCGTTGTTGTTGCAACTCTGTTCGGCCCAGTTCTCGCCGTTCAAGTACAAAAAGCTTTGGAGCGCTGGCGCGACGAGGCTGATCGTCGAAAGAGAGTGTTCAAAACTTTGATGTCGACGCGAGCCTCCACTCTTTCTCTATCACACATTGAAGCGTTGAACCTGATCGATCTTGAGTTTGCACCCAGCAAGTTCAAAAGGGTTCGGTCGGCATGGAAGGCTTACCGGAATCATCTGAACGAGAAGGAGCCAGAGGGCTCAGACCTGCGGGCTGTGTTCTATTCAAAGCGGTCAGACTTGTTCGTCGACATGCTTTATGAGATGGCGGTATCCCTCGGTTACGATTTCGACAAAACCCAAATCGCAAAAGACGCCTACGCCACCGTCTATCACGAGCAGTTGGAGAGAGACGCAAACACGCTCCGAAAAAAGCTGGTTGAACTTCTCAACGGAGAGATAGCGCTTCCGATGGCTGTGACGCAGTTTCCGAGTGATCCTGAAGTTATAGACGCCCAAGCGGACTATCTGAAGTTAATGGCGGAACACCTCCGGAGTGGAAAGCCGTGGCCTATCACCATCGTTGGTGCTGAGGCGGGGAAGATTATTCCGATGCGGCCAACCGATCCGAAAGCCGCAGAACCCCCCGGCGCGACTGGGTAGCCTCAATGTCTGTGCAAGCCGGGCAGCACTGGGCGCAGTAGCTCCCTCGCTGGCCAATCGGCAGGTGCAGCACCAGCACCTCGGCACCGCACAGTGGGCTCGCATCCCTGCGGTGCCGTACCCTCCGTCCAGGTTCCGTCAGTATAACCCCACACCGTTCCCCCCAAGCGAAATTATTTGCCAAATCGCCCGGCTCCACGGTATAAATACTCTTGTTCTGGGTCCGCTCCGTTGGCCGGTTTTGAAGCGACCACGTATGGACGGTTTTCGGGTGACCACCGAGGGTAAGCGGAAGCGCCGGAGGTAGACAATGCTCCGATTGATGATGCCTTTCGTTCTCGCTACGGTCTTGATGGCCGCCAAGCATCCGCCTCCAAGTGTTGCTAAAACAATCCCATCCGGCTCCAAGATCTTCATCGATTCGAACAATGGCTTCGGCATCTTCATTGAGGCTGCGTTTCAAGCCAAGGGGCTGAAGGTAGAAATGGTCTCTAAGGCGGACGATGCAGACTACGTGTTGGACAGCTCGCTATTTCACGATACGGAATTTACCGCCGTCCATGGCAATGCGACCACATACCGAATATCCGAAGCGGCCTTCAAACTTACATCGAAGTCCGGCGACATCGTTTGGGCGTACGCGGTGACTAAGGGAATTCTGAGCAGAGGAAAGCAGTCCGTAGCGGAAGCGTGCGCCAAGCACCTAAACGAAATCATCAAATGAGCTCGGAATCTACGACCATCAGGTGCCACCATTGCGGATTTGAGAACAGCGCTACAGCAACACGTTGCGCGAATCCCAGTTGCGCCAGGATAAATTGGAATCCTCGCCCGGAACGCGCTACCACGAAGTGTCCCGAGTGCGGTTTTATGAATGATCCCGCCGCAACGCAGTGCGCCAAGAAAGCTCCCTCCTGCAATGCCTACCTGAAGTCCGATGTCGAATGTCTCAGGTCAATCGACGTGTCGCTCCGAAAGATCCGGCGCATCGCGGTCTACTTCCTTGTGCTGTCGATTCTTGGATTGATACTTGGATTAGCAATAGCTGGCAGTGTCCGATAGCCTCTTCACTTCAAAACCACCGTCACTTCATTTGGCGTCCGCGTTCCCCGCGCCACGCCTTAGTTTGCGGCTTCCCTTGCCGCACGTACCCTGCTTTACCGTAAGCTTGCGCCCACCCAGTCCGCCCGTGCAGTTGCGCGATAACTTCCCTTGCCCCGGCTTCCGTCCCCGTTGCACAAAAGCGAAAGCTCGCTGTTGCCCTTGGGCGTCCTAGGCGTCCAGGATCAGGTCTACTTTGGCCACGGGCGCAACCTGCTCAAAAGTATCATGGATCTCGCGCTGGCTCACCCCACGCGGGAGGTTCGCCAGGAACAACCTGCCTCGCTGGTAGTGTCCTAATTAGGACACCACCGCCTCGCTCGATTTCCGCTGCCGGGCCTACGCCCGACGCTGGCGGCTGAAGATGATCTGTATAGCTTTGGACTTGTCTGGTGATTTGAGACAACCGGTTAAGACTCAAAATCCATCCAAAGGAGAATTGAGTCATGGGATTGTCGAGAAGGACGTTCACCAAGGAGTTCAAGCTGGCGGCGGTTCGCCGGCTGGAGCAAGGGGTATCGATCGGGGAGGCAGCCCGGGCGCTGGAGGTTAACCCCAACGTGCTGCACCGCTGGC
>JASHNT010000012.1 GCA_030041495.1 Bryobacteraceae bacterium | reverse complement strand
GCCAGCGGTGCAGCACGTTGGGGTTAACCTCCAGCGCCCGGGCTGCCTCCCCGATCGATACCCCTTGCTCCAGCCGGCGAACCGCCGCCAGCTTGAACTCCTTGGTGAACGTCCTTCTCGACAATCCCATGACTCAATTCTCCTTTGGATGGATTTTGAGTCTTAACCGGTTGTCTCAAATCACCAGACAAGTCCAATCGGAGTGGCGCCACACGTGCCCAAGATGCTATGTTATCCGCTTGGGTTCGAGCGGATGCGCCTACGTCATAGCTCACATCACAATGAAGCCCTGGTCCGAATGAAGGAGTTGGGCCTTTGGAACGGTTCGTTTAACGGAAGAGAAAGCACTTTGCAGCAGCTAGCACCCTATATCGGAAAGCTAAAATCAGGCATCGTGCGGTCGCTGATCCGACATTTCACAAAGCCCGGCGACTGGATCTTGGATCCCTTCTCCGGGTCAGGGGTTGTGCCGCTGGAAGCGTTGCTTTTGGGCCGCCGCGCGGCAGCCACTGACCTGAGCATTTACGGTTACTGTCTGACACGTGGGAAAGCCGAGTCGCCCGCGGACATTGACGACGCCGTTGCGCGGACTGGGAGAATGCTCCGTTACGTGGAGCGGCACAAAAGCGACTTCGACCTGAGGTCCGTTAGCGAATGGGTGCGAAGCTTCTTCCACCCGAAAACACTGAGAGAAATCCTCGCGGCATATGAGTTCTGCCACGCTAAGAAGGACTATTTCCTGGCTGCCTGCCTCTCGGGCATACTTCATCATCAAAGACCCGGATTTCTCTCATACCCGGCGAGCCATATGGTCCCCTACTTGAGAACCCAGCTCTTTCCTCGCGAAGTGTTCCCGCATCTTTATGAATATCGCCCTCTCGCGGAGAGGATAACCAAAAAAATCCATCGTGCCTATCGTCGCTCATTAATTGTGAAGAAGTGGAACCGAGATTCCTACGACATCCGGCTTGCCGATGCGCGTCGATTGCCGTTCGAATGCAATTCGATGGATTTTGTTCTCACAAGCCCCCCTTATTACAAAGCCCTTGATTACGCGAGGGACAATCGTCTCAGACTGTGGTTTTTGGGAGAGCCCGACTGGCACAAACTTGAGGAAAGATTAACAACACGAGTTGGAACCTACGAGAGCGAAATGAAGCAGTGTTTGGCGGAGATTTCGCGGGTGCTGAAACCCGGTTCCTATTGTGCCATGGTAGTCGGTGAAGTTCGGAAGAATGGCAAGACGAGGGATACTGGGACGATTCTGGGTTTGTCTGCCCACGAGGCGTCGGGAGGAGATCTCACGTTAGATAGCATGCTTGAAGATGAGATTCCAGCTGTGCGCCGCAGTCGTCGCGGGACGTCTACAACGCGAACAGAGAAGCTCTTGGTCTTTCGCAAGACACTGAACAGCACTGCCAAAATAATTTCCCATGCCTAACGACGAGATCAAGAGCATGCACATCGCTGTTTACGCATTGTCGCTCCTGGGAGGTGCTCACCAAAAAATCCATACGGAACATGTTGCCAAGAAATGCTTGGAGTTGGCGCCCTCACGCTTCAGGTGGGAGCATTTCGACTATCCCGAAAAGGAGCTGGTTCGCAAGGCACTCTTTCACGCTGGAGAAAGGAAGAATGGCGCCCTCGTACGCGGACGGACAGGGATGGAGCAGCGGGGTAAATCGCGGGACGGGTGGCAGCTGACAGAGGAGGGGGCTATTTGGATAAGGGATCACGAATCTGCTCTGCGCGCCGCCGTTGGCGCTGTGGCTACCGCAGCGATACCGAAGGTCGAGGCAGATCGGTTTGTAAAGCGAGTCAAATCTCAGGCCCTTTTCCAGGAGTACCGGAGTACGGGAAACCTGGATGTCGTCTCCCGCTATGGCTTCACGGACCTGCTGAATTGTACGCCCGATGCCCCAGTAGAGACTATCCGGATTAAGTTCGACAGGCTTCTATCTATGGCTCAACTGGTCAACGACGAAGAAGTAGTATCCTTTTTACGTACTTGTCGCGCAAAGTTCGCATCACTACTTGGTGAAGGAAAGGCATAAACCGGAGCGTATATGACCAGTCCGAGGCTTGGTTCACCGATCGATATTCGCCTTTCATCGCGGTACTATCAGTTCAATCGATCGTTTGCGATCCGCGACGTCTATGATGCGTTGGTCGAGTTGATAACGAATGCCGACGATAGTTACCACCGGCTCTTCAAGAGGAATCGACGCAACTCTGACGGTGGCCCTATCTTGATCGAGTATCTTGAACAGCGTAAAGGGAAGCCATCCGTAGTCGTAATTCGTGATCGCGCCGAAGGTATGTCCCTGAAAGAAATGATGGACAAGCTAGGCGAGGTCGGCACGCGCCGCAGCGAAGAGGGCGACAGAGGATTCATGGCTCGAGGAGCGAAAGATTGTACCGAACTAGGTTCTCTAACGGTTGAGTCGATCAAAGATGACCGATTGTACAAGTGTCAGCTGACGCAGGTGCCTCAGTTTGTACCTCTCCTAAATGGCAATAAGGTGACGTCGGCCGTACGGGAGGGGCTCCATATCCAACACGGCAATGGCACGGTAATCACCCTGGAGATATCGCAGAATCATGCCATGCCGCGCTTTGAGAACTTGATCCGAGACCTTCCGTGGCATTATGCCTTGCGCGATGTGCTTGGTGAACATTCCGGAACAAAGGTTCTCATACGCAATCTCAATCGATCCGGAGATGGATCAGAACGAATTGCTTACCAGCAGCCGGAAGGTGAGCTTGTATGCCAGCTTGTCTTCGAGATCCCAGAGTACAATGCGGCCAAGGCAAGTTTGAACATCTGGCGGTCCACGGAACCCTTCGAGGACTCGGGTGAGCGTTTCCGGCGCGCCGGAATCCTTATCAAAGGTGAGCGAGCAATTCATGAGTGCAGCCTCCTGTCTCAAGAGTTTGAAAGGGACCCGTACGCGCGAAGATATTTCGGCCGCATCGAATGCGCCTACATCGACAAACTTCTGCGGGATTTTGACCGGAGGCGTGAGCGCGGCGAGCAGCATGACCAAAGCAATCCCTCGTTGGTTATCGACCCTAATCGCCAGCAGGGACTGATCCGAGACCACCCATTCGTTAAAGCGCTCCTACTGATTCCGAGTGAGCAGCTGAGAGCCCTTATTGCTAAGGATAGAGAGTTAGATCGTTCGAAGAAGCAGCAAATCGAGAATGAGAACACGCGTAATCGACTGAGTCGTCTCGCCAAGAAAGCTTCAGAGTTCTTGAAGCAGCAGGTAGAGGACCTGCAGGAATTGACTGCGGATGACGACGTCGATAAGAGCGCGTTCACCAAACAGGGCGTTTTCATCTACCCCACTTATTTCAAGGTCGCTGTCGATGAGGAACGGACGCTCACCTATTATGCTAAGGCTTCCCGGGTGACCGGCGAAAAACCGACGGCACATGTGGACTCAGACGACCCCGCCTTGGAGATCCTCGACACCGCGGTCGAGCTCCGGCCGCACAAGACTAAGGAAGATCGGTATCTTGCAAGCTTTCGCGTGCGGGGTGTTGCACCGAAGGAGACTATCATAATTCGAGCGGCCCTTGAGGGGCTCCCTTCCACCGAAGCTATCGGCTCCGTGATAGAAAACCGCATCGAAGAACACACTTTCGATTCACCGCTGGAGTTCGCCCACCGGGAGTACCGCGTGCGGGAGGGAAGTAGGAGAGGTTTGGATCTTTACGCAAGGTACCCCGAAGTGGTTGCTGATGTATGTTCTGCCAGTGTCGTCTCGTCCGACAATATCAGCGTTCCAATCCGCGGTACTTGTCGATTAGAACCTGTTGCCGGGTCGAACTATGCGCGAGGAACCGTGGTAGTTCAAGGCCGGAAGTTAAATGCCAAGGCAGAGATCACCGCTACGATTAACGATCGTCGTGCGACGACGGAAGTCAGGGTGGTGCAAAGCCCACCCGAAACGACGACGCCTTTGAAGATCGAACTGCGCGACGAAGATTTCGGAAACTTCCGTGCAAGGTGGGCTGATCACGAGGGCAAGCCTAACGTCCTTCTTGTCTCAGCTCGACACAAGTCATTGGCTCGCTATCTTGGCCCGCCGCCGGAGTACGCCGGTCAGGAGCACCCGGTATTCCGAGTTCTCCTTGCTGAGGTTGTTGCGGAAAGTGTCTGTCGCAAGTCCTTGCTGCTAGAGTCGAGGGAGCGAACCTGGGAGTTCAGGTGGGCGGATTTGAAAGAGGATCATCTGATCGCCGACGATGTCATAGCGAAGCTTCAGCAACGTATCAGAGACTTCGTGTCTGAGGCGCACCTAGTCATGCTCAGCGACGCTGAATTTCGGCGAGATCAGGCCAACTAACACGCTAAGGCAATTACCGGATCGCGAGGAGCGCCGACCAAAGCAAACTCTATGGCGCACGTGATGTAAGCAAAAATGAGGATGCGGATTTCCGCTAACCTAAAAACAGTCGTTCGTGGTTCGTGGGCCTAGAATCGAACTCAGCAAAGTTGGGAACAGCCAAATGCCGCAGGAAGTGAAGGTGGGATCTGAACTTCAGGGACGCTATGTCATTTCGCGCCATATCGGTGATGGCGGGTTCGGTATCGTTTGGCAAGCGACGGACAAAAAGCTTGGTCGCGACGTCGCGATAAAACGGATGAAGAGCCTCGGCGGCGGCGAACTTGAAACCCTGCTCGCGGAGGCGCAAAAGATCAAGACACTTCGCGGCCACAAGAACATAGTTGAGATGTACGAAACCTTCGAGGAAGAGGGTGAAGGTTTTCTCGTCATGGAATATGTTGACGGGAAGAGCCTCCAAGACATCTTCCAAGGCCATGTCCGCGCGCGGACGTGGCTCGATCCGGAAGAGTCACTCGATTACTTGAAGCAACTGCTTGACGGTCTGCAATTTGCGCACTCGCACGCGATCTTCCATCGCGACATCAAGCCGTCGAACATCTTGGTGTCCAAAGTCGGTGTCGTCAAAATTGTGGATTTTGGGTTAGCGAAGACCATGGTGGCGGCAGCGTCGGAACACAGCGGCATTACAGGATTCGGTGCAAGGACGGGCACACTGTTGTTCATGTCGCCAGAGGCGGCGAAGGGGAAGACACCCGATCATCGTACCGACATCTTTTCGGCCGGCCTCGTTGGCTACATACTGTTGACCGGGCGCCATCCATTTCTCCATCAATCCGGGGCCTTTGCAGTCCATGACCTGATTCTTGAAGGGGGCTTCGAGTGCGAGCCTATATCTCACCTTCAGCATAAGAATCTCTCGGAGACCGCATCGAGGTTGATCACGTCGATGCTTACCAAGGACCGAGAACAGCGTTGCCAGTCAATCCAGCGCGTTCATCAAGAGTTAACGCGGGATCCCGGCCGACCCTGTCCTCAGTGTGGCTCATCAAACCGCGGGACGGCGCAATTCTGCGACCAGTGTGGAAGCTCCCTCACCATTGCTGCGATATCCCCGCCCCGCCCCGGGCAGTTCATAAGCGCGCAAGCTTACACAGACGAAGGGTTCGCTCTCACGAGGGATGACGATTGGGAGCAGGCAATTGAGAAGTACCGGGCCGCAATCAAGGTCGATAAGACGTACGCAAGAGCATATGCCAACCTGGGATTCGCCCTCAATAAGCTGGGAAGAAATGAGGATGCGATTCAAGCCTGCACGGAGGGGTTAGCAGTGGCGGCGGCTGCCCAAGAGCAACACCGCCTGTACGATGCGAGGGGGTTTGCAAAATCACGAAGCAAAGATTACGAAGGCGCGATCGGCGACTTCTCAGCCGCGATTAAGTTGAGCCCGAACAACCCGAAACCGCTCCAGCATCGCGCGGAATCTTACGCGCTCATGGGCGAATACAAGTTGGCATACCAAGATGCAGGGAACGCGCTTCGACTGGATTCGGACTTCACCCCAGCATATCGCCTCATTCAGCGTCTCGAGTCGCAAGGATTAGCTTGAGTTCACGAGTATCCGCGGGTGCGCTTGGGGGGTATCCGCCCGGTGTAGATAATTTTGAGGATGCAAGATTCCCAGGGTTCAGCAAGGTTCAATAGTTTCCAACAAGCTGCCCGCATCTCGCTGAAACAGAAGGTGCTGATAATAGGGCGATTCCGCGAAAGGCCGCAATCCGCCTTGGGCGCAGGGGGTCGGGCGTTCAAATCGCCCCGCCCCGACCAACAGAATCGACATGCGGGTCAGCGGGGAGCTTCAAGCGGTTGAACCCGGACTTCCACCTCCACCGTTTGATGGCCGCCGCCCAAAGCGATCCCTTTGAGAGGGGTAACGTCGCCGTAGTCGCGGCCCCATCCTAGCGTTACGTGGCGGCCGGACGGCGTCACGTTGTTGGTAGGATCGAAGGCCAGCCAACCGCCTCCAGGCACGAACACCGATACCCAGGCGTGCGAGGCCTCCGCGCCCTGGAAGTTCGCGCCGCTGGGGATGTATCCGCTCACGTAGCGCGTGGGCAGGCGCAAGGAGCGCAACGCCGCGATCATCACATGCGAAAAATCCTGGCAAACGCCGCACCTCCTGCGGAACACCTCCAGCAGAGGCATGTCGATCGCGGTGGATTTCGGCAAATAGGTGAAGTCGCGGTGAATCCGGCTGCAAAGCTCGCGCGCGGCTTCCGCCAGATCGCGGCCCGGCCGGAAGGCAAGGCGCGCGTAATCGGCAAACTCCGGCGCTGGAGGGACGAAAGGGGATTCGAACGTGAATTCGTACGCGGCCTGAGTGGCCTCATCCGGCTGGCGGGCGACTTCATCGCGGGCCTGTTCCCAAGGGATTTCG
The DNA here is from genome assembly GCA_030041495.1 of Bryobacteraceae bacterium. GTDB lineage: Bacteria > Acidobacteriota > Terriglobia > Bryobacterales > Bryobacteraceae > Palsa-187. The sequence goes on along the minus strand of JASHNT010000012.1, from coordinate 16,944 downwards.
GGTACGCCGCCCGGCTCGCGAGCGTCGAGGTCGACCACGCTGGTGGCGACGGTAGTGAAACGGCCGTGGCTGCGGAAGATCGAAAAGGAATGGACGCGATTGCCGAAATAGTCGACGCGCTCATCCATCGACGCGGGCTCTGGGTGGACCTGGAGACGGCTCGCCAGCACCCGCTGACCGGTGAAGAGACGCGGGGTGAGGCGGGCCTCGCTCAGGCACTGAACCACGGGCTCCTGGTAGAGGTAATGAGTAGTATGCGTGGTCTCGAACACCATGGTTTTATGCTCACACCATCGTTTTTCTCAAAACCGCGGAGTCAGCCGCGACGGCGTCAAGTGACTCAGGAAATGGGCCGTGAGCGCATCCGAAAAATCGTACAGGTCGGTTTTCATCTGCTTCAAAAGATCCTCCAGCGCGCTGATGCCGCCTTCGCGGTCGCGCGCGGCCAGGTCGTCGGGATTCGCTTCCCGAACGGTTGCCAGCAGCCGGGCCGCTAACGCATTCTCGATCGGCGTCCCGGAGTTCGAATCGCTCTGGGGGAGGTTCTCGATGTGCTGGACCAGCGCAGCCAACTGGAAACCCACCGAACGGGGATTGCCCTCATCGCTCAGCAGAAGCTCCAGAGCGTATTCGGTTCGCAGGGCCGTAAGATAGCGGCTGCGGTAGGTGATGGAGCTGTCGGCGACTTGAAGCAGCAACTCCAGGTGCGGTTCCAGCGGGAACGGCGCTTGCGCGACGCACACGCGCAACAGCTCGGCCATTTGAAGCGTGCGCTCCATCCGGCGTCCGATTTCGAGGAATCGCCAGCCATGACCGCGCGTGATGTTTTCCATCACCAATCCGGCGAAGGCGGAGAGCGTGAGAATCGACCGGTCCAGCAGACCCATGGCGCCGATCAGGCGACTCTCCGCGGTGACCGGAGGCGTTCCGGAGAAATCCGCTTCGAGTCGCTGCAGCACGCGCCAGGTGTCGGAGGAGAGGCGCTCCTTGAGCGGCCATGTGACGCGCCGAATCTGCTTGAGGTTCCAACCGATGCCGGACGCGCGGGCGGGATCGTAGACCATGGCTTCCAGGTGCCGCTGCAAGGTCCAGCGCTGATTGCCGATGGAGCCGCTGAGCAACTCCGGCGCGAGCAGTCCCATTCCACCCAACACGTGGATACCGGTTTCAAGTGAGACGCCGTGTCCGAAATCGGCTTCGCCGGAAAGGCCCGGGAGCAGCGCGCGAACCAAGCGCACAGTGGCTTCGACACGCTCAGCGTACCGGCCCAACCAAAACAGGTTGTCAGCCACGCGGCTGGGAAGAGCAGGGGGCGTAGCCCGCGCGGCCAAGTCCGCTTTGGGGACGCTCGAGAAAGCCGCCGGTCTTTCCCGCCGGCCGTGGATGATCCAGGTGTCCTTGCTGCCGCCGCCCAATTGCATGGAGACCACCAACGACCGGTCCTCGGTGGAGACGCGCGTGAGTCCGCCCGGCATAACGGTGTAGCCCGACCCGTCCCACGCGGAGAAGACGCGGAGCACCACGTGCCGGCCGGCGAGGCCGTGGCTGGCGCGGACCGGCGCCGTCGAGAGGTCCACTTGCTCCTGCGCGACGTATTGTTCCGGCTGCGCCACGATTCTCGCGGCCAGTTGACGGCGGCCCTCTTCGGTCATGACGGCCGGGAATTCCGTGTTCCGGCCGGGGCGGGGGAACGCCGGCTTAATCACCAGCTCGGTGAGATGCTCCAGTACGTAACGGCGTGGTTCTTCGTGGCCGCACCACCAGGTGGCGACGGAGGGCAAATGCAGATCGGAGCCCAGCAGGTGACGGCTCAACACCGGCAGGAACGCCATGGGCAAAGAAGTCTCCAGCAGCCCGCTACCAAGTGCGTTGGCCACGGCGACGTGTCCAGAACGCACCGCTTGCAGGAGCCCGGGAACGCCCAGGACCGAATCGCCGCGCAGTTCCAGCGGATCGCAAAAGCTGTCATCCAGTCGGCGCAGGATCAGGTCCACGGGGTCGAGGCCAGCCAGCGTTTTCAGAAACACGCGGTTGTCGCGAACCGTGAGGTCTGCACCTTCCACCAAGGGGAAGCCCCAATGACGCGCGAGGAAGGAATGCTCGAAGTAGGTTTCATTGTGCGGCCCCGGCGTAAGCAGCACTACCCGCGGGTTGGTATGGCCGTTGGGCGCTAACGCCGCGAGTGCGTCACGGGCTTTCTCGAAAAAGGGCGAAAGTTCACTGACGCGGCATTTGTTGAAGACTGCTCCTAGCGTTTGCGCACTCACCAGCCGGTTTTCGAGCGCGTAGCCATTTCCGGAAGGGGCCTGCGTGCGGTCGGAAATCACCCACCAGGACCCGTTGGGGGAGCGCGCGAGATCCGCCGCGTAGATGTGCAGGTAAATACCGCCCGGAGGCATGACTCCGTGGCACGGCCGCAGGAAATTGGGATTGGCGAACAGCAGTTCCGCAGGCAGATGACGTTCGCGGATCAATCTTTGAGGGCCGTAAAGGTCGGCCAGGACCGAATTCAGCAGAGTGGCGCGCTGCACCACGGCGCGCTCCACGTGAGCCCAATCGGCGGAGTCGATTGCCAGAGGGATGGGATCCATCTGCCACGGCCGCTCTTTACCTTGCGGATCGCCGTAAACGTTATAAGTGATCCCGTTGGCTTGAATGAGCTGCTCGCCCGCGCGCCAGCGGCGATTTAATTGTTCCACTCCCATGCGGCCGAGCGCAGCCAGTAATCCGCGCCAGTGGCGCCGAGGAAACCCGGACGCCGTCATGGCCTCGTCCCAGTGGCCCTCATGAGGCGTGTAGCGCCAGGGCTTGCCCCGCGGCTTGGACGAAGTTGTGATCCTCTCGCTCACCATTTACTCTCGACCCCGGCGGCCACGCGAACCGATTGCGCCGATGCCGCCGGCCGCCTTAAGTCCAGCGTCGCCGGGAACTCGGGGTTCTCCTCCGGCTCCGGGACTTCGACGCCACCCGGCGTATGGCCAAAGCCGAAAAATCGCGCTCTGCGCCGCGCTTCTGCTTCATTCGAGTTTACTGGAAATGCCGCGTAGCTACGCCCGCCGGGATGAGCGGCGTGATACGCGCATCCTCCGATCGAGCGGCCGGCCGTCAAGTCAACCAAATCGAAGATCAAGGGCGTATGAACCGGGATGGTCGGATGCAGGCAGCGCGGCGGCTGCCACGCGCGATAGCGCACGCCGCAAACCATCTCCCCTTGTGTGCCGCTGGATTGGAGCGGCAACCGCCGGTTGTTGCAGGTGACCGCGTAACGCTCCGGGATAAGACCTCGCACCAGCACCTGCAAGCGTTCAACAGAAGAGTCCACGTAGCGCGTTGTGCCGGCCTGGCCCGGTTCTTCGCCCAAAACGTACCAGGGTTCGATGGCCTGGCGCAGCTCAATTTCGATCCCTTCGTAGCAGACGCGCCCGTAAACCGGAAAGCGGAATTCGAGATGTGGCGCGAACCACCCGGCTTCCAGCGGATAACCCGCGCGGCGCAGATCGGCGATGACGCATTTGAAGTCCTGCTCGACGTAGTGAGGCAGCAGGAAAAGATCGTGCAGGCGCGTATTCCAGCGGATGGGCCGCTCCTCGAACGGCTTGCGCCAGAACCAGGCAATTAGCGCGCGAACCAGTAGCTGCTGCGCCAGGCTCATGCGTGCGTGCGGAGGCATTTCAAAAGCCCGCAGCTCCAGCAGGCCCAGGCGGCCGGACGCGCTATCGGGAGAATACAACTTGTCGATGCAGAATTCGGCGCGATGCGTATTGCCGGTGACGTCGACAAAAAGGTTGCGGAAGAGCCGGTCGACCAGCCACGGCGGGCAGTTTCCGTTCGCTCCGCTGAGCTGGTTGAACGCGATTTCGAATTCATAGACCGAATCCGCGCGGGTCTCATCCAAGCGCGGAGCCTGGCTGGTGGGGCCGATGAAGACGCCCGAAAACAGGTAGGAGAGCGAGGGGTGGTTCAGCCAGTATCCGGCCATGCTCTTCAACAGGTCCGGACGCCGCAGGAACGGACTGTCGGGCGCCGTCGGACCGCCCAGCACCAGATGATTGCCGCCGCCGGTGCCGGTGTGGCGTCCGTCGAGCATGAATTTCTCCGTCCCCAGCCGGCTCAAGCGCGCTTGTTCGTACAGCGTGGTAGTCTTCTCCACCAGCTCGTCCCAGTTGGCGGAAGGGTGGATGTTCACCTCGATCACGCCCGGGTCCGGCGTGATCTTGATGTTGCGCAGGCGCGCGTCCGGCGGCGGAGGGTAGCCTTCGATGAGCACGGGCATGCCGAGCGCTTTTGAAGTGTCTTCGATGGCCGCGGCCAGATCGACGAAGTCCCCGGCGGAGTTAAGCGGCGGCAGGAATACGTGCAGGCGCCCGTCGCGCGGTTCGATGGCCAGCGCGGTCCGGATGGTTGGCTGGAACTCTGGCGCCTCCGCCGGCGCCGCTTCCCAAGCTCTGCGCCGCAGCTCGAGTGCGCGGGCGTTGAACGCCTCGGCGTGCAACTGCCGCTGCAGCACCGGCAAGGGTGTTGCGGGCGCCATGGGGTCGAGCGTCCAGACTTGCTGCCTCGAGTGGACCGGCTCCCACGGCAGCGATTGCAGAGGCAGACGCAGGCCGACCGGCGAATCGCCCGGCAGCAGGAATAAGTGGCGTGCTCGCAGCATCCATAACCCGGATTGCCACTCCGGACCGTTCTTGCCAATGCCGCGCTGCACGGGAAGAACAAAGCCCACCGGTTGACCCAGGCCGCGCTCGAAGACCTTGCGCAGGCGCTCCCGCTCTTCCGGATCGTCGAGTTTGTTGTCGCGCGGATCGACGTTGACCGGAAGCTGGCGTTCTTTGTGAAGATAAGCCAGCGGGTCTTCGTAGGCTGCCACCAGGTATTCGGGATCGAGGGCCAGGCGCTTGGCCAGCGCTTCCGCGAAATGCCACGCGTGTTCAGCGCCGAAACCGTAGTCCTGATCGGGATTGGCGATGCAGCTCGGATCGTGCCACAGCGGCACGCCGTCAGCGCGCCAGTAACAGGCGAAAGCCCAGCGCGGCATCGATTCGCCGGGATACCACTTGCCTTGCCCGAAGTGCAGCAAGCCGCCCGTCGCAAATTTCTCATGGAGCCGCCTGAGCAGATCGCCCGCCAGGCGCTGTTTCGTCGGCCCCAGCGCCGCCGTGTTCCACTCTTCGCCGTCCATGTCGTCGATGGAGACAAAGGTCGGCTCGCCGCCCATGGTCAACCGCACGTCGCCCTCGGCGAGTTCGCGATCGATCGCGCGGCCCAAAGCCGTGATGCGCCGCCACTGCTCGTCCGTATATGGTTTTGTCACGCGCGGATCTTCGTGGATGCGCGTGACCTGCATTTGGTGCTGGAACTCCACTTCGCATGGATCGACGCTGCCGGAAACAGGTGCGGCGGAATCGGGCTCGGGTGTGGCTGCGAGTGGAATGTGGCCCTCACCGGCAAGCAGACCCGAGGTCGGATCGAATCCCGCCCAACCCGCACCAGGCAGGTACACTTCCGCCCAGGCGTGCAGGTCAGTAAAATCGCTGGCCGGGCCTTCCGGACCTTCCAGCGGCTTTACATCCGGCTTCAGTTGAATCAAATAGCCGGACACGAACCGCGCGGCCAGTCCGAGATGGCGCAGGATCTGCACCAGCAGCCAGGCGGAATCGCGGCAGGAGCCGCTCCCGAGCTGGAGCGTCTGCTCCGGCGTTTGCACGCCCGGTTCCATCCGTATGAGGTAACGGATTTCCCGTCGCAGCCCTTGATTCAAGTTCACCAGGAAACCGATTGCGCTGGTTTCGCGGAGGTCCAGCGAATGGAGAAAAGCCGTCAACTTCGGACCGGCAGGAAGGGTCTGGAGATAAGGGCTCAACTCGCGCGCCTGCGCCTCTTCATAGAAGAAGGGGAATTTTTCGGCACGCGGCTCCAGAAAAAAATCGAAGGGGTTGATGACGGTCATCTCCGCCACCAAATCCACTTCGACCGAAAACTCCTTTGTGCGCTCCGGGAACACCAGGCGCGCCAGGAAGTTCCCCTGGGGATCCTGCTGCCAGTTGATGAAATGCGCGCGGGGCTCGACGCGCAGTGAATAACTGGTGACCGCCGTGCGGCTGTGAGGTGCGGGCCGCAGCCGCACCACTTGCGGGCCGAGCGACACCACCCGGTCATACCGGTAGACGGTCTTGTGGTGCAGCGCGACCCGGATCATGAGCGTTGGCTCTGCACCGCTACCGCCCGATCGTCCGGAGCGGCCGCAAAAAAGTCTTCCGACAACCCGCGGTCGATGGCGTTCATCTTCACTTGCAGTTTGTCGAGATAATCGTGCAGGCCTTCGCGAAGGATCTGATCCACGGAGGTGAAATCGAGTTCGGCGCGCAGCAATCCGGTGAGCCGTTCGGAGGGCCAGGTGAACGCCCCCATCGGCGTTCCGGTGACGGCGTGGATCGACTCGTCGGCAGTGCGGATGGAATAGTGTATGGAGCGGGGGAACTCGCGGTCCATCACCAGGAAATCCACGATGTCGCGGGGGTGAATGCGCCCGAACTTCTTGCGATACATTTCGAAACCGCTGACCGATTTCAGCACCGCCGACCACTGGATGTCGTCGTAAGGCGTCCCGACATCGCGCAAGGAAGGCAGCAGCATGAAGTACTTCACGTCCAGGATGCGGGAGGTTTTATCGGCCCGCTCCAGCTTCCGTCCCAGCCGGACGAAATGCCAGGCTTCGCTGTGCGTCATGGTTGCGTCGGTGATGCCCTGGAACATGTGGCATCCCAGACGAATGGAGTGGAAGAGCTCGGGCAGCGACTCCGGTTCCGGCATCCCGGGCTGCGCCTGCATTTGCAGATACATGCTGTTGACCTGCGCCCACATTTCCGAAGAGATGGTCTCGCGAACCGAGCGCGCGTTCTCGCGGGCGGCGCGCAGGCAGGAGAAGATCGAGTTCAGATTGTCCGAATCGTAGGTCAGGAACTGAATGACGTTGGATTGATTCGCCGCGCCGTAACGTTCCAGGAAAATTGCCGTGTCCCCGCTAGTGTCGATCAGCGGTTGCCACTGGCCCGCGGGGTCGAGCGGCAGATCGAATTGCAGGTTGAGATTGACGCCGATGAAGCGTGCGACGTTTTCGGCGCGTTCCATGTAACGCGCCATCCAGTACAGTGAGTCCGCTACGCGGCTGAGGAGAGCAGTGTCGCCGGTCATGGATTTACTTCGCTAGCGGGTCAGCCAGAACCCAGGTATCCTTGCTGCCGCCGCCTTGAGAAGAGTTCACCACCAGCGAGCCTTTGCGCAGCGCGACTCGAGTCAAGCCGCCGGGCAACACGGTGATGTCGTGGCCGTACAGAATGTAGGGGCGAAGATCGACGTGCCGGCCCTCGAAATTGTTGTTCACCAGCGTGGGCACGCGGCTCAGCGCCAGCGTGGGCTGGGCGATATAGTTCCGCGGATTGGTTTCGATCTTGGCCGCGAATTCCTGCCGCTGCGCTTCGGTGGAATGCGGCCCCACCAACATGCCGTACCCGCCGGCTTCGTTGGCGGCCTTAACCACCAGCTTGTCGAGATTCTGCAATACGTGCCGGCGGTCCTGATCGCGCCAGCACAGGAACGTGGGGACGTTGGGCAGGATCGCGTCCGCGCCCTCGTAGTAGCGGATCATTTCAGGCACGTAGGCGTACACGACCTTGTCGTCGGCGACTCCGTTTCCGGGCGCATTCGCCAGAGCGACATTTCCGGCGCGGTAGGCGTCCACCAGCCCCGGGACACCCAGCAACGAATCCGGACGGAAGGCCTCCGGATCGAGGAAATCGTCGTCGATACGCCGGTAAATCACGTCGACTTTGCGCAGCCCTTTGGTCGTGCGCATCCAGACGTAGCCGTCGAGAACCGCCAGGTCCCGGCCTTCCACGAGCTGAACGCCCATCTTCTGCGCCAGGAAACTGTGCTCAAAATAGGCCGAGTTGTACATGCCCGGGGTGAGGAGCACCACCGTCGGCTTCTGCGATTTCTGCCATGAGCTGGGCGGCGCGATGCTTTCGAGCGTCGCCAGAAGGTTACTCGGGTAGTCGTCCACGGGCCGCACGTGCAGTCCTTCGAAAACCTGCGGGAAGGTGCGCTTCATGAGCTCGCGGTTCTCCAGCACGTAGGAAACGCCGGAGGGCACGCGCAAATTGTCTTCGAGCACGTAAATCTGGCCGTCGCCGTGGCGCACCAGGTCTGTTCCGGTGATGTGGCACCAGACGCGCTTAGGCGGGTTGATTCCGATGCATTGCGGCCGGTAAAAGGCCGCCGAGCGGATCACCTCTTCCGGAATCACCCCGTCTTTGACGATTTTCTGATCGTGATAGATGTCATCGATGAATTCGTTGAGCGCGTGGATGCGCTGCTTCAAACCGCGTTCGATCCACTCCCACTCTTCCGCGCGAACGATGCGCGGGATCAGATCGAAGGGGAAGATGCGTTCGGCGCCCGCCGAGTCGCCGTACACGTTGAAGGTGATCCCGAGCTGCAGCAAAAGCCTCTCCGCCGCGCGTTGGCAGCGCTGGAGCTGTCCGTCCTCCAACGAGCATATTGTCTCCACCAGCAGTTTGGCCTCGGGCCGGACGGAGCCCGATTCATCGAACATTTCATCGCGAAAACCCTCGGTCTGGTAGCCATGGAATTGCATGCGGCGTATGGGGACAAGTCGTCTTGTTTCGATTCTGACAGAGTCCCGGTTTGCCGTCCCATTCAAAGATCTTATTGAGGTTATAGGCGGCGCTGCTTTGAAGGCGGCGCCACTTAGCCGGTCATCTTCTGCCCCATTCCGATGGCATTCACGGTGAGCAGCAGCGCGGAGCGCGTCGCTTCGTCCGGTTGATTGCGCCACGCCGCCAGCAAAAGCACCTGCTCCCGGTGGAGCTGGTCGAGCGCGTTCTTGCGCAGCTCGATGGCTAAGGCGAGCCGCGGGCGGCGCTCGCAGGCGGAGGCGCCCAACAACTCAGCCAGCGTCTCCACGCCCAAGCGGTATTCCTGCAAAATGAGGCCGAGAAACTTTGCCCGCAACCGGGGATCTGAGACCAGAGAGGCGTACAGCTCCATGATTTCCGGGCTGGCCATCATCAAACTGGCTTCGACGTTGTGTAGCAAATAGCTGAGCATGGGCCAGGCCGACGCCTGGGCGTGCAGCGAATCCCACTCCCGCGGCGATTCCCGCCTGAGCCAGCCGAGCGCCGAACCTGCGCCATACCAGCCGGGCAAGTGAAAGCGAGCCTGGCTCCAACTGAACACCCAGGGAATCGCACGCAGGTCCTGAAGCGATTGCGCACCCGTGCGGCGCGACGGGCGAGATCCGATTTGAGCTTGTTCCACGGCATCGATCGGCGTCGCGGCGCGAAAGAAGTCGACGAAGCCTTCAGCCTCGACCAACTCCCGGTAGGCATGGTAACTGCGCTGCGCCACCTTGCCCCAGATCCCGGCGAGCGACGGCGGATCGTCCCCATCCCGCCGCGCGTGCAATAACGACGTGCGCGTCACGCCCGCCAGCAGCCGCTCCAGATGATAAGCCGCGGTGAGGCGGTTGGCGTATTTCTGCGAGATCACTTCACCCTGCTCCGTGACTCGCATGCGCCCCATCAGCGAGCCAGCGGGCAGAGCTTCCAGGAAGTGGTGAATGGGTCCGGCCCCGCGCCCCACCGTCCCGCCGCGTCCGTGAAAGTAGACCAACCGGACGCCATGGCTCTTCGCCACCTGGGCGAGTTTCTGCTGCGCCGCATACAGCGCCCACTGGCTGGCGAGCACTCCGCCGTCCTTGTTGCTGTCGCTGTAGCCGAGCATGACCACCATCTCGGGCTTCTCGCGCCCTCGACGGATGCGCGCGAACTCAATCGTCTCGCGAGTGACTGGATGCCTCAGGAAAACGTCCAGAATGGCGTCGCTCTTCTCCAGATCCTGGATGGTCTCGAAGAGCGGCACCACCGGCAATTCGCAGGAGATCTTTCCCTTGGGAGAAACGGCCAAGAGCCCCGCTTCGCGGGCCAGCAGGTACACGCCCAGCAAATCCGCCACGCTGCGAGTCATGCTTACGATTACGCAGCCGATGCCCGGTGGGCCGCGATGCGCGAGTTGCTGCCGCAGGACGCCAAACAGGCCTGTCATGTGCGCAGCTTCGTCTTCCAAAGGCATGTCCGGCGAGGCGAAGGGCCGCAGCGTTTTTAGCTCGCGATTGAGAAATTCGAGCTTCTCCTCCTCGCTCCAGTTCCCATAATCGGTGCGCGGGAAGCCGGCAGCCTTGAGCAGCCCTCCAATGGCCCGGTCGTGATAGGCACTGTTCTGACGGATGTCGAGCGCCGCCAGATGAAAGCCGAACGACCGTACCTGCGCCGCGACGGGCCGGACATCGACGGCGGCGACATGCGCCGCGCCGGATTCTTTCAACGATCGCTCCAGCACACCCAGGTCCGCCAGCGTTTCATCGGCGGGTGCGTGGTGCTCCAGGCGCGTCAGCATCAGATTCACAAGCTGCCGCCAAGGCTCGCCCGGATTGCGCGCAAGAACGGCGCGGGCAGCCGCGTCTTCGAGCGATGCCGCGCGTTCCGCGATCCGTTTTTGCAGGTAGTCCGGGACAGGCGCTGCCGATTCCGCCATGCTCAGCACAGCCCCCAACCGCGACAGGCGCTCACACGCCACCAGGACCGCGTTCTTGTGAAGCAGAGCCAGAGTTCTTGCTGTCACCTCGGGCGTGACGAAGGGATGCCCGTCGCGGTCGCCTCCCACCCAACTTCCGAATGCCAGCCGGGGCATTTCCGGCGGATCGCTTGCAAACACGGCGCGCCAGGAATGCTGAAACCGCAGATCGAGCAGCTCCACACTTTCCGGGAATACGGTTCTCAGGTAGTGCAACACCCCGTGAATCTCGCTTTCGATATTGGGGCGCTCATGGCGAATTTCACCGGTGCGCCAAAGCCGCTGCAAAGCGGCCTTCAGACGGCGCTGATAGATGGCGAGCTCGACTTGGGTGAAGCTGCGGCTCTCGCGCTCCACCAGCAGAAGGTAGATGGCCCGGTGATGCTCCAGCACGGTGGCGCGCTTGGCTTCGGTGGGATGGGCGGTCAGCACCGGCTCAGCCGAAATGTTTTCGATCGCCCGCCGCACCTCAGCTTCGCTGAATCCGCGCCGGCGAAGGTCGTGCAGATTCCACAGCCAGAAACCCGGCTCTCCTTCGCTCCAACGAGGATCGCCGGCCCGGCGACGGACCTGGTTGGCGGTATTTTCCTCGACGATATCAAGGAGCTGAAAAGCAATCGAAAGGGCCTGGCAATAGCGGGGAGATAACCGAGTACGCGGCGGAGGTGAATCACTGAAGCATCGGTCGAGAAAATCAGCCAAGTCCGCATCGGACTCTTCCACCAGCATCTCGCAGAATGTTTTGCGGAGAGCCGCGAAGTTGCTGGTCCACCTGGCAAAGCCTTCCCGAAGAATATCCCGGGCACTTACTTCCCCCAGCGCCATGCAAAACGTCCTGTTTCAAATGCTCGGGGCTACTGTGAAAACGCAATCCGCATCGAGAGGATAACCAGTTGCACCGGCTTGCTGCGCCATCAACCAGAGATAGGTGGTCAGGTGGTGCATGCAAGGGATCGTCGGGTTAATCCGATGCGGAGGAGGTATCAACTCATACTTTGTGTTGACGTGTTCGTAGGGTAGAGGGAGGATCGGGGGCAGTTTCGGCACCAGATCTTCTCGATTCTCAATACGATAGCTGGAAGGGATAGCGGCATTGTATGAAGCGGCGAACTGGTGATCCCCGGTGCGCGGACTCGCATACGTATAGGCGGTGGGCGTGCGGCAGGACGTGTTCAACCCGACGTCGAGCGTCAGCAGGGTTGCCAACGCACCGCCAAGGCTGTGGCCGCACACGGTCACGGCGGCCGCTGCACCGTTTCCGAGGTAGCTCTTGATCGAATCTCTGGCCGAAATCGAGCCATTGGCGCGAGCGATCCGCAGGGATCGGTATACGGCCGTGAAACCATCCTCAGTGAAGCCATGAGCCCCAGGTATGGCGGATGGCACCATTAGAAAAGAGGCGTCGTGAATCCATTCCAGAATAGTGTCGGTGCCCCGAATCGCTGCCACGATCTCCCGGTTGGGTGAAATTGAAATGCCAAGGAAGCCGAACGAAACGATATCGCCGGCGTGGGGATCGATATCTGTGGCCAGATCGTCTCCATAAAGTGCTTGCACGAACTGGTAACCGCTTGCCCGAATGAGGTTTACCTCATTCGGCCCGTAGTCGGCATTTGGCGCGACCCCTTCGGCGATCTTGACCAGACCTGCGTAACGAATGGCTACGTTCCAATCGATAGGAAGCATAATTGTAACCTCCTTGCGTCCACGTCAAGCCGATGGTGGGAGCAATTCTAGCACAGACTGCGCAAAAATCGAGGCGTAAATCGGGCCTGTCCATGCGCACGATTCTCTCGCTGGAAACGGTGCACGATCTGGCGGATTGTACAAAGAAGCTGAAGTGGGCCGGCTCTCTTGTCCGTTGCTGAGTCCTAGGGTTTTGCTTGCTCTGCACTTCGAAAGGTGTATTCTCCTCCTCAACCCAGTTCACGAACGTGGGTTGGTAGTGATCTTTGTTCTGACCGGAATCTTTGTGTGGCGCGTCTTTTCCGAGATCGAGCGCGACCCGGTGCTGAGTCCGATCACGCACACGGGAGAAGGGCGGTTGATCGGGGAGTTTTGGATGCAACTTACCGCTTTGGGTAGTCTGCCGTTGTGCTGAACACTTCGCGGCTCCCAGCCAGCGGGCTCTTCTTCCCCTCACTTTGCTCTGATAGAATTGCTCGCGGCTGATCGGCCCGGCTGGAAACCTGGAGGAGAGATCGGATGAAGCGAGTCAAAGCGTGGCTGGCGGTGGGATCGGCGAGCGTGCTTGCGACGATATCCGTCGGCAGTGTGCCTCGCGCCTGGGCGCAGGCAAACAAATCTTCGGTGCCGCTGTTTGAGCCCGACCCGCTGTGGTCACAAGCGCTCCCCAACAAATGGGTGACGGGGCAGGTTGGTGGCGTCGCGGTGGACTCTCACGATAACGTCTGGGTTTTTCATCGTCCGGCAACGATCCCGGATGGCGAGAAGGCAGCCTCGCTCAATCCTCCGCAAGCTGAATGCTGCATTCCCGCGCCGCCGGTGCTGGAATTCGACGCCAAGGGGAAATTTCTTCGGGCATGGGGTGGTCCGGGGCAAGGTTATGAGTGGTTCACGTCGGAGCACGGAATCTTCGTCGATTACAAAGACAACGTTTGGCTCAGTGGCAATGCCAAGGAAGACAACCAGATTTTGAAGTTCACGGCCACCGGGAAATTCCTCATGCAGATCGGCCGTGTGGGCAAGAATCAGGGCAGCAATGACACGGCAAACCTGGGAGGGCCCGCCGGCCTTTTCGTCTACCCCAAGACAAACGAACTGTTTGTGGCGGATGGATATTTCAACCATCGGGTTATCGTTTTCGACGCGGACACCGGAGCTTACAAGCGGCATTGGGGAGCTTACGGAAAGAAGCCCGATGACAATCTGAAGTTCCCGCCTCGCGCGCAGCTCGTGCAGGGACCGCCGCCGGAAGGATTCAACAATCCCGTCCATGCCGTTCTGGTTACCAATGACGATCTGGTTTACGTCGCCGACCGTTCCAACAACCGGCTTCAGGTGTTCAAGCTGGATGGGACGTTCGTAAAAGAGGCCTTCATTGCGCGAAACACTCTTCAGAGCGAGGGAACCGTCCACGGATTCGCGGTCTCGCCGGATAAAGAGCAGAAGTTCCTGTACGTGGTGGACGGCTCCAACAAAGCGATTCGAATTTTGAATCGGCAAACGTTGGAGGTTGTCTCGAGGGTGGGCGGACATGCCGGCCACAACGCCAGAGAATTCTTCCACATTCACAGCATCGCGGCGGATTCCAAAGGGAATCTGTTTCTCGGGGAAGTCAACAACGGTCAGCGGTATTACAAATACGCGTTCAAAGGCATGAGCAAGTAGGAGACACAAACCCGTGAAAACTCTTTAAGAGCCGGCCTGGGCGGCTGTGCTCAAGCACTGTGGTGGTTATCAGCCATAGGGTCTGGTGGCGATTCCCTGTGTTGGCAATAACTTGTGATTGGCACGTCGCGTGCGGGAGCCTAAGCATGACGCGCACTGGAGCAGTTGAATTTCCGGCGGTGGCCGGGCCGAGGGCCAGCCGGGGCAAAGCCCCTGAAGACGACCTGGTCCGACGGGTGCAAGCTCGCGACGAAATGGCGTTCCGCGAACTTGTCGACCGCTATCAGTCCAGGGTTTTCTCGATCATCTATGGAATCCTGCGCAATCACAACGATGCCGAAGACATCGCGCAACAGGTTTTCGCCAAAATCTACTTCTCCATCGGCAGCTTCGATTCGCGCAGCAGTCTGCTTACCTGGGTCCACAGAATCACCATTAACGAATGCTACGATTACCTGCGCAAAAGGAGGGTCCGGAAGCTGGTGTACGAAAGCGATCTGTCAGCCGAGGATACGGAGGGACTGGAAACCAGCGAGTCACCGGATCTTGCCACGCCGCTGGAGCACCAATTGGCTGAACGCGATTTCGTGTTAAAGCTTCTGGCGACGGTTTCCGAGGAGGCCCGCAGTCTGATTCTGCTGAAGGAAGTCGAGGGCCACTCCGTCGAGGAAGTGGCTGCAATGACGGGCTTGAATGAGAATACGGTCAAAATCAAACTGTTTCGAACGCGCAAGAAGCTGCTGGCGGCCGCGCGACGTTTGGGGAAACGAAGTCTGCTCCGTACCGCACTGGCCGCTCCTTCAAAAACTGCCGCCGAAGCCGAAAAGCCGCTTTGGATTACGAGCCTGTTCGGGGCGCGTGCCTAAGCCCGCGCCTTAGCGAAGGATGCCGGTGTGGCCGAGAGAATATCGTCCGGGCTGTGGATAGACGCAGAGTCCGTGTGGCCCTTTGCCTACCCGGATGCAGGCTAGCAAGTGACCGTCGGTGGTGTCGATCGCGTACACCTCGCTGTCGTAACGCCCCGAGAGCCACAGGATTTTGCCATCGGCTGACACGCCTCCCATGTCCGGACTGCCGCCGTTAGGGATGACCCATTTTTGGACGACGGCCCGGTCCGCGAAGCTGATCACCGAAATCGTACCTTCATCGCGGTTGGAGACATACAGCATCTTGGCGTCGCGGCTGGGGTACAGGCCATGCGCCCCCCGGCCCGTCGCCACAAAACCGATGGGAACGAAGCGGTCGGCATCGATGAGGTGAACGCCGTTGGCTAACATGTCCGCGACATAGAAAATCTTCCCGTCGGGAGACAGCTTCACGTCCTGCGGCATGCTGCCCGCCGGCGACTGCCGCTCGTCATACCTGCGCCGCGCCGCGACCCGCTCGGAAGGCTGCTCCATGGAATGCGCCATGGCGGACTCCGACATTTTGCCGGGTTCATTATAAGTGGGGAGCCGGAGGGTTCCGATAACGGCTCGCTTCGCCACATCCACTTTCACCAGGGTCCCCGAAAATTCGCAGCTAGCGATCAGATATCGCCCCGTGGCGGAGAAATCCATATGATCGATGCCGCGGCAGGGCACCGGCAAGCTGCTGACCAGGGCCATGGTTGCCGGGTCCCGAAAATCCAAGCGCTGAAGACGCTCCGCCACGACGATGGCAAACTTGCCGTCAGGCGTGTAATAGAGGTTGTACGGGTCACTGACTTTGATCGTCTCGCCCTTCATTCCGGTGGCCGGGTCGATTTTGGTGAGTGAGTTGCTCCAGTCGTTCAACACCCATAGCGTCCTTAAATCGTAGGAAGGCGTCACGTGCTGCGGCTGTTTGCCGACCGCAAAATGATCGATGATTTGGAAGGTGTGCTGATCGATCACGTCAACTGTGTTGCTGCCGCTGTTGGGGACATAGACCAGGTCGGGGAATCCCGCAACCGCTGAGCTGAAATTGCCGGGGCGAGCTTCCGAGTACACGTTGGTGGAGCTGATTACCGCGGGCATTCCCGGCAGAGGAGTCGCGGCTTCGTCCGCCGCCGATGCTGCAAGTAGCGAGATGAAAGGGGCGAAGAGTAAGAGCGTTCTGTGTTTCAAAATCCGGAGATCGGCATATTTGCCGTAACCCTACACGGTACCACCTCAAGGCAAATAATGGCAGCAGCGCTGGAGTGGACATACTGCCGCGCCGTCCGCTCTCCCGGCGCTTGCACTCCGCCTCTGGGGGGTGCTGCTTGGGACGCGCGTAGTTCCCAAGCCACCGATCGAGACGGCGCCATAAGGCCAGTCACGCGTTTTTTTGCGCCGGATATCATGCGCGGGGGAACAGCCCTCCGGGCCGGAGTCGAATCGGCGGGCCTCAGTCTGACGGTTAACCGCTTTCACATGAGTTCCACCTACATAGACGGCTAATGCATCCGTCGAAACCTCCTGCCGTTCGCCTGCCTGCCTTCTGAGCCCCTCGTTCCTGACGGCCATCGCAATCTCGCCACAAAGCAGCCCGTCGTTCACCAGCACTTGCGGACTCACCCCTCAATCGACGAGCGGCATTCTGAAACTGGGAACATGCACTCGTGGCGCAATTGCAATGCAGTTCAGTGATCTTGGGAGAAATATATAAACCCATTGCCTTGTGGCTTCGCTTGTTGTTGGCGTCGACTGAAGCGTGTTGGCGTTTCGACTCGGCTGGGTGGAACGATTCAGAATGTCGCCTGTTTGAATCTGTGGGACAGATTGGCGCAGAAAGGCGAACCCATTTTGTTTTCCCGAACCGTCGCCGATGGGTAGCGCGGCGTTTTCGAGTTGTGGCTTGTACGATGTCTGCCTCAGTCTGAATTTGGAGGGCAGGGCGGTCGGCAACGACGTGGCCGGCGATGGGAAGCTACTCGTGATGATCACGGGCGCGAACCGAGGGGGAAAATCCACGTTTCTGCGAAGCGCCGGACTCGCGCAG
>JASHNT010000011.1 GCA_030041495.1 Bryobacteraceae bacterium | reverse complement strand
CGAGGACGGCGAGCTTCGGAGCCTATGTCTTCAATTCATGGACGTGGGTTCACCCGACATTCTTGCTGATATAAAAACGATTTATCGGGGAAACCGTTCAGAGCAACTTCAATTTGCAATCGAAGATTTGTTTCTTGACGTCAGCGACGCCACCTATGGAGGACTGAATCCACCAGGAGGTCCCATCGCAGGCATCGCCGCCTTCGTGGGCGGCAATGTGTCACTCAATGGCACGTCGATCAACCAGGCTATAGCGGGAATGTCGAATCTCGACAAACAGCTCCCGAATTTGGGTCTGCCTTCGTCCTGTGGGCTGCCCGGAACACCGAATGTCCTGTGCGGGAACATCAATGCGATCGAGTTGCTGACGAGTCAATCTCCCGCTTCAATATTTCAAACCATGGTTCAGACATTTGCCCCAAACCTGGCGAACGCGAACCCTAAGAACACGATCCAAACGTTCTCGGCACCAACCCCGGGGGCGACGTTAGACGTCACCGGACCTGGGGAGATCGTGAAAATCACGCTGAGTGGCTGGGCGGGGTTTTTTCAAGAGCCATTCTACGTCCTTTCAGAGAGGGTCGACCCTGTACACCTTGTTATCTCCGTCGTCACCCTCAACGGTCATCCCCTCGCCGGTTGGCGGTATTGGCGAGTTTATTCCCTGGGGCCAAATGACGTCGTGATTGAAACTGGCGCCTACGATTCACCGGCACCGGGTTTCCTGAACCACCTCGGATACTACGTAGCCATCGGGACGATCAAGCAAGCCTGGAGGGAATACATGCAATACATTCAAATCAAACTGGGCTCGCCTGCACTCGGGACAAACTTGGCAACCAGCCTGGGTGGGCTTGCTCTCCCCGACCTCTCCCCGATTAACAATCCCCTCGTCGGATACTGGGATTATTCGGGGGCGTTCAGTAGTTACATCCTGAACAACGTGTGTCTATCGACAACATGCAACTGACTCTCCGATGCTGAGGCCCTCGAAATCTGTTCTCGCGATCTGGATACTTGGGCTTGCCATTGTCTTGTCCGCCGGTATCAATGCGTACATGATTCGCGTGGACGCTGGCGGCGACGCGCTTTGGAACTCTCGCGAAGCTTATGTTTTCATCGGGATGGATACGCGCGGGCTTCACGTCAAATGGATCGGGTATCCGCTCCTGGTTGCGGGGCAAGTCCTGGGAAAGATAGAGCCGCCAGACGACGATCGCGGCTCGATGGTCGTCATTCATGCCACGCCCGCCGGCGCGGAACAGCACGTACTGGAACTGGCGGACAGGAGGCCCGGATCCGGGCCTAGCATGATTACGCGAATGGAGGGCAGAATTTGGGCCAATTTCCCGGCCCTGGGTGGACTGTGCTGGTGGGCCGGGGACCACTTTGAGCGGGCGACTCCGGACGAGCTTCAGCGGTTTGGCGGAATCGAGCACTTCGCTCCCGGATACATAGAGAGCGGCTGGTCCAAGCGAATTGTCGGCGACGGCGGAGGTTTTGATATGGCGCTTGGCGGTGACACTACGGTATCACTCAATGACGGAGGACTGCGCGGGCCAATTTCGATCGAAATACAAAAAAAAGGACAGGCTCCGACTAAAGTGTTCAGCCTCGACTCCAGATCTGGACTGGTGAGTAGGGGCCGCTACGTGCAGACGTTCCAGGGCCTCAAGTGACCGGCCTACATCGCGCGACGATGGAAAACTGAGGATTGGGGAATCCGATCGTGGGAACTGAAATTTACAGCAGCCATAAGTCAAGCGCAAGCTTCACGGATTGAAGCTCACATCGCCGGATGGAAAATCCTCGCGCGATCTAGCATCCCTGGGGGACGCCAAGTGCACCTTTTCGCGCGATGGTTCGCAGCTTGATTGCCTGCGCTCGGACGGCAGTGGCCCCGGTGCGCCGCTCAAGCTCTTCGCCGCGAACCTGGAGGGTAAGGTGCAGCGAATCATCGGGTCTTTGGGGCCGGAATTTGATATCGCGGCCGGCTACGTAGGAGGGCACCGCCTGTCTCTCAGTCCCGACGGAGCGAGCATTACGTACAGCATCGAAAAAGATACCGGAAACCTATGGATGATCGAGGGGCTTTCCACGATAGCGCTGCTCAAGTAGTCCGCCTGGCCCGTTTTCGGCCATGCCGATACCGGAACCGCGCTTGTTGGGCCCATGGCGGGTCCTCTTGCTCCGTTCCGTCCCCGTTACGCGCTGAAGATTTATGTGAAGGATTGCCGGGATGATTTCTCATCGCGCCGCCTTGCTACACCTTTTGTACGTTGCGGCCATCACTCCCGGTCGCCCTATGGGAAGTCGGGAATTCACCTTGCCGTAAAGTCGCCTATATACGCCAAGGTGGTGTATTTGCCAGTGCATCCATTTCCGTTCAGGTCTCGATCCCGCCTTCAGCCAGGTCCGTTGGCTGTGACAAAGTGACAGTTTCAGACCCCAAAAATGAGAAAGTTTCTCCACTACGCGCGTATAAGGGAAAGTTTCATAAAAACGGGCGCTAAATTTGTCACAAGCGCTGCGCGGGCGATCAGCCGGGTTGACGGCGAGCTATTAGCGGCCTCAAGCGCGTTATCGTTCCTAATCCTTCCGGGCCGGGGACTTGCCGGGACTGATTTCGGCCTCTTCCGGAGAGCGATTCGGAGGCGAAGGTAAGAATGCACCTCCGTAACGTTTCTAATCGCTCGAAAAGGCGAGTGTCCATCTCGCGCTATTGCCATGCGTGCGAAGCTCGCTGCCCTCGCCAAAGCGATATCTCTGTTCCCCGGCTGGGCGGGTTAGAGACATCTCCAGAGTCAGAATGCGCGGTGCATGTGGCTTTGACGGGACAAGCTCAAAAGTTACGTCTGGACTCGATGCCGTCACTCTCCCGCCGTCAATGTTCACCCGATAAGAATAGGCACGGAATTCCTCAACAAGCCGGTTACGTTCGGCGTCATTTACAGTCAGAGTGATACCGGTGATGTTCTGCAACAATCGCTGGGGCAGGAATCTGCCTTCACGTCCCTTCTCTCTCGTAATGCCATCGGGATAGTAGCCCTTAAGGACCGTCGCTACGTGCACGCCTGGTCCGAGCACATCCTTCGCGCCACCAGCCGGAACCACTGCGTCGTAGGTCGGGGCATTTTGTCCGTTCCGCACGGTCCGGATCATTAACGTGGAATCGCGCCGCTTGGCAGAGAGCAAATCCCTCAACAACGGAAGCTGGCGCCGATCATCGATCCACATGTTGAGGTATACGTCTCCCAGCTTGCTTCCCAGAGCGGGATCAGAGCCTTCTTTCATGAATTCGAGATAGGTGCGCTGACCGGAGACGTAAATCGCGGTGTAGCTCGAAGCTTCTCCATCTCTTTGAGCGGTAGCAGTGTTCTCACGGAAGAAACTGAAATCGTTCCGCAGAAACCCAGACTCCAGCAGCGCGGCGTAAACTCCGGGCGCTACAAAGATGGTCGCGTGATTGAAATAGACAGGTGGGGCAGCCTGAGCAAACATCGTGGCGACGCCCGCCGCCAAGTCCACGACAAGGGCCACGGTAGCTAGTTTCCACATGCGTACAATTCTAGCGGGCGAGCGCGCCTCTGGTCGCTTGGCGTACCAGTTGCACATAGGTCCCGACGGGGCGAATGCCACTATCCTGAAACGGTCCTGCCGTTCACGTCCGGCGATTTCCTCATGCAATGCTGTATCTCATGCTCCAGCTCGCGGACTGGCAGACCTATTTTTCGGTGCAGGCTGGCGCCGCTGCCACCCTGACCGGACTCGTTTTTGTAGCTGTCTCTATCAACCTTACACGCATCTTATTTGGTTCCAGGGTTGCCGGGCCGCGCTTTCGAGGCGCTTCTTCAACTCCTGCAGGTGTTCTTTATCGCGTCCTGTGCGCTACTTCCCCACCAGACTGCCGGACTCCTTGCGGGCGAGATACTCGCGCTTGCGGAGGGCCGCTATTCCGCACGGCGGCTGGAAAAAACCAACACGCTCACCGGCAACTCGATGTGGCAACAGGATGCCTATCGATGATCCAGCGCCGAGCAGCCGACGCCGGCATTAAGGCGCGCATCTATGCCGGGTGGGGCTGGTATGAGACGGACATGCACCAGTGAATCAAGGGTTTCAGTGCGCCCGCGTAGTCAGTCGCCCGGCATAGTTTGTTGTCCGGATTACAGTGTTTCGAGGAACGCCAGCAGTTCGTCGTCGGCTGTAAAGCGGCCGGGCTTTCCTCCGGCGGCGTGGTCTTTGCCAGGATTTCCACCTTGATCGCGAGGTTCGCATCTAGGTAGATTTGCGTCGTTTCCACCGATTCATGGCCCAGCCAGAGGGCGATGACCGCCCGATCAACACCAGCCTGCAATAACTCCACGGCCGTCGAGTGCCGGCTTGTGCAGACGCTGCTGGGTAAATCGCAGCAGCAGGCGAAACGTGTCCCGATAGGAACTGATCGTTTGAGGGCTCGACTGCCGTTGGCTCATCAAACGCTGGGTGAAGAAGCTCTCCAGTAGCGGGACCAGCGAGGCGGTAGGCTTCATCATTGACCACTCCCCGGAAAAGTGGCCGGAGTTTCGTAAGCGCTATTGCGCCGAGCTCAATGCAAATCCCCATGCCTGGGCAGCGATCCTCGAAGCCGCGCGCCACGGAGACCTCCCCCTGCTCTACGCGTCGAGCGATTTCGACCACAATAACGCCATCGTTCTGCGAGACTACCTCTTGACGAGGCTGCGCCGGATTGATGCGAAAGAGGGTCAGTCCGGCCCCGTAGACCGAATATGATCACATTCGATGCAGCGCACAGAGCTGTCCACTATCCGCCCGATCGCCGATTTCGTATTTGGATTCGGCCATCAATCCTGATCGGAATCGCTTGCGCAACCGTGGCGTTGATTGCGGCAGCCTGGATCGAGGTCGCAGTATCGGGGATGCCTCCTGTTGCGGCTGTTCCCCAAATCTATCCCAACAATTTCGCCGGGCCGCACGGCTTTCCCGTATGGGTGCGCTATTGCCACTTCTTTAATTTTCTTTTTGTGACGATCCTGATTCGCAGCGGGCTTTCGATCCTGATGGACCACCCTCGCCTCTATTTCAATGACGGCTGCACACCGGGGAGCGAATGGATTCGGTTTACGCCCTTGAAAGTTCCACGCGATCGCCTCTGGACCGCGAAAGACGATGCGCGTTACATTTCGCCTCTCGTTGGCACGCCGGGCTACCGTCACACGATTGGTCTTGCCCGAGTGTGGCATTTCATCGACGTGCACGGCTTTATTGCTACGGGCATCGTCTTCATCATCATGCTATTCACGACGGAACAGTGGAAGCGCATCGTGCCTGCTTCTCCGCTAGTTCTCGTCCAAGCATGGAACACCTTCGTCCACTATGCGACCTTTCATTTGTCGGCGGAGCCAAACGGATTCTATGGTTACAACGCACTGCAACAGATCGCCTATTTCACCGTCGTGTTTGTGTTCGGGCCGCTCGCGATTGCGACGGGAATAGCGATGTCCCCGGCGGTGGTCAACAGGTTTCCGTGGTACGCGCGAATATTTGGGGGTCGGCAATCAGCCCGGTCTATTCACTTCCTTACAATGTTCAGCTTCCTTGCGTTTCTGGTGGTTCACGTGACGCTGATTGTGATGACGGGGTTTGCGCGCAACATGAACCATATTGTGATGGGGACCGACGATCAGGACCCTGCCGGTATGTACTTCGGTTTCGTTGGAATCAGCGTGGTCGTGCTCTCGTGGATCGCGGCGCACTATATTTCCTGGAACCATCCGCGCGGAGTGCAGCACGCCCTGAAGTCGGTGACGTATCCGATGCAGCTTCTTACGCTGAATCGGCTCTTGCCACAACAGAGGTATACGGAGGAGGAAATCTCTTCCTACTTCTGGCCGAATGGAAAGATGCCGCACCGGGATGATTGGAAGCACCTGGCAAAGAGCGGATTCGAAAATTTCCGGTTGAAGGTGGGAGGGCTGGTTAATAACCCGGTCGAGCTTTCTATCGCCGATTTGGAGCGCCTGGGTGAGGTTGAACACATCACGATGCATCATTGCATCCAGGGGTGGAGCGGCATCGCCAAGTGGGGTGGGATTCCCATGCGGAAGCTGATTGAGCTCGTGCAGCCAAAAACGGAAGCGAGAGCCGTCGCTTTTTTCTCCTTTGGGGAAGCTCTTTATGGCGGACCTTACTACGACACGCAAAGCTTGGAGAACGTGCGAAAGCCCCAATGTCTGCTGGCTTCAAGGATGAACGGGCAACCGCTTCCGGAGGTGTACGGGGCGCCTCTGCGGCTGCGCGTGGAAAACCAGCTTGGCTACAAGATGGTCAAATGGATCGAGCGGATAGAATTCATCGCATCGGAAAAATCGCTTGGCAAAGGAGAAGGCGGCAAGAACGAAGACGATGAGTATTTCGACCTGCTGCCCAATATTTGATGCAGAACCGCGATTCTTTCGCGCAGCAACACGACAACGCCGATCATATCGTCTCGTTCTTCCGAAAACTAAGGCTCGACTGGCTGTTGCTTCACTTTCCGCCGCGACTTGTTCGCTCTGTGTATGTGTTCGTGAACGGGTTCGTCACCATCGGCGTGCTGGCGATTCTCGCGCTCGTGAGCCGGAACCCCTTTGTCTTTCCGTCGCTCGGACCCACGGCGTATCTTCTGTTCTTTACCCCTCTTGGCAGGACCTCAAGTCCGCGAAATACCGTCTTCGGGCATGCTATCGGCCTCGTCTGCGGTTATGCGGCATTCGCTATCACCAGCGCCGGAGCACTGCCATTCGGAGAGCATCCGGGAATTTTCTGGCCAAGAGTGCTGGCAGCGGCTCTCTCACTCTCAGCGACAGGTGCGTTCATGGTTCTTCTCGACGTTAGTCATCCACCCGCCGGCGCGACGACGCTGATCGTCTCTCTCGGGATTATTTCGAAGCCGAGCGAGCTAGCGATTATCGAGGTGGCCGTGTTCCTGCTCGTTGCTCAGGCTCTCGCGATCAATCGGCTCGCAGGACTGCCATATCCGTTGTGGAGCGCTCCCGCTCAGATCAACAGTGAATGATGCCGCTATATTGAGATCACCCCTTTCGGAATCGGCTCGTCAGGCTTTCTCAGGCCGATGATTTCAAAAAGCGAAGTGCCGGCCTTTGTTAATTTCGATGCGATCGTTTTTATCGCTCTTGGTGAAATGTATGGGGCCTTGCCTTCGCCAATACGATCCCGAACCGGTCGTAAACGATCAAGCCACTGCATTCGTGAAGCCACGCCGTCCACGCGCAGAACTACATATCGGTGCTCTGGTCAGGATCGGATCATTGTTAACAGCATCTTGAAACTGGTGATCGCCTTGACCGCATGTGACTGGTTCGCAGGCAGGAGGACCGCCTCGGTGGTGTGAGTACGCAGCAGCTTGCCGGAAATCGTGATGTCCGCTTCGCCTTCCAGGATGTGTACCAATGCGTCAAATGCCGCAGAATGTTCGCTGAGCCCTTCGCCCTCGTCGAAGGCGAACAGTGTGACCGTACCGGTCGTCCGTTTGAGCAGTGTTCGGCTGATGACGGACCCATCCTGATAACTCACCAGGCCTGCGATGGCGGCTGTCGGATCGCCGATCTGGACATGCCAGTCGGGAACCGGGACCTGGGAGGTCAGCACCGTGGAACAGGTCTGATAGCGGTCGTCGCAGATCTCCAGAAAGTCGCGGCGTTCGACTTCGTTGAGCGGCGTCATGCAGAAGTCGTCCACCACCAGCACATCGGTGAGCGCCAACTTGCGCAGGAACCGAGGCACCTAATCTTTCATATAATTAGTCAAGCTGTGAAAATCACATTCTGGGAGGTTGTTGACGATGATTTTCAAACTGATGAGCCTACGCGCGGGCCTTCAACGGGAACGGTTTTGGGTAGCCCGGTTGGGCGCTTCTTCTCTAAAGAGAGCGAGCCTGGTCCTTTTGTGCTGTGCGTTCGCGGAACTCTCACCGGCACAGACCTCCACCTACACTACCCTGGCGAGCTTCACTGGTGTCAACGGTGCCGACCCGATCGGCAACCTTGTAGTGGGTACAGATGGCAATCTCTATGGCGTGACCAATGTGGGTGGAGCCAGCAACAGCGGCACGGTCTTCAAGATCACGTTGCCAGGGGGTGCAGTCACCACGTTGTATAGCTTCACGGGCGCGGCGGACGGAGCTAATCCCACGACTGGCTTGGTTCTGGCCACCGACGGAAACTTTTATGGGACCACCAACGCGGGCGGCAACTCTAGCGGTGAGTGTGCCCCTGGCGGCTGTGGCACGGTCTTCAAAATCACTCCCGGGGGCGCACTCACAACCATCTACACCTTCCAATTCGGTAACGACGGCGCCTTCCCCTATACGCCGCTGCTTCAGGCCAAGAACGGGAACTTCTATGGCATAAACGTCTTCACTATCTTCGAGGTGACTCCTGGGGGCGTTCTCACGCCTATCTCCTCGAACGTAGATACCAATTGTTCGGGCTGTTTTGCAAACAGCTTGATTCAGGGAGCGAACGGAGATCTCTACGGGACCAGTGCCGCGGGAGGGACCAACGGCGACGGGGCTATTTTCCAAATCAGTTTTTCGGCGGGCGGCAGCCCGACCGTGACGATCGTCTACAACTTCTGCAGCCAGCCGAATTGCACCGACGGAAGCACCCCCTCGGGTCCGCTGGTTCTGGGCACCGACGGTAACTTCTATGGAGTTGCGAGCCAGGGCGCCGACGCCAACAGCGATGGCGGCATCTTTAAGCTCACTCCAGCGTTCCAACTGACGATGATTTACACGTTTTGCAGCCAGATGAACTGCGCGGACGGCATCACACCTACCGGGCTGATGCAGGCCAGCGATGGGAACTTCTACGGTACAACCATTTATGGCGGCGCCAATAACTTCGGCACCATCTTCAAAATCACTTCGGCGGGCGCGCTCACGACCCTGTACAACTTTCAGGTTCAACCTTTCGCACCGCCACAAGGTTCCGACAATTCATCGGAGACTTATGGCGGGATGGTCCTGGTGCAAGACAACAGCGGAAACTTCTATGGGACCACTTCCCTAGGCGGGGCCAATGGCAACGGCTCGGTGTACAGCCTGTCTCTTGGACTGGCAATTACCCTGGTGGCCAATGCAGAGGGCGGAGTACCCCTGATCGCGCCGAACACGTGGGTGGAAATCAAAGGGTCGGATCTGGCGCCAGCCGGGGATTCACGGATTTGGAAAGGATCGGACTTTGTGGGCGGTCAAATGCCGACCAGTCTGGATGGCGTCAGCGTGACAGTGAACGGCGTGCCAGCGTACATTTATTACATCAGCCCCACGCAAGTAAACGTGCTTACTCCCCCCAGTGCACTTCCGGCATCGGTGCAAGTGGTTTTGACGAATGGAGGCGTCTCCAGCGCGGCGTTTTCCATCGCCGCGCAAACGGAATCCCCCTCGTTCTTCATCTTCAACGGAGGGCCGTACGTCACGGCGACCCACGCCAACGGAAGCCTGATCGGGCCGACGACGCTTTACCCCGGATTGAGCACGCCCGCCGCGCCGGGAGAGACGATCGTGCTCTACGCCAACGGATTTGGCGCGACCTCGGTGGCGATAACAGCAGGGGCGGAAACGCAATCGGGTACGTTGTCACCGCTGCCGGTGATCATGATCGGCGGCATGGCGGCGACGGTCAACTTCGCGGGGTTGGTGGCACCAGGTGAGTTTCAGTTCAACGTGGTGGTGCCATCGGCGCTGACGGGCGGAGACCAGCAGATCACCGCCTCGTATGGCGGATCGAGTACGCAATCGGGAACGTTGTTGACCCTACAGTAGCAAGAAGGGCTAGGATGGGCCCGATACCATGCGGAGTTTCACTGCTCGAAAGATGCCGTCCTGGGTCCATCTTGCCGTCGACCAGCACTAGGCTTCCGTCGTCGTGCCGTAATCCCGTGCACATCGTGAGGCTCACATCTTCCCGGAAGAGTTCCTCGCGGGTGCCTAGGCCCTGCGTGGCCGCCTGATGTCCAGCGATGTCGCCGCCTTGCTGCTGACTCGGCAGTGCCTACGAACACGATCGTTTGTACGAAAGTGGCCAGGGATAGAATTATCTGACGTCGCAAACGGAGAATCGCTGAGCAGAAACTTTCTCCGCGCCGTTAGCCGGAGCGACTATTTCGGATGTGTGTCCAGTTGTGGCGGTCCGTGACCGTCTGGCGGCGGCAGGGTCTCCGGCCAAACAGAACCCGAGCGGGGCGGACCTCCTCGGGACGCACGGTACAGTTTTCCCCGAAGCAATTAACCGGCTATCTTTCACAGAGGATGGCCCAGCCAAAAGATAGTCCAAGGCCGGTAACCATGGGGCCTAGGATTTCGTTGTTATCAGTGTTCCAAAACGGCGGCGGGCGCTCCCCCTTTCACCCAAAAAGCACCCGCTCCGTACGCATCACATGAACACCGCTTGGATCGAGGCCGGCGGTGGCCGATACTGGCGGCATGTCGAAGACACAGGAATCGCGGCGGGAGTTCTGGCGGCGGCTGGTGGCGGAGCAGCAACAGAGCGGCCTGTCGGTGCGGGCGATCTGCCGGCAACGCGGGGCAAGCGA
>JASHNT010000144.1 GCA_030041495.1 Bryobacteraceae bacterium | reverse complement strand
CCGGAGGACCGCGCGAAAGAAACGCGCGTGCGGGTGCAAACGTTGCTCGCGGAGCGGTTTCAGCTCGCAGTTCGCAAGGAAACCAAGGAGTTGCCGGTGTGCCTGCTGACGCTTGGCAAGGGCGGGTCCAAGCTGGTCGAAGCACCGGCTGAGCCGTCGGCGCAAGGCATGGGAATACGATCGGAGTGTAGCCGGATGACCGGGACTCGCGCAACCATGGCGAATCTCGCTTTTGGATTGCCGCGGCAACTGCGTCGCCCGGTGCAGGATCAGACCGGCCTCGATGGAAGGTACGATTTCACGCTGGAGTTCGCGCCTGACACCGGTCCTTGCGCCAAGGCGGCCAACGCGGATTCGACGGATGCGCCCTCGATCTTTACGGCCATCGAGGAGCAATTGGGATTGAGATTGGAGCCGGCGAAAGGGCCGGTCGAGGTGATCGTGATCGATCACGCCGTCAAAGCGGAACCGAACTAGAGGAGCAGCGTAGGTTTTTAGAGTTGGAGAACGGTAGCAATGAAACAATCAAGACGATGGATGATTCTGGGAGCTGCTTTGGCCGCGCTGGCGCCGGCGCAGGACACTTCGACCGGAGCGCAGCAGCACTACACGGTCAAGTTCAGCGATCCCGCCGCGCCGAAGAAGCTGGAAGTAACCTTGATGACGGCCGCAGCCAACGTGACGGTTCGTGGCGTGCAAAGGAACGACGCCGAGATTGATCTGAGCGGCGGAAATTTCCACGGACCGCGCCGCCCCTCGGAGCCGCCCCCGGGTATGCATCGCATCGGCGGATCGGGCACGCTGGATGTCAGCCAGGACAACAACACCGTGCGCGTGAGCGGCTCGCGCCTGTTTGGCGGATTAGGCGATATCAACATCCAGGTTCCCGTGCAGACCTCGGTCACTATTTCCATGACGCTGAACGGCAAGGTGACAGTGGACAACATCGGGGGCGAAATCGAGGTGAATCATTTGAACGGCGACGTCACCATCACCAACGCCTCCGGCCCAGTAGTGGCGCATTCCACCAATGGCAAGATCGTCGCGTCGCTGAGCAAGGTGACGCCCGGTAAAGCCATGAGCTTTTCCACCTTCAATGGCGAGATCGATGTCACGCTGCCTGCGGATGCCAAGGCGAGTCTCAAAGCCCGGGCGGATAACGGCGACATCTTCACGGATTTCGATGTAAAGTTACAACCGCAATCCGGTACGAGGCCTGCCAACGTCGAGCCGCCTGAGCCACCAGAACCACCCGAACCACCAGCTCCGCCAGCCGCCGGCGAGACCCGCGACCAGCTCCGTGAACGCATGAGAGCGGCAGCGGAATCGGCGCGCCAGGCAGCGCGGCAAGCATCCCGTCGGTTTGGCTTCGGCGACGGCGTTGTCGAAGGCACCATCAACGGCGGCGGCACGGAGATGCAGTTCACAACCTTCAACGGCCGCATTCTGATTCACAAAAAGCAGTAGCTCTTCGCCGGGGTAAAATGGCGGTCGATGCCAACCTTTCCCGGCGTGGACTATCTGCGCATCGATTCGCTGTTCAGCGAGCAAGAGCTGCTGGTGCGCCAGACCGCGCGGCAGTTTGTGGATGAGCGAGCAGTTCCCCTGGCGCGCGATTGTTTCCGGGAGGCTCGCTTCCCTTCGGAGCTGATTCCGGAAATGGGCCGGCTGGGATTCTTTGGAGCCAATCTGGAAGGCTACGGCTGCCTGGGACTCAACCACGTCGAGTATGGATTGATCATGCAGGAGCTCGAGCGCGCCGATTCTGGCCTGCGCAGCTTCGCGAGCGTCCAGGGTGCGCTGGTGATGTATCCGATCCTCACCTACGGCAGCGAGGAACAAAAGCGGCGTTGGCTCCCGCGCCTGCAAACCGGCGAGGCGATCGGCTGCTTCGGGCTGAGTGAGCCGGGGTTCGGATCGAATCCCGCCGGCATGCTCTCCAAGGCGCGGCGTGAGGGTTCCGATTGGATCCTGGAGGGGGAAAAGACCTGGATCACCAACGGCTCGATCGCCGACGTCGCGCTGGTCTGGGTTCGCGCCGAGGATGGGATTCGCGGATTCCTGGTGGAGCGCGGCACGCCTGGCTTCTCCTCGCAGGAGATTCACGGCAAGCTGTCGATGCGGGCTTCGGTGACCTCCAGTTTGGCTCTACACGAGTGCCGCGTCCCGGAGAGCGCGATGCTTCCGGGAGCCAAAGGATTGAAGGCGGCGCTGAGCTGCTTGACGCAGGCCCGCTATGGCATCGGGTGGGGTGTGATCGGCGCGGCCATGGACTGTTACGAGGCCGCGCGCAGCTACACCGTTCTGCGCAAGCAGTTCGACGGCCGGCCCATCGCTTCGCATCAACTGGTGCAGGAGAAGCTGGCGTGGATGATCACCGAGATCACCAAGGCGCAGCTTCTGGCCCTGCAGGTGGGACGGTTGAAGGATCAAGGCAAGGCCGAGCCGGCGCACGTTTCCATGCTTAAGCGCAACAACGCGGCCATCTCTCTGGAGTGCGCGCGCCTGGCTCGCGACCTGGCAGGAGCTAACGGCATCATGGACGAATATCCCGCGATGCGCCACATGTGCAACCTGGAAACCGTGAAGACCTACGAAGGCACCGACCACATCCACGCACTGGTAATCGGCGAGCGGGTCACCGGGATCGCGGCCTTCAAATAAGCGGCCGTGCCAGCAGTCCGTGTTAACATGGAAAAGGTAGTTCTATGACCATTCTGTTGACCGCGATTCACTACGTCGTTTGCATCTTTCTGATCATTGTGGTGCTGCTGCAAAGCGGCAAGGCTGCGGACTTGGCGGGCGCTTTCGGCGGCATGGGCTCACAGACGGTGTTCGGACCGCGTGGCTCGGCTACAGTATTGTCTAAGGCCACCACTGTAGCGGCGGTTATCTTTATGGTGACGTCACTGACGCTGTCGATCATCGCGACGCGCAGCGGCAAGGCCGGTTCCTCGCTGCTGGATAGGGCAAAGCCAACCCCTGTTCAGCCGAACAAGAGCGGGAATCCGTCCTCGGTGCCGATCACGGTGACGCCGATCAACCCGGATGGATCGAAGGGAACGCCGCAAACCGTTCCGTCGCCGGTGGTGCCGGCGCCGGTGCCCCAGAAGTAAGTTCGCGCTCGCGGAGATGGCGGAATTGGCAGACGCACTAGCTTGAGGTGCTAGCGGGTAACACCGTGGGGGTTCAAGTCCCCCTCTCCGCACCACAAAACCTGTTTTTTTCGTGTGACTGCAGTGTGATTGGAAATGTAGCCGGCGCAGTAGCAAAATGCGCCATCATGAACCGGTCGATGTTATCCTGCCGGCCCTTTGACCACTTGCCGTAGTGCTCCCTGACGACCTCCGCGGTATTTCCCAAGATGTCAGCCACGAGGTCGAACGTGTGCCCGAGCTCCAGCATTCGGGTCGCTAGGGTGTGGCGATATCTGTGAGCGTGGGCTTCTTCACGCCGGATTTCTTGAACACCGCGGTGAGCGTCCGCTCCGCGATCCCGACCACAGCCCGGCGCGAAGTGACCGCGTTCCAAAAGTAATAAGGGCAATCCTTCGCGGCATTCCGCGGCAGCGGCAGGGAGTCCAGCACGAGCTTGAGCTCGTTCGGAATCGGGAGGAAGACCTGACCTGCCTCGATCCTTTCAGCCAGCGATAACTGAGGATTTCAGGACCTCGGGCGTTCAGTTCGCGAATAAGGTGCTTATCGCCTTACCGTAATGCTGGTTTGAGTATCCAACGGGCCAAACTGATCCCTGCCAATGCCCTTGGGGGCGGTCGGGATTACCAGTTTCACCCAGACGGCATCCGGGCCCTTGAAATACGAAGTCTCGGTCGCCTTGCGCAGGGCGTCGATACTGTCCTGCTGCTTCCCGGAGGTCGCGTTGGCGAAACCCGGCAGCTCGAACACGACCCATGAGTCTTTGGCCATTTCGCTCAAGCTGATGGAAACTTCCGGTCTTTCGGTCTTCACAAGGATCTCGGTACCGGCGCGCACAGTGCTCTGATTGGCCGTGATCTTGAAATCCTTGCCATTGCGGCTCAGGACAATTGGCTGTTGAGGAGCAGCCGCCCGCGCACGGCCACCCGCCCGCGCAGGAGCAGCTGACTGCAAGGGACCAGCTGACCGCACAGCAACATCTTTCAGCGCAAGACCAACACCGCTTGTGGGTCCGGGCCTCCTGATGCTGAACTGAATGCGTCCGATATCACCGGTGCACACTGCGGCGTTCCAGGTGGGATGAATCTGGCAGGTGTCGTCCGTGGCGACGCTGTCGTTCTCGCCGTCGTTGATCAGAACATAGGAATCAGGGATGCCGGTTGTCGAGCCGTCCAGATCGTGGATCGCCGCGGTCCGGTAGGCCGAACCACTCCGGTTGTCACTGTCGAACCTGGGGTCGATCTTCGGGAAATACACGGGCTTGGCATTGATGTATTTGGCACCCTTGACGGTGTTTTCGGTGGTAACCCCAGCGCCCGTATACAACAGCCAGGTAAGCGCGCCTGATCCGCGCTGTTTGTTGTCCTGGAAATTCACGAATGTCGTGTTGACCACGTCATGGCGATAGTCGTAGTACTCGTAGGCGTGGATCGGGTAATCCGGAATCAGGGGTTTCGGCAGGCTGCGGCCGTAGGCCTTTTCTTCCGGCGTTACGGGGTTGCCGATGTTGTCGGTTTCGCCCACGAACAGCGAATCAACCACCAGTGAGGTAAACGTGTCAGCGCCGAAGGAACCCGTTGAACTCGTGAACCCGATGGCATTGTCCGCCGCCTTCAGATTCCGGAAGACGTGCAGCTCGCCGCGGCTCCAAACGCCGCCATTGCGGTTCTTGTAAGCGGTGAGATCCGCGAGCAGCGATTCCACGCTCTTGCTGTTTTCGTCAGCGGGATTTTCCTTGGCGATATGCGACGGGCCGGCCAACCCGAAGACGTTTTCCCGATTGATGTTCCGGTCCAGCATGAACCCGTCGAAGTTGGAGTGGGCCACGTTGCCCCTGAATTCCGCCATCCTGGTTCGACGCGGCCAGGTGGTCTTGCTGATCTCGGTACCTTCGAACTTCCCTTGCGGGTGTTCCGGCAACGACCACCAGAAGCCATTCTCATCGGAACCCGCCGCCACGTTGTCGATGAAGACATTGTCCGGATTGGTGATCCAGAAAGCCGCCACCGTGTTGTCCGAAGGCAGCAGGGTGTCCTTGGCGGACATGCTGGCCGCCCTGTAGGCCGCGCGATCAGGATTGGCCGGGGCGAGTGGATTCGAACCACCGGCCTCTCCGTTTGCGGCGAGATTGGTCGGCATGCAGGCCTTTGAAGTGTGGCACTTGATCTGGATGGCCAGGTTGTGCACGAACTGGTTACCGTGCTCCGCGCCGTCTTCGAGGAAGAAGCAGTGACCGACGGTGTTGTAAGTCACGTTATTCTCCACGTGCAGGAAGTTC
>JASHNT010000143.1 GCA_030041495.1 Bryobacteraceae bacterium | reverse complement strand
GCGACGAATCTCCACGAGCTCTCGATGCGCCGGCCGTTGCCCAACACCAGCGCGAAACCTGTCAGCGCCTGCCCTGGTTCAATCGCGACCTCCACCAGCTTCGGCTTCTGTCTCCGGTGTGCGCGCCGCCAATAATCCAGCGTCGTGATCGCCATGCCGTGCTTCGCGCAATACTCGCGCCGCGTCATCCCGCTTTTCGCAAATCCTTCAACCATCCCGCGGATCTCTTCTTTGCTTCGCATCCCGCCATTTTCAGCGGTGTCCCTCCCCCGTTCAAGATGGGTTCCTCACACGCTTACAGTCTACGATTCAAATCGAAACGATTTCTGGCGGTTGCGCGCCCTTTTTTAAGGGCCGACAAAATCAAAGCCCGTACGGCTCGGTATTTGTGCTCACGGCTTGACAGTGATGCTCACCGAGTCGGTGGCTGTCGTATAGTCGATCGTATCCATGGGAGTGAACGTGACGGAAAGAGTTTGGGTGCCTGCAGGCAAAACCGTCCCGGCGGGCGGTGAATAGACAAACGTGCCTGGCACAGACGCGGTCGCGTCCAGTTGTGTTGCGCTGAGAGCGGTGCCCGACGTGATCGCCGCTGGTTTCGCCCAGGTAATCTTCGGTGTTGCCTGGTTCACTTGCAATGAAATTGACGCGCTTGCACTAGTGTAATTCGCGGTGTTGTTAGGGGTGAAAGCCACCGAGAGTGTCTGGCTCCCAGCGCCAAGTACTGTTCCATTTGCAGGCGTATAGACGAATGTGCCTCCCGCACTCGCTCCGTTGTAAGTGGCTTTCGCGTCGAGTTGAGTCCCGCTCAGCGCAGTGCCGTAGGTGATGGCTGCTGGCGTCGACCAAGTAATCGTCGGCGCCGCCGCGTTGACTTGTAGCGTGACGGATGCGGTGGCGGTCGTGTAGTCGGTCGTATCTGTAGGTGTGAAGGTGGCCTTGAGTGTGTCCAAGCCCCCGGCTGGTGTGTTGCCGGCGGCGGGTGAATACGCAAATGTACCCGGTACCGACGCCGTAGCATCCAATTGTGTGTCGCCCAGTTCAGTCCCATACGTGATGGGAACGGGCGTTGCCCATGTCAGAGTCGGCACGGCCTTGTCCACGGTGATCGTCACCGTGTCGGTGGCTGTCGCATAATCCGTGTTGTCCGTGGGAGTGAATGTGACGGAAAGCGTTTGGGTGCCCCCCAACAATAATGTGCCGACTGGTGGTGTATAGACAAAATTGCCCGGAACGGACGCGGTCGCATCCAGTTGCGCGCTGCTGAGCGCAGTCCCGTAGGTGATTGCTGCAGGTTTCGCCCAAGTGATTTTTGGCGTTGCTTGGTTCACTTGTAGGGGGACGGAAGCGGTTGCGCCGTTATAATTGGCTGTTTTGTTGGGCGTGAAGCTGACTGAGAGAATCTGGCTCCCGGCCTCCAGAACGGTACCCTTCGCCGGTGTGTAAACAAACGTGCCCGCCACCGTCGTGCCGTTATAAGTGGCAGTTGCGTCGAGTTGAGCGCCGCTGAGTACGGTGCCATAAGTGATCGCTGTGGGAGTCGTCCAAGTGACCGTGGGAGTCGCCTTTGTGGCTATGGTCGATTGCGTCGCGGTTGCTGCCAGGTAGTTGCTGTCGGCTGCCCAGGAAGCTGTAAGCAGGCACGTACCCGCGGGCGCCGTAATAGTCACCACAGCGCCTGCGACTGAGCAGGCGCCGCTAGCGGTGATCACCGCCGTGGTGCTGGCATTCGTCGTGGCTGTTACGGTGAACGTCGCCTCGTAGGGAGCGCTCCCTGGAGCTCCAGTGAAACTAACGGTCGGCGTCCCTTGGGTCACCTGGAAGCTTTGGTTCACGGGCGTGGCCGCCGAGTAGTTCGCGTTACCCGCTTGCGTGGCCTGAATGGTACAGGTACCGGTGGCTACGAGGGTCAAGGTAGCGCCCGACACGGTGCACACTGAAGTTGTCAGAGAGGCAAAGGTCACTGCTAAACCCGAGCTTGCAGTCGCGCTGACCATGAAAGGCGCCGTGCCGTATACCTGACTCGGCAGCGCGCCGAAGGTAATAGCCTGCGACATCACTGCGTTCTGGGTCACGGTGATCTGCTGGCCCAGCATTGTAATATTCGCCGTGCGGCTGGAGTTAGACGTGTTCGCCGTGAACGAGAAATTGACTACGCCGCTTGCGATGGTTCCGATGGTCAGCCAGCTCTGGTCACTGGTAGGTGCAAAAACGCCTATCAGTGGCGCCGTAGATGGAAGGGCCGGGAGCAATGAGTCCGACCCGGCCAAGGCCGGTTCGGTCAAACTGGCCGGACCGACAAAGGTGTTGGGGATCTCCCGGATCGCAAAGTTGTAGGTGTCCGCGAAGTAGACGTCTCCGGAGCCATCCACCGCTACTCCCTGTGGTTTGTTGATGCCAACACCGGCGCCGCCTCCAGTGTCGGGTGACGATGCCAATGTAGTTACCTGTTGTGTCGACGCACTCCACTCCTTAATGGAGTTGTTATCGGACTCCGCGATATAGACGTTCCCGGCGCCATCTACGGCGACCGCGTTAGGGCCATCCAGGCCAGAGGCGAGAGTGCTGAGCTGCTGTGTTGATGCATTCCATTCCACCACGGACGAGCCAAAGGAATTCGCAATGTAAACGTTGCCGGAAAGGTCTACGGCCAATCCATAAGGTGAATCCAAACCTGACACTAGTGTGGTCAATTGCTCTGTCGCCACATTCCATTCCTCGATCGCGTTGTTGCCGTAATCCGCGATATAGACGTTGCCGGAAGGGTCCAGCGCCACTCCTAATGGACCATTCAGCCCCGAGGACACCAGTGTGGTCAACTGCTGCGACGACACACTCCATTCCTCGATCGCGTTGTCGCCGAAGTCCGCAATATAGATATTCCCTAAGGCATCGAGCGCGACGCCGCGCGGTTGGTTTAGCCCCGACGCCACCAGGGTCGTAACCTGTTGGGTCGACGGGCTCCACTCCTTAATCGCCTTGTTCCCCGTATCCGCGATGTAGACGTTCGCAGAGCCATCTACCGCCACCGCAAATGGGTAATTCAACCCGGACGACACCAGAGTGGTGACTGGACCGGGCCCTATATAATTCGTGCCTGCCTGAGTTACGGTCACGGTGAAGCCGGCGACGGTCAGTGTGCCGCTGCGTGTTCCGGTACCGCTAAACGCGTCATAGGTGAACACGACCACTGCGTTGCCTGTGCCGCTGCTGCTCCCGGCAGCAATGTGCAGGAAGGACGCATTTGCGCTTGCGGTCCAAGCGTCGGCGTAGGTCAGTGCGACCGAAGAACTGCCCCCGGCGCTGCCGACCAAAAGCGAATTGGTCCCGACGCCCTGGAAAAGCACCTCGAAACTCTGGCTAACGGGCGCAGCGGCCGTATACTCGGCATTGCCTGCCTGGGTCGCCTGGATAGTGCAAACACCGGGTGCAACGAGGGTCATCGTGGTGCCCGACACCGTGCAGACGGCCGGGGTGGTGGAGGCGAAACTCACCGCCAGGCCCGAGGACGCAGTCGCGGTTACCACGAACGGAGCACTGCCAAACGGCTGGCTCGAAAGTGCCGCAAAGGTGATGGTCTGGCTGGCTTGCGTTACCTGGAAGCTCTGATTCACGGGCGTAGCCGCCGAGTAGGTTGTATTGCCAGCCTGTGTGGCTTGGATAGTGCATTGTCCCAGGCCGACCAAAGTCACCACAGCGCCAGACACCGTACACACGGGACTTGTTAGCGAGGCGAAGCTCACGGGTAAACCCGAGCTGGCTGTCGCGATCACCGTGAACGGCACCGTGCCATAAAGCTGATTTGACAACGCCCCGAAGGTGATGGTCTGGCTGGCCTGGGTGATTTGAATGGACGTACTGGTGGCCGAGGTCAGGCCGGTTGACGAAACGGTCAACGTGTAGCTATTGGCCGCGCTGAACACCAGATTGCTGAACGTCGCCACGCCGCCCACTGGGTTCACCGTCAGTGTGCCGCCAACGCCCCCTGGGGTTGAGGCGATGGTTACCGCGCTTGTGGACGCTGAAACTAGGTTCCCGTTCGCATCCTCCAACTGCACCACCACGTTGCCGATCGGCGTTCCCGCAGTGGCGTTCGACGGCTGCTGTGTGATTTGCAACTGTGTCGCCACGTCAGCGCCCAGCAAGACGCTTAGGTTGTTGCTCGTGAGATTTGCAACCGCCAGGTCCGCTTTTCCGTCTCCGTTAAAGTCCGCAACCGCCACAAACTCGGGATTCGTTCCCGCGGCGAATGGGCTGCCGACCTCCGGAGTAAATCCGCCAAGCCCGTTGCCGAGCAACACCGTTACGCTGTTGTTGCCGAAACCGCTATTGGCGACCGCAAGATCCGCGTTCCCGTCCCCGTTGAAATCTCCTATCGCTACGGACGTCGGCGCATACCCGACTGCGAACGGACTACCGCTGGCTGCCGTGAAGCCCCCGCTCCCATTGCCCAGCAAGACCGTCACGCTATTGCCGCCATTCGCACCACTATTCGCAATCGCGAGATCCGGGTTCCCATCACCGTTGAAATCGCCAGCCGCCACAGAAAAGGGTTGACTCCCTGCGCCTGTGCCAAAGGGACTTCCGCTCGCTGCGGTAAACCCTCCACTCCCATTTCCCAGTAGCACGGTCACCGTGTTGTCGGCTAAATTAGCAACGGCCAAATCCGGGTTGCCGTCTTTATTGAAATCTGCGATCGCCGCGGAAAATGGTTGGTTTCCCACAGCGAACGGGCTGCCGGTCGCTGGAGTGAATCCGCCGCTTCCGTTGCCCAACAGGATCGTTACGTTGTTGCTCTCGCGGTTGGTGACGGCCAGGTCCGCGTTTCCGTCACCGTTGAAATCACCGACCGCGACATAAGTCGGAAAAGAACCTACCGCAAAGGGACTTCCGCTCGCTGCCGTGAACCCTCCACTGCCATTTCCCAGCAAGACGATCACACTGTTGGCGCCGTAGTCCGCGATCGCCAGGTCGGTGATTCCATCGCTGTTAAAATCACCCGTCGCGACGGAGTAAAGGCTGCCGCTTCCTACTGTGAGTGGACTCCCGCTCGCGGGGACAAACCCGCCACTCCCGTTGCCTAACAGGACCGTCATCGTGCCGTCACCATTCGCAACCGTTAGATCGGGGACGCCGTCCCCATTAAAGTCTCCCACCGCTACTGAATACGGCTGACTTCCAGCCGCGAACGGACTCCCGCTCGGCTGTATGAAACCGTCCGCTACCTGAGCGTTCGCCGTCTCACTATAGGGCATAGACAGACTGGACGCATAAGCAGCGCTGCCGCTGCCTTCGTAGCGTGCTGTCAACGACCCCACGCCCGAGGCCAAAAGTGTCGTGGCGAACGTCGCCACACCGTTCGAAACTGGGGCAATCCCCAGCACAGTTGTTCCGTCGTAGAATGTCACCATCCCGGTGGCTGAAGACGGAGATATGGTTGCGGTCATGGTCACCAGCGATCCAAGGACGGCTGGATTTGGTGAGGCGGACAGTGTGGTAGTAGTGCTGGTGATCGCAGGCTGCGTCACCTGGAAGCTCTGATTCACCGGCTGAGCCGCGGAGTAGGTCGCATTGCCCGCCTGCGTGGCCTGGATGCTGCAGGCGCCGGCAGCGACGAGCGTCACCGTGTTTCCCGAAACGGTGCACACCGATTGCGTTAGAGAGGCCAAGCTCACCGGCAATCCAGAGGTGGCAGTCGCGCTCACCGTGAACGGCGCCGTTCCGAACGTCTGATTCGACAAGGCCCCGAAGGTGATTGTCTGGGTGGCCTGGGCGATCTGAATGGAAGCACTGGTAGCCGAGGTCAGGCCCGTTGACGACGCAGTCAAGGTGTAGCTATTCGCCGCGCCGAACACTAGATTGTTGAACGTCGCCACGCCGCCTACCGCGTTCACGGTGAGTGTTCCGCCGACTCCCGCTGGCGACGAGGCAATGGTCACCGCCGCAGTGGATCCTGAAAGCGGGTTCCCGTTGGCGTCCTCCATTTGCACCACCAAGTTGCCGATTGGCGCCCCCACCGTGCCACTCGAAGTCTGCTGAGTAATCTGCAACTGCGTCGCGAGATCGGCCCCCAGCAACACCGTCACGTTGTTGCTGCCGCCGTTGGCAACGGCCAAGTCCGTCTTCCCGTCCCCATTAAAGTCCGCCACCGCCACGGAACCCGGTGCTGATCCCACCGCGATTGGACTCCCACTGGCCGGCGTGAAGCCCCCGCTCACATTGCCCAGCAATACCGTCACGTTGTTGCTCCCCGCGTTGGCGACGGCAAGGTCCGTCTTTCCGTCCCCATTGAAGTCTCCTACCGCTACGGATACCGGATACCCTCCCGCCGGGAACGGACTACCGCTCGCCGCCGTAAAGCCTCCGCTGCCGTTCCCTAGCAGCACCGTCACAGTGCCCCCGAGGTGGTTGGCGACGGCTAGGTCCGCGATTCCGTCCCCACTGAAGTCCGCCACCGCCACGGAAACCGGACCCGATCCCACGGCGAACGGACTCCCGCTCGCCACAGTGAAGGTCCCGTCCCCGTTCCCTAGCAGCACGCTCACCGTGTTGTCGCCAGAATTGGCGACGGCTAGGTCCGCGATTCCGTCTCCATTGAAGTCCCCCACCGCCACAGAAGGCGGCAGCGTTCCCGCCGCAAACGGACTTCCGCTCGCCGCCGCGAACCCTCCGCTCCCGTTGCCCAGCAGCACCGTCACGTTGTTACTCCCCCAGTTCGCGACGGCGAGATCCGCGATCCCGTCCCCGTTGAAGTCCGCGACCGCCACGGAAACCGGCTGCGTTCCGACCGCGAACGGACTCCCGCTCGCCGCCGTGGAGCCCCCGCTCCCGTTCCCGAGCAACACCGTCACGTTGTTGCTGTTCTGGTTGGCGACAGCCAGATCCGCCACCCCGTCCCCATTGAAGTCCGCCACCGCAACGGAAGTCGGACCTAATCCGACCGCGAACGGACTGCTGCTGGCCGTTGTAAATCCACCGCTCCCGTTCCCTAGCAGCACGCTCACCGTGTTGTCGCCAGAATTGGCGACAGCCAGATCCGCCACCCCGTCCCCATTGAAGTCCGCCACCGCAACGGAAGTCGGACCTGATCCCACTGTGAATGGACTCCCACTCGCCTGTATGAAACCGTCCGCGTTCTGAGCATTGACCGTCTCGGTGTAAGGTGCCGACAGGCTGGCCGCATAGACCGTGCTTCCTCCTCCGCCCTCATACCGCGCCGTCAACGACCGCACGCCTGAGGCCAGCAGTGCCGTCGTGAAAGTCCCCACACCGTTCGAAACCGGCGCGACTCCCAGTACAGTTGTTCCGTCATAGAACGTCACCGTTCCAGTAGCTGAGGAGGGAGACACCGTCGCGGTGAGCGTCACTGGCGAACCAAAGATCGCGGGATTGGGGGAGGCCGACAGCGTGGCGGTGGATGGTAATTCCGTGAAGACGTACGCCGCACCCTCCACAGAATTCGTGTTCACAAACTTGTAATAAGCCCCCACCACTGCCGTGGCGCCACTCACCGACACCGAATTGCCGAACAAGTTTTCCGGCGCATCGTCGGACGCTGTCAGTTCCGCCTGCTGGCTCCATGTCCCTCCGCTTTGTTCGAACACGTAGGCCGCACCCTGGTAATAATAGTTAACCGTTTTGGTCTCGGCTCCCACTACGGCGGTGTTGCCACTCACTGCGACGGAACATCCGAAGAAATCGCCCGCCGCGCCATTGGATGCGATCAGCTCCGCCTGCTGGCTCCAGACTCCTCCGTTCTGCACGAACACGTACGCCGCACCCTGGTCAGAATTCGAGTTGACCGTTTTGTTCAAAGCCCCGACCAGAGCCGTAGCGCCGCTGACCGATACCGAGTAACCAAAGTGGTCGCCGGCCGCCCCGTCCGACCCGGTCAGCTTGGCCTGCTGGACCCAGCTTCCCCCTGTCTGCGCGAACACATAAGCGGCACCCTGGCCTAAGGGGGCCTTGTCATAGGCTCCTACCACGGCCATTGCACCGCTCACCGACACCGACGAGCCAAAAAGGTCACCGCTCGCGCCGTCGGAGGCGGTCAGTTCCGCCTGCTGGCTCCATGTCCCTCCGCTCTGCACGAACACATATGCCACACCCTGCGCTTTGTTATTCGCACCTACCAGGGCCGTGTTGCCGCTCACCGACACGGAAGAGCCGAACTGGTCAAGAGCCGCCCCGTCTGATGAGGTCAGTTCCGCCTGCTGGGTCCACGTTCCCCCGCTCTGCACAAACACGTACGCCGCACCCTGGCGGGAATTCGAGTTGACCGTTTTGTAATAAGCCCCTACCACGGCGGTGTTGCCGTTCACCGCGACGGAATAGCCAAAGTTGTCGTTAGCGGCCCCATCTGATGAGATCAACTCCGCCTGCTGGGTCCACATTCCCCCGCTCTGCACAAACACGTATGCCGCACCCTGCTCAGAATTCGAGTTGACAGTTTTGTAAGGTGCCCCAATTACGGCCGTGTTGCCGCTCACCGACACAGACCAGCCGAACTGGTCACCCGCTGCCCCGTTGGACGAAGTGAGCTCGGATTCCTGATTCCAAGTCACCACCGGGTCCACCACCAGTGGATACTCCGCTCTGTTATCTTCGATCACCAGCCGGATTTCTCGGCCTCGGACCTGGAGCCGCGACGCCACGTCGCGGCCGCGGGCATCGCGTGCGTGCAAGCCGGCGTAGCACAACACCGTTTGCTTACCCGTTTGCAGCAACACCGCATCGCCATTGGCCGCCAACACCGGGCGCAGCCCACCGCTGACGCCCAACGCGATCACCAGCGGATCGCCCTCCGGGGCCATTCCAGGTCGCCGGGCCAAAGTGAATCCCTGCTCCAGTCCGCTTGGCGCATTCGCATACCACTCGGTGATGCCACCTCGTTGGTATTCCATGCGCGAGCCGGTTCCAACGAGTTTTGCAGGCGTGGCCGGCCGCAGATGCGAGGCATAGCCATAACCGGTGAGAGTGAACCCCACATCCACTCCGGGAAGCCTGGTCTTGAGAAGGGCTTCCCGGCTGCCAAATTTCAGATCAAGCCTTTGAGCCGGATTAGTACCTTGGTAGGTCCCGTCAGCGGCGGCCGAAAGCTTGTAGATGGCTCGCTCGAAAGCTTCGCGCAACCCTTTGTCTGCACCGGCCTTTTTCCACGGGTCGTCCTGGTGCTTCTCGGCGCCAGCGCAGACATTTGCTGCTAGCGATAACACGCACACGAATTTGTAAGCAATTCTCATCGGATTTGGCAGGAAAAAAGTTTACTTCGAAAACCAGGAACGCGTCATCATCCAAACGCATGAAGGACTGCTAGGACTTACCTGGTCATGCCCGTTAAACCGTTCCAAGGAAGGCTGACCGCGAACTGCGAGTGTGGGGCGGTGTCGCGTGACCAAGGCCCTGAGCGGGCAGGGCGGCGCTCATCCTCTTCTTGGGCCCTAGCACATCCGGACTGTCACGGTCGACTCTTATCCCCGCCAAGATCGCGAGACTCTGCTCGAGTATTTCCGCGACACGACACTCGCAGCTACTTGTTCCGCAGGCGTGCGAGGCTGTTCCAAAGATGGCTAACTAGCTCGCCTTGTCGGGTGGTGCCCGTTTTGTCGAAAACTCTTTGCAGTTGGGACCGGATGGTGTTAAGGCTCAGACAAAAATCCGCGGCGGACTGCTTGAGATTCTTACCCTGGACAAGTGCCGCGGCGAGCCGGGCTTCGGCCGGCGTGAGACCAAAAAGATGTACCAGCACTTGCTCGTCCGGCTCGGGCTGCGTTTCCGGATCGAGCGCGAAGATGGCGACTGCCGGCTGGCCTGGGGTAACTTCGATCGGCAAAACACCACGACGAATAGGAGAGACCAGAATCTGGAAAGCTCGACGT
The DNA here is from genome assembly GCA_030041495.1 of Bryobacteraceae bacterium. GTDB lineage: Bacteria > Acidobacteriota > Terriglobia > Bryobacterales > Bryobacteraceae > Palsa-187. The sequence goes on along the minus strand of JASHNT010000143.1, from coordinate 3,861 downwards.
CCCGAGGGGCGCGGAACGGTCATCATGCCACCGAAGCCGCGCTCAGATCCAGCGTCCATTGCCTGGTGGATCAAACCGCTAAGCCGATTCGCCTCTCGTGTGCGCGGAACCTGCAGAGTTTCGCCCCTGATCGCCAAGCCGTCGTTCTGCTCCAGTATCATGGCCGCACGGCGATTCATCATCAGAATGTTGCCGGAAGCATCGACCAATAGAAAACCGATCGTTAATCGATCCAGAGCTTCGACCGCTGAATCGGCCTTTCGTTGCAGCGCCACAATCCGTTGGTGAAACTTAAAGCCGCGCTGCAAATGCGGAATCAGTACGTGAAGTAATCGAATCTCTTCTTCTCCAAACGGTCCAGCGTGCTTTGGCGTCAAGGATGAAATGATGGAGGCCACCGACTGTTCGTCGGACATAATTCCGCAGAACTCATGAAACGCTTCCATCGGACGGACAAAATCGTTGTAGGATTCTGAGCCGTCCAGTCCCTCATCTGAACAGAGCATTTCGCCCCTCACGACATTGCGGGCTTCGATCCGAGGACTGCCCTGAACGCTCCCTTGGTCGACCTGGAAGGAGTGTTCGTTATGCTTCCCTAGATCTTCGGGGTCGAGGCTCACTGTGGCGGCGACATCCCCGTCGTGGTCTTTCACGTCGTAAAGAAACATCAATGTGGCAACACCGCCAACGGCTTCCGTAAATTCTTCCAAGAAAGCCGACCAGCGTCGAGAATCTCCGGCAGCATCGTAGATGCTGGTGACCAAATTCAGGACTAAACTTTCAGACAACATAACTTCGCGTAAGCGAACGTGTTCTGGTACTTCGCGCGGTTAGAGACCGGTATCAAAGTCCGTTCGAAGCGAGACCACTCCCCAGAAACGTCCGGGAAAGCCTTCAGACCATTTCAGGCGTCATCTCGATTACTTCCACAACGTCCGTGAATGGTATCCTCGCCCGGTGATTGGCTTCTTCGACGGCGGACTTCGATTGAGCCTCGAAATAGCAGTGGGTTTGCGCGGTTGCGGGTAGGTAGAAGCTACGGACCCAACGGACGGGCTGGCCTTCGCCGGTCATTTCCGCGCAACAGGATTTTGCACGGATACCTGCGCTTTTCAGAGCCTCGGGCGTCACGCCCGGCAAATCACGTTTCACAACATAGAACGACATCGTTATGTCTCCTTTCTATCCCCTCCAAGGGGCTCTAGAACTCTTGCCAGGTCCGAACGCAGAATCCGGATCGCCCGCTCACCCGCCAGCCGGAACGCCGGCAGCCTTTCGCTGCGAATATAGGCCCGCATCGTTTGCACGTGGATTCCGAGTGCTTCCGCCGCTTCATCCGGAGTCAAATATTCGCGTAAGACTTTCGGTTCACCTGTGACGCGAGCGTGCTCAGCAGCGCTCGACTCATTCCATTCAATCCGCGCAACAGCCGCCCGCCATGAAGCGCTGGTGATTCCGTGCGAGCCCTTCAATGCGCCCATCAACCCTCGTTCCTCGCGCGCAAAAGCCGCTAAGAGATGGTTCACGCTGACCGTGGCTTCGCCCATCGAGTTCGAGATCTGAGCGGCGCGATCAAGCAGTTCGACCGACTCCTGCGAATAAGCGACTTTTGGTGCGTGGTTCTCTGGTTGGTGGACCCAGTCAACACCGAGTTCTTCCAGATCGATACTCCAAGCCCCCAAGGTCACGACACCAAAGCGCGAGATCGCCCGAAGACACCCCAGAAGGATGTGATCCGGCGTGACTTCCAGGCTGCCGGACTGCTTCGCTGTGTAGATCGCAAACGCCGTCGCGACTGCTACCTTGTTCATTAAATATATCTAGAACTATCTTATGCTTCCTTGAGTAATATGTCAAGTTTTTGTTCGCTTGATAACTACCGGCTGAAAGCCGTAGAATCCTTTGGCGACTGAAAGTCGCATTGCGGCTCAAGCCGCCCGAAGTGCCCCCGGGTTAGAGCCGGCTCAAGGCTTGGCGGGCCATCCGGCGGGGCGGCCAAGCTTGATTTTGGCGCCCTATTAAAAAGGAAGCCCATACGCCAAAATTCGTGTAGGTAATCGTCATCAGCAGCCCGGCGATCATGGCGATGTACAGCAAGCGTGGGGGTGCAAGCCCGTGCTGGAGCCGTGAGCTAAGCCGGGATGGGGTGATGGCTGACGTTACTCTCCAATCCAATTGCTGGGCATATCAGCGCGTACCACGCTCTCACTCATGGAAAAGAATCGTCTGCCCTTGGGCTGCCCGGCGGGCTGGCGCCGGAGTGTGTCCACCGGGACCTTGCAGCCGGTCTTGGCAGCACCAAAACCGGCCAAAGTGGTGTCGTTTTATCCCGGCGCTAACATATATCTCCTTCGAAAATAGACCTCAGGCCGCTTCGGTATCCGGTTCGACGGTGACCTTCAGGCCGAGTTTTTGTAACCGTTTCACGTAATGCCGCTGGAGTTGATCTTTGTTGATGCGCTCCAGATAATCTCCTCCGAGTTCCTGATAGCTTCGGCCCGTCCTGAGCCCTCGATCACGTTGGTGGTCGCCAGGCATTTGTACAGCGACGGCGGCAGCTTCAGCCGCTGCAAGGTGAACATCTCGGCCATGCCCTCGCGCAGGCTGCGGGCGGCTGATTCATGGTCGCGCTCCAGGAATCGCGCTAATTGTTCCAAACGTTTTTCACCTTCTTCCGGCGTGGTGACCTTCCAGGCCGCGCGCATGAGGTTCAGCGTCTGGCCCTGTTGCTCCTCCGGCAGTTCATCGAGCACGTTGCGCAGTTTATGGTTCCTACACCGCTGCACGTGCTGTGAAGCACCGAACACTTCCTCGATCGCCGCTCTCAGCGCCTTAGCGCCATCGATCACGAACAGGTAGGTTCGATCCGTTGCCAAGCCATGGTCGCGCAGATGCGTGAGCAAGCGCTTGACCGCGGCGGCATTTTCGGTCGCGCCCGCCTCGATGCCCAGAATGTGCTTGCGGCCTTCCCGATCCACGCCCACGGCGCTCAGGATATGGTGCGCACCGAATCTCTGGCCGTCGATGTAGATCACCAGGATCTCCGTTTGGTCCCAGCGTTTTTCCCGTAGAGTTTTGAGTTGCTCGGCGCTGGCCTCAATGGCCTGACGGCTCACCGAGCTGCGCGAGACGCCTACCGTCTCGGCCATCTTTGGTAACACCTCGTCGTATTCACGCGTGGATACGCCGTGCATCAGTGCTCCCAACATGTGCTGTTGCAGACCGCGGTCGTGGCGCAGCTTTTCATACGCCGGAATCCTCACTTCGCCCTCGGTTTTGTGCCGCAGGCGTGGGCGTTTCACCTTCACTTCGCGGTCGGCCAGTTTGATCTTGCCGGTCTGCCGCCCATGCCAGCGGACCTCCCCGCTGGGTTTACCCGGCGTGCGCGGTCCGGCGATCTGTTCGGCACTGAGCGTGAAAATGGTCTCCAGCGCGTGGATCTGGATTTCGTGAATCACGCTCTCCACGACTTGGCTGGCGCTCTCGATGAGGCTCACGATCGGCAACAGCATCTGTCCGTTGCCTTGGCAGAACTGCTCGACCACGGCAGCCGATTCCTTGGCGGCTCGGGTCACAATCTGATATGGTTTCTTCACGGCGGTTGGTTCCTTTCTAGGATTTAAGGTTTGGCGACCAGATTCTATCGAAACCGGCGCCGCCGCCGTTACCAACCTTCAACTACGAATGGGAGTGCGTTGGTCAAACTGAGGAGCAACTTGCAGGTGCAAGTCCTGTCCGGTCAAAGCCACAGCAGGCAGATCGGGACTGAGTCGTGCAGGCGTCCCGGCAACGGGATGTCTGAAGCGTAGACAGGGGTCATATGGGGTGCGGAGTTCAGCCTCGAAAGGTAGAATGTCGCGG
>JASHNT010000010.1 GCA_030041495.1 Bryobacteraceae bacterium | reverse complement strand
GACGCACGCTGCAGATCGTCGAGCGCGGAGAACTGGAAGCCGAGTGCGCCAAGAAGGACCTGGTGGAGGCGAACCTCCGGCTGGTGGTTTCCATCGCCAAGCGCTACACCAATCGGGGATTGCAGTTCCTGGATCTGATTCAGGAAGGCAACATCGGCTTGATGAAGGCCGTGGACAAATTCGATTACCAGCGCGGCTACAAGTTTTCGACCTACGCGACGTGGTGGGTGCGCCAGGCCATCACGCGCGCCATCGCCGATCAGGCCCGCACCATCCGCATTCCGGTGCACATGATCGAGACCATCAATAAGCTGGTGCGCATGCAACGCCAGTTGCAGCAGGACCTGGGCCGCGAGCCGACCACCGAAGAGCTTTCGGTGAAGATGGAGCTGCCGGTCAACAAGGTACGCAAGGTGCTGCGCATCGCACAGGAGCCGATTTCGCTGGAGACTCCGGTGGGCGAAGAGGAAGAGTCGCACCTAGGCGATTTCATCATCGACCGGCGCGTGGTGTCGCCGTCGGAAGCCGTGATCAATTTGAACCTGCGGGAGCAAACCGCGGAGGTGCTCAAGACGTTGAGCCCTCGCGAAGAGAAGATCATCAAGATGCGCTTTGGCTTGCAGGATGGAAGCGAGCACACGCTCGAAGAAGTCGGCCAGCATTTTGCAGTCACCCGGGAACGTATCCGCCAGATCGAGGCAAAGGCTCTACGCAAGTTGCGCCACCCCAGCCGGAGCCACCGGCTGCGCGCGTTCCTGGATACCAGCCTGCGAGATTAGCGTGTGACCGGTGCCGTTGTCGCGGTCAGCCCCGATTCGAAGCATTCCTTCCGCAAGACGAACCAGGCATGCATTCGCCTGATTCCCGGCCTCGGCGTCGAGGGCGATGCGCATGCCGGAGCGACGGTGCAGCATCTTTCGCGCATGGCGGTGGATCCCACGCAGCCGAATCTGCGCCAAGTGCATTTAATGCACGCGGAGTTATTCGACGAACTGCGCGAGCTCGGGTTCGCGGTCGCTCCGGGTGAGATGGGCGAGAATATCACCACGCGAGGGATCGACCTGCTGCAGCTTCCGGCTGGCACGCTGTTGCGGATCGGAGACTCCGCGGTGATTGAGGTCACGGGGCTGCGCACGCCGTGTGTTCAGCTCGATCGATTCCAGCCCGGACTGATGGCGGCCGTGCGGGGGCCGAAGTCAGGGATCATGAGCGTGGTCGTCACCGAAGGCGAGATCCGGCCGGGCGACCTCGTTCGGGTCGAGCTGCCTCCGCCGCCGCACCAGGCTCTCGGGCGCGTGTAACATCAGCGCCGGTTATTGCTACCTTAAAACATTAGACCCCAATGTTGGCTGTGCATCTGGAATCGGGACGCGTGGAGGTGCGGCGGGAGCCTGTGCCGCGGGTGCCGAAGGGGTTCGCGCGCATCCGGCTGCTTTCGGCGGGCATCTGCTCGACCGATCTCGAATTGCAGCGCGGCTACTACGGCTTCTCCGGAACGCCCGGCCACGAATTTGTCGGCGAGGTAACCGACACCGGAGGCGGCGATAAAAAATGGATCGGCAAACGGGTCGCGGGCGAGATCAACCTGGCTTGTGGAAAGTGCGAGTGGTGCGCACGCGGCCTGGGACGGCACTGCCCGAAGCGCACCGTGCTCGGGATTGTTAAACATCCCGGAACCTTCCGCGAATTCCTCACGCTGCCGATCGCGAATCTGCATCCCGTCCCCGCAAAACTTTCGACGGAGCTGGCCGTGTTCATCGAACCGGTTGCGGCTGCGTGCGAGATTCTGGATCAAGTGAAAATCCCGCGAGAGACCCAAATCGCGGTGCTCGGCGACGGCAAGCTCGGGTTACTGATTGCGCAGGTGCTTCAGGCGCATGGCGCGCTGGTGCACCTGTTGGGCCGGCACAAGGAAAAGATGGAACTGGTGGAGCGTCCGGGCATTACAGCGGAGCTGATCGGGAAGAATTTGCCGGAAGCTTCCTATCGCGTCGTCATCGACGCTACTGGCTCGGTGGAGGGCTTGCGTGCGTCAATTGCGATGTGCCAGCCGCGCGGCACGGTGATCATGAAATCGACGGTTCATGGCCTGGTGGAGATTGATTCGGCACCGGCGATCGTGAATGAGATTACTCTGGTGGGCTCGCGCTGCGGCCGCTTCGAGCCGGCGATTCGCATGCTGACTTCCGGGAAGGTACGTGTCGATGCTTTGATCTCGGACCGTTTTCCCCTGGACAGGGCGCAGGAAGCATTCCGCCGCGCGGCAACCAAGGGAGTGTTGAAGGTGTTGTTCGATGCCGGTTGATCGGAGCGAGCGGCGCCTGCTGTGGGCGGCCGCTGCCGTCTGTTTGGCCGCGATCGTCGCGTACTCCCAGACGCTGTCTCTAGCGTGGGACGAGGGCTTTCACCTGCTGGCCGCGCAATTGATCTTGCGCGGAAAGCGGCCGTACCTGGACTTCCTTCATTCGCAGACGCCGCTCTACGCCTACCTCAACGCACTGATGATGCGGTTGTTCGGCGAGAGCTGGCGGCCGGTGCACGTGGTTTCATCGCTGGCTCTGGTGGGCGCCGCTGTGCTCACGGCCACGTTCGTTCTGGAACGCGTGGAGGACCGCTCCTGGCGGCTCGCCGGAGCGATATGCGCCCTGATCCTGGTGGCGCTCAATTCCACGGCGCTGTGGTACGGAACCATAGCGCAGCCTTACGCGGTGTGCCTGCTGCTGGTGGTGGCAGCGTTTCGCTCGACGATTTGCGCCGCCGAACGCGACTCGATCTTAGACTGCGCTCTCGCCGGATTGTGGGCTGGAGGGGCCGCGGCTTGTTCGCTGCTGACCGCTCCGGTTGCTCCGGTGCTGCTGGTGTGGACCTGGCTGTACGGAAGCAATCGCGAGAAGCGCGCCGGCCGATGGAAAAAATGCGCAGCTTTGGTCGGCGGCGCGGCCATGCCGTTTCTGCCTCTAGCGGTTTTGTTTGTGCAAAGCCCTCGCCAGGTGCTGTTCGGCGTCTTTCAATATCACGCTCTCTATCGCGATGCCGACTGGCCCGGCGCTGGAAAACAGAACTTGGACGTCGCCACCGCGTGGATGAACAACTACGAAGCGTTTCTGCTGATTTGCCTGGCGAGCCTCGGCTTGTCGTATGTTCTTGGCCGTAGTAACTGGGAGCTCGCCAAGAAGCGCGAATTCCTGTTATGCGCGTGGCTGATCGCGGTGGAGAGCGCATATCTCCTGATCCCTCGCCCGACCTTTGGTCGCTACTACCTCTTCGTGATCCCGTTTATGGCGATACTCTCGGTGATCGGTTTGTACGCGCTGGCGCCGGTACTGGGAGGGGTCCGATTCGCCTGGAATTACCCGGCTACGTTGGTGATGGTGATGCTGGCCGCGTTCGCGAAATACACCGCCGACACGTGGTCGGATTATCGCTGGTCAAACTTGGTCCCGGTGGCGCAGAAGGTCGAGGAAGTGACACCGCCGGGCGCGAAGCTGTACGCCGACGAGCAGATTTATTTTTTGTTGCGTCGCATGCCGCCGTCCGGAATGGAGTATGTGGACTCGCACAAGCTGCAGCTCTCCGACGATGTGGCGGCTGAGATGCACGTCATCCCCACGGCTAAGCTGGATAAAGAGGTGGCCGCGGGCAAATTCGCGACCGTCGAAATCTGCAACAATCAGGACCGCGTCGATGCGCTTGGCCTGCCCGGGCGTTATGCGCAGAGCGCCGACATTTCCGATTGCAAGATTTTTTGGGACTGGCGCTAGGCCTGGTTCGGGCCAGGCTACCTTGCGAACCCGCCGTACGACCTCACAACCGCCTCGCTCCATACAGCCACCAGCAGCGCGGCGGCTCCCAGGAAGCTGCCGAAGGGCAGCTCATAAGTGGATGGATCCTTCTTGCGGAAGTAGATGTAGCCGAAGCCGATCACGCTGCCCAGCAATCCGCCCACGAACATGGTGAAGAGCGACCAGCGGAGACCCAAGAAAGCACCCACCATTGCCATCATCTTCACGTCACCGAGGCCCATCCAGCCGCCTTCGCGATGGCGCACCTTTTGATAAAGCCAGGGAATCACCCACAGCAGAGCGGCGGACGCTGCCGCGGCGAACGCTGCGTCCACCAGCCGCATCCACGGCGCACGGAGGTAGTTCGAGAGGAAGAAGGTTAATATGCCAGGCTCGGACTGCACGAACGGGGCTAGCGCCAAACCGGCGGCCGTTCCGCCGAGGGTTAACTCGTCGGGAAGGATGCGCTCTTCCAGATCGGTGACGACCAGGGCAATGATCAGCGCCGAAAACGCCGCGTACTTGGCGGCAGCGGCCGTCGGACCGAGATAGACGGCGCTGAGCAGGAAGGCGAGACCGGTGGCCAGCTCGACCGCCGGGTACTTCCAGTGGATCGTCGCCAGGCAGTGGCGGCAGCGGCCATGGAGCATCAGCCAGCTCAGCACCGGAATGTTGTCATACCAGGCGACCATCCGCCCGCAAAAGGGACAGTGGGAACGCGGCCGCACAATGGAAATGTCGCGCGGGAACCGGTAAATGCATACGTTCAGGAAGCTGCCGAGCAACAGGCCGGCCAGGAACATGACGGACTCAAACATGCGGTCCCCGGAGAACGCCGGTGCTCATGAAGCGGGCTTTGGCGTACTTCACGAAGTTGTAAAACGCGGCCATGTTCGCGATGGCCAGGCCTTCCAAGCCGTCCAGAAATCCCATCTTGAGGATGTAGGTCTGGAAGAAGGTCCACGGGGGCGTGAGCAGAATCCGCGTGAAGGTGGGCTGTTCTCCGCTCTCGATCAGTTGCCGCGCGGCCAGCGTGGTGTAACGGTCCATGGTGCGAAGATGCTCGGATAAAGAATCACAAGTGAAGTGCAGCAGGTTAGCATCGAGATGCCCTAGCTTGCCCTCCACCTTCACGGTTTCATGCACGAACTTGCCAACCCATGTGCACTTCCGCCGGTCATAGAGCCGGACCTTGCGATCCGGATACCAACCCGAGTGATGAATCCAGCGCCCCAGATACTTGGCCAGGCGGGGCATGGTGTAGGCGTCGCAATCCGGCTCGCCCTTTTTGAGCCGCCAGATTTCGGCCTCCAAAGCCTCGCTGAGGGATTCGTCCGCGTCGAGCGAGAGAATCCAATCATGGGAGGATTGCGCGGCGGCGTAGTTCTTTTGATTGGCGTAGCCCGGCCAGGCGGTTTCCACCACTCGCGCGCCGAGCTTTTCGGCGATCTCCACGGTACGATCGGTCGAGCCGCTATCCACCACGACGATCTCGTCGGCGCAGCGCAGGCTTTCGATGGCTCGCGCCACGTTCCGCTCTTCGTTGAGCGTGATGATCGTCGCGGAGATCTTCACAATCCTTGACGAACGGGAGCCGCCATGAAGGAGACAATCAGGATCACCAGCGCCGCGAAGCCCAGCCAGTTCCGCGTGCGGCCCAGAGGCCGCGGATCCACAACACTGGGATGCCGCATGCCAAAAAAGAATAGCAGCGCGGCCCACACGAACCAACTGTAGGTTCGCGTGAGTGCTCCCAGCGGGATCAGCAAAGCCGCGAAGATACGCGAAAGCAGGCGAGTCCGTTCTCCCAGAAAGGCGTACAGAATGTGGCCGCCATCGAGCTGCCCGATGGGCAGCAGATTCAGCGCGGTCGCCAGCAGACCCACCCAGGCGGCGCGAGCCACCGGATGCAAATAGATGTTGGCGACGGGAACTCCCGGGAACCGCACCCATTCAAACAGGCGCAGGATCAGCGGCGTCCCGAAGATCAGATCGCCGTGGACCCCAATTCCCGGAATCACTTTCGACATCGAGACACCCACCGCCATCGGCGCGAGCAGCACCAGGAATCCGGCCAGCGGCCCGGCAGCGCCGATGTCGAACAGGATGCGCTTGGAAAGAATCGGGCTGCGCAACCGAATGAACGCGCCGAAGGTTCCAATCAGCGTCGGCGCGGGCAGAAAGAACGGGAGGGTTGCGTCCACGCGGTAGTAACGCGCCGTTAAATAATGTCCCATCTCATGCGCCAAGTAGATGGCGAGCAGAGTTATGGAAAACGGCAATCCGTCGAGCAGAAAGGATGGGTCGTGCCACATGGCCACGTAACGTTCGAAGCCGGGATCGAAATTGAAGGGCTGACGGCTGTCAAAGCTCTGCGCCAAGCCCACGCCCACCATGGTGGTGGATAGCAGGGTCAACAATAGCAGGAGCGCATGCAGCCAGTAGCGCTGCGGGGGCCGGTGCGCTTCGCTTACCTCCCACAGCTCGTGTTCCGGAGGAGCAGCCGGCGTCAAAGGATAGCCGTTGGTAGACACACCGAACTACTGCAGTGTCTGCAACTCCTTGCCTGGCTTGAACCGGACAGCTTTTCCAGGCGGAATCGCCACTTCCGCGCCGGTGCGCGGATTGCGGCCGATGCCGGTTTTGCGCGGGCGGACGTTGAAGATGCCGAAGCCGCGCAACTCAATGCGCTCGCTACGGCTTAGAGCCCGCTTCATACTTTCGAACACGGTCTCCACGGCCATCTCCGCTTTGGTCTTGGTGATGCCCGTCTTGTTGACGACCTCGTTGATGATGTCGAGCTTGATCAAACCGTCCTCCCCGGTAAAACTGTCGCTGCACAGACCGGTGCTAAACTCCGGCTTCAAACCCAATGATAGGATTAGGGTTAGGCTCATGTCAAGCGAGTACTTGTGGGTGTACGGCACGTTGCGGCGCGGCTCGACAAACCCACATGCGCACTTGTTGCGGCGGGCATCGCGGTATGTTGGCCCAGCTCGGGTACAGGCGAGGCTGTACCGGATCAAGTGGTATCCCGGAATCCACTTGGGCGGTGATGCGTGGGTGATGGGCGACCTGTTCCAGATTCATGATCGGTCGGTGTTGCCTGAGCTCGACCGGTACGAGGGGTCGGAGGAGTACCGCCGTGTGCATGCATTCGCCGAGTTGGGCTCGGGCGAGCGGATCAAGTGCTGGGTTTACGAGTATGTGGGGGGCGTGAGCGAGTCGCGGTGGATTGCTTCGGGGGATTGGCTGGCGGAGAATCGGTCGTGATGAAGTGGGCGATGTCGGCGGCGCTGGCTGGGTCCGCATTCGCGCGGCATGTTGCCGTCGAGCAGGCGGCGAAGCCGCCCGAGGACTTCGCGATGTACGTCGAATCTCATGGGGATCTTGACCACCATGTGGCGCGCGATGCAAGCTCCAGGTCCCCTTCCGGATTATCTGCCGCAATGCGAGGGGCACGGCTCATGCCAGGTCGAGCTGATTACGGTGGGCAACCGCCTCAAGCGATCGTGGTAAACAATCTGCTGCACTTGTACTTTCGGTTCGTCAGACTGGGCAGCGGCTGGGCGTTCGCCGGCTACTACCGGCCCGACTACGTCATTGCGTCGCATGAACTCGGGCGGATTGGCTCCGAACCCATCCTAAAGATCACGGAACAGCCGCGCGGCGGCACTGGCTTGTCGATGGAAGTCCAACGGTGGTTCGATCTTACGCGGCCCGATTTCGATCCTGTGTTCGTGTTTACAACCAGTGGAAACGAAGGCGCAGGCTCCTCCCTCATCGGCGACGATGTGACGGCTCAAGCGAGCGTTCGGGCAGAAGGCGCATTAGAGGTGTGACCCTTTCCGTGATGCTGCGGTTCTACCTGGCGGGAGCGGACGCTGGTCAGCGCCAGCTCACCGGAATCTACAGCCGCCGGCGCGGTCAGGAATTCATGTTGCAAAGCGCCAAGGTTGACGGCAAGTCGATGCCGAGCAGCGATTTCGAACTTCTCACCGATATCGGGAAGCAGTGGCGCAGCAACGAACAGATGTTGCCGTACGCATTCGGTGGGCTCAAAAGCATTGCCTCGAGCCGTTGCAAAGACACGCCGGAAAGGCGGGCTTTGCTGGAGTTGCTCGGAAAGGCATGAGGGATTTGCGATGTATACTATACATCGTGAGGCGGACGCAGCTGTATCTCGACGACGATCTTTGGAAAATTCTCCAGATCCGCTCCCGTCAGCAGAATACCACCATATCCGCGCTCGCGCGTCAGGCCATACGGGATCAATACCTCAGCAACGCCAGGGAGCGGAAAGCCGCGATGACTGCAATCATCGGGATGTGGAAGGACCGAGAGGACATCGGGGATTCTACCGAATACATCCGTGCTCTGCGGAAGGACCGGCGGTCCGAGTCGCCGTGGAAGCGCAAGCCAAATAAATAGGTGATCCTGATCGATTCCGACATCGTGATCGAGGTTAATCGCGGCCGCGATCAGGGCATCTTAGATGTTTGGGATGGCCTAGGCGATAGTGGTGAACTCCTGGCGTATTCATCCGTTACGGTTGCGGAACTGTGGCACGGTGCCCGGCCGAGCGAACACGACGCTCTCGACCGGCTCTTCAACGCGTTCACCTGCCTTCCCGTTACCGCGGAGATTGGCCGAGCCGCCGGGCAGTACCTTTCGCGATATCAGCGCAGCCATGGTCTCCTTCTGGGGGACGCTTTGATCGCGGCCACTGCGTCCGTGCATACGGCAGTCCTCTGGACCAGGAATCGCAGGCACTTTCCCATGAAAGACGTCTCTCTGTTCGCGGGACGTCTACACTGATCGTTCGGCCTCTACCCCCCACGCTTTTTGATCTCGATGTTGAGGCGCTTGATCTTCTGGTTCAGCGTCGAGAGGGGAATGCGGAAAGCCTCGGCGGCGGCGGTCTGGCTCCATTCGCAGGCCTCCAGCTTTTCGACGATAACGCGGCGCTCGAAGTCGGCGACGATTTCGAATAGTGAGGCGTCTGAAGCAAGGTGGCCGCTCTCGTCACGGCGGACGTGGAGACCTCGGGCTTCGAGAAGATGTTCCGGCAGGACGTCGGCGGGAACGGAAGGTTGCGAAGCCAGCACGACCGCGCGCTCGACCACATTTTCGAGCTCGCGCACGTTGCCGGGCCAGGAGTGGTCCATCAGGATCTGCATGGCTTCGGGCTCGAAACTCAGGCGCGAGCGGCCATGCTCATCCAAAAATTTCTCGCTTTCGCGGCAGTATTTGGTGAAGAAATGCTCCACCAGCGCCGGAATGTCTTCCTTGCGGTCGCGCAGCGGCGGCAGAGCCAGGTTGATGACGTTCAACCGGTAATACAGATCCTCGCGGAATTTGCCCTCTTCAACGAATTTCTTGAGATCGGCATTGGTCGCCGCAACGATGCGCACGTCCACCTTGATGGTCTCGGTCGAGCCCAGCGGCATGAACTCGCGCTCCTGAATCACGCGCAGCAGCTTGGTTTGCGTCTCGAGCGAAATGGTGCCGATCTCGTCGAAGAAAATCGTGCCGCGGTGCGCGGTCTCGAAGTAGCCTTTGCGGGCCGAAATTGCGCCGGTGAAAGCTCCCTTGAGGTGCCCGAAGAGAGCGGATTCGAGCAGATCCGGCGGCACGGAACCCGAATGGACGGGAACGAAGGGCTGGTCGGCGCGCGCGGAGTGGGCGTGAATCGCGTTGGCGATCAGCTCCTTGCCGGTTCCGGTTTCGCCGGTGATCAAGATGGTGGCGCGGCTCTGCGCTACCTGGCCCACCAAGTCCAGGATCTTGAGCATGCGCTCACTTTTGCCGACGATGTTGGGAAAGCTGTAGCGCTGCCGGAGGGCGCGCTTGAGCTCCGTGTTTTCGCGCTCCAGGCGGCGCTTGGAGATCCAGCCGTCGACTTCGATGAGCAGCTTTTCGTTGTCCCACGGCTTGGGGAAATAGTCGTTGGCTCCGTTTTTTAGCGCATCCACGGCGACCTCGACCGAGCCGTAGGCGGTGATCATGCACACCGGCGTTTCGGGATCGCGCGTGCGGATTTCCTGGAGCACCTGCATGCCGCTTTTGTCGGGCATCATCAGATCCAGCAGGACCAGGTCGTAGAGGCTGGATTCCAGCTTGTGCAATCCCGCGGCGGCATTGGCGGCGAGGTCCACCTGATAGCCTTCCTGGGAAAGCAGGGCCTCCAGGCTTTCGCGGATGTCCGGCTCGTCGTCAATAACGAGGATACGACCGCGGTTCGAATCAGCGGGGACCACATCGGGAGGCAGATTTAGCAAGGCTTCAGCCATTATTATTGGATCGTCCTATTAGAACCCGCAATCGGAACCGAGGGAACAGAAGCGGAAGCGGCGGCCGGATTGGCTGGAGCGGGCGGGGTCGCGTTCGAGGCGATGGCCGCAGCGGGAGATACGGTTGGCGCTGGCGCCGAAGATCCCGCGGCGTAGGCCGCCGGCTGCGCAGCCAGGGATCGGGTTTCCGCATAAGCCATTTCCGGAAAAACCAGCAGGAAACACGCGCCCTTGCCCGGCTGGCTTTCCACCTGGATGCTGCCGCCGTGCTCGCGCACGATGCCGTAGGTTACCGATAATCCCAATCCGGTGCCTTTGCGCGCGCCCTTGGTGGTGAAGAAGGGATCGAAGATGCGGGCCAGATTTTCGGGAGCGATACCGGCGCCGGAATCGCGCACGGTTACCCGTACGAAGCCGTTGTGGCTGGAGGAGGCGATGAACAGGTGACCTCCGCCTTCCATCGCGTCGCGCGCGTTCAGGAACAGGTTCAGGAAGACCTGCTGCAGCTTGCCGGAGTTTCCGCGGATGCGCGGCAGGGATTCGCTCAACGCCGCTTCGACTTTCACGCCGGCCGTGGCCAACTGGTGCTCCAGCAGGGTCAGCGTCTCGCGCACGATCTTATTGACATCCAGCGGCGCAAACTCGGTCGATGAGGTTCGCGAAAAGTTCAGCAGGGAGTTGACGATCTCGCTGGCGCGGAAGGTCTGGCGCGCAATTTTTTCGAGCAGGGGCGCTTTTTGGGCGTCGCCGGAAATCTGCTTGGCGAGCATCTGCGCGTAGGTGGAGATGACCGCCAGCGGCGTGTTGACTTCGTGCGCAACGCCTGCGGCCAGCAGCCCGATGGAGCTCAACTTGTCGGCTTGCACCAGGCGCTTTTCCAGCTCCTCACGATCGGTGATGTCGTCGAAGATCACCAGGCGGCCGATGCGCTGGGCATCGCGGGCGAACAGCGGAGCGATGGCGATATTTAGCGTGACTTCGCTCGCGGACGGCGGGCGCTCGCGCAGAACGAATTTGTGGAGGCTGTGCACGCCGGATTCGCCCGCGCGGAGCTCGATCTGATCGCAGAGATCGGAAGGCAGCAATTCCCGCAATGGCCGGCCGATGGCTTGCGAACGCGAGATGCCGGTCAACTGCTCGATGCGCGAGTTCCAGCTTTCCACGTGGTCTTCTAGGTCGGTGGCCAGGATGCCGACGTTGATCGATTCGACGATATTCTCCGAGTATTCCTTCAGGCGTTCGTATTCGTCGGCTTTGCGGGCGAGGCGAGTGTAGAGCTGGGCGTTTTCGATGGCGATGCCGACGTAACCCGAAAGGGTCACCAGAAGCTCCACATCTTCGCTCGAGAGAAAATCGCCGGATTCGGTGCGGCTCACGCCGAGGTAGGCATTGGTGCGCCCGCGCGCGGTGCAGGGAAGGTAGTAGGTCAGCTCCAATTCCGCGATGGAGCGGCGCACGCCGGCTGGCCATTCGTGGGAGATGACGTCGAGCAGGGTGCGCGTGCGCTCGAAGAACAGGTACGGTTTGGAGGGCTGGGGGCTGAGGAAAGAGAGATCCAGGCCGTAAGGGACGTTTTCCATCTGCCGCCCGCCACGGTTGGCGGCGATGGCCAATTGGAACGACTCTTCCGCATCGTCCCAAACGAAAACAGCGACGTGCTTCACTCCCAGCGTGCGCGTGAGACGGTCCGCGACGCTTTCAAGCATCGAATCCAGGTCGGTGGTGGCGCCGAGCTCGCGCGCGAACTCGATCAGAGTGCGGCGGTAGTCGTAGCGGTCCTTGTAGAAGTAGTGGCGGTCGAGCTGGTCCTGAATCCAGCGGCGCATGGGTTGGAAGATGAACGCGGCGACCAGGATGATCACCACCATTTCCGGCCCGGTGAGGTCGTGCGCGGAATTGACGGAAAAGACCAGGCCGTAGAAGATCCCTAGCACGCCCAGCGTGGCCAGGGTGTACACGTAGCCTTCCTGGAAGATGATTTCGACGTCCATCAGACGGTAACGCAAGATCGCATAGGCCCAAGTGACAGGGACCAGCATCAAGGGCAGCACCGCCATATTCATCAGCGGACTCGGCTGCGCTCCGGCGGCGTAGGGGATTCCGTAAAACAGCGCGAACGGAACCACGCCGAGGATGGCCCCGTTACGCAGCCAGGTCAACTGGCTACGCACGATGGGATCGTCGGCACAGCGCCTCTCGATCGCCAGCACTACGCCGCCCGCCAGATACATCGCGCACAGAAACGCCATCCAGGTGCGGTCCAGCAGCCAGCGGACTTCTAGCAAAGGCTCGGTGACGCGGACCCATCCCACAGCCACGGCCAAGTAGGCGAGCGCGAGAGCCAGCCCCGGCAGGTACAGCACCGCTGCCGCGAATTTGCGGCGAATCCAGCGCTGCGGCTCCGGGAAAATAAAGCAGAAGTGCAGAAAAAGCGTGGGCGCTGCGATACCCGCCAGGACGTTGCCGTAGTAAATGCACTTGTCAAACGGATTCAGCTTGCCTGAATAGTGGAACGCGAACAAGACGAAACTTGACAGGCAGAGCAGGAAGAAGTGCCAGGCTCGCGGAGCGTTTCCGCGCCGGAAATACACGAACAAGCCGATGGCCAGATACAGCGCGCCGACCGCGTACTGATAATACAGCGAGCGGAAATCGCGCTCCGCTTCGCCAATCATGACGTTGGCGGGAACCTCAATGCCGCCGTGCAAAATCTGATACTCAGCGCGGCGATAGGTCCCCAGGCGCGCCAGGATCGCGGTCGCTTGAGTGGAGCTCTCGACCGGCACGCCGTTGATCGAAACCAGAACGTCGTCCTTGTGGATGCCGGCTTTTTCTCCGGGGCTCCCCGGCGCGACGTAGGCAGCGACCACCTGCTGCCGCTCACCGGAGGCGTGGTCCAGCCATGTGATACCGTCGTCCGGCAGATGGAACTTACTCTGCTGTTGGAAATTCACGGCCGCGGCAATCACCGCCGCCAGTGCCAGAATCACCAGCAGTGCGCTTACGAGTTGTTGCTTGAGTTCCTTCATTCCCGGCTCGTTACCACAGCACGGACACGCCGCCCTATATTACAGCAACACTTCACCGGCGTCGTTTGCAGCACGTCAGAGGCCACCGCGCAATCCCCAGCTTAATATTGATTATAAAAGAGTTGTATGCAAGGGCGGCGGCGGAATATGGACCTTTGTAGACTCTTCTACGGATAAATGTATCCGACAGAGGCTAAAAGCTGTTTCACCTTGCCTGAGAAAATTTGCCACTGTGGCGCACCGTTTGCATTGGACATGTTGCTACGTGTTTCGTTTCTTGCTTTGGTGTTCTCGGGAACCCTGCTAGCGGGCGACACTACGCACTTCGACGATACAGGATGTGTCCCCAATCAACCCTGTTACACCGCCGCGAGCATCGCTAACTCGGCGGCGAACGTCGCCGGCTATTATGCCCCGAACTCTTTCCTGACCATCTACGGCACTAATCTTTCCTACGTGACGGGCTCTCTCGGACCCGCGGACATCGGGGCGGGGATGCTTCCCTGGGCCCTTCCCGGAACCGAAGTGGAGGTGTTGCTCAACAACATCCCTGGGTATATTTACTACGCGTCCCCGACTCAGGTGAACCTGCTGATTCCTGAAATCCTGGATCCTGGCCCGGTCACGGTGCAGTTGAACAACCGGGCGATTTACGGGCCGCCGATCCAGATCACGCTTTCCGCGGCCGCGCCGTCGCTGTTTCAACTGGACGCCTCGAACGTCATCGCCACGCACGGCAACGGGCCGCTGGTCACACCAAGTTCGCCCGCACAGCCCGGTGAGGTGGTGGTTCTGTACGCGACCGGTCTGGGGGTAACCTCGCCCGAGGTGATCTGCGGAACACTGCCCGACGCGGCTTGGCCACTGGCCGACCTGACCGACTTCGTCGTGGAACTGAATGGGGTCCCGGTCGACAGCAGCCTTATTCAATATGCCGGAGACGCGCCGGGATTCGCCGGCCTGTTTCAGATCAATTTGCAATTGCCGGCCGATTGCCCACCCAATCCCGAGATCCGCATCGGCTTCGGGTCGAATTTGAGCCCGGCTCAGCGATATCTTCCCGTTCAACAAGCGGCAGTTCAGTAACCGGAATTCATGAGCCCCGTCCATGAGTTTGTAGTCACAAACGATGTGATAGGTTAAAAACGATTTGTAGGTTACACTGGACAATAAGGGGGATTTTCGATGCTTCGGCCCGCACTTTCGATTTCGCTGTTTGCGGCTGCCTTTGCTGTGGCACAGCAAGCCCCGGATGGTCCGGCGCAGCAAACCCCGGACGCGCCGGCCGCCGCGCCGGCTGCTGCTTCAACGCCCGCCGCGGCTTCAACCCCCGATAGCGCGCCAGCCCTTGCTTCGCGGCCGGCTGATCCGAAGCCAGGTCCTAAGGTATTCGAAGTCCAGATGAACACGCGCATTCCGCTGAGCATGATCAACAGCGTCAGCACCAAGAACGCGGCTCCCGGAGATAGCGTGTATCTGGAAACGGTTTTCCCCATCCTGGTGGACGGGCGCATCGTGATTCCTCCCGGCAGCTACGTCTCCGGGACCATCACCAAGGTGCAGCGTCCCGGCAAGCTCAAGGGGCGCGGCCAATTCTATCTGCGGTTTGACACGCTCACGTTGCCCAACGGAGTCACCCGCGATTTCCGCGCGCGTGTTTCCGGTCTGGATGGGCGCGCCAGCGAGGAACTGGATCGCAATGAGGGCTCGATCAAGAGCGAGGGGACCAAGGGTAAAGACGCCGGTACGGTAGTCGAGACCACGGTGGCGGGCGCGAGCATCGGCGCTCTAGCCGGCAGCGCGGCAGGTGCGACCGGAATGGGAGCCGGGATCGGCGCTGCGGCGGGTGCTGCCGCTGGTCTGGCCACGGTCCTGTTCACGCGCGGCCCGGATGCGGTGCTCGCCAAAGGGACGACGGTCGAGATGGTGCTGGACCGCAACGTCGACTTTACCGAGAACGAAATCAACTTCGCCGGAGTGCCTCAGCGCAGCAATATTGGCGAAGGAAGTGGCCCTCTTCCCAGCCACAACAGCCAAGGTCCGCTGCCCCACCGCTTCCCGCTTTAAGCTCTTTTCTCAGTCGTACTACGTCATCTCTCTTAGACGTAATTCCAGGTATCTTTTGATATTGTTGAACTGTGGATGGTGTAACCGCGCTGCATGATCGCCGTACCTCTGGTACCGTGAAGGGCTTTCGCCTTCTGGGAGTACCCGTACGTTTGCACTTCACGTTCCTGCTTCTGCTGATCTTCCTGCTGGTGACAGTTTTCGGCAGCCACCAATCCGGAGGCAACTACGCATTATTCTTGCTGGGATTGTTCGCCAGCGTGCTGTTGCATGAGATGGCCCATGCGCTAGTGGCCTCGCGGTTCGGCGTCCGAACCAAGGAAATCGTAATGTTCCCCATTGGCGGGCTCTCGCGAATGGAGCGGGCATTGCATCCGACCGAAGAGTTGGTGGTTTCTCTGGCGGGACCGTTCATGAATCTGATGATCGCAGCCGGTCTGCTGGGTTATTTGTACTCCTCGCAGCAGCCGATGCCCCGCAGTCTTTCGGATCTCCTGCATCCCACGGAGTTGGGCGCTTTGCCGCTGCTGGCGGGCGGGAACTTACTGCTGGCCCTGTTCAACCTTTTGCCTGCGTTTCCCATGGATGGGGGCCGCGCGCTGCGCGCGATTCTGGGCTACGTCCGCCCGGAGGAAGAAGCGACACGCATCGCCGCCTGGATGGGACGAATGCTCGCCATCAGCATGGGACTGTACGGATTGTTCGCGCAGAATTTCCTGCTGGTGTTCTTCGCGTTCTTCATCTATCTAGGTGCGGCTCAGGAGGGAGCGGCGGCGCTGGGCCGCACGTTGACTCACGGCATTCCAGTTCGTGCCGCAATGATCACGGAATTCCATACGCTGGGCCACGGCGACACGGTGCGTGACGCCGCCAATCTTCTGCTGTCCACCTCGCAGCAGGATTTCCCGGTGTTGCACGGCGATCAAGTGGTCGGATTGCTGGGGCGCAACCTCTTGCTGAAAGCTCTGGCTTCCGAGGGTCCCGACGCCTACGTGGCCGGCGTCATGGATCGCGACTTCCTGCAACTCGAGCCGGGAATGGACCTGTCCGAGGTGTTACCTCTGATGGCCCAGGCAGGCCGCTGCGCGCTGGTGATGGACGGCTCGAAACTGACGGGCCTGCTCACTACCGACAATCTTTCGGAGTTCCTGCTGCTGCGGCGCTTCGGCATGGAGCCGGTGGTCTAACAGCGGTTTGCGCGCGGCGCACAATCATACAATGGAGTTGTGATCGCGGCGTCACGACCGTCCCACATCGAGCGTTTCTTCCAGTTTTCGCTGCTGGGCATGCTGGCGTGCGGCTTTCTGGCGCTGGCCGGGTCGGAGCATCTGGACTGGATCAGCCAACTGGCTCTGCTGGCGGCGCTGGCCGTGCGCGCCGCCAAGGTCTCCGGCGCGAGGCTGTACGAATTTGCGAACGTCGCCGGAAGCACGCATGCCATGGCTGCCTGCATCCTGGCGGGCGTGTGCTTTTTTCCGCTGGACTTCTGGTTCATCTCCGGTTCGATTTCGATCGCCAGCCTGCATCTGGCGGCAATCCTGACGGCGCTGAAAGTGGTCACGGCGCACTCTCCGCGCGACTACACGTATCTCAAGCTGATCGCGGTGCTGGAACTGGTGGCGGCGGCAATGCTCGCGGTCAATCTCGAATTTTTCGTCTTCCTGACGCT
>JASHNT010000142.1 GCA_030041495.1 Bryobacteraceae bacterium | reverse complement strand
CGCCAGCGGCGAGGTCCGCCAATCCGCCGCGCTCCCCGAAACAGTCGCGCGCGGAGGGTTGCGCGGGTTCGGACGCCGCCTGGGCGTGACTTCCTTCGTGCTGTGTGGCGCGATTCTGATCATGACCGCAGGCATGTTCTTCGTGCTGCCGCGCGCCGCGCGCGGCGCGTTGAGCCGCTTCGCGCCCGAAGGGCAATATCTGCCTGGATTCGCGGAAAAAGTGTCGCTGGGAGAAATCGGCCGGATTCAACAGAGCAACCGCGTGGTGCTGCACGCTCGCGCCGATCAGGGCGAAAGCCTGGGAGGAGTGCGCTGGCGCGGCGGTTCGCTCACTCACTTCAACGGCTTCACATGGACGAATCCGCGCGTGGCCTACGATCCGCCCCTGCGGGTCGATCAAGGCTTGCTGATTCTCGGAAAGGCCGTCGAGACCAGGCCGGGGCGCGAAATCGGTTATCAGGTCCGGCTGGATGAAATCGCCTCGGATACGCTATTTTTCGCCGGTATTCCGGAAACCATCAAGATCAATGCGGGGCCCATTTACCGCTCCTCCGGCGGCGCGTTCCATGTCCGCAATGCGCCCGGCGACCTGGTGTATCGTGCGTTCAGTTTCATCGAGGACGAAGACGCGCCCGCCATTCTTGCGCCCGGCGCCTTGACACCGCGGGAACGCGAGGCCGCTCTGCAACTGCCGGGCTCGCTCGATCCGCGCATTCCGGAACTGGCGCGCAACATGGCCGGCGATGCGGTCTCCGACGAAGACAAAGCACGCGCGCTTGAGAAGCGCTTGCGCCACGATTACGGCTACACATTACAGCTTCCTTCCAAGGTGGTCGCCGATCCGCTGGCCAATTTTTTGTTCGTCCGCAAGAAAGGGCACTGCGAGTATTTCGCTTCCGCGATGGCGGTGATGCTGCGGACCCTCGGCATCCCTTCGCGCGTGGTGACCGGATTCCAGAGCGGCGTATTCAATCCTCTCACCGGCTGGCAGGTGGTGCGCGCCTCCGATGCGCACAGTTGGGTGGAAGCGTGGCTGCAAGACGGCGGCTGGACGGTGTTCGATCCCACTCCGCCAGCGTCTGAGCCCGAATCGCAGGGCGTGCTGGCGCGCCTTAGCCTGCTCTACGACGCCGCCAATCAGTTTTGGCAGGATTGGATTCTTCGCTACGACCTGCAACATCAGGCCGTGCTCGCCAACCGCATGCACCAGTTGCAACTCATCCCGGATCTCGACCCGGGAGCCTGGTGGGACCGCCATCAGGGCCTGCTTCGCGCCGCAATTATCGTCGCGATGACTGGCGCCGGGCTGGGTCTGCTGTGGCTTTTCTTCGGCCAGGATTTGGCCCACTGGTGGAGCAATCGCCGCCGCGTGAATCGATTCCGCCGCGGCGAAGGCGAAGCTTCCGATGCAACGCTGCTGTACCACCGCATGCTCACCGTGCTTGCGCGGCGCGGATTCCAGAAACCCGGTTGGCTTACGCCTTCCGAGTTCGCCCGCGTTTTACCGGCATCCGAGCTGGCCGTTCTGGTGGACGATCTCACCACCGCCTACAACGAGCTTCGCTTCGGAGGCCGGCGTGACGCCGCACCGCGCCTGATCCGCATGCTGGATCGCTTGGAGAGTCTCGAACGCTAAGGGCGCCAGTTGGAGCAGTGCGATCTGGTTGGGCTCGCGCTTGCAGCTCACCGGACCCAACGCGTGGCGATTCTATTGTTGATCGCGGTTTTCCTTGCCGGATTGCTGGTGCTGTTGCGAGTCGACGACGCCCGGGGCCAGAGAGACGCGGCGATCGCGGAACGGTGAATCGCGCGGAGCGAACATGGGCCGCCGCGACGCTGCGGCGCGATGCCCGCCAAAAACTATCAGAGTCTCCGCGGCGGCAATGCACGCCAGGATTCCCGCCACCAGCCAGGTCAACAGCCGTTTGCCGGCTCGCGAGCTGGGGCCGGTTTCGACGCGAATTCCGATCACCGATGCGGGACGCGCATCCGGGGCGTGGCGCTCCGGGAGGGGCCCCGCGCCATTCACGGCGCGCGGCATCTGGATCACCCGCCGGCGATGCGGCAGCACTGCGCCCGCCTGATACTCCAGCTCCTTCACCAATCCAACGATGAGGAACGGATCTTCGATCGCCGATACCTCGCCCAAGAAGCGGCGTGGAATCCAGATCTCTTCCAATGTTTTAGTATTGGCCACCTGGACTTCGCTCGAGGTGAGGCGGCGCAGAGACCACTCATTGTGCTCGATCCCCACAATCGCCGGATAGAATGAGAATCGCCGCCGGCCAATCTGGTCGAACGGCGTCGGGACAAGCGGCCAAGCCACGCTTTCATTGTATCCCGATGCAATACGGATAGAATGGAATCACGCCGTGCGGACCCTGCTCATGCCCATCCTTGCCGTTTCGGTGTTGCGCGCGCAGCCGCCGCATCCAGCGGGTCCGGAGCTGGAAAAAATTGCAAATGTTTGCTCGCCGGAAGACATCAGCACGCTCGGCCTGGATTGTGCGGAAGACAGCCCTTGTCCGGTCTATCTTGAGTTGACTTCGGTGGACGGTCTCGGCGCGAGCATTTTCGTGACCGGCGATTTGCATACGGTTGATACGACGGTTGCCGGAGTCTTGCTGGCGAGCACGGATGGCGGAAGAACCTGGAGCGAGCCGGCCAAACGCATTCGCTCCGCAACGCTCCAGCAAATCCAATTTTCCGACGCGCAGCACGGTTGGATCGCCGGCAACCTGCTGGATCCTCTGCCGCGTGCTCCGTTTCTTCTTTCGACCGTGGATGGAGGCGAGACCTGGCATCGCACCGCTTTTCCCGGCGATCCAGAATTCGGATCGATTCAACAGTTCTGGTTCGATTCGGCGAATCGCGGCCAACTTGTCATGGATCGCTCGCAGGGAGCCACCGCGAAATATGAGCTGTATTCGACTTCCGATGGCGGAGAGACCTGGACACTCAAATCCACGCGCACGGAGGGCACCCGCCTGGCGGAAGCGCAGCCGCAAGCAGATTGGCGCGCCATCGCTGATAAGGATTCCTACGAGGTCCAGCGCCGTACGGCGGCTGCGTGGGAGACGCTTGCGCGCTTCCCGATCCTTGCGGGGGAGTGCAAGTGACCGCGCGGGACCCGATCGAGCTGGAACTGTTCCGTCACTTTCTGGTTTCGATCGCCGAGGAGATGGGTGTGGTGCTCCGCCGCAGCTCCTATTCGGTCAATATCAAAGAGCGCCGCGATTATTCCTGCGCCGTCTACGACGCGCAGGGCGAAACCGTCGCCATGGGCGACCACATGCCGGTGCACCTGGGCGCGATGCCTTTGTCGGTGCGCGCCGCCCGAGCAGCGTTGGAGTTGGGTCCCTGCGACGTCGCTCTGCTCAACGATCCGTTTCGCGGCGGGACTCATCTGCCCGACATCACCGCGGTCGCGCCGGTGTTCGTGCCCGGCTTGAAGCGCGCGGCGTTTTACTTGGCGAATCGTGCGCATCATTCCGATGTGGGAGGAATGAGTCCGGGCTCCATGCCGCTGGCTCATGAGATTTACCAGGAGGGGATTCGCATTCCTCCAGTGCATCTGGTTCGTGCCGGAAAGCTTGACCGCGAAATGCTGGGCTTGGTGCTGGCTAACGTGCGCACGCCAGTGGAGCGTGAGGGCGATCTTCGCGCACAGCTTGCATCGCTTGCCCGCGGGGCGGAGCGCTTGACCGCGCTGGTGGCGAAGTACGGCTTGGCGAAGGTTCAAGCGAACATGCGCGCACTCCAGGACTATAGCGAGCGGATGATGCGCGTGGCCATCGGGAGGCTCCCTTCGGGAGCTTATGCCTCCGAAGACTGTCTCGATAACGACGGAATCGGCTCCGATCCCTTGTGGATCCGGGTCAGGCTGACCATCGAGGGCGGCTCGGCGACGGTGGATTTTTCGAAATCTGACGGGCAAGCCGCTGGGCCGGTGAACGCCAACTACGCTGTCACGCTAGCCGCGGTGATGTACGCGTTCCGGTGCCTGATTCAAGAGGACGTTCCTTTCACGGCCGGCATCTTGCGTCCGATTCGATTGATCGCGCCAGAGCGTACGGTGGTGAACGCACTCGCTCCAGCGGCGATGGCCGCGGGGAACGTCGAGACATCGCAGCGCGTCACGGACGTAGTTCTGGGCGCGCTGGCGCAAGCCGCGCCTGAGTTGATGCCGGCGGCTTCCAGCGGCACCATGAACAATCTCAGCTTCGGAGGGTTCGACCCCATTCGCCGCGCGCCCTTTGCCTACTACGAGACCATCGCCGGAGGGATGGGCGCTTCCGCGCAAGGCCCTGGCCATAGCGCCATACAGGCGCACATGACTAACACTCTGAACACGCCCATTGAAGCGTTCGAGCATCAATTCCCGGTGCGCGTGGCACGCTACAGCATCCGGCGCGGGTCAGGCGGCGCGGGCTCGAACCGAGGCGGTGACGGAATCGTGCGGGACCTGTGCTTCTTGGTCCCAGCCGAGGTCACTCTTCTTTCGGACCGGCGGCAGCGCGGGCCCTGGGGACTCGCCGGGGGTGGGACCGGCAAGCCGGGGCGAAATACGCTGGTGCGGGGCGCGCGGCGGATCAAGCTGCCGGGTAAGACTCGCGAGCAGGTCCGCGCGGGCGATTTGTTGCGCATCGAAACGCCGGGCGGCGGCGGATTCGGCGCTACTTCTGCGGCTCGTCCTTGAGCTTGTCGGCCGGGACGGGAGCAGTATCGCCGAAGGTGATGGTCGCTTCCGCGCCGTACTTCCGATATAGGCGGAAGTCGGCTTCGTTGGTGCCGGTGAATTTGTCCGCTGTGGAATCGATCTGATAGTGCAGCGGCAGGATGTACATTCCGTCGCCGACCTTAGTCAAATCGTAGTCCAGCGTAATCTGTACGTCGCGAATCGGAAAAGTCGAAGGAATCCCAACGGTTTCCTTAGTGATCCGCATTATGGCGTTGGTCGAAGGGTCCCAATACACCACGCCCTTGTACGCGGATGTGTACTCTGCCTTGGTCTCGACATCCAGTAGGCTATAGCCGTGCTCTTTGTCGACGTGGTAGGCGAAACCATACATCAGGTCTCCGCGGAGTTTGTGCCAATTGTCCCAGGCGAATTCCGTCCCGCTATCGGGATCGAAGATGTCGTGCATCATAGTGCCGAATTCGCCTGAAGAAGTCACGCCGCCAAACTGCAAGTGATCGCCATTGGCGACTGACTTCCCGTTGTACATTTTCACCGTGTAGCTTTCCTTGTGATCGTAGTAGGTAAGCAATTCCTGAATGGTATCGCCGTTGGCGATGTAGCCCTCGCGGTGCAGAGCTTCGATAGGGTCCTGCTTGCGATGCGTCGTTTGCACGCAGATGTAGTTGGGTAGACTCATCGTGTAGTTCATCGCATAGTCGCGCATCTCGCCCATGATCTTGGCCTGTTCTTCCGCGCTCGGCGGAGGCTTCGGAGGCAAGGCTTTTGGCGGAGGCGGAGGAGCCGGCAAGTTGGCCGATTCCTCGGCCAGCGTCTTCAGAGCCGCCACTGTCCGCGGACCGGCGCCTTGCCCCTGCAGGTCTTCCACTGTACGCTGGTCCAGCTTCTGCGTGAGCCGGATCCTCTTCAGGAAGTCCGCAGTCTGGCGATCATCGCCCTTGGCCTTGATCTGAGACTTGATGAACGTAACCAGTTCGTCGACCGTGATGGACCGTTGCGCGAGCAGCGCCGTGGAAACGAACGCTAGAAAAAAAGCCAAGAAGAGGCCGGAAAATCGGAATTTCTTCAGCATGCGGGGACCTCGACCTATTTTCTCATGAAGACGCGGGAGCAGGGACCTGAGGTTTCACTGAAGTGGTTCCGGCTTGCGGAACTGCTTTTGCCGCGCCGCGCTCTTTGGCCCGGTCAGCCGTGGCGAATTAGGAAACCACCGGGGGCGAAGCTGAATCCGAATTTGGATTCCCGCTGAGAATCATGGATGTAGTCGGCGGGGTAGCGGCGAAAATACTCCGCAAGCGCCTCAAAAGGGCCTTCGCCCCATTCCGGCAGCACAGGGTGGCCGTTGAGGTTGCCATCTTCGACAACCACGTAGTCGCCCGGCTGCGTGACGGAACGAAGGTTTTCCAACTCGGCCAGGACGTGCGTCTTGGAATGATCGCTATCGACGATAAAGAAGACCGGGCCCGGTGTGGCCGCGCGCAGGGATTTGATATGGAGGGCAACGGCCGGGTCGGCGGTACTTGCCTGGAGCCACTCGATTGCGGGGTGGGCCTTGGCGCGGGCATGAATCCGGTTCAGATCGATGTCGATCGACAGAACCTTCGCGGCAGGATTGACGCGGCAGAGCATGTCGGCGAGATAGAGAGCGCTGCCTCCCTCCCAGGCTCCGAACTCCACGACCAGGCTGGGCTTGAGCCCCTGAATGATTTCTTGATAGTTCCACAAATCGCCGATCCACTTGAGGATCGGAACTCCCAAGTAGCTGGTGGTGGTCCAGACGCGGGAATTGTAATACCAGCGGTGATAATTCTCAGCTGCTTGATTCGGAGCTAGCATTCTTGTTTCCCGACCGGCCTAGGCAACCGCTGGGGAGCTGAAGAGGTTTGCGGGAGAGGTGACCTCCGATCCCACGGCATTCCTCAAGAGCGTCAGGGAATCGAGCGGGCGGGCGCGCTTCGCATCGAGTCCGATGTTTTCGGGATTGGCAACGCGGCGAAGGCGCCCGGATTCGACCAGATAATGCTTACCGTCGGTGCCGTAGACCAGCTCGCCGTCTTCGAATTTGACTTCGGGCGTGAGCCGCTCGAAGGGCACTCCGTAGCCGTCGGCCAATCCGGATTCAAGGCCCTGCCAGAGGTTGTGCGGGAGCTGGTTGGAATGGATCCGCCACAGGAGTTCCTCGCGGCCCTTGATGGCTTCGTCCCAGGGGTAACTCTCGGCGATGGCGCGGCCGTTGCGGGCGAGGCGATCGCGCAAGTCGCCTCGGGCGATTAATCCGTCAAGAGCGAGGACGAAGTCGCGGACCACGCGCGGGCGAGCCAAAATGGCGGTGTGGCCGTCGATGGCGTAACTTTCCGTCCCGGCCGGCGTCGTGATCACGGCAGTGCCGCAGGCCATGGCTTCAATCGGAGGCAACGGGAAGCTGGAGCACCATTGCGGGAAGAGAAGAATGTCGCTTTCAGCGTATAGCTTGCCCAATTCCTCATGGCCGAGCCTGCCGTGGAAGGTGTACGGTGCGTAAGGATTCTCAGGTCCGACTTCCGGGTGCTGAGATCCGAACACGTGCCATTCCACCTTGCCGTTGTGGCGGCGGAAGACAGACTGCATGGCTGCGACTGCATCCGGAAAGCCGCGCCATTTTTCGGGCCGCGAGTAGGTGACGATTCGGATAATTCCGTCCTTCGCGCTGCGCTTCGGGCGCGGATGGAAAACCTGCGTGTCGACGCCGGGCGTGATGGAAGGAACCACCTCCTGGAAGCGGCGGCGAAGCTCGCCCGAGAGCCAGGTGGAGTTCGCGATGCGGTAAACCGGCATCTGGAAAACGCTGCGGCAGAGAAGCTTGACCAGAGGGTTGCCCTGGAGTCCCGCGGCCGGATTCCCATCCAGAGTGAAGCTCACTTCGTCGTAGTGCTGCAGGAAGTGAACCGGCTTGCCCTTGCCGCACTGCCAGGCGGGAATCACCGTATCCCAGTTGGTGGCGATGATGAGATCGGCGTCGGGGATCGCGGGCGTCAACAGGTTCAGGTAGGTGTAGAGAAATTGGAGCTCTCCGGTGAAATCGCGGGGCGATTGGTTCAGCAGATCGAAGGGAAGCGACTCGCGTGAAGAGTTTGGAATAAAGTGAATCGGGAGGTGGAAGCCCAGATTCGGGAATGGTTCGGCAGCTTGCCACAGGAATTTCGGCCAGGTGGTGATGGAGACGTCGTGACCGCGCTCCTGGAAGCGCCGGACATATTGGAGCACCGTCGCGACGCCGGCGGTGCGGGCGGGTCCTGTGGGTCCCATAAGAAATGTCATGGACATGCGGCGATTGCTGCGGGGGCCTGGGACCGAGGCGTTTCTCTGGGAACTCGCCGGCGCGCTGCTGGGCTGCGCCTTCGCAGGCTGGCTGGCGGCCTGGAGCGGTTCGACACGGTTGAATCCGGGAGGCTGCGGGATGGGAGCTTTGCCGCCGATCTGAAGCACTCGCCGCTCGGGAACCGGCTGTGCCTTAAGGCCTTTCTCGACCTGGATCACCACGGTGAATCCGTTGCCGACCTTGTCGTCCACGTCTTGCACGGCCACGATGGGCCACTTCAGCCAATTGACCAGTTCGACGAAGTCCTCCGTGATCCAGAAAGAGCAATGCTCGGCGTCCGGATTGTAGGGGCACTTTCCGGTGGCGTGGCGCTCAATCAGTTCGGCGAGCGTGGTGCGGTTGCGATCTTTGTCGAAGATGCGGTTCTTATTGGGCGCGACGACGAAAATGAATCCGCCGGGCCGGACCACGCGGTGCCATTCCTTGAGGGCCTTGATGGGATCGGGGAAATGCTCGATCACGTGAGAGCTGATGACGAAGTCCACGCTGGAATCTTCGAGCGGCAGGTTGTCGCCGGGGGCGACGATGTCGACGGGAAGGGCGTCCCCGCACATGTCGCGCTCCGCCTGCTTGAAGACCGTGTCCATGCGGTTGGTGAAATCGACGTTGCGGGTCTTCAGGCCGAAGGGATTGTGGGCGGAGCCGCCAATCTCGATTCCCTGCAGACCGTCCAGCAGTTTGTGAGCGAGTAAACTTTCCTTGAATTTCAACATTTTATCCAGCCCTCTCGGATGAATCACTTAAAGGTGAACACCTTAATGTTCGGCGGAAGATCCGTACAACTTTAGTCCTAAGCGGACAGAAGGATCCGGTCTGGAGGGTTTTTTGGCCGCGAACGCGCCACCGCGCTACCATGAGACTGTCTCATCGGCCATGGCGAGCATCGATCCTCACGATTTTGTCATCCAGCCCGGGCGCGCGGTTGACCTTCGAAAATGGCCTACACGAGTGCGGCCCGCGTATCAATCAAAGGAAGAATATCAGTCTCTGCTGCAGGAGCACATCCGGCGGCTCAGTTCGCTCCAAAGTCTGCTCTACGCGGTGAACCGGTACGCGCTTCTGGTCATCTTCCAGGCCATGGACGCGGCCGGCAAGGACAGCATGATCAGCCATGTCATGTCCGGCGTAAACCCGCAAGGCTGCCAGGTCTACAGCTTTAAGCATCCCGGGCCGGAGGAGCTGGAACATGATTTCCTGTGGTCCGCCACGCGACACCTGCCGGAGCGCGGGCGAATCGGCATTTTCAATCGCTCTTACTATGAGGAGGTTTTGATCGTCCGGGTGCATCGGGAGATATTGGAGAGCGAACAGATCCCCCGCGAAGGCATCGAGGATGCCGATATCTGGGATCATCGTTATCAGTCGATCCTGGGCCTGGAGCGCCACCTTTATCGCAGCGGCACGCACATCGTCAAATTCTTTCTACATATCTCCAATGAGGAGCAACGCAAGCGTTTGCTGGCGCGCATCGACGATCCGGACAAGAACTGGAAGATCGCCATGGCGGATATTGAGGAGCGGAAATACTGGAAGCAATACATGGACGCCTATGAGGCTTGCCTCGAGGCCACCAGCACACACCACGCTCCCTGGTACGTGGTTCCCGCGGATGACAAGCCGAATGCACGGTTGATTGTTTCCGAGATCATACTAAGCCGGCTCAAGGCGCTGAAGCTGGGTTACCCAAAATCAGACGCAGCACGGCGGCGCGAACTGCAGCGGATTCGAAAGCGGCTGACAACGTCTTAAATCGAGTTCCTGACGCGCGCCCCACTATAATGAAACGATGCCGGAAGAAACGCCACAGTTCAGCTTCGAGGCTGGGTTGCAGCAGTTGGAAGCTGTGGTCAAGGAGATGGAAGGCGGAGACTTGCCACTGGAGCGTGCGCTTGAACTGTTCGAGCGCGGCATGAAGCTGAGCGAGGCGTGCCGCAAGCAGTTGGAAGAGGCCGAGACGCGGATCGAGATCCTGACCCGCCGCGCCGGCGAAATGCAGCCCCAGCCGTTCCGCGCCGACAAGTGAAAACTGCCCAAGTGACAAACGCCAAGTGACCGGCCGCGCATGAACATCACCGAGTACATCGCTCATCAACAGAAGCGCGTGGAGACTGCGCTGGACCGCTGGGTTTCGGCCGAATCCACCGATCCCGCTACCATCCACAAAGCGATGCGCTACAGCCTTTTCGCCGGCGGCAAGAGAATCCGTCCGTTGCTGGCAATCGGTGCGGCCGAAGCGGTGAGCGACGTTCCGGTGGGCATCGAATCGGCAGCTTGTTCGCTGGAGCTGATCCATACCTACTCGCTGATCCATGACGACCTTCCCGCTCTCGACAACGACGACTTGCGCCGTGGCCGCCCCACGTGCCACAAAGTCTTCGGCGACGCGATGGCGATTCTGGCCGGCGATGCCCTGCTGACCCTCGCGTTTGAGGTATTGGCAAAACTGGAAGGTGTAGATGCAGAGCGGCGCATCGCTCTTGTAGCGGAACTGGCGACCGCTTCGGGAACCGTGGGCGGCATGATCGGCGGGCAAGTGAATGACCTCGAAGGCGAGGGCAAGCACCCCACCGTACATCTGCTCGAATCGATTCATCGCGCCAAAACCGGAGCTCTGCTGCGCGCCAGCGTGCGTATGGGAGGGATTTACGCGGGAGCCTCCACGTATCAGTTGCACGCTCTGACGGAGTACGGCGAACACATCGGGCTCGCGTTTCAGATCGTCGACGACATTTTGGACGTGGAGCAATCCTCCGAGGCCCTGGGCAAAACGGCGGGAAAAGACGCGCAGCAGCACAAAATCACTTTCCCGGCGGTGTACGGCCTGGAAAGGTCGCGCGAAATGGCCGAAAATGAGCGGCTGGCCGCGCATATCGCGCTCAACTGTTTCGACGAACGTGCGGAACGGTTGAAACAACTCGCGGACTTGATCGTGCACCGCAACGCGTAGGACATGAAGACCAGGCTGGATCAATTGCTGGTCGAGCGCGGGCTGGCCGAATCGCGCGAGAAGGCCCGGGCATTGATCCTGGCGGGCAGCGTGTCTGTGGATGGCCAGAAATCCGACAAACCGGGCCACGCGTTTCCCGAGGAGTGCCGTGTGGAAGTGGCCGCTCCCATGCCGTACGTCAGCCGCGGCGGTTTCAAACTCGCCGCCGCGCTGGAGCATTTCGGCATCGACGTCCGCGGCCGGGTTTGCCTGGACGTTGGGTCGTCGACGGGCGGATTCACGGACTGTCTGCTGCAGTGCGGCGCCGGCCGAGTCTACGCGGTGGATGTCGGCCACGGGCAACTTGACTGGAAGCTGCGCAACGATCAGCGCGTAATCGTGCGCGAAGGGGTGAACGCACGCTACTTGCAACCGGCCGATTTTCCAGGGAAATTCGATCTGGCTGTGTGCGATGCCAGCTTTATCTCCACGACTCTACTGGTTCCGGCGATTGTTCCTCTGTTGGTAAAACATGGTGAAATGGTGATTCTCGTCAAGCCCCAGTTCGAGGCCGGGCGCGAGCAGGTGGGTAAAGGAGGCATCGTTCGCGATCCGGAGTTGCATCGTGCGGCCTGTGAGAAAGTGAAGTCAGCGGTGGAGGCTCTTGGATTTACCGCGTCAATCATCGAAAGTCCGATTTTAGGGTCGGAAGGCAATCGCGAATTTCTTTTATATGCCCGCCATTAACGCCGCCGGAATTCTCTCGAAACCTCGCAGCGAGGAAGCGGCGCGCATCGTGCCGGAGCTGATTCGCTGGCTGGATCAGCGCGGCGTGGCGACGCGCTTGGACGAGGAAACGGCGGGGTACCTCAAATCCGGAGTGGCATTATCGCGCGATGAAGTCCCCGACGGCACGGAGTTGTTGATTATGCTCGGCGGCGATGGCACTCTGCTCTCGGCCGCACGGGCGGTGCGCGGGCGCGACATTCCCATCTTCGCGGTAAACCTGGGCAGCCTGGGATTTTTGGCGGCGATCAAGCTGGAGGAGATGTATCCGCAACTGGAGCGAGCCCTGCGCGGCGATCTCACCGTGGACCGCCGGCAGATGCTGCTGACCGAGCTGTGGCGCGATGGGAAGCCGGTCGCGGCTTATGACGGCCTCAATGACATGGTGCTCGCCAAGGCCGAGATTGCGCGCATGATCGACTTGAAGGTGCACGTGGACGGCAGCTTTGTCTGCGTGTACAAGGCCGATGGACTGATTATCGCCACGCCCACTGGCTCTACCGCATATTCTCTTTCGGCCGGAGGGCCGATCGTTTTTCCCTCCGTATCCGCCCTCTCCATCACGCCCATTTGTCCGCACACGCTCACCAATCGGCCCGTAATCGTGCCGGACCAGAGCGTGATCGAGACTACCGTGCTCGGCGCCGATCATACCACCTACTTGACGATCGATGGTCAAGTAGGCGAACTTTTGAAGAAGGGCGACCGTGTCGTCTGCCGTCGCTCGGAGCATTCGATCAGCCTCGTCCGCCCCCCAAGCCTGTTATTTTTCGACGTGCTCCGGGAAAAACTCAAATGGGGTGGCAGGTGATGGACGCAAAGACGACTGAAGCAAAGACGAAACATCCTTCTCTTACAGCCTGGATACTGGTTGCGCTGGTAGCCGGGATTGCATTCGGTGCGGCGTTTCCCGCGGCCGGCGTGAAGCTGGGATTGTTGGGCACAATTTTCTTGCGGCTGATCAAATCGATTATCGCTCCGCTGCTGTTCGGGACTCTGGTGGCGGGCATTGCCGGAACCGCCAGCGTAAAAACCATGGGCCGCATCGGCGGCAAGGCGATTCTGTATTTTGAAATCGTCACTACCGTGGCCCTCTTTGTCGGCTTGGGCGCAGTGAACCTGGTGCGGCCGGGCGAGGGCGTCCAGCTTGCGCAGGGCACAACGCAACAGGGGGTGACCCAGAATAACGCCAGCCTGGACCAGATTGCCGAGCACACTTTCCCCACCAGCATCATCGACGCGATGGCCAAGGGTGAAGTGTTGCAAATCGTGGTGTTCTCCTTCCTGTTCGGCGCCGCATGCGCCTCAGTCGGGTCGAAGGCCGCAAGCGTGGTGGGCTTTTGCGAATCGCTTTCCGAAGTCATGTTTCAGTACACGAATTACGTGATGCTGTTTGCTCCGGTGGGCGTGTTCGGCGCGATGGCGGCGACCGTCGGCGACAAGGGAATCAGGGTGTTGGCCAATCTGGCGAAGCTCGTCGCGACTTTGTACGGCGCGCAAGCGTTCTTTGTGTTCGTGGTGCTGGGAGTGGTGACGGCCCTCGCGCGGATTCCGGCGCGGCGCTTCATCGCTCACGTCAGGGAGCCGTTCCTGATTGCGTATTCGACCGCCTCGAGCGAGGCCGCTTTGCCGCGGGCGCTCGAAAACATGGAAGCGTTTGGCGTGCCGAAACATATTGTGTCCTTCGTGTTGCCGCTGGGATACAGCTTCAACCTGGATGGATCAACGCTGTATTTGGCGCTGGCCTCGATGTTCGTGGCGCAGGCGGCGGGAATTCACGTGGCGTTCGGCACGCAGTTGGTGATGATGCTGACGCTGATGCTGACCAGCAAGGGTGTCGCGGGCGTGCCTCGTGCATCACTGGTGATTTTAGCCGGGACCCTCGCCACGTTCCATCTGCCTGTGGAAGGGATCGCGGTGATTCTCGGTGTCGATACGTTGATGGATATGTGCCGGACTTCGGTCAACCTGCTGGGCAACTGCCTGGCGACGGCCGTGGTGGCACGGTGGGAGGGCGTCGATTTCCGTACCGATCTCGCGATGCACCCGGAGAGCATGGTAACGGCGCTGGAGGCCGCGCCCGAATGAAGTTCGCATGACATTGCTCACATGACATTGGATATAGGGTGCGGCAAGCGTAAGGCGGAGCCGGATGCGATCGGCATCGACGTTTCGCCCGATTCCGCAGCCGAGCACATTTGGAATCTGGATCAGTATCCATGGCCGCTCGAATCGTCCCAATTTGATCGCATCCACATGTCTCACATCATCGAGCACGTGGAGGATCCCATGCGCGCGATGGCGGAGGTTTATCGCGTGGCGCGCGAGGGAGCCGATGTGTTCATCACCACGCCGCATTTCAGCTCGCACAACTCCTACGTGGACCCCACTCACAGGCGGCACATGGCCGCGCAGAGCTTCGAATATTTCACCGGCAAAGATTTCGCGACGTTCTCCGGCTCGGCTTGCCGGTTCGACATCGTTAAGGTGGAGTTGACCTTCGGCGGGAATTTCGTGCTGGATAATCTGGGGCGCATGATCGCGCGCGGCTCGCTGCGCTGGTATGAGCGTCACGCCGCGTGGATTTTTCCAGCTCTGGACATCCGCGCTCACCTGCGGGCACGGAAATAGCGCTTCCGCGCCTCGTCAGGCCGTAGGAGGAGCCGCCGGAGTCAGGCCATGGCGCCGCATGATCTCCATCATCCGAGCCTTGTCCGGCGGGCCGCCGGCAGACTCGCGCGCAACCGCCGCAGCCTCGCGGAAATACTCCGGACCGATGGCCGCCGGCGTGACCACGCACAGCGCCTTGGCGTCCTGGCTCCCGTGATTATCGAAGCGGTGAACCGCTCCGCGCGGAATGCAGAGAGCCTGACCGGGCCCGACGTCGAATCGCTTTCTGTCGACCGTCCAGCTCAGGACACCCTCGATGCCATAGGCGGTCTCTTCGTAATGGTCATGGCTGTGCGCCGGAGCCATCAGGCGCTCGGAAGCCGGAACCATCAGCTCAAAAGCTGCGATGCTACCGCCGGAATCGCCGGCGGTGAGGAGGAAATGCACGGCTAGCGGTCCGAGGCGAATGATCTCATCGGACGGATTGACGCGAACGTTAACCGCGGACTCAGTCATGGGTTTTCCTTCCGGTAAACTACGTTTAGCATGTAAAGATGGTAAACTGCATTTACTACCTTTGTCAATGCCCGCATCACCAAGGCCGCGAAAAACTTCGCCTAGCGAGCCGGACGAGCTGCTGATCGGCGCTCTGCTGCGCGTTCCCGCTCAGGCGATTCACCGCCGCATCATCCGGGGTCTGAACGCAGCAGGCTTCGACGAGCTGCGCCTGCCCCATATCGCCGTGATGCTGTATCCAGGACCGGACGGCGCCCGCCCGACTGCTTTGGCAGAACGAGCCGGCATCAGCAAACAGGCCATGAACCAGCTTCTAGGCAGTCTGGAAGGCCTCGGCTACATCGTTCGTCGCGACTCGGCGGACGAGGGCCGCAGCCGCGTGGTCCGCTTCACTAAACGCGGCCACGCCGCATTCGCAAAAATCTACGACATCCTGCTGGAGATCGAGCGCGAATGGAGTGCGGAGCTCGGCAGCAGGGATTTCGCCCAGCTTAAGCGACTCCTGACTCGCGTATGGGAGACACCATTAGTGAAATAGCGGCTGCGCCGAGGGCCGAACGCACGTGTATCCCAGATCTAGGTCGAACTTCCCGGATGCTGCTGCATGCTCGGGATCAAACGCCGCCACATCACCGGGCTGTGACTCGTCAAAGTGCGCCGGCTTGGCCTCGGGCGCTCCAAAGACCTTATCGACGACGAAACCTTCGGCGCACATGCCGTAAAGGACGAACAGGCCTGTTAGCTGGTAACTCGCGTAAGCTTGCCACGGCCGCAGCGCTTTGCCCGACGAAAAGACATTGAAGACGATTGGATGGTCTCCGGGGCGATAGTTGACGCGCATCTCGACTCGATATTCCCGGATTGACCCGTCGGGCTTGGCGTTAGAAAAGTCAGGAACAGCGGCCGGCGCACGCAGGACCCTACGGGCTCGATCTCCTGCACGTCCTGATAGATGTCAAGCGAGAAATAGCCGGTAGGTGAAAAAACGAGGGCGCCCGGCGATTTGACTCGACAACCCCTAAGAACCTCTAGCAGCCCGTGTCTAAACCCCAAAAACGGCTGGACCTG
>JASHNT010000141.1 GCA_030041495.1 Bryobacteraceae bacterium | reverse complement strand
CTCGGCGCGTATCTGGATGGTATAACGGCCTTCCTTGCCGATGGGGAAGAGGCGGCCGAAAGCCATGCTCTCCGCGGGCTGGCGCTGCCAGCGAAAGTCATTGTAGAAACCCGCGGAGGTGCCGAATTGCCCCAACGGCGCGTCGGTCCAGGCGTTCGGGTTCAGCACCAGTTGCGTGGTGGGGTCAAAGTGGGAGTTGGGACTAACCAGGAACAAAGGCTGGCCCGGCACGCGGTTGTAGAAGGTATCGGCACCGCCCCAAATCGCGGGATTGTTGGCGCCGGGACCGAAGAATCCGCGGCCCAGATCGTTGAACAACTGGTTGTTGGATCCCGGCACGGGGATCAGGAATCCGCTCTGATAGCGCAGCACGCCTGAGTAAGTCCAATCGCGGACCAGCCAGGAGAGCGCCTTCATTCCCGTGCTGTCGGCCTTAGGCAGTTTGGGAGTGGTGTAGCTGAAAGAGAAGGTTATGGTCTGGGGCAGATCGAAGGCGGAAAGCTGCTTGTTCTGCTGGCGATTGAACACATCGTTGATGAGCGGATCTTCCGGCGTGACGTAGGAGGTCTGCGAGTTCAAGCCGAGGTCTTGTTCCTTCTGCCACGCGTACGCAATCAGCCCGCTCAGTCCGTGCGAAAAGCGCTTGGTGGCTTTGACCTGAAGCCCGTCATACCAAGTGTCGCCATCTGGAGGCCCGAGAAACGGAGGGACCCCTTGCCACTGCGGCCACGGCCGCAGAGCCTGGTTGAGCGGTTCGGAAGCGGGGAAGCCTGGGTAGACGCTGTTGGCAACCACTGTCCCGTTTGGCAGCGTGGTCAAGGGGAACACACCGGGGAACCGCTGCTGCACTGCTATGGATTCCACGGGATCATTCAGCAGAAGGTGATCGTTCTCGTTGGCGACATTGAGTCCCCATTGCGACAACAGTCCCTGTGGGGTAAGCGTGTTGTAGTTTGGGTAGCCCGCCATCACGGGCGCTACCCACCACGCGCCTCGATTGCCGACGTAGTCGGCCTCCACGACCAAATCTTTCATGACCTGCTGTTGAAACCCAATGCTCCATTGGAAGATGCGCGGCAACCGGCCGGTGGTATTCGTAATCGAGACAAAGGGCGAGCTGGGAGGTATCGCGCCGCCAACGGCGGGCGCGGGTTCCAGTTGGTTGTTGAGGAAGGAATTCGGCCACGTCAACACGGGATTGCCCAGAACGTTGCCCACGCCGTAAGGATCGCCATATTTCAAGAGGGTGGCGGGCAATCCGTACCCTGCAGGATTCACATTGACGACGTCCTGGAAGATCAGATTGAAGCCGGCGTTATCCGAAGGTGCGCCATAAGCAATGGAGCCGCCGGCGCGGAACACAGTCTTGGGACTGATCTGGTAGGCGACGCCAAGGTGGGGTCCGATCGAGTAGGGGTAGGGTTGGGAGAAACTACAGTGGCAGTCCGCTTCATACTCGACACCGCCCTCGCGGCCTCCAAGGGTTGGGTTGGGCATATAGAAATTCGCGCTACCGATGCGGCCATACTCCTCATTCCAGAGGTTGGCATAATCCCAGCGCAGCCCGAGGTTCAGAGTAACCTTCCGTGTTACCTTCCAGGTGTCCTGAAGGAACAAACCGTAGGAGTGCATGCCCACGCGCGAGTCTGACGGCGCGCCCACTCCCACCGAGTCCACCTGGCCTAGAAAGAAGCTGGCATAGCCCAGTCCGCTGCCGAGGAACTGCGCCCAGGGCTGGCCAAGCTGCGATGGATCGGCGGTTTCTGTCTGAGCGAATGTATATAGACCCGCGGGACCGCGGCTGTCCGAAACAGTCGGAATCCCCTCGAGCATGGCAGTCGCGCCGAGCTTCACCGTGTGATTGCCTCGGACCCAAGTGACGCTGGAATTGAAGGTCGGTTTGATATCGATCTGGGATGGTGACTCATTGAAATTGCCGCTTTCGTTGCCAAAACCGCCGGGGCCGCTCCAACCGCCCCCGAAGGCGCTGCTCAATCCGCCGAGGTAAGGAAAATAAGCGGCTGGAAAAGGCGCGCCTTGGGGAAACAGAGGGCCGCCGTTGATGCCCGTGGACTGATTGAAGGGCGGAGACTGATCGGGAAAACTCGTGTGCAACAGGCCAGCCCCGATATGCAGCAACAGATTAGGTTTGATCGTGTAGTCGAAGTTGAGCCGCGTGGTCTGCGAGAGAATGCTCTGAGCCACGCGGGTGGTGAACACCTGATTGAAGCCGTTGTACTGGGGAGAATCGGTGTAGGTCGCGGAATAGTAAGCCGCCAGCTTCATCTTGTCGTTGATGTTGTGATCGATTTTAATCGAAGGAATTGTAGTGTGACGGAAATCGGAATAACCGGGCGCCAGGTAGTTGTTCAAACCCGAAGCGCTGGGCAGGTTCGGCTGCGGAATCAGGTTCTGTATGATCAATGCCGTGGGATCGATGCTGGTGACGG
This sequence comes from Bryobacteraceae bacterium, assembly GCA_030041495.1. Lineage (GTDB taxonomy): Bacteria > Acidobacteriota > Terriglobia > Bryobacterales > Bryobacteraceae > Palsa-187. Next base: position 299,108 of record JASHNT010000141.1, on the reverse strand, counting down.
GAACCTGGTTGTTGGGGAACGGGGTGCGCTCCATGATCCCGTTGACCAGATGGTTGGAATTCGGGTCAAAGACTTCGTCTAAACAGACCTGCTGTCCATTTGGATCCGCATTACAAGGGATATAAGGCGCTAGCGCACCCGCAAAGTTTCCCTGGCGATATGCGGTTGTGGGCACGTCGGCAATGGTGTTGGTGGTGAAGTTGGATTGCCGGAACTGTTCAAAGCTGAAAAAGAAGAATGACCGGTTGTGGCCATTGTAGATCTTGGGAATCACGACGGGGCCGCCAAACGTGAAGCCGTAATCGTTCTGCCGGATGGGATTGCGGATGTGCTGGCCAGCCTTGGAGGACTCGATGGTGCCGGCATCCGTAAAGGGTAAGCCGGCGTTCAGCGCTTCGTTCGTGAAGTAGTCATACACCGAGCCATGGAATTGGTTCGTCCCCGACTTCATGGTGTAGTTGAAGTAGCCTCCGCCGGCTTGGCCGAACTCGGCCGCGTAGTTCGAGGTTTGGATGGCCACCTCCTGAATCGCGTCGGTCGAGCCCTGCACCATCTGCGTGAGCTGGCCCATCAAGCCGTTATTCGCATTCTGGCCTTCGATATTGATGGATTCCGAGCTGGAGGGCATGCCGTTGACGCGCAGAACGTTATCCGTGGCGAAATTAGTGCCCGGCAGCAGTTCCAAACCAGCGAGGGGGTTGCGAATATTGCCCAACCCGCCATTCCCTTCAAAGAAATTCGACGAGCCCTGATAGGCGTTCATCGAGCCGGAGAGAGTGAGAACCGGCAGATCGTTCAAATTGCTCGTCGCGACGTTGTAAGCGACCTGCGTGCTTTCCGTATCAAGTATGGGCGCAGCCTCGGTGACCGTGACGCTCTCGCTCGCGGTGCCGACTTCGAGCATGGCGTCAATGCGGACGATTGCCGCCACATCTACGGTGATCTTCGGCCTCAGAAACTTCTTGAATCCCGTAACAGTAATGCTGAGGTCGTAAGTGCCGGCGGGGAGCTGCGGGACCGTGTAGTTACCCGTGTTGGAACTGGAAGCGCGATAGACGACACCGGTGGCTTCGTTCTTCGCCTCCACCATCGCATTGGCGACCACCGCGCTCGCGGGGTCGGAGATCGTGCCCGTAATCGTGCCGCGATCGGTTTGCCCGAGCGCTGTCACGGAAATCAGAAGCAGACTGCCAGCGGCAAACAGGGAACGCATGGAGCCTCCTGGGTTTAAAGCGACCAATAACGATAAGGCCGAATCCCCGGTCCCAGGAGCCCGTTACGACGGTACTTATATATCAGGTCGTGGCGACTGTCAAGCGTCCTCCGCAGATCTGTCCTCCGCGGATCTGTCCTCTGCAAATCGCGGCCGCGCGAGGGACGCCGAAGTACACGGAATCGGCCCGTGGGTCGACCAGCCTGGGTTTGGCAACGCGGGTCGAGACGGGACCCGCCGCCCAAGTTCGGGGTTTAGTTCCGCTGTTGCGTACTCACCAGCAGATTTCGCTTGCAGTTCCTCCGCTTCGAGAGGAATGGATGTGGCGATCTCAACAAGCGCGGAAATTCGGGCCGATGGCCTCGGTTTAACAATTTCGTAGCTAACCTTTCACCGCTGGCGCGCGTCTTAACTGTTTCGCGAATACCCCCAAGACATGCCCACCTTTAACCGCATCCTCGCAATGCTCTGTGTAGGGTTCCTCTTCGGTCTCGCCACCAGTTTTGCAGCGCCCAGCTACAGGGTAGTCCTGCCATCCCCGGTGACGGCGGACGGAATGATGCTGAAAGCTGGCGTATACAGCCTCTCGTTGGACGGCAAGGATGCGGTGTTCAGGCGAGGCAACGAAGTGATTCGCATTCCGACAGACATTGAAAAATCCTCGTCTAAGTTCAGCGACACCATACTCGAGATGAACGGCTCCGTGTTGACCGCCATCGACGTTGGCGGCACCGATACGATCTTCACCTTCCGCAAGACCAACTAAAGGGTAGAGTTGGCAGCACCGCCACCGCGTGCCTCCTTCACCTGTCTCCCTCTCAAACTCTGAATCCCACTCGTTGTAACCGCTGTTACCGCTGGGCACGCGCCAGCAACATCCGCTGAATGGCTTCGTAAATTCGTCTCACGGCAGGACGCCGGTAATCCCATCTCCCATCCGCGTCCGTGGGATTGACCACCATCGTGGCGTTGGCTTCATACAGCAGTATCTCGCCTGCCGCACTCAGCCCAAAGTCGATGCCCGCGTAGTCGAGTCCAAGCGCTTGGCCGATGCCGTGCAGCGCGGCTATGCCACGCTTGCCTAGCACGTCCGGCATGTTGGACAAAAACTCCGCGTCTTCCGCGCGATGCTCGGCCGAATCAGCCATCTCGGCGGTAAAGTAATGGATCTTCCAGTGACTCGAAATGGCCGCGTGCAGCGGGTAGAGGTCTCCACCGATCGCCATGACCCGGTACTTTCGAACCTTTCCGTCGGGCTGGCGTGAGTCCAGGAAGGAGATGGCCGTCAGCACGGGGCCGGGAAGTAGCGCTACGGCTCCGGCGAGATCCTCGGGCCGTTCGACGCGCTCGAAATGCTGCCCGGTGTGGAAGCCTGGCGTCCGCACCAATAGCGGAAAATCAAGTCCGTGCCGCGCCAGGCGGGCGGCCGCCTCCGGTTCGCCGAAGACGTTCCGCGGCAGAGTGACCATCGCCGGCACGACGACACCCGGAATTTTTGCCAGTCTTTCCGCGTTGTCTGCGCGCCCGGTTGCCATCACCGCCGCGGGTGCGTTCACTACCGGCGCGCGGCTGAGAGCCAGCACCGATTCCGCCGCCGCCAGAGCCGTACCCGCCAGATCCGCGTCGCCGATCGCATTTATGACCACATCGTGCCGGGGCAGGGTTTGACCGGTATCGAAGAACTCCGGCTCCAACAGTGTGGTTTCGAACCACCGGCTGTCCAAAAAATTCATCATCCGCACATTGCCGCCAGCCGAGGAAACCAGCATTAGCACGGATACCGGAGAGCCTTCGCCCCGGTAAGGGAACGTTTGCAACACCCCGCCCGCGAACCCAATACGCCGGTGCCGCGCCGCGCCTTCTTCGTCGCCCAGATCGGCCAGCACATGCGACAGCCCACGGTGCGCCTCGGCGCAATCCGGATCGAGACGCAGCACCGCCTGGTAGTGTTCCTGTGCCGGTCCCAGCTCGCCATTTTCCCAGAGTGCGCTGGCCAGATTCAGATGGCTGGCCGCATCCTCCGGGTGTTGCGCCACCGCTTCGGTGAATGCCGTTCGTGCCGCCGTGCGGTAACCGGTCGCGTGCAACAGCCTGCCGAACTCGTTCAGCGCGGCGAGATGGGAGGGATCGCGCAGCAGCACTCCCAGATAAGCCTCCTTCGACTCCGCTGTTCTTCCCATGGAATCGAGTAGGCGTGCCCGCTCGATCCTCAGAGCGTCGACCTCGGGCTGCTCCGCAAACTTCGTTTCGATCTGCTGCAGGGCCGCCTCCCGCGCCTCGCGCGACGGTTGTGCCGTCCCCTCCTTCCGCACGCTCCCGGCTGCGAGTACATCGAGCCTCCGCCCTTGCTCCACGACCTTCTCCAAGAGCAGATCGATATCCATCTTCGCGGTCCGGTGATTGACAATCGCCGCCCGGATAGCCAGCCTCCCTTCGAGGATTGTCGTCGACGGCGCGGCCACGCCCGACTCCTGGAGTTCGATCGCGATGCGCGCATTCACTCGATCGCTTTCCTGAGTGACATACCGGAAGCACACGATGTTCAGCTCGACCGGCGCAGCCAGCTCCAGCTCTGGCGTCGTCATAATCCGGTGGGCAAGATAATCCGCCAACTCGCAGGTGCGAACGATCGACGCCCCGATTGCTCCGGCGCCATGAGTCTTAAGCGTGAACCAGACCTTGAGCGCGCGGAATGCGCGGGACAAATCCGGCCCGTAGTCGCAGGGCCACCAGTCCCCTCCTGCCAGCCCCCGCGCCTCTCGCCTCAGATACGGCGCCGTAGTCGCGAATGTGCGCCGGTGCAGCATGCCGTCGCGCACCAGAACGAAACCGGCATCGTACGGCGCCTGGCCCCACTTATGAAAATCAAAGGCTAGCGAATCGGCTCGCTCGATTCCCGCCAGGCGTGGCGCCAGTTGCGGCGCGAGCATCGCCAAAGCTCCGCACGCGCCGTCGACGTGGAACCACAGGCGATTCGCGCTCGACACATCCGCTAACGCGCTCAGATCGTCAATCGCGCCTGTGTCCACGGTTCCCGCAGTGCCCACCAGAAGAAATGGGGTGAATCCGGCCCGTCTGTCTTCCTCGATGGCGCTGGAAAGGGCATCGAGATCGATCCGGTACCGGCCATCCACTGCAATGCGCCGCAGCGCATCACTGCCGATGCCCGCTATATCGAGCGCTTTGCCGACGCACTCATGGACCGCGGCCGAGGCGTAGGCCGTCAGCCGCTTGCCGCACGCTGCGACGCCCTCCCGGCGCGTGCCGAATCCCAACTCCGCGTCCCGCGCAACCAGCACGGCGACCAGATTGGCCATGGACGTCCCTGTGACGAACAGCCCGGTCGCGCCTTCCGGAAATCGGAACAGGGCGCGCATCCACGCCACTACCTGCTTTTCCACTTCGACAGGCGCGTGGTCGCGTCCGCCGAGGTTCGCATCCAGTCCCGCTGCCAGCATCTCGGCCAGGACGCCGGCCGGGGTTCCCGCTCCATGAACCCAGCCCATGAACCTCGGATGTACGTTACCGACCGTGTACGGCAGAATCAGCCGGCTAAATTCCTCGTGTACTACCGCTAGATCCGAAGGCCCGGCAGGCAGCTCCCCGGAGAGACGCTCCCGCACCGACTCCGGAACGGGCTGCCACACCGGGCGCTCGCGGATGTCTTCGATATACGAAAGGATGTCGTCCAGCATGCGATGCGCCTGCATGCGAAACGCGGTCCAGTCAGCCGGATCGAGCGACGGGCTGCGCTCGTCGGGATGGACAGGTTGTTCGCTCATAGGCGCGCTTGGTGAAGGGCTTCCTCATTTGACTCCGCCAAACCCGATGTCTGGATCGGCCGGCAGCTTAGCCGGGTCGGGCCGTCCCGCTTGCTCGGCCCGAGGCCGGTATTCATTGACCATTTGCGAAAACAGGAGCGCCAGACTGCGAGCTCCCGCCTCACCGGTGTAGCCTAGCGCGGTGCCGCGCAGCAAGAGCTGATTGTTCCGGCTGGTTAACTCGAAAGGATAATCCGTCTTCAAAGACTGCCGGATGGTCAGCACTCCATCGGCCGCGTCGCGGTCGTCGACGATTTCCAGGTTTAGCCGCTGGAAGATTTTGTCCTCGAACAGCGCCATTTTCATTTCACCCGCGTCGAAACTCTTCACGCTCTCAGCATCGACATAGATCGACTTGAGGTCGCGCAGCAACGCCCGCCGGTCCGGTTTGGGAGCCGACTCCTTCACTGCAGCCTGTTTTACGGGCGCCGCGGCCGCGATCACAGGAAGCTTCAGACTCGCTCCACTCGCGAAGGTCTTGGCGACGCCCTGTTCCGCCAAGCCTGCTACGCTGTCCGCCGGGACGGCAAAGTTCGGCCCCGTCATCAGTCCCAGTAGATTGCCCTGCGCATCCAGCACTACTCCGCTAGCCCCCGTCCCAGCCGCCGCCGTCAAACGGACGACGTGGTACCCTTGCCCGGCCCCGGGGATTTCATCCGCCATCGAATAACCTGCGATGGATCCGTCAGCCTGGCTCCATTCGCCAGCCGGCGATAGCGAAATCACTCTGATGGCATCGCCGGCCGCCGATTGCGAGGCAGTCGCCACGGGAAGCACGGAGAGAGACCCGGTGATTCTGATCGCTGCGATGTCGCGCCGTGCATCCGTTCCCAGCAACTGTACGCGGTCGAACACTTCGCCGCTCTTCAAGCGCACCTGCATTACGCGGGCGTCTTTAATGAGGCGGTAGGAAGTCAGCAGCACTCCGTTGGCTCGGATCGCAATCGCAACCCCCGCTTCGCCGATCTGGTTTGGCCCTCGCCCCACCAGCACCATCGCTAGCGGCGCATCGCTCGGAGCTGGCGCTGCGGACACCATGAACGCCGTCGCGATGCCGATCCACATTTGAAATCTCATAAGGTACTGCTCCAATGCTACCAAGCCAAGAGGTGGTGGCAGAAAATGGAGCAAATCCGCGTTTGAAGATGGTTTCGGAGCGAAAATGGCCGTCATGTCCGGCGTGCGAGCGCGAATCTCTAACCCAAACTCGCCAAGCTTAGAAACTGACCTTCGCGGCTTCGGCGAGGACCATGGCGCGGTAAACCGGCAACGCCCAACCCTGCTTGACCAGCGCATCATACCTCTGCGCGACCTTGTTGTAATAGTCCTTCGGGCTCTTATAAAGCTTCCTCAACTCCTCCTTCGGCAGCGCGGTTTCAAAATCGGCGAGGCCACAGAGCTGAGCGTCGGGGTCGGCGCCGTCAGCCCGCCGCGCCGAGATGGTGTAGTGGGGATTCGGAATCCGCGGTTCGGCCGGCTCGTCCGGAACGTGGAAGGTCTTCACGGGAACGTCCACGTAGGTGTTGCGGATTCCGCCCCGGACGTTGCCGAACTCGTCCAGCGCGAATAAGGAACCCTTGTCGCGGTCGAGCTGCGGCTTATTGTCAGGATTGAAGTCCAGGAAGAACCGGTCGGCGTGCGGCGGTTCAACGCCTTTGTCCACCCACGCGAAGAGCTTGTCCAGAGCAACCGCCATCTCCGAGCCCAACGGGTACCGGCTGATCGGGTATTTGCAAGGATCCGGGTAATAGGCGCCGGCGACGCGGGAATCGATGTGGGCCATTCCGGCAAACTCATAAACCCGGAGCTCGTCATTATCATGCTGCGTGGTTCCGTTGCCCGAAAAGGTTTCGCGCATCGTGGGAACCAGGATGGTAGGAACGTCGATCGCCGGAACCTGTCCGTTGGCGCTGGTGGGCATGAACCCGTCATAGATCGGTTTCATATCGGCGAGCCGCAGCGCCATGTACGCGTTGTTCATGTAATTCTGGGCCGCTGCCGCGGAGGCGGAGGAGCCGGCCAGAATCATCTTTCGAACCACCAGGGCGTTGAGCGGATTGTTCTGGTGGTCGGATTTAATGAGCGCACCCACTTGCGCAATGATGTCGTTGGCGGCTCCGTTGGGAACTACCAGGTCGTGATAGCGCGCCGCATTGGCGGCGGCGAGTCCGGCGGGCGTTGTGGTCAGAATCTCCAGGCCGATGATTCCTTCCGTCATCGCATAGGTCTGGGTGAAATGAAACACCCAGGGATTGCCGCTGGGGTGCATCGATTCCGCCAGGATCAGATGGTTGAACTTCGCATTGTCCTTGGGTTTCCGTATCACGATACGGGTTTTGTACGGCGCGCCGGCTTGCGTCGTGCCGGAAACGAAGTACTCTTTCGCCTCGTAATTGAACTTGGCGTAGGTGTCCCTGGCTGGAGTTTCGATTTTGCGGGCGTCGTCCCAATCGTCCATAAAAGTTTCGAAAAACTCGCCAGGGCCGGTCACCTCGACCGCGGATGGAATGGGCGCAACAACCTGTTTCACCGGGGCTGGAGCGGGTTGAGCGCCGCGGCCACCGCGGCCCGCACCCCTCCCCGCCCGTTGCGGGCCTTGTCCCGGCACCGGGATCGGAAGCTGACCGGAGAGCGTCATTACGCCGCCCGTCACCGCAAACACCGTTACTACGATCTTCTCTACGGAGCGAGTCATCGTCTTGTTGCCCTCCTCCAGCGTCTTTAGGATTTCCAGCTTACAACAGGTGCGAGGTCCACCAAGAAGGTCCCGTTGATCCCTCGGGAAATTGCCTTTCGCTGCCGGGTTGAGAAAATCCGCCATTGCATGCAACCCCGCTCTTTCGAATCCCATTTTGTGCTAAAGTGAGTTCCTGCACACCCTAATGTGTAATTTTAGACGCGCTCATCAGCGTCATTGATACGTGGCAGGAATGTCAGATGGCAGGAACTCTCGAATGAAATTTTGGGCCCGAGCAACAGCCCCGGCGCTGCTGTTGACCTCCGCACTGTTCAGCGCCCCTGCTTTTGCTCAAGAGGACCTTTCCGGAAGCTGGAATCCGCAATTTATGGAAGACCAGCCAGAGCGCATCCCGGGCCCCGATCTGGTGGATTATCTTGGGATTCCGATCAACGCCGACGCTCGCCAATGGGCCTTGAGCTGGGACCCGGATCGCCTTACGTTGCCCGAGCATCAGTGCCAGGTGCATACCGTCGCCTACATCTACCGCGGTCCTCTGGAGCTGCGCATCTGGGAGGAGCGCGATCCGCAGACCCAGGAACTGGTCGCGATTCATAATTACACCAGCACGTACGAGCAAAACCGGACCATCTGGATGGACGGCCGCCCCCATCCGCCGGACTACGCCGCGCACACCTGGATGGGTTTTTCTACCGGCCATTGGGACGGCAACGTCCTGACCGTTAACACCGACCATATCAAACAAGGTTGGCATCGCCGCAACGGGATTCCTTCGAGCGACGAGATCACGCTGACGGAACACTTCATTCGCCATGGCGACCACCTGACCCACGTGAGCTTAGTCAGTGATCCTATCTATCTCACTGAGCCCTTGGTCAAGACTCAGGATTACGTGCGGGCGACAAGCTCGAACGGAAACTGGCTGTGGCCGTGCGAATATGTCGATGAAGCGCCGGGGCGGCCGCAAGGGGAGGTCCCCAGCTTCATGCCCGGCGAGAACCCCTTCACGACCGAATTCGCCGCCAAATACGGCATCCCGGCGCAGGCGGTGCTGGGCGGAGCGGAGACGATGTATCCGGAGTACCAAAAGAAATTGAAGAACATGCCGATCCCGCCCAAGCATCCCGTGACATCGGCGCCGGCAAGGTGAAGGCCCTGGAGAAACCCACGCCCATGACCAAGACGTTCCAACTAGCGGCCATCGCGGCCACGGCCTCCTTCGCGATTTGTGCGCAGCAGGTCAAACCGGATGGCAACATCCACGTTCTCAAAGTCCAGGGCAACGTGTACATGCTGGTGGGCCCTGCGGGCAACAGCGTGGTGCAGGTGGGTCCCATGGGTGTGCTGATTGTCGATACTCAGACTGCGGACCTCAGCGAAAAGCTGATCGCGGCCATTCGCACTCTCTCCGACAAGCCCATCCGTTACATCATTAACACCAGCTTCGATGCCGATCGCACCGGCGGCAATGCAAACCTGGCCCGGCTGGGTGCGCCCGTGGTCGGAGGCAATCTCGGCAACAGCAACCACGGAGCAGCGATTCTGGCTCGGGAAAACGTCCTGGACCGGATGAGCGCGCCCACCGGCCAGAAGGCGCCTACGCCGCAAGCGGCTTGGCCCACCGATACCTGGTTTGAGGGGAACAAGGAAGTCTTTTTCAACGGCGAGCCGGTGATCACCATGCCGGTTCCTCCCGGCCACACCGATGGCGACTCGATCGTATTCTTCCGCCACTCGGACGTGATCGCAGCCGGCAATATCTTTGACATGAATTATTTCCCCGTGATCGACCTAGCCGCGGGCGGGAACATCCAGGGGATCCTGGATGGCCTGAACCATATGCTGGACATCGCCATTCCGGAGCATGAGCAGGAAGGCGGCACCTACATCGTTCCGGGGCATGGCCGGCTGACCGATGAGCACGATCTGCTGGAGTACCGCGACATGCTCACCATCATTCGCGACCGGGTTCAGTATCTGATCAAGAAAGGCATGACGCTGGAGCAGATCAAGGCCGCCAAGCCGACGTTTGAATACGACAAGCGTTGGGCCGCGCCGTCCGGTCCGGCCAGCTCCGACGGTCTGGTGGAGGCAGTATACAAAAGCCTGAAGAAGTAACAGGAATTGCGGCGATTTAGGCCCGGTCAGTGACCGGTACGTGACCGGCGAAGGCTTCGGTTTGGGGCGGTTCACGTGATAGCGTTTAAGTTGGAGTAATCAGCAGTATACAGTTTGGGAGGGTGTTGTCAGAATGAAGATCAAGCTTGCAGCAATCATGGCCGGTGTGGGTGCTCTCATCGCGGGAATCCCAGCGGCTGCCCATCATTCCTTCGCCGGGACCTACCTGGAGGACGCTCCTCCGGTAAAAGTGGAAGGAACTCTCAAGGAGTTTCTGCTGCGGAATCCGCACTCTTTCGTCATCGTCGCCGACGATAAGTTGAAAGACGAAAAGGGCGAACCGGTCCGCTGGTCGATCGAGTGGGGCGCCGCCGGGCAATTGGCGCAGCAGGGCCTGAATGGCCAGTCGCTCAAGGTCGGCGATCACGTGATCGTGACCGGCAGTCCCGGGCGCAACTCCAACGACCATCGCCTGCGGCTGCGGACCATAGATCGTCCCTCCGATGGTTTCCATTATCCGCAGAACGGCCAGACTTTCAACTAGACCAGCTTGGGGATCATTGACCATGCCTCGTAGCAACCTGCGCACGCCGCTCTTTTTCTTGATGGCCGTTTCGGCGGCGCTTACCGTCGCCGCATTCGGACAAGGCGGACGAGGCCGCGGCGGAAGAGGCGGTGGTCCCCCGCAAACTCCGGAAGCCTCCGCGCCGCTCGATCTGACCGGCTACTGGGTCTCGCTGGTCACCGAGGACTGGCGCTACCGCATGGTCACTCCCGCCAAGGGGGACTACGCCAGTGTGCCCATCAACCCGGCCGGCCGCGCGCTCGCCGATCAATGGGATCCCGATAAAGACATCGCCGCCGGACAGCAGTGCAAGGCCTACGGAGCAGCCGCGCTGATGCGCGTGCCCACTCGTCTGCACATCACCTGGGCCGACCCCAACACGCTCAAGATCGAAACCGATGCCGGAACTCAGACCCGGCTGCTGCATTTCGGCACACCCACTGCTCCCGCCGGCGATTCGCTGCAAGGATTCTCGGTCGCCGATTGGGATGGCATCCCGCGCGGCCGTGGATTCGGACTCGGTGGCGGAGGCCGCGGCGGTGGTGGCGGCCGAGGTGGACCTGCGGCGGTCGGCGGAGCTCCAGCGGGCGGCGCAGCCGGCGGTTTGGGCGGCCCCGTGGCGAATGCCGGAACTCCCGTAGGCGTCGTGCCAACCGATTTTAACGCTCCCACGCCTGGTGCTACGGGCCGCGCCAGCAACATTCGTCCGGGATCCCTCAAAGCCGTCACCACGCAACTGAGTCCCGGCTATCTTCGCAAGAACGGCGTTCCCTACGGCTCCAAGACCACTTTGACCGAATACTTCGATCGCACCTATGAGCCCAACGGCGATTCGCTGCTGATCGTCACCACTATTGTGGACGATCCCGAATATTTGACGGGCGAGTTCATCACCAGCACGCACTTCAAGAAACTCGCCGATAGCGGGCCCGGCTGGAATCCAACCCCTTGCGAGGCGAAATAGCGGCGCGCCCGCGTTTGTGGCCCTCAAATGGATCTCACTCACATACACCTGCTGCTGAATCACGTCCCGACCGTCGGCACCCTCATCGGCATCGGCCTGCTGCTCCTTGGTTGGGCCGCCAAGCGCGATCACATAACGGAAGTGAGCCTGGTGCTGCTTTTGGGCGTCGCCGTGGTGACCATTCCCACCTACGTCACCGGCAACGCCGCTGAAGAACAGATCTGCAAGATGAGCGCGCCCAACTCACCGTGCCAAGACCCGGCTGTCATTCGCCAGTTGATCGAAGCGCACGAGGGCGCGGCCTTCCCGGCGATGCTGATGATGGAATTCGTGGGCGCGTTCGCCTGGCTCGGTCTGTGGCAATACCGGCGCTCCCGCCAGGTTCCCACCTGGAATACGGCGATCATCCTGCTTCTCTCGCTGGTCACTTTTGCTGCAATCGCGCGCACCGCTAATCTCGGCGGCGATATCCGCCATCCCGAAATCCGCGATGCTAGCGCGGCTCCCGCTCCTCCGTTAGGCCGCGAGGTCGGCAACTTTGTGGTCGGCACCAAGTGGGTGTGGCCGACCTGCGAGACGTTGCACTTCATCGGCCTGTCTTTGTTCTTCGGCATCGCCGCGCTGGTGGATTTACGCCTGCTGGGTCTGATGAAGAGCGTGCCGTATCATGCCGTGCATCGAATGCTTCCGTGGGGAATTTTGGGCTACGGCTTGAACACCATTACCGGCATGTTCTTCTTTGTCGGCGCGCCGCAGCAGTACACGCACAATCCGGTTTTCATTTGGAAAATGGCGCTGATTCTGATCACCAGCCTGAACGTGATCTACTTCACCATCTTCGACGAGCCCTGGAAGCTCGAAGCCGGCCAAGACGCCTCGCCCATCGCTAAGTTCGTGGCTGCATCCGCCGTGGTGTTGATGGTCGGAGTTCTGTTCTGCGGCCGCATGCTGCCATTCCTGGGGAACGCGTTTTGAGAAACGCGCCGCGCAGGGCCGGGCGCACCTCGGCCGAGCTTCGACGGGGCACGATGCTTCCCGCGCGCCCAGGCTCCGTTGTGCGGAGCGGAGAATAAAAATGTTGGGCCTGCAAGTAGCTGGGCTGGTTTTCGGAGCCATCATCCTCACCGCCATTGTGGGCTTTCTCATCGAAAAGAGCCCGGAATCGAAAGACAACTCTAAGCCCGAGGAACCCCGCCATCCCCAGGAGCTAAAGCAATGATGGAGTTTCTCTCCTATCTCGAACATCTCCGGTTCTCCATGTGGGTCCTGCAGACCCAGGCCTACGCCTACATCCTCACGGCGCACACCATCGGGATGGGAATCGTAGCCGGCGTGGCGGCCGTGATCAATCTGCGCCTGCTCGGCGTCTCACCCACCATCCCGATTCGCCCACTTGAGAAACTGTATCCGCTGATGTGGACCGGTTTCTGGGTCAACGCGGTCACCGGCACCACGTTGATGATCGCCGACGCGACCACCAAGCTCACCAATTACGACTTCTATATCAAGATGGTGTTCGTATTTTCCGGCGTCGCGCTTATTGTGATTATGCGAAAGAAGATCTTCCGCGATCCCAATCTCGACAACGGCCCCGTCCCGGATAACGTCAAGCGCCTGGCCTGGCTCTCGCTGTTCTGCTGGGCCGCCGCCATCACCGCCGGCCGGCTGCTGGCGTATCTGGGCCCGGTGTCCGGCGTGCCCGGGCTGTCGAATCAGTAACGTCGCGGGAACTTCGCCGCGCGCCGCTCCGTACCCGTATGCTAGGGTACAAAACATGTCCAGTTTGCCGATGGGCGAATCGCTCGATCGCCTGCAGTGCCAGTGGTGCCAGAGCCTGAACACGGCCGGCGCGACCACCTGCCGCGCCTGCGGAGCGCCGCTTGACGTAAAGAATCTGGTGAGCGAATCCGGCTGGCGCGAAGCGCCGCGCATTCGCGACATGACCGAGATCACATTCAACTCGAGCACGTGCCAGGTGGAAGGCGACGTCGTTCCGGTCGCCGAGATCAACCTAGGCCAGGGCGACGCCATCTTCTTCGAGCATCACGTCATGCTGTGGAAAGACGAGCAGGTACCGCTCTCGCTGTTACCCCTCTCTGGCGGTATCGCGCGAGCCTTCTCTGGCATGCCGTTCCTGATCAGCGTGGCGCAAGGTCCCGGCCGCATCGCGTTCTCCCGCGACGCCACAGGTGAGCTGGTGGTTCTGCCACTGCACCCCGGCATGGAAATCGACGCGCGCGAGCATGCTTTCCTGCTTTGCTCCCACCAGATCTCCTATTCATTCGTGCGCATCAAGGGGCTCGCCAACATTTTGTTCGGCGGCCAGGGCATGTACATGGACCGCTTCGTCACCACCAACACTCCCGGCCTGCTGATCCTGCACGGCTACGGCAATGTCTTCGAGCGTCGGCTCGCCGCCGGTGAAAGCATCATGGTCGAGCCCGGCGCGTTCCTCTACAAAGATTCCAGCGTCACCATGGATGTCGAGTTCCAGCGCCTTGGCTCCGGCCTGTTCGGCGGCACGACTATGAACATGGCGCGCATGACCGGGCCGGGCCGGGTCGGGATTCAATCCATGTACGTGCACCATAAAACGGAGTAGCCTGATCATGTTTTGTGTTCATTGCGGATCACAGATTCGGGATGGAGCCAACTTCTGCGTCTCCTGCGGGACAAAACTTGGAGCCGCGCCGCCAGTCCCGCCCCCCGTTCCGCACACGGAACCACCCAAGCCGCCGGCTCCTCCTCCCGCATCTCATGCTTCTGCAAAATGCATTTGGTGCGGAGCCTCGATCACCGAGGCGGTTTCCAGTTGCCCCCACTGCGGTGCAGCCTTGCGCGCAGACCAGATCGTTACCGAGTCCGGCTGGAAGGAGTTGCCCGGGCGCAAGGACATGGCCAAGCTCAACTTCGGCAGGTCATCCTGCCAGATCGAAGGAGCCTACGTTCCCGTCGCCGACGTGAACCTTGCCTCGGGCGATGGCGTCTATTTCGCGCATCACGTGATCCTATGGAAGGACCCGCAGGTCAACGTCAATGCTATGTCTCTCGCCGGAGCCTTGAACCGCCTCTTCGCGGGCATGCCTCTGGTGATGACCGAGGCTCACGGCCCCGGTCACATCGCCTTTTCGCGCGACGCTCCCGGCGAGCTCATCACCGTCCCCCTGCAGCCCGGCCAGTCCATTGACGTGCGCGAACATCTTTTCCTGGCCGCGACCTCCAACGTCAAATACGACTGGTTCCAGACCGGCGTCTGGCTGACCAGCCGCAATGGCAACGACACCGAAACGCATTATCCCGTGGGCCAATTCATGGACCGGTTCGCCGCTCCCGGTGACCCAGGTTTACTGATGCTTCATGCCGCCGGCAACGTCTTCATCCGCGAGCTCGGCCCGGGCGATACCATCCTCATCAAACCCACGGCGCTGGTCTTCAAGGATCCTTCTGTGCAGATGCACCTTCACTTCGAGCGTCCCGGCACCATTTGGAGCGGTTGGGGCTCCTGGGGCAATCGCTACATCTGGCTGCGGCTGATGGGACCGGGACGAGTCGGCGTGCAATCGGTCTTCGACCGCATCGAAGGCGAGACCCGCAATCTGTCCAACTTCTCCTACGCGACGGAACGGACCTGGTAAGGCCTTCACAGGCAAGATCCTGGGAGTGGTCTCTTAGTGACGAGATCGGACGGTCTTTCTGCCAGTGTCACTCGTCTCTGGGAGTGACACCAACTATACGAGAGGAGTCGCCGCTCGCGTTGCGGCGATTGGAACTTAACCATGCGTAAGCTGACCAGCGAAATGTTGATCGCTTCTACCGTCGCATTTCTATTCAGCATTGCGCTAAGCGTGTTCGCTTCCAAGCGCACTCAGGGCCGTTGGCTTATCCTCGCTGTCGTGCTCTTCGCCGTCAACTATCTTCTTTTCTTAGGCTCGGCTAACCGTTGACGATCCCTTGACTATGTCCCCACTACATCCACGGAACTTCCCGCCGCCGGTTAGCGTTATGCTTTCTAGTGACACATCAGTTCCATAAAGGGGGGACCGTTGTATGGCGCTGCGGGATTTCCTAGAAAAACAATTCATCAAAGTAATCCAGTGGACGGAGTCCGACCAGGACACGCTCGCCTGGCGTTTCCCTACGGCGGACATGGAGATCATGAACGGCGGCCAGCTCACCGTGCGCGATTCGCAAGCCGCGGCGTTCGTCAACGAAGGCCGCATCGCCGACATCTTCGGCCCCGGACTGTACACCCTTACCACGCAGAACCTGCCCATCCTCACCGACCTGATGAACTGGAGTAAGGAGTTCAAGTCGCCCTTCAAGAGCGACGTCTACTTCTTCTCCACGCGCATCAAAACCGACCAGCGCTGGGGCACCGCCACGCCCATCACCATCCGCGACAAGGAATTCGGTGCGGTGCGCGTGCGCGGCTACGGCATCTATTCCTGGCACATCGATAATCCGCGCACCTTCTACACCAAGGTGAGCGGCACGCGCGAGCTGTATAAACTCGCCGATCTCGAAGGCCAGCTCCGCAACACCATCGTCGGGCGCATGACCGGAGCCTTCGCCGAAAGCGGCGTGCCGTTCCTCGATATGGCCGCCAATCAGGTGGAACTTGGCGCGAAGATCGCCGAAGGTTTAAAGCCGCTGTTCGCCGAACTGGGCGTGGCGCTCGATAGCTTCGTGGTCGAAAATCTCTCGCTGCCCGAAGAGTTGCAGAAGATGCTCGACACTCGCGTCGGCATGAACATGCTGGGCGATATGAACAAATACACGCAGTTCCAGGTTGCCAATTCGATGCCTATCGCCGCGGCCAATGAAGGCGGCGGTTTCGCGGGAATCGGCGTGGGGCTGGGCGCCGGCATGACGATGGCCAGCCAAATGATGAACGCCATGAACCCCGGCGCTCAGAATCCCAATCCTCAGAATCCCAATTCCGGCGGCGGAGGGGCTCCTTCTCCTCAACCTCCTCCTCCGCCTGCTGCGCCCGCGGCTCCAGTGCAATCGCCCAACGCCGCCGGCGGCGGACCTGCGCCCGCTGCCGGAGCCGAAACCAAGTTCTGTGTCGAGTGCGGCAAATCGATTCCTCGCCGGGCCAAATTCTGCCCGGAGTGCGGCGGCCAGCAGTAACCGCGAGCGCGATTCGGCGATACCGCGATTCGGCAATAATGTTACAAATGTCCGGCTGCGAGTGGATCGTGGAGGCTCACGGGTGCGCCCCGGCGAACCTTGCCGACCTCGCCCGCATGAAGCGATTCTTCGCGCGCTTGATCGACGGGATGAGCTTGCATTTGGTCGGCGAAACCTCCTGGCATCAGTTCCCCGAGACCGGCGGCATCACCGGCCTGACGCTGCTCAAAGAGTCGCACATCGCCTGCCACACCTTTCCCGAGCATCAATCGCTGTGCCTCAACGTCTTCTGCTGCCGCCCACGCCCCATTTGGGATTTCGAAGAGGAACTGGCGCTCGAGTTCGGCGCGGTCTCCGTGCAAGTGCGGCGCGTCGAGCGGCCGATCGAAGCTTTATGAGCAGCAGCTTCATGAGCAGTCTATGAGCCAAGTCTCCGCCAACTGCCCGAGCTGCGGCGCGCCGGTCCAGTTCCGCTGGTCGAGCGCGGTCGAGACCGTGTGCTCATTCTGCCATTCCATCCTGGTCCGCACCGATCTCGATCTCCGCAAAGTCGGCCAGGTCGCCGATCTACCTCCCGATCCTTCGCCCATCACCTTGTGGACCGAAGGCACCTATCGGGGAAAAACTTTTCAGGTCCTGGGCCGCATCATCTACGAATGGGAAGGCGGCGGCTGGAACGAATGGCACATCGTGTTCTCCGATGGCTCCAGCGGCTGGCTCTCCGACGCACAGTTACAGTACGCCGTGTCATTTCTCGTAACCGCTCCTTCGTCGCTTCCTGCGGCCGGCGCGGTCACCCGCGGCCATCAGTTCGAGTTCAATCAAGTCACCTACGAAGTCGCCACCATCACGCGAGCCTCATACAAAGGCGTCGAAGGCGAGCTGCCGTTTCCCTTTTACGGCAAATCCAACATGCTGTTCGCCGACTTGCGTACCGCGGGCCGCCCGTTTGGAACGCTCGACTATAGCGATCCCACGCCGGCGTTGTATCTCGGCGAATGGGTGGAGTTTGAGGAGTTGCAGCTTAGGAATCTGAAGCAGTTTGAAGGGTGGGCCGCCGCATGAACCCTTCGGCGCAGTCCGTAGTCGCCAAACCGCAAGCACTGGCCTGCCCCAATTGCGGAGGGCCGGTCGAACGCCGCGGCTTCGGCTACTCGATCACCGCCGTTTGCCCGCAATGTCTGACCGTGCTGGACGCATCTTCGCCGCAGCTCCAGATCCTCCAGAAAGTCGAAGGAGCGCAGAATCGCCGCACGCCGCTCATCCCGCTGGGGTCCCGCGGAACGCTTCGGGGCGCCACGTACGAGGTCATCGGCTTCCAGGCCCGCGCCGTCGAAGAGGATGGCGAAACCTTCGAATGGGAAGAGTATCTCCTCTTCAACCCCTACAAAGGCTTCCGCTATCTCTCTCAATACGACGGGCATTGGAATTTCATCACCCCGCTGGAAGCCATGCCCCGGAGCAGTCAATCGCGAGGCCAGTTTCCTGTTTTTTACGACGGCCGCGTCTATAAACATTTCTCCGGTGGCCCGGCCACCACCACCTTCGTCCTGGGTGAGTTTCCCTGGCGCGTCAAGACCGGCGACACCGTGGATACGCACGATTACGTTGCCCCTCCTTACGTCCTTTCGGCGGAAATCACTGCCGGCGAAATCAACTGGTCCCAAGGCGAATACGTTCCGGGCAGCGCGATCTGGAAAGCGTTTACGCTCACAGGCAGCGCTCCTCCGGCTCGCGGAATCTATCTGAACCAGCCCTCGCCGATGGCCGGCAACGTCGGCGGCATCTGGCGCGCTTTCGCGCTCATGACGGCGATGCTCGTGGCGCTCGCCATCTTCTTCGCGACTTTCAGCCGCCAGGAAACCGTCTTCCACAATTCCTATTCGTATGCGAGCGGCTCGACCGCCGAGCCGAGCTTCGTCACGCCGGATTTCAATCTCACCGGCCGTCCGGCGACGCTCGAGCTTGGCGTCAACACCGATCTCGACAACAACTGGACCTATTTCAACTTCGCTCTAGTCAACGAAGATACCGGGCAGGGCTACGATTTCGGGCGCGAGGTCAGCTATTATCACGGCGCCGATAGCGACGGCCCTTGGGACGAAGGCTCCCGCGGTTCCACCGTAATGCTGCCTTCGGTGGCGCCCGGCAAATATTATCTGCGGGTCGAGCCGGAAATGGACTCCGGCGCGGTCGCCTATAACCTGACCCTGCGCCACGACGTCCCCAACTATACTTGGTTCTTGATCGCCTTTGCCTTGCTGCTGATTCCGCCGGTCTGGTACACCATCCGCGCGCGCGGCTTCGAAACGCAACGCTGGATGAACAGCGATCATTCACCAGCCGGGATCGACCCGGCGATTGCCGATGCCTTCGCAGGAGACAACTAGCCTATGCGCTTCGCCGGCTATCTCGTGTACAGCATGCTGCTGCTCACCGGAACAACGGTGGCTGAATACCGCGGCTGGACTCTCAATCGCGTCAACCAGCTTAATAACGTTCCCAAAACTGTTCGCGACAACCCCGGCGCTTGGCGCGCCCACTATGGTTTCTATCCACGCTATGTCGGAGGCAAGTGATTCATGGCCCAGAATCTCGGCAATGCCCTGATCTACGCCCTTTTGGGCACTCTGATCTTCGTGTTCGTTTTCGTGATTATCGACAAATTGACGCCGTATCACTTGTGGCGCGAAGTGGTGGACGGCAAGAACGTCGCGCTGGCGATTCTTGTGGGCTCAGTGGCCCTGGGAATTTGCATCATCATTGCCGCGGCAGTGCACTAAATCGAGCGCACCGGGCTACTAGCCCGTTGTGCGCGACTCAAGAAAGGTATCGCGCACAACGCTTCGCTGTGCGCTGCGCCTAAATGGCAGTCGCCCTATTTCTTTCCGTCCTCCTGATCGCCGCCTGCGGCCTCATCTATGAGCTGATCGCCGGGACCCTCGCCAGCTATCTGCTCGGCGATAGCGTCCTTCAATTTTCCACCGTCATCGGCTCCTACCTATTCGCCATGGGCGTCGGGAGCTGGCTTTCGAGATTCTTGAGCGGTGGCTTGGTCGAACGCTTTGTCTCTCTGGAGCTGATGGTGGGGGTGGTGGGAGGATTTTCTTCTTCGCTGTTGTTCCTGGCCTTCGCCTACACGCACAGCTTTGTCTTCGCCTTATACGCATTGGTGATCGCAATCGGCGTGCTGGTCGGCCTCGAAATCCCTTTGCTGATGCGCATCCTGGAAGGCCGATTCCGCTTCCGCGATCTTGTCAGCCACGTGCTGACTTTCGACTATCTAGGCGCTCTGGGAGCCTCCATCGCCTTCCCTCTGTGGCTGGTTCCGAAGCTCGGCCTGGTGCGAGCCGCAATCATGTTCGGCATGATCAATGCTCTGGTGGCCTTGTGGTCGACGCATCTATTTCGCGATCAACTGCGGAGTCCCCGGGCGATGCGCGTGGGCTGCGTAGCGGTGTTGACGCTGCTGTGCAGCGGCATGTACGCCTCGAATTGGATTGCCTCCGCTGCCGACACCCAGCTCTACGCCGACGATGTCATCTTCCAGCGGGAGACTCGCTACCAGCGCATCGTCATCACGCGCTGGAAGGACGACCTGCGGCTGTTTCTGAATTCACATCTTCAATTCAGCTCGCGCGATGAGTACCGTTATCATGAAGCCCTCGTGCACCCCGGCTTGGCTTCGCTGCCCTGGGCCCGTCGTGCACTGGTGCTGGGCGGCGGCGACGGACTCGCCGTCCGCGAGCTGCTTCGTTACCCCAATCTCGAAAGCATCACCTTGATCGATCTCGATCCGGAGATGACGCGCCTGTTCACCGATAACCCCTTGCTCGCTCCGCTGAACGGAGGCGCATTCAAGAACCGCCGAGTCCACGTCATCAATGACGATGCCTTTGTATGGCTGGATCGAAACCAAGGCTCCTGGGATTTCATCGTTGTCGATTTTCCCGATCCCACCAGCTTCTCCCTGGGCAAGCTCTACACCACCGCGTTCTATCGCCTTCTGAAGAAGCACCTCAGCGCTAACGGACTTACCGTGGTGCAGAGCACATCGCCCATGTTCTCGCGCCAATCGTATTGGTGCATTGTCGAGACGCTCAAGCAGGCTGGTTTTCACACCTGGCCGTATCATGTCTATGTTCCGAGCTTCGGCGAATGGGGCTATACCTTGGCTGGCGAATCCTGGTCGCCGCCGCAAAAGCTTCCCGATGGACTGCGCTTCTTGACCCTCGAAGGGGTGCCCGAGATGTTCGACTTCGCCCGCGACATGCAACCTGTCCCTGCAGAAGTGAATCGGTTGAACGATCAGGTGCTGGTGCGCTATTACGAAAAGGAGTGGAAAGAGATCGCGCGGTGATGCGTCTGGTAGCCTTTTGCTACGATTGAATTTCCGCGGCTTGTACTATGCAGTCTCTGAAGTTCCTTCACCGGCGCTCTGCCGCCGCTCTCCTTACAATATGTGCTGCATCGCTCTCAGCCCTGGGTGGGTCCGTGGCTGGATCTACGTTCCTCGAAGGAGTCGGCAACTTCCACAAAGTTGACGACCAGGTTTATCGTGGAGCGCAGCCGACGGCTGAGGGATTCCGCAGTCTTGCGAAATTGGGAATCAAGATCGTGGTCGACCTGCGCGAGGTAGGCGACCGGTCGCGCGGCGAAGAAAAAGCCGTCACAGCCGACGGCATGCGTTACGTTCCCATTCCGATGAACGGAATGCATGCGCCGTCCGGCGCCGCTGTCGCGCGTGTGCTGGATCTTCTGGAGGATCGCTCCATAGGCCCCGTCTTCGTTCACTGCAGGCGCGGCGCGGATCGCACCGGCAGCGTAATCGCTTGTTATCGTGTCGAACACGATCATTGGCAAAATGACAAAGCCTTGGCGGAAGCGCGCTCCCTGGGAATGAGCTGGATGGAAAAAGGGATGCAGCACTTCATCCTGACTTACATGCCACGACCCTTCGGCGCGCCAGCAACCGCCGGAACGCTTCACTAGCGCCGGAATCTGCGGGTTCTACAGCGGATCTTCAGCTCCATTAATAGCTTAGACGAGAGCCATGAATCCCTTGGCTGGCCTCTTTCGCCAAAACTTGACAATACCGCACTCATATCGCATAATGAACATAGGCTAAGAGAAGGCCGCAGATTCCTCGGAAGGAAAGAACCTGAAAAATGAGTAAGATCATTGGCATTGACCTCGGAACAACGAACTCAGTGGTGGCGGTGATGGAGGGTGGACAGCCTGTGGTCATCCCCAATCAGGAAGGCGGCCGCACCACGCCTTCGGTAGTCGGCTTCACAAAAAGCGGGGAACGGCTGGTCGGGCAAGTGGCCAAGCGCCAAGCCGTAACCAACGCCGAAAACACGGTTTATTCGATCAAGCGCTTCATGGGCCGGCGTTATGACGAAGTTTCGCAGGAGATGAAATTGGTGCCCTACAAAGTAGTGGCCGGCGACAGCAACGACGCTCGCGTTGAATGCATGGGTAAGAAATACTCGCCGCCGGAGATCTCCGCGATGATCCTGGGCAAGCTGAAGGAAGCCGCGGAGGCTTACCTGGGTGAAAAGGTCACCAAGGCGGTGATCACGGTTCCGGCCTACTTCAACGACGCGCAGCGCCAGGCCACCAAGGACGCCGGAAAAATCGCCGGCATGGAAGTGATGCGCATCATTAATGAGCCGACCGCGGCGGCTCTCGCCTACGGGCTCGACCGCAAGAAGAACGAGACCATCGCGGTCTACGACTTCGGCGGCGGCACCTTCGATATCTCAATTCTGGAAGTAGGCGACGGCGTGGTCGAGGTGAAGTCCACCAACGGCGATACCCACCTGGGCGGCGACAATATCGACCAGCGCATCATCGACTGGATGATTCAGGAGTTCAAGCGCGATCAGGGCGTGGACGTTTCGAAAGATCAAATGGCTCTGCAACGGCTCAAGGAAGCTGCGGAAAAAGCCAAGATCGAGCTTTCGACTCTGTTTGAGACCGAAATCAACCTGCCCTTCTTGACCGCCGACTCAAGCGGCCCCAAGCACCTGGCGATCAAGCTGACTCGCGCCCGCTTCGAGCAAATGGTCGCGGACATCCTCGACCGCTCCGTCGAGCCGTGCAAGAAGGCCA
Source organism: Bryobacteraceae bacterium (assembly GCA_030041495.1). Classification (GTDB taxonomy): domain Bacteria; phylum Acidobacteriota; class Terriglobia; order Bryobacterales; family Bryobacteraceae; genus Palsa-187. The sequence continues at coordinate 276,479 of JASHNT010000141.1, read as the reverse complement.
TGTCCGACGCCGGCGTCACCCCCGCCAACATCGATGAAGTGGTTTTGGTCGGCGGCTCCACGCGCATCCCCAAGGTGCAGGAGATCGTCAAGAATCTCTTCGGCAAGGATCCCAACCGCAGCGTGAACCCCGACGAAGTGGTCGCGGTGGGCGCGGCGGTGCAAGGCGGAGTCCTGGGCGGCGAAGTCAAGGACGTGCTGCTGCTGGACGTGACTCCTCTGTCCCTCGGCATCGAAACGCTGGGGGGAGTCTTCACCAAGTTGATCGACCGCAACACGACCATCCCGACTCGCAAGAGCGAGGTATTCTCCACTGCGGCCGATTCGCAAACCTCCGTCGAGATCAAGGTCTACCAGGGCGAGCGCGCCATGGCTCGGGACAACCGCATGCTGGGCGTGTTCCAGTTGATCGGCCTTCCTCCGGCGCCGCGCGGCATTCCGCAGATCGAGGTCACCTTCGACATTGACGCCAACGGGATCCTCAACGTCACGGCCAAAGATAAGGCGACCAACAACGAACAGAAGATCACCATCATCTCCTCTTCGGGCTTGAGCAAGGACGAAGTGGACAAGATGGCCAAGGATGCCGAATCGCACTCGGCCGACGACAAGAAACGCAAAGACGAAATCGACGCGCGCAACCGCGCGGACTCGATGGTGTATCAGGTCGAGAAGATGCTGAAGGATCATCGCGACAAGATCAGCGACGCCGATGCCAAGAACGTCGAAGACGCGCTCGCCGCGGCCCGTAAGGCCATGGAATCGGGCGGCGTGGAGGAGATGAACAAGGCCATCGATAACCTCACCCAAGCCAGTCACAAGCTGGCAGAGGCGATGTACAAGAGTTCGTCTTCCTCGGGTGGCCCCGCTGGGGCCGCTGGCACGCCAGGCGACGGGGCTGGAGCTTCCGGCGACGGCGCGGGCGGAGCGAAGAAAGAAGACGTGGTCGACGCCGAATTCGTCGACGTCGACGAGAAGAAGAAGTAAGAACGGAGTGGCCCGCACAGGGCGGGTCGCGGTGCACGCCGCGGCCCAGGCTCCGTTGTGCGGGCTAAGAAAATGTCGCAGGACTACTACCAGACACTCGGGGTGGAGCGCAACGCCAGCGCGGACGACATCCGCAAGGCGTACCGCAAGCTGGCGCGTAAGCATCACCCCGATCTGAACCCCGGCGACAAAGCGGCGGAGGATCGTTTCAAGAAGGTCCAGGAAGCCTACGACGTTCTGAGCGACGACAAGAAACGCCAGATGTACGATCAGGTCGGGTTCTATTCGGAGAACGGGATGCCGGGTGGTGGCGCCAGACCGGGCGCGAGCCCGCAGCACGGCCCCAATATGGATTTTGGCGGCTTCGATTTTTCCGACATGTTCGCGCGCGGTGCTGGAGCGCGCCCCGGCGCGGGACCCTCGGCCTCCACTTCAACCGGCGCATTCTCCGATATTTTTCATCAGTGGTTCGGCCGCCAGCACGGGGAAGCTCCGTCGGCCGCGCCTGAAAAAGGCTCCGATCTCGAATACGCTCTGAACATCGATTTCTGGCAGGCGATCCGCGGCACGCAAGTCCGCCTGAACATCGCCCGCCAGGAGATCTGCACGGTTTGCGGCGGCACCGGCGCGCGCAGCGGAGCCAACACCATTTGCCCCGAATGCAACGGCAGCGGCAACGTGACGCAACAAGCCGGCGCCATGCGCTTCAGCCTGAGCTGCCCGCGTTGCGAAGGCACCGGGCGTCTGCGCAATAAGTGCGGGAATTGCGGGGGTGATGGACGCATTTCCACCACTGAAACCGTCGAGGTCCGCATCCCGCCCGGAGCGCAGCAAGGCTCGCGTCTGCGTGTGGCAGGGAAGGGAAATGCGGGAACCATGGGCGCGCCCTCCGGCGACCTCTACATCACCGTGCGCGTCGAGCCGCACCCGTTGTTCCATCGCAACGGCGACGATATTGAGATCAGCGTGCCGGTGCGCATCGACGAAGCGGGCCTGGGCGCGAAGATCGAGGTCCCCACCATCGACGGCCGCGCGCTGCTCAAAATCCCGCAGGGCACGCACAATGGCCAGAAGTTCCGTTTGCGGGAGAAGGGCGTGCTGAATTCGCGGTCAGGCCAGCGCGGCGATCAAATTGTCGAGGTGCAGGTACTCGCGCCTGTGGTGCAGGACGAGCGCACCAAAGAGCTGCTGCGCGAGTACGCGCAGATCCATTCCGAAGATCCGCGCGCCGGAATCTGGAATCAGGTGTGATATGGCCAAGCTTAGTGTATGAGCAAAAGAGGCAAAGCGTACATGATTTCGTCGGTGGCGGAGCAGTACCAGATCCACCCGCAGACGCTGCGATTGTATGAGCGCGAGGGTCTGCTCAAGCCCTCCCGCAGCGAGGGCAACACGCGGCTCTACACCGATGAGGATCTGGAACGCTTGGACGTGATTCTCAAGCTGACGCGCGATCTCGGCGTGAACCTGGCCGGAGTCGAGATCATCCTCAACATGCGCGAAAAGATGGAGGAGATGCAGCGCCAGATCCAGGAGTTCGTCGCCAGCCTCAACACCGAAATCAACCAGCGCCCCCGCCCCACGCCGCAGCCCGCGAATTCATTGATCCCCGTAATCGAATTGCGCCGGCCGAAGAAGGGCGCGTAATCCGCTATGCCTGGAGAAATGTATGACTGAGAAGAGGCTGGTTGCGAAGGTGAACCATGAGGGACTGCTCGTGTCGCGGTTCACGGGGCTGGCAGGTCCGCTTTCAGAGACGCCGTGGAGCAAGCCCCAGAATGCGGACCAGCTCAGGGAGAAGATCCAGATGCTGCAGACATCTCCCTCGGCAAGAGATGCATTCTGGCGGGCGCTTTCGGTGGAGGGGACCGCCTCGCTGGTCTGGCCCGCAACCAGCTCTCATTTCAGCAGCGTTTAGTCAGCCCAGGTACCGATTCATGCAGAACGGACAACCCAGCCGGACCGCTTTTGCCGCGGCGGCGCATCGCGCCGCATATCAAATCCTGGAACAGGGCCGGTTCTTCCGCGACCCGCTCGCGCTGAAAATTTTGGGCACGGACCCCGAAGCGCTGGCCTGCGAAGCCGAAGAGCATCCGTCGCGGCGCCGGATTCGAATTTTTATCGCCGTGCGGAGCCGCTTTGCCGAGGATCGTCTTGCGGAGGCAGTGGAGCAGGGTGTGAGCCAACTGGTCGTGCTGGGCGCGGGCCTCGATACCTACGCCTACCGCAGCCCCTTCGGCGATCGCCTGCGCATCTTCGAAGTGGACCATCCGGCCACCCAAGCCTGGAAGCGCGGTCGCCTCGCTGAAGCCGGCATTCCGATCCCTGACTGGCTGACCTTCGCTCCCATCGATTTTGAGCAAAAGACTCTGGCCGATGGTCTCGACGCCGCGGGCTTCGATCCGGCCCAAGCAAGCTTCTTCACATGGCTCGGGGTGGTTCCGTACCTTACCGAATCCGCCATCTTCGGCGCTCTCGGATTCATCGCCGGCTTGGCCGGCGGAGCGCAGGTGGTCTTCGACTACAGCAACCCTCCGGAATCCCTCACAACGGAGCAGCGCGCCCGGCATGACGCCCGTGCGGCTCGGGTGGGTGAGCTCGGCGAAGCCTGGGTCAGTTTCTTCGAGCCCGCGGCGCTGCATGCCCGGCTCGCCGGCTTAGGCTTCACGGAGATCGAAGATTTAGGGCCGTCGCAAATCGCCGCGCGTTATTTTCCGGATCGAGCAGCGAACGCGCATGAAGCGGGGGGTCACATTTTGCGGGCCGTCGCCACATCGCGTTGATCGCTCGCAGGTTGGCCGCTGGCTAAGTTTGGCGTAGAGATTGCATGGCCACGGAAGGAGCAGAAGCCGTGCCTATCATCAGCATCGTCATCTGGTTGATCATCATCGGCCTCGTAATGTGACTGGTATATAATTACATACCGATGGCCGGCAGCATCCGGACCATCCCCAACGCAGTGGTTGTGATTGCGGTCCTGGTCTGGGTCCTGCGAGTCTCGGGCATGTGGTCTCAACTGGCGCCGTACGGGGTTCCTCCGCTGACATGATGATGCACACCGAGGACCAGGTTCCCTGCCGCCCAGGGAAGGTTCGCGTCCTGAAGTGGTGCCTGGGCGTGCTGGCGGGGGTAGTTATCCTGGCCTGGACCGCGTTGGCCGTCGCGGTGCGCCACGCCGGCCCGTACTTGCGGGAGCAGGTAATCCGGGACTTGGATTCACGGTTCGGTGCGGAGGCCGAGTTAGGCGTTTTAAACGTTTCGGCTTTTCCGCGTTTTCGCGTGACTGGAGAGAATCTTACACTACAGCAAGGGGGCGACCCGCAGCCGTTCCTGTCCATCCCCCACTTCTCCGTGCAGGTCAGCCCTTGGGAACTGCTGCGGCGGCCGATCCATATCGATGCCGTGCATCTGGACGGCTTGTCCATCGTCTTGCCTCCGCGCGACGAGCGTCCGAAATTGACCTCATCCCACGGTTCCCAGCAGCAAACGGGGACACAGCAACCCGAATTTGTGATCGGACGCCTCATCAGCAACACAGCGCATCTGGAGATTCTTCCATCCAAGGCAGGCAAGCTGCCCCTGGTATTCGACATCCGGAATCTGACGCTGGCCTCCGCTGGGCCCGGCCAGGCCATGCGATTCACCGCCGAGTTGACCAACCCCAAGCCACTCGGCGACATCTCCACAAATGGCGAGTTCGGGCCGTGGGCCGCTGAGGAGCCGCGCGACACGCCCATATCCGGAATTTATTCCTTCATGAACGCGGATCTGGGCACGATCAAAGGCATCGGCGGCATTCTAAAATCCGACGGTCAGTTCAGGGGTGTACTCGATCAGATCGAAGTGCGCGGCCAGACGGACACGCCCAATTTCCTGGTCACCACCGGCAACCACGCCATGCCCCTGCACACCGATTTCGACGCGAGGGTGGACGGCACCACGGGAGACACGTATTTGCACCCGGTGAACGCAAGGCTCGGGTCGTCGACGTTCACCGCCTCCGGCTCCGTCCTGCATGAGAACGGTGGCCATCGCATTACGCTGGATGTCAGCTCCGGGAACACACGCATTCAGGACCTGCTGACCGTTGCCGTTAAAACCACTCCACCCGCGCTGAGCGGTCCGGTGACGTTTCACGCCAGCTTCGTGCTTCCGCCAGGCGGCGCGAGTGTGCCGGATCGCCTGCGGCTGGATGGTTCATTTCATCTGACTGAGGTTCGGTTTCTGCACCCCGGAGTGCAAGACAAGCTGGACAAGCTGAGCGCGCGGGCGAGCGGCAACCCCAAGGAGGCGCAGCAGGACGACGCCCCGGATGTCCTCTCGGAGCTTCAGGGCAAGTTCACGCTGGGCGACGGCGTGATTTCCGTGCCGAGTCTCACCTTCCAAATTCCGGGCGGACTGATCACGCTTGCCGGGAACTACCAGCTAAAGCATGAGGAGTTTTCCTTCGAAGGCCAGGCTCGTCTGGCGGCTAAGCTCTCGCAGATGACCACGGGCGTGAAATCGTTTCTTCTCCGGCTCGCCGATCCGTTCTTTTCCAAACCCGGCGCGGGTACCGTGTTGCGGATCAAAATCAGCGGAACCGGGGACGCTCCCAGGATCGGTCTTGAGTTCGGAAGGCCTCACCGCAACGAATAGCCGGAAAAATTTCCCGCCGTGCCGGCGCAACTGTAACCAACCGCGATTTGGCATCGGGCCTGCCATTGTAAAAACGAGGAGCACGCAAGATGCTTTATTATGCGTTGGTCTTTTTCGTGATCGCCCTGATTGCGGCAGTCCTCGGATTTGGAGGAATCGCGATTGCGGCCGCAGGGATCGCGAAGATCCTGTTCTTTATCTTCCTGGTGCTGTTCATCATCTCTCTGATAGCACACGTCGGCCGAAGAGTGTAATAAAGACTGTAGGAAGTGCCGGCGCGTGGAGATTGGCGCCGGGATGAGGTCATTCCTACTGGACTTTACACGAAAAACTCGCGGCGTCGCTGGTCGAGCCCACGCCCTTGTACACCGCGACTTGCGGATATGGGCACAGCGGACGGCTCATATCCACCTGGCCCCCTGAAACGTGTTCCGCGACGATTTCGCCGGGAGCCTGATTCGCTTCCCGCCAGCGTTCGATCACCGCCATCTTGTTGAATTGATCCGTGCCTGAGCCGCCGCTGCAGTGCATCATTCCGGGGACCATAAATAGGCGCATCCAACTTTCCTGGCTCTGGTCGTCCTGCTTCTTGCCCATCGTCCGCAGCACACTCTCGTAGAACAGCACGGTGTGCCCCGGAGGAATGGCTTGATCGGCCCATCCGTGATACAGCAGCAGCTTGCCGCCGTGTTTCTTAAACGGCGAAAGATCCGAAGTCAGCGCGTCGATGCCGGCCTTATCTGCCAGTGTGACGTCCGAATCCAGATCGAACTTGTGCCAGTCGTAGTCGGCGTCCTGGTGGCCCAGAATGCGAATGCTGTCCCAGCCGCCGCCCGGCGCAGTAGGCACCGAAAGGAAGGACGAGACCTGCAATTCGCTCCCCGGCTCATATCCGGTCCAGATGACCTCGCCCTTCTTGGTCTTGACGTCGGTGAACTCGATCTTCACTGTTTCCACCTGGCCCGGTGTGAGGCAATTGTCCGAATCCGCGCCCTTGCACAGCATGGTCTCCGGATCGAACTTACACTTGGTGGGATCGCCGATCAGGCCGTCCTTCACGCCGTCCAGCGCGTCGCACTGTTCGAGAATCGCCTTGTGCAGAGCCTCCAGCTTGGGGCGCGTCAGCGGAGCGTTATTCTTCATCAGTTCGATCGATCGCTCCACGCCTGCCGCGTGCAAATGAATGTGCGGATTCGCCGGAGCGCCTGCGATCACGCCGTCAAAATCGTCCGGGAACTTGGTCACCTCCACCAGCCCTTGCCGGCCACCGGTGGAGCATCCGTTCCAATACGAATACTTCGGGTCCTTGCCGTAATATGCCTTGATCAGCATCTTCGACGTGACTGCGGTGTCATGCACGGCGCGATAAGCGAAGTCGATGATCTTCTCCGGATGGCCTAGCGCAAACATGCCATTGGCGCCGGTGTGGCCGGTGTCGGTAGCGGAGGTCGCGTAGCCCTCTCGCAGCGCCGACTGCATCGCCCCAATGCCTTGGATTGATCCGGCCCATCCGCCATTACCCTGCATCACGAATTTGCCGTTCCAGTCTTCTGCGGGCAGATACAGCTCCATCTTGATATCGGAGTCCGTGGAAGGCTTGAGCGTCGCGGCCACGCGGCAATAGGCGGGCAGCGGGGGAGGCGCCGCCGCCGCTCCGCGCCCACCGCGCGCCCCACGTCCGGCCGGAGCTGCCACCGCAGCGCCGCCGCCCCTTCCCGGAGGCACCGGAGCCGGACCCGCGGGAACCAGTTCGACCGTCGTGAACACAGCATCAGCCGGTTGCACGGCCTTCAGCTTTTCGCAATTATCGGCGCTCAGCGCCGCGCCATACGCCAGCGACGCGCCTAGCAAGGCGAACGAGACGAACATGGTCTTCATGATATTCCTCCTATTTCGGGGCTTTACAGCTAAAGCTGGCGGCGTCGTTGGTCGAGCCCACGCCGTTGTACGTCGCCACCTGCGGATACGGGCACAGTGGACGAGTCATAGTCACGTTGTTGCCGGTAACGTGCGCGGCGATCACCGCCTCCGGTGCGGTATTCGCCTCGCGCCATCGCTCGATAATCGCCATCTTGTTGAATTGATCGGTCCCTGGACCGCCCTGGCAGTGACCCATCCCCGGAATCATGTACAGCTTGATCCAGTTGTCGGGTTTCGATCCGGTCTTCTGAACGATGGCGTTGTACAGATTGATGGTGTTCTCGGGGGAGATGCCGGTATCGTTCCAGCCGTGATACAGCACCAGCTTGCCGCCGCGATTCTTGAACGCCGTCAGATCCGCGGTCGCGTTCACGTAGCCGAACTTTTCATCGGCCGCCGCGGTGTCTCGATCCAGATCGAAATTGCGCCAGTTCCAATTCGCGTCCTGATAGGTCGCATATTGGAAAGTTCCCATGGAAAGCGCTGCCGGTGCGGCAGTGCGCTGGGAGAGCATGGTCCAAGTGGATTCGCTGCCCGGTTCCTTGCCGGGAAAGATCAGCGTACCATCTTTCCTCTTGGCCGGCGAATAAACCAGCTTCACGGACTCGAGCTCCGCCGGCGTCAGGCAATCGTCCTTGCTCTCGCCCTTGCACAGCAGCGTCGCGGGATCGAATTTGCACTTGCGGGGGTCGTTCAAAAGGCCGTCTTTGACGCCGTCGGCCGCGTCGCAAGCCTCCATCACGGCTTTGTTCAGCGCGTTCAGTTTCGCGGTGCTGACAAAACTATCGTCCTTGCGGACTGCCGTCGCCACCATCATGTCCCAGGCGTGCAGATGGGTCTGGTAATTCGCCGGAGCTCCGGCAATCACCGCATCGAAATCGGCGGGATATTTCTGGGCCTCCATCAAGCCCTCGCGCCCTCCGGTGGAGCAACTATTCCAATACGACAGCTTCGGGTCGTGTCCGTAGTAGGCCTTGATCAGCGCCTTCGACTTCAGCACGGTCTCGTGCACCGAACGATAGGCGAAGTCCACCAATTTTTCGGGATGCCCCAGGCTGAACTTGGGATCCGAGCCGGTGTGGCCGGCATCGGTGCCGGCCGTCGCGTAGCCTTCGCGCAACGCCTGGCGCATCACGGCGAAGCCTTGAATCGAGCCGGCCCAACCGCCGTTGCCCGCCATCTCGAACTTGTTGTTCCAGCTCTCGGCGGGCATCCATACTTCCATCTTGATGTCGGAGTCGGTCGACGGTTTCAGAGTGAGGGCCACGCGGCAATACGCCGGCAGAATCACGGGCGGAGCGGCCGGAGCGCCGCCTCGTCCGCCGCGAGCGCCAGGCGCCCTCGGTCCCGGAGCCTCCACCTCCGCAGGAGCTGCCGGAGCGCCATCTGCCGGGGCCGCATCCGGTGCTCGCGCCGGGGCCGGTAGAGGCGGAGCCGGACCAGCCGGAACCAATTCCAGCGCGGTGATGGTCGCATCCGGAAGAGAGACCGATTTCAAGTTGTCGCACGGCGTCTGCGCCAACGCCAGCGTGAGTGAGCCGGAAGCCAGAAACAGGAATGCGCGTAACAAGAGTGAAACCTCCAACAGTTGAACCTATCACAACCTCCCTCCAGTTGCTATACTTTCCCCCGTGCAAGCACCTGTTGGCGAATTTCTCACCACCCGTCTGGAGCGAGTCATCTACGGTCCTGGAAAAATCGAAGCCCTGGGCGCGGATCTCGAACGGCGCGGCCTGAGCCGGGCGCTGGCTGTCACCACGCTAGTGGGTTTTCCTGTTCTCGACCGCGTGACGGCCGCCATGGGCTCGCGCTGCGCGGGAGTCTTCGGAGGAATCGTGCAGCATGTTCCGCGCGGCACGGTCAACGCGCTCGAAGCCGAAATCGAGCGCGTAAATGCCGATTGCCTGGTCAGCTTCGGCGGCGGCAGCCCCATCGACTCGTGCAAGGTCGCCATCTACGGGATGATCAACAAGGAGCGTGGGGCCCGTGAGCTGATCCACATCGCCGTGCCTACAACCTTGTCCGCCGCCGAATATACCTGGGCCGGCGGCGTTACCGACGAAACTTCGCGCGTCAAGGGCGGCGTCTACGATCCGCGTGTCGTGCCGCGCACCGTCATCGCGGATCCTTTGCTATGCATGGACACGCCCGACTGGTTGTGGGTCTCGACCGGAATGCGCGCTCTGGATCACGCCATCGAATGCGCCTACGCCATCCGCCATCAGCCCATCAGCGATGCACTTGCGTCCAAGGCCATCGGGCTGCTGGTGAAGCACCTGCCCGCCTCCATAGCGACCAAGGGCGAAGAGAGCGCCGCGCACCGCGGCCATTGCCTGATGGCTTCCTGGTTTTCGATCTTCGGCGCAATGAATACGCGCTTCGGCCTGTCGCATCTGCTGGGGCATCAGATCGGTCCGCGCTGGAACGTCCCGCACGGCGTCACCAGTTGCATCACTCTGCCGCACGCCATGCGCTTCATGGCGGAGCTGGCGGCAGAGCGCTTCGGACCCATCGCCGAAGGCTTCGGCATCCCCTTCGATCCGGCCCACCCCAAGCCTGCCGCGTTAGCCTGTGCGGACAGGACCGAACAGTTCATCGCGCAGTTCGACGTTCCGCGCACGCTCGAAGCCGCCGGGGTCCCGCGAGAAGAGATCGGAGAGATTGTCGAACCGGTCAAGCATGAGCTGGAAAAGATGGGCGTGACCGGCCGGCCCCTCACGAGCGGAGAGGTTCTGAAACTTTTGGAAGCCTCGTATTCCTAGCCCGCGTCGCTAGGCGTTATTGCCCCAGCAAAACCTGCAACTGCCCGTAGAGCAGAATGACAGCCGGGCCTAGGGTAACCAGAATCACGGAAGGAAAAATCAGGAAGAACACCGGGAAGATCAGCTTCACGCCGACCTTGCGTGCCCGCTCCTGCGCGTTCTGACGGAAACGTGTCCGCAGATAGCGTGCATGGGTGCGCAACGCCGGTCCCAAGCTGGTGCCGAAGCGGTCCGTATCGAGCAGCAGGTTCGTGAACTTGCGCAGCTCCAGGTCGCGGCCGCGAGTCGCGAAGTTCTGCAGCGCCTCTACGCGGGAAGGATTGGCCCGCAACTCCACGTGCAATTGCGTGAATTCGGACGCCAGCGCCGGATGGGTCACCCGCAAGCCTCGGCTGGCCTCCAGAATCGCCGCGTCCAAGCTGTGTCCAGCCTCGACGGCCAGCACCATCAGATCGATGGCCGCCGGCAATGCACGCCGCAGTTGATTGACTCTGCGCGCGGCAAGCCGCTCCAGAACGCGGTCCGGAACCATGTAGCCGAAGGCGGCGCCGCAGATTACCGGCAGAAACAGGGCCCCGGTGCCGGATTGCAATGCGATGCCGGCCCACAAACACGCAGCCCCAAACATCAGGGCGATGCCGCACTTGATACCAAGAAACACCGATACCGACGCAGGCCAACGGAAACCCGCGGCGGAAAGCAACGCTCGCGCGGCGGCCTGCTGGGATTTCGTGCCCGGCATTGCGTCGCCGATCAGCCGGAACATGTCCAGCACCGCTGCCTGCGCAAGGGGCAAGTCCGGTTGATTTAACACTGCTGGGGCGGGCGTTTCTTGCTGCGCCGGCTGCGGGCGGGCGGGCCGAAGCACAAACACGTAGCCCGCCGCGCTCACCGCCGCGGCCGTGAACATGAAGAACAGAATCAGCAGCGCCGGGACACTCATACTTGAATATTCACAATCTTCCGAATCACCAAATGCGCCAGCACCAGGCAGCCGATGGCGATGGCGATGAGGTTCTTGCCCCACGGGTGGTTGTAAAGAATCATCATGTAATCCGGACTGACGATCATCATCATCAGCGCAATGACGACCGGCAGCACCGTCAGAATCGCGCCGGTGAGTTTGCCGTGCGCCGCCAACGCGCGGACTTCGCCGCGCAGCGATAGCGATTCGCGCATGTTCTCGGCCAACGTGGACATCACCTCACCCAGCTTTCCGCCGGTTCGCGAATGCAGTTGCACTGCGGCCGCAAACAGATTGACTTCCAGAATCGGCATCCGGCGGCCCATGTTCTCCAAGGCGCGGCTCCAACCCATTCCTAAGTTCGCTTCCGCGGAGGTTCTGCGGATCTCCGCCGCAACCGTCGGCGAGGATTCGGCAACCACGGTGTCCATCGCGGCAGACAACGGATAACCGGCGCGCAGCGCCCGCGCCAATGAATCCAGCACATCCGGAAAACCTTCGCGGAAACGGTCGAAGCGCCTGGCGCGCATGCGCAGGATGTAGGCGTAAGGGGCGAACGCCACTGCAACCGCTGCAACCAGAGCGGCCCACAGGGGCAGGAATTTCCAGCACAGCAGGAACGCGACGGTCGAACCCAAGAGCATCGTCAGCGTGACACGTCCCACCGACCAATCCAGCTCCGCCTCGGCCAGCCGCGCTCTCAGGATTTCTCCAATATCGAGCTTCTCCAGCAGACTGTCCCAGAAGGTAAGCGTGCTCAAGCGGTCGCTGCGCAGCAGCGGCGAACTCTGCTCGATCCCGTCCGTTTCTTCCTCTGCGGCATTGCCGGCTTCGGTTTCTTCGGCCTGACGCTTGAGGAAAGCGATCCACGCGATGGCCACGGTAACGGTCGCCAGCAGGAAGATGAAAGTGAAGAATGCGAGCAGAGACGCAAAGAACATAAAGCCCTGAGATTGTTACGGCTTCTGCAAAGTGGCGGTTTGGCGCGAAGGGGCTCCTGGGGCGCTTGCGCCGTCGGAAGTAAGGGCCGGACCACTGGCGCGCATCACGGCATCGAGCGACAGAGGCGCCCGCGTACGGGTTGCATCATCCAGAGGATTGCGCAACGTCAGGCGAACTCGTGCGCCGGAATCGGCTGTCGCCAGGATATCCGCTTCGGTGGGCTTGGCGAGCAGAGTCACTACGGGAAGCGTCGCGCCTTGCGAACTCACTTCCGTCTGCGGCTGCACCGAAAGCACACTCAAGTCTTCCAGCACCGTGCGCACCTCAGTGGAGTTGTCCTTTTCGTGAACGACCACTTGCGCGTCGACCTTTTGTCCGCCCCGCAACAACGCCAGCACTCCGCTGGAATCTGTCACGTGAATCGAGACCGCGCGCATGCCCGCGGGCACGCCCGCTCCACCGCCGGACCGGCTCGAGGCCAGCCGCGATGCGGTCACCGGCTCGCCTTCGCCGATCGGATCGAACACCGTATTGCCGGTCACCTGGTCGATGGTTCCGTAAAAGCCGGCAGGCACTTGATCGGAGGGCCAGGGGATGGTCTTCAGATCCGTATTTTGCAGTTGTGTGCCGACCTTCAACGCATGGGCCGCGACCACCAGTGTTTTCCCGCTTCCCTGGCTGCTGGTCAGCTTGCCCACGAACAAGCCGTAAAAGACGCCCGTCGACACGATGGCAACGATCAGCGCAATCCCGAGGAGCTTGAGTAAGTTGTTTTTCTTCATCGCTGCTTTGTCTGGCGACCTCGCTTTGTTGGGGGAACCGGATGAATGGTTCTCTCTATTAATCGGCGCGGCCGGAGCACACCGATAGGGTGATTGAGGGTACGCACCTATCGGCGGTAGGGAGAAACCCTAAAATGAGGGTATGGATACGCTGAAGATAGCTGATCGCGAGTTCCATTCCCGGCTTCTCGTAGGCACAGGCAAGTACCGTAGCTTTCCTGAAATGGCTCGCTGCCACCAGGCATCGGGTGCAGAGGTGGTGACGGTCGCAGTGCGGCGCGTTAATCTCTCCGACCGCTCCAAGGAGTCGCTGCTCGATTACATCGATCGTTCAAAGATTTTTCTGCTGCCCAACACGGCCGGATGTTACACTGCCGAAGACGCCATTCGGACAGCGCGGCTGGGTCGCGAGGCCGGTATGTCAAATTGGGTCAAGCTGGAAGTGATCGGGGATGAGCGCACGTTGTTCCCCGATAACGCGGGGTTGCTGGAAGCTACGCGAATTTTGGTCAAAGAAGGCTTCGTGGTGCTGCCGTACACTACCGACGACTTGGTGAACGCGCGCCGGCTGATTGATGCGGGCGCTTCGGCGGTGATGCCTCTGGCTGCGCCGATCGGCAGTGGGCTCGGCATCCAGAACCTGACCGATCTCCGCATCCTGCGCGAGATGATCAGCGAAGTTCCGCTGATCGTCGATGCCGGAGTCGGCACCGCTTCCGACGTCGCCCTGGCGATGGAACTAGGTTACGACGGCGTCCTCCTCAACACCGCGATCGCCGCCGCCGGGGATCCGGAGCAGATGGCGCTGGCGATGAAGCTGGGCATCGAGGCCGGCCGCCACGCTTATCTCGCCGGACGGATGCCCAAGAAGCTCTACGCCTCGGCCAGCAGCCCCATGGCGGGAGTGGTCGGCTCAAGGTCCTAGGCATTCTCGCCGAGCAGGGCCTTCAGCCGCGCGTAGCCGGGGCGGCTGACGGGCAACTGCTCTCCGTCGCGGAGCACCACGACGCGGCTGTCGCGGGTGTAGGGCTCGATGCGCACGATGCGGTCCAGGTTCACGATGTAGGAGCGGTGGATGCGCACGAAGCGCTGCGGGTCGAGCTGCCTTTCGAGGCTCGCGATGGTCTGCTGCTTCAAGTAGCTCTTCTTTTCGCTGTGCAGCGCGGCATAATCGTCCTGCGCTTCCACATAATCCAGCTTGGCGATGGGAATGATGTGGATCTTCGATCCATCGCGCACCACAATGCGGTCCAGAGTCTGCCCCGGAGCGCGAGCCGCGGCAGCCAGCTCCGACGCCGTAACCTGCGGCGGCTGGTGATCCTTCAAACTCGCGCGGGCCTTCTCCAAAGCCTTCTTGAGCCGGTCCACGCGGAAGGGTTTCAGCAGATAATCCACGGCGTTGGCCTCGAAGGCGCGCATGGCGTATTGATCGTACGCGGTGACGAAGATCACGCCAGGCGGCGAATCGATCAGCTCCAGCACCTCGAATCCATCGAGCTTGGGCATCTGTACGTCGAGGAAAACAAGATCCGGCTTCAGCTCCGTGATGGCTTTCACCGCATCGAAGCCGTCGCCGCATTCGGCCACAACATCGACGCCGCCGGCTTCCCACAGGTATTCGCGCAGAAGCTGCCGCGCCAGCTCCTCATCATCCACGATCACCGCCCGCAAATTCCCGCTCATTCAGACCTCCGGTCCGGTTCGCCGATCCGGCCCGGTTCGCTGATGCGGCAAGGCACCGCGAACTCGGCGCGAAAGCGGTTCTCCTGGGTTTGGGCGGCGAGCCGGGCAGCCGGTCCAAAGCGCCGCTCCAGCCGCGTCCGCACGTTGCGCAATCCCAAACCGCTGCGCCGGGGCGTGGGCGATTCCGGATCGAAGCCGTTTTCCACGCTCACCTCCAGCATTCCGTTGCGGACGTGGCTGCGCACGTGAATGGTGCCGCCTTCGACCAATGTGGTGATGCCGTGTTTGACCGCGTTCTCGATCAGCGGCTGCAGGATCAGCGGCGGTACCTGGCATTCCGCGCAGGCTTCGTCGACGTCTACTTCCACGTGCAGGCGGGAGCCGAACCGCACCTGCTCGACATCCAGATACGCCTGCGCCAGATCCAATTCCTCGTGCCAGGAGACGCTTTCGCGCTCGCCCAGGCCGAGCGTGTTGCGCAGAAAATCGGCTAGGCGAATGCACATCTCTCTCGCGCGGCCCGGATCGGATGTGGTCAGCGCGGTGATCGAATTGAGGCAGTTGAAGAGAAAGTGCGGATTGATCTGCGCCTTCAGCGCGCGCAGTTCGGCTTCCCGGGCGTCGATCGCCGCCTGGCGCGATGCCTCCACGGCCAGTGCCGAATAGTGTAGCGCCACGGAGAGCAGATACAGCATCAGCCCGACAACGATCAGGTGCGGGATCTCGGCATCCAGGCGCCCTCCGATGGCCAACGCGCTCGCCGCCACCCGCGCCAGCGCGACCCACAGAGCGGTCGCGAGCACGCCAGCGCCCAGGTGATACACTACCATTTCGCCAATCGCCGCCGAACCCAAGGGAAGCTGCTTGCACATGTACCACGGTGCCAGGCACACAAATGCGAAGAACAGGCACAGCGGAGCCGCAAGCTCTGCTGCTTCGCGCCACGCCAGCATGCCGGGCAAGTGGAGTAGCGCGGCGAGCATGAGTCCGAGAGCCACCCACAATCCCACATACGCCGCGAACCAGCGCCGGTTGCGGAAGATCGGATGCATCGCTTGCTAGTTCCTCACCGTGACTCCGCCGAACACGGCGCTGCCCGTTACGGTCAAGTGCGGACGCTTAGTCCCGGCCACAGCCGGGGGCGGGTGCGTTTTATCCTCGAAACCTCCAAAAACTCCGGCGCCGCGAACGGTGATGTCCCAGCGATCCGGCAGAAGCAGGTCGATACCCCCAAAGATGGCATCGGCCTGAATGTATAGTTCGTCCAGTTTGGTGTTGGCCGCGCGTAAATCGATCTCGATTCCGCCGAATACGGATGATAGAAAGCCTCCTGCGAATTCTTGAGAATCGACGCGCTGTTTGATTCCGCCGAAGAGGGTATTTTCATTTAGTCTGCTGGCGGTTCCGGTCTGCGGTGTCCACTGTCCCCACGGGGGCGCGCCGGCACAGCCCGAAAATCCCGCGCGCCCCCGGAACAAAAAAGAAAGGCCCAAAAAAATCAGAAAGACCGGCCAGATGATTTCCCAGATGTTGCCGCGAATGTAGCCCAGCGTCTGGGCCTCCAGCAGGCAGCCCATGACGATCAAGGCTCCGCTCCACAACGCCGAACGTGCGCCATGCCGCGGAAACAACAGGTGCGCGGCTCCCACGATGATTAATAACACCGGCCAATAGTCGCGAACGATCCGGATGTCGAAGAATCCGAGGTTGCTCAGCAGGAATGCCGTGCCGATGATGAGCAGGATCAGCCCGGGAATGATCGGTCCAGGGTCGCGCCTCCCGGATCCCCACCGCGCCGCCCTCCTCTGGTCGCGCCATTGACGCATCGCTTCCCGGCGCTGCCAGCGCTCCTGGTCCCGCATCTGCCGCCAATCCGGAGGGCGCGGCGATCCAGGATTTTGACCGCCGGGACTACCTTCATTCGGTGTCATATTCGTCTCCTCTCGATTGCGATCCTACCAAGCCCCAGGCTCCCTGCCATCGAAGAATCGGCGAACGGCGCTTGTACGCCGGTCAACGCCTCCTGGCGATCAGCACCAACGATTGTCCCAAGGGGAAACTCCCGCCGCGCGCGACCCAGGCCGCCTCAGCGCGCAAGGGCAAATACAGCAGCCGGTCCAGCCATCGTGGCACGGGCGCAACGCCGCTGGCCGCAGGAGCTCGCGTAAACGGCTCCCATAGGCGAAATTTGAAGAGCGCCGCCGGAAGCAGCAGGGAGTTCAGGTACGTTACGCGTTCGACTGCGAATCCGGCCGCTTCGACGGCGTTCACCAGACGCTTCCGCGTGAAGCGTTGCTGCTCCCGCGCGAAATCCGAGTGGCGGCTGTGCAAAGCGTCCAGCGCCGAAGCCCGCAGTACCAAAATTCCGCCTGGCTTCGTCACGCGAGCAAACTCGGCCAGCGCGGCGCCTTCAGCCCCACGCGGCAAATGCACGATCACATCGAGCGAGACCACCGCGTCGAACGCGCCGCCGCGAAAAGGCAGCGCGGAGATGTCACCCTGAACCAATTCGCCGAGGCCGTAGCCGCGTGCATATTCCAGCCCTTCGCGCACCAGATCGAGCGGAGTCATGCGCCAGCCGTAGCGCTCGGCGAGCAGCTTGGACATGTAGCCGGTGCCGCAGCCGGCTTCCAACACGGAGGCGCTCGCGGGGATCTTGCGCGAATCCAGCAGCCGGTACAGAATCTTGCGCATGCCGCGGTACCACCAAAAATCACGCTCCGACCGGGCGATGTTGTCGAATTCGGCCGGGTTCATGAACTTGTAATTGGGCTGGACACGCCAGAGCATGTTAGCATTTGGGCGAATGAGCGTGCGAACGGTTTGGGCGGTGCTGGAATCGACCGCGGCGAAGCATCCTGACAAGATCGCCCTGCAACAACCGCTAGGCGGCGGCAAATACCAGACCTGGACGTGGCGGGAATACGCCGATGCCGTGCGCGAGATCGCCGTCGGTCTGCGCGCCACCGGAGTCTCGAAGGGCGACATGGTCGCGCTGGCCGCCGAAACGCGCGCCGAGTTCTACCTCGCTGACATCGGCGTGATGGCCTGCGGGGCCATCGCCGCGGCGCTCTACACCAGCCTGCCTCAGGAAGAGCAGCGCCGGACTCTGCACGCCTGTGGCGCGTGCGTGGCGTTTGCGGAAAACGAGAAGACGATGCGAGCGCTGGCGCGACCTGGCGAGCCGATGCGCTGGATTCTTCTGACGGGCGAAGCGGACGGGTGCGAGAGCCTCGACGCGCTACGCGCCGCGGGCCGCAAGGCTCTGGCGGGCGATCCGGGGATGTTTAAAAAAATCAGCGCCGAATTCGACGCTTCCGATTACGCAATCCTCTACATGACCTCCGGCGCGACGGGCGAGCCGAAGATGGGCCTGGTGACGCATTACGCCATCGTCAGCAATCTCGACATGGGCCCCTACGTGCTCCCGCTTTCGACCGGGGATTCCACCATCGCCTTCCTGCCGTCGGCTCACATCGCACAGCGCGTTGTGGTCGAGCTGCTTCCGGCGCGCGATGGCGCTTGTGTGTGGTTTTCCGAAGGCCTGAGCAAGCTCCCGAATGAGATGCGCACCATCAAGCCGACCTTCTTCCTCGCCCCGCCGCGCGTGTGGGAGCGCGTGTACTCCTCGGTTTCGGTGGAAATCCGCAAGAAGCCCGCGCCGTTGCGCCGGTTGTTCTACTTCGGGGTTGGACTGGGCTCGGAGGCGTCCCGGCTGCGGCAACAATCGAAACCCGTGCCAAAGTGGATGAGCACTGCTCTGCGCGGATTCGACAAAATCATGTTTGCGAAGATTCGCGAGCGATTGGGCGGGCGCATTCGGGTGGCCGCTTCCGGAGCCGCGCCGCTCGGCAAGGACCTGGCCGAATTCTACGCGGCCATCGGCATGCCGCTGATCGAAGGCTACGGGTTGACCGAGGGCGGTGTGACCATGCTGAATCCTCTCGATCGGCCCAAAGCCGGCAGCATCGGCAAGCTACTGCCGGGCGTCGAAGCGCGCATCGAAGAGGACGGCGAGCTATTGCTGCGCAGTCCCAGTCTGTTCTCCGGGTACTTCAACGATCCGGACGCAACGGCGGCCGTTCTGCGCGACGGCTGGTTGGCGACCGGCGATATCGCGGAAGTGGATGAGGAGGGTTACTACTACATCACCGGGCGCAAGAAGGAGCTGATCGTTTCTTCCAACGGTAAGAAGATTTATCCCGCGCGCATCGAGGCTCTGCTCAAGCGCGAGCCTCTGATCAGTCACGTGCTGCTGACCGGCGACCGCCTGCCTTACGTCTGCGCCCTGGTATCCGTGGGCCCTGGCACCAAGGCGGAGGAAGCGCAGCGGGCGGTGGAAGCCGCAGTCAAAACGGCGAATCGCGAGCTGGCCGACTTCGAGCGGATTCGCAAATTCAAAATCCTCGACCGCGAATTTTCGATCGAGCAAGGCGAGCTCACGCCGACCATGAAGCTGCGCCGCAGCCGCGTGCTTGAAAATCACCGCGATCTGGTGAGCGAGATGTACTCGGGCCGCGACGCCGCGGGGGCTTGACCAGGATTCAATTGTCCGTCGGGGTTTGTTGCGCTTTGTCGATCACCAGCACGTGCAGGTTGGCCTTGCCCGAGCTCAGCCTCAGCCCAAGCTGCTGGATGGCGGTGGCCAGGTTCGAGCCGGGTTCGGCGGCGCTGTCGGCGGGAGCTGCTCCCACGCCTCCCGGTCCCGGCACGGCGACGGCGCCCGGTGGCGGAGGCGGCATCGGCAAGCCCCTTCCGGCAAGGTCCGGTGTGTATTCGATATTGAAATCGTACTTTCCGGTCAATCCCGTTTTATCGATCACCGGCTTGTTCAGTTCGTTCCCCAGAAAATCTGCAATATCCTGAGCCGTACGCTCCCGTGCGCTCAAGTGCCCAATGGGCTGGCCATTTTGCCCGGGTGAAAGCATGATGATCAGCCCCGGCCCGGGTAGCTGCGGGAACCCGTTGGAGTCGAGCTTGGGAGGTCCTGGAGGCAGCAGCGCGCCGGGCGCACCCGGCGGCTGCGCGTTCGGATCCACTTCCGAAGGCTTGAGCTTGGAGCCTCCTTTCGCCACCGTTAGCTCCTGCACGTTAAACTCCCTCGAAATGCGATGAAACGCCAGTCCGAAACGGTCCGCCAGCAGATTCTGCCACATCACCTTGACTTGTTCCTTGGTGGCTCCCTCGGGCACCTTGGCAACGATGTCATAGCGCTCCGTGTCAATCCAAGACGGACCTTCGATCTGGTAGCGCTTGACGTCGTAGGCGTTCATCATCAGGTCGCGCAGAGCCGCGCCCGCCCAGTTGACGCGACCCGGATCTTTGGTGCCCGGCCCCCCGCCTCGCCCGAAGAACACGCCGCGGCCCTCGCCGGGCTTGGGCATCTCGAAGGGCTTGATCGACGCCACATCGAAGGTGAGCCTTTCGGGGGCCTGGGCCGGAGTTTGGGCGAATGCCGCCACGAACGCCAGGACGAACACGCTGATCGTCAGGATTGCGCTGCGCATACTTAAAAGGGTAGACGCCCGGCGCGTCAAAAGGGTTGGCGTTGATTACAATCGGGCTTGACCTGAGTCTTACCGCGCTTCCAACCCCCTATTGCGACCTTCCTCAACCTCCGATAAGTGATTTGTGGAACGCCGCTTCGACCGTCGCTACCTCATCGGCCTGGGCTTGGCTTCCGTCCCGGTGCGGGTCACCGATTTGAGCAAATCGGAGCGGACGGCCGATGGGCAGATAACCGACATCTCGGAATCCGGCATGGGCCTGACCGTACCGTTCGAGCTCGCCGCAGGCGATATCTTGCAGATCGAGGTAGAAGACACCCGCTTGTTCGGAATCGTCGCACACGCCAGCCAGGGAACCCCGCAGTGCCAGGCCGGCGTGGAATTGCAGCGAGTTCTGATCGGCGCATCGAACCTGTCGAGCGTCCTGCGCCGGACCCTCCGCCAAGTTTTGCCGGAACTACCCGGGGTGGTCGCGGGCAGTTTCCAGGCTTGACCTTTTACAATAGACCTCAGTGTCCCACAAAGTTACCCTGATTCCCGGCGACGGCATCGGTCCGGAGGTGTCCGCCGCCGCGCGTGAAGCTGTCGATGCCACGGGCGTGAAGATCGAATGGGAAGTCGCCGAACTGAACCCGGACATCATGGCCAAAACCGGCCAGAGCCTGCCGCCGCATGTGATCGAAAGCCTGGAGCGGACCGGCGCCGGATTGAAAGGCCCGGTCACTACGCCCATTGCGGGAGGCTATACCAGCGTCAACGTGGCTCTGCGCAAGCGTTTGGATCTGTACGCCAATGTGCGGCCGGTGCGCTCGCTTCCGGGCCTGGTCACGCGCTTCAGCGACGTGAAGATCGACATGGTGATCTTCCGCGAAAATACAGAAGACCTTTACTCCGGCCTGGAGCATGAAGTAGTGCGCGACGTGGTCACCAGTCTCAAGGTCATCACCCGCACGGCGTCCATCCGCATTGCGGAAGCAGCGTTCTCGTTCGCCCATGAACTCGGGAGAAAGAAGGTCACTGCCATCCACAAGGCGAACATCATGAAGCTGGCCGACGGCTTGTTTCTGCGCTGCTGCCGCGAAGTGGCGGCGCGTTTTCCGCACATTGAATACAAGGAACTGATCGTCGACAACGCTTCCATGCAACTGGTGATTCGCCCGGAGCAGTTCGACATCCTGCTGTTGCCGAATCTGTATGGCGATATCGTGTCCGATCTCGCCGCGGGGCTGGTTGGGGGGCTGGGGGTAGTCCCCGGAGCTAATCTGGGCGAGCGGCACGCGGTGTTCGAAGCCGTGCACGGCTCCGCGCCGGATATCGCCGGACAGGGCATCGCCAACCCTACGGCCATGATGCTATCGGCGGCGATGATGCTGGTGCATCTGAAGGAACAGTCCGCTGCCAACCGCCTGCGCTCCGCTGTGGAGGGCGTGTACGCAGAGCAGCGTCACCTCACCAAAGATGTCGGCGGAAAGGCGGGAACCAGGGAGTTCACCGACGGGGTAATCGCGGCCCTGAAAGCGCGCGTCAGTTCGATTTAGCCGCCGCTTCCAGGTCGGGCCCCGCGGCCGTCAGATCCTGCGGGCTCTACCGCACGCCGGTTACGGCCGCGTGTTCCATTGTGGCCAGACGTGCCCGCAGAGGCTCCATTTCGTCCTCGCTGAGCCGCTCCGTGCATCCGGCCACAGTGCGGCGGGCCTGCTCCAGCAGCCTCCGCTGCTCCTCCGGATCGAGCGATGAGGCTGAGATATCGCCCAGCGCGCGCAACAGCCGCAGGCTGACCGCAACATCGCCTTTCGAGTACATCCGTATCTGCTCGAATGCCGAGGCCACCAGGTGGTCGAAATCGATCCAGGGAACGGTCAAGCGCAGGATGCCGGGAGGGTCGAAATAGGAGCCGGGGAGCGACGCCCGCGAGACGAAGCAAATCAGGATGCGGCTCAACTGGTCGATGGAGGAGATCGCAGTGGTGGGATCGTTCACCGCCGGCGAGATCGCCTTGAGGGCGATGTCCACAATTTGCAAGACGCCAAACTCGACGTCCTGTTCGAGCGTGCGCGCTGGGCCCAGGTCGAATGCGTCCTGAATATCGGCGAGCTTTTCGGGAGTAATCCGGCTGGCCTTGGTCGCCAATAGCAGCCGCGTTCCGGCCGGCACGAACTGTCCCACTCGCCGAGCCACGCGCAGGGTCACGTGGCAGCTCTTGGCCACGCCAACCAGAGCGGGGATGTCGATGAAGCGGATGTATCCGGAGGCATCGCTGAGGATTGGCGTTTCCTCGGGCCCGTGCGGCTCGGCAGGTTGTGGGATCGCGCCGGCTCTACGGGGTTCCGGCATCAGGGTATCGAGCATCACGACGGTTTCGGTGGCGATGCGGTCCACGATGTGGCTGACGCTGATGGCCTGCGTGATGTGATGAATGAAAAACAGCAGCCAGCCGACGCAGGCGATGGCGAGAAGCATGGCGCCCAGCACGGTCGCCACCGGAGCGAACGGTTTCGGCTGGGAGCGCGCCGCAGGCAGCGCCGCCATGCAATAGCAGAACGTGCCCAGGAAGATGCCCAGGGTCCACTGCGTGACGCGATCTCTCGCGAAACCGACGATGATGCGCGGGGAAAACTGCATCGAGGCCAGCGTCAGCGTCATCAACACGATCGCGAACACAATCGAGACCACGGTCATGATCGAGGCGGCGATTCCAGCCAGCACCACCTGCGCCACCTGCGGGTCGGCGTGCGAAGGGAACAGCGCGTGCGGAACGACGTCGCTCAAAAAGGGAAAGGTCTCTTCCAGCCAGGAAAACACGGCTCCCGCGCAGCCCAGCGTCAGCGCGATGATCAACGGGCGGACCAGAAATCCGCCGCGCAGGTTGTACATCGCGTGGCGCAGCCACGCTGGAAGCCGGTGATTCACGGTCTTTTTATCTTACGACCAGTTATCTGGGGACCCACATGTTGGTTAGTTCGACACTGAGACGTGCCCGGCTTTATCGATCGAAAGCCGGCTGCGAACGTCGGGCAGGGGCTCTATCGCCTCCCAATTCGCGTGGTAGATCTTACCGCTTTGCTCGATCCAGTCCTCGGGAAAGTAGTAGGATACGACCCTCCAGGTCGGAAACTCGCCCCGGATGCGGATGAATCGCGGTCCGGGAGTACGCACCACACCATCGAGCGCTTGCGCTTCCGTGGCGGTCACGCGTCGCATCCAGGGCAGACTCGCTTCGCGGCCCAAGCGCACCAGCGGAAACAGAAAAAGGCCCGCGCTGATGACGCAACCGAGCAAAGTATACGGGCGAGGGAGGGCCGACAGCGCCCAGGCGCCGGCCAAACAGGTCGCTGTGACGCTCGCCAGAGTCTGATCCGGATCGGTCACTTGAACCACTGCATTAAACAGAAAAGGCGGGAGAAACCATATGGCCAGAAATGCAAAATGCTTCCACGGGTCGGTGGCCCATCCGCGCCGAATCCCTGCGGGAATGGCCCAGAACCAACTCAAAACGCCGATTCCGTTCCAATAGGCGGCAAATAGCGCCATGACGGCCGCTTTTCGGGTAAAACCCTCGTAGAAGAACGCATGGGAGTTGTCGCGCAGCATGACGGAGTGATAGTGGAAGGCAGTCGCCATTCCCCCTGATCTCGAAAATCAGGAACACGAGCCATGGCGTAACCGTCAAGACCAGGACTCCGAGCGGGCCGACTAAGCGCCGCCACCCGACACGCTGCACGACAAGGGGATACACCACCAGAAGCGGAAGCATCGTCAAGAGAAGATCCATTCGAAACCCTCCGGCGATACCTAAGACGAACGCGGCAAGATGGAGCCGCTCCCGCCAGACGCACAGCGCCACTGCCACCGCTCCGGCAGCGAGGAACGTCCGGACGTGGTCCACTGCACCAGCTAGGATGAAGGTGGGATGAAAGAACAATAGGAGCGGGGCGATGACAGCGGCGTTGCGGCCGAACATATCGCGAGCCAGTGCAGCTAACAGGAGGAGAGCGACGGCTGAGCCCAGCACGCCCATCACTTCACCCGTTCTTTCGGGGGAGAGCCCGAGCAAATGGATTATCCGGCTGACGCCGACGTACAGCGGGTAGCCGCGATGGGGCTGGTCTGAAAGTGGCGCAAACTTCCGAAGTGCAAGCGCGAAATTGACGTTGTCGTAATCGAACAGGAATGGCGGAGCGATGGGCCAGCGCGTGGCGATAAGTGACGCGCAGGTGGCTAATGGAAGAAGCACCCACGTGCGGTATGGATGGTCCGTGCTTGGCGCCATGCGGTCCCTGTCAAGTCGGCTGCGGACGGAAGCCGGCCCGGGTTAGTGCTTCCCGAGCCGCGCTGTCGTCGGCGGGCGCGACATAAATGAACACGCCGACGCGTTCGGATTGGAACACCACACCGCCTTTATAAGTGTCTGGCTCGGCCAGATAGTCGAAACCGGCGCCGGTCAAAGCTTCCTCGGCGCGCAGAGCTTCAGCGAGCTTCCTGGCCACGTATACCAGGGTCAGCTCCTGATCGCCGAAAAAGTCGGGCTCGCGGCGCATGCTCGGGCGAACCTTCCTTAGCCTCCCACGCGGGCTTTGAACGCCGGTAACGTTTCCGGGCTGCTGGTGCGGTTGAGGAACTCGCCGTAGGATTTCGCGACCGTTTCCAGGTTCTTCATGTAGCCGGGATCCTTGAACGCCGTGCGGATTTCCGCCACGATCGGCTCGATGCGCAGCCAGACTAACAGCATTTCGCGATTGTTCTGGAAGAACAGCTCTTCGTTTAACACGCCTGAAGTAATAAATGAGGCGGCCATGTCCCAGTAGCTGGCGGTTTGGCGGAACATCGCGTTGGCATCCGAGCCAGGAGGGCAGAGTTGGCCGAACTCGGCCATGGTCTTGCACTTGAAGTTGGCGACGAACCACGACCGCGCCGCGCGCATCTTGTCTTCCCTGCGCAGCTCATACAGCCTCAGAATCAGATTCACATCGTCATAGGTGGCTTTGGACATAACCTACAGGGTAGCTGAGAATTCCAGCGGCCTGCCAGCACAAGAATGTTTGTTGCCTATTTCGCCCAGGGCGGCGAAACTGGACTTAGATCGTGAGCAGCCTCAAACCAGCGGAGCCCCGGACAGAAGAGTCTTCCCGTCGGAAGTCCGGCGTGCGCCTTCGCTCGATCGCGAAACGGCGCCCTCTTACGGAGGACGAGGCCGATACCATCGTCGCCATCGAGCGTTTGTTGGACGGCGAAAAGTCAATCCCTGTGAGCACAGTATTGCGGGCAATCGATCGTGAGCTGGCTCGTCGAGATCAAGCCCTCGGCGTCGAGGGAATTGCGGTCGCTACCCGACGCCGTAAAACAAGAGGCTCGTCAACTGATCCTTACCCTTTACGACCTACCGATCCAGGTGCAGACACAATTCTGGAAGGCCACTCCGCCATTTTCGCGGCACGCCTCTATTGAGGCCTTTACCGAATGATCTATCGAGTTTCCTCCCGGCAGCATCGCGTGATTGTTTGGGCGTTCGCCAGCGCGGCGCAGCCCATGGGGGCTTGGAGCAGCACCATTCGCCGTGATTGTGCCAGGCCGTTTCAACTGAGAATTCCTTCGCGGCTCCGCCACATCCCATTGGATGGCCCGGCCCTGGTTTGCGAACCCTACCCCGGAGAATCCTTTCCTCACGGAGGACGATCAGATCCATTGGCTCGCCTTGCGGATGGCGGCCGGGCTGGGAACGCGTAAGGCCGGGCAGCTCATCGCCACTTTCCGGACGCCGCAGACGATCTTTCAGGCCTCGCGGTCTGAGCTGGAGGCCGCGGGACTCGCCCCGGCGGTAGCGCAAAGCGTGGCCAGCGGTTGCGCTTTCGAAGACGCGGTCGCGCAGCGCGAAAAGCTTCTTCAGGCCGGCGCCGAGCTGGTGCCGATCACCGACCCTCGCTATCCCTCCCGGCTCAAGGAGATCTTCGATCCTCCCCCGTTGCTTTACGCCAAAGGCCGCCTGGAGCTGCTCGGCTCGCTAATGCTGGCGATTGTCGGTACTCGCCGACCGACCGCCTACGGAATCGCGGCCGCGACGCGCCTTTCGCAGGACCTGGCGACGGCTGGGCTGACCATCGTCAGCGGGATGGCGCGCGGCATCGATACGGCGGCCCATCGTGCCGCTCTGGATGCCCAGGGCGATACCATCGCGGTGTTCGGCTGCGGGGTCGATGAGCTCTATCCCATCGAGAACCGCAAGCTGTCCAAGGAGATAGCCGAAAAAGGCCTGATCCTTTCCGAGTTTCCAATGGGCACGCCGCCTTACCCCCAAAACTTCCCGGTCCGTAACCGGGTCGTCAGCGGAATGAGCCTCGGGGTACTGGTAGTTGAGGGTGGCGAATATTCGGGCTCCGCGATCACGGCCAAGCTCGCGGCGGAGCAGAACCGGGAGATCTTCGCGATTCCCGGCAACATCACCTCGAAGATGAGCTGGGGGCCGAATCTGCTCATCAAGCAGGGGGCGAAACTGGTCCAGGAATGGAACGACGTGGTAGCGGAACTGGCGGCTGAGGATCGCCGCCGGCTCGGAGACCGATTCCGCAAGCAACTGAATCTAAATGAGATCGGGGAGGCTGTAACCTCGGGGGCCCATTCTGCATCCTATCCAACCGAAACACTGAAAGCCGAACCAATGAAAGCCGTCGCGAGGGCGGTGTTGGCGGCGCTTGCGCCAGACTGCCCGTTAGGGTTGGACCGCCTGATTGAGGCGATTCCGGGCTGTTCTCCGTCAGAGGTGATTGCAGCCTTGTTCGATCTGGAGATGACCGGATTGGTGAGGCAACTCCCGGGGAAGAACTTTCTGAGGGTCTGGGCTGAGTAAACCGGCCACGTTCTCCTCGTGCTAAGATTTCGGTTGTTTCGTTCCAGGGCCGGCTGGCTGTCATGGGCCGGTTCGGGTTCTTTATAAAAGGAAGGTCGCGCACTCATCTATGGCAAGGAATCTCGTCATCGTCGAATCTCCGGCGAAGGCGAAAACGATCGGGAAATACCTGGGAAAGAATTTCGTCGTCAAAGCCTCGCTGGGCCACGTCAAGGACCTACCCAAGAAAGACCTCGCGGTGGATGTGGATCACGACTTCACCCCCATCTACGAAGTCATCGAAGGCAAGAAGAAGCTGATTGCGGAGCTGAAGCAGGAGGCCAAGAAGTCCGACGCCGTCTACCTGGCGGCTGACCCAGACCGGGAAGGCGAAGCCATCTGCTACCATCTCCAGGAAGAACTGGGGGATAAGAAGAACGGCGCCAGGATCTTTCGGGTGATGTTCAACGAGATCACCAAGAATGCCATTCAGAAGGCATTCGAGAAGCCGGCTACGGTCAACCTGCACCTGGTGGACGCGCAGCAAGCCCGGCGCATCCTGGACCGGCTGGTGGGGTACAAGATTTCGCCGCTTTTGTGGGACAAGGTTCGCCGGGGGCTTTCGGCCGGGCGGGTGCAGACCGTCGCTTTGCGCTTGATTGTCGACCGGGAGCGCGAAATTCGCGCCTTCCAGAAGCGCGAGTACTGGACCATCGACGTTCATCTCGCCGGCAAGAAGCCACCGCAGCTCTCCGCTCATCTCGCTAAAAAGAATAATGAAAACGTCGAAATCTCCAACGAAGCCGGAGCCCAGGCCATCCTCAGCACGCTGGACGGAGCCGGCTACGTGGTTAAGTCGGTCACCAACCGCGAAAAGCGGCGCAACCCGGTGCCGCCGTTTATTACTTCAACGCTTCAGCAGGAGGCCTCGCGCAAGTTGCGGTTCAGCGTCAAGCGCACCATGATGCTGGCGCAGAAACTGTACGAAGGGGTCGAGTTGAGCTCGGACGAAGGCCCCACCGGATTGATCAGCTACATGCGTACCGATTCGACGCGCATCTCCAACGACGCGCTGGACGAAGTGCGTGCAATGATCGGCGAGCGCTACGGCGCGGAGTATCGCCCGGCCTCGCCCAACGTTTACAAGAGCAAAAAGGAAGCGCAGGACGCGCACGAAGCGATTCGTCCAACGTCGTCCTTGCGGACGCCGGAGAGCGTCGAGAGGTTCCTCCAAGAGGACGAGCTCAAGTTGTACCGGTTGATCTGGATGAGGTTCGTCGCGTCGCAGATGACGCCCGCGGTCTTCGACCAGACCACCATCGACGTCGAGGCCAAGGGCAAAGATGGAGCGGCGTATCTATTCCGCGCCACCGGCAGCGTGCCCAAGTTCGACGGCTTCCTCAAGGTTTACGAGGAGGGCAAGGACCAAAAGGACGAAGACGATGAGGAGTTGAAGCATCGCCTTCCGGCGGTTGCCGAAGGCGAATCGCTCAAGTTCCGCTCCATCGAGCCCGAGCAGCACTTCACCGAGCCTCCGCCGCGCTTCACCGAAGCGACTTTGGTCAAGGAACTGGAAGCCGACGGCGTCGGCCGGCCGTCGACTTACGCTTCGATTCTTTCGACCATTCAGGAGCGCGAGTACGTTCGCAAGGAGGGCGGCAAATTCATCCCCACCGAGCTCGGGATGGTGGTGACGGACCTGTTGCTCGAAAGCTTCAAGGATCTCTTTGATGTTACGTATACCGCTCGGATGGAGACCGAGCTGGACGATATCGAAGAGGGCAAGGTCGATTGGCGCATCTCCATGGGCGAGTTCTACGAGCGCTTCCAGAAAGACCTGGAGCACGCCGAGCGCAACATGACCGACATCAAACGCATGGAGCGCCCGACGGATCTGGTGTGCGACAAATGCGGCAAGCCCATGGTCATCAAGTGGGGCAAGCACGGCAGCTTCGTCGCCTGCACCGGCTATCCGGAGTGCAAGAACACGCGCGAGCTTACGGTCGACCTTCCTGACATCGAGGAGGGCAAGGCCGATCTGGGCGAGCAGGACGAAGTCGAATATTGCCCCAACTGCGGCCGTCCGATGGTTCTGAAGAAGGGCCGCTTCGGGCAGTTCCTGGCCTGTTCCGGCTACCCGGATTGCAAGACCACCAAGCAGCTCGGGGAGGCGCAGAAGCCCAAGGACGTCCCGCTGGACGAAAAATGCCCGCAATGCGGCAATCAACTGATCAAGAAGTACGGGCGCTACGGCGAGTTCGTGGCGTGCTCCAACTACCCCACTTGCAAATTCGTCAAGCAGAAGACCATCGGGGTCAAGTGCCCCAACTGCTCCGAAGGCGAGGTGGTGGAGCGGCGCAGCAAGCGCGGCAAGACCTTCTACGGTTGCAATCGCTACCCGGATTGCGATTTCGTCGCGTGGGGCAAACCCATTCCGGAGCGCTGTCCGGAATGCGGCGGCAGTTACTTGATCGAGAAGTACTTGAAGGCCGGCGCGTTCGCGCAGTGCCCCAACAACGAGTGCAAGTTTAAGAAGCCGCTGGAGCAGGCCGCTCCGGAATCGGCTGAGACGCCGGTGGAGACCAGAGTCTAAATGGCTGCCGCCGCGACCCATCCCGATTACGGTCTCGATTCGCCGCTAATGGTGCGGCACATGTTCAGCCGCGGCGGCTGGACATTGGTATTTGCGCTGATCGTGTTCGTCGTCAACCGTGCTCAATATCCGGGCCCGTCCGCGCGAATCCTCATCGTGCTGGGGCTGATCGCTCTGGGATTCTTCGTTGCGGGCTGGATCAGCATCCAGGCGAGCAAGACCGCGCGCTTCCAGATTCGCGATCGCATTCTGGACTCGCTCCAGCTAACCGGTGAGGAACGGGTGCTCGACGTCGGCTGCGGGACCGGGCTGATGGCGATCGGCGCGGCCAAGCGGCTTAAATCCGGCCGCGTCACCGGCCTCGATCAATCCGAGGAAGCCGAGGCCATCAAGGAGAACGCCAAGATCGAAGGCGTGGCCGAGAAGCTGCGCGTCGATACCGGCGTTTCTGCCAAACTGGTTTATCCCGACAATCACTACGACGTGGTGGTGAGCGCGCTGGCCCTGCGCGGGCTGGGTGAATCCGACGTGCGCGAACTGATGGTGCGCGAGATCTTCCGGGTTCTCAAGCCCGGCGGGAGGCTGGCCATCTTCGATACCACGGGCGTCAGCGGCTACGCCGAAGTGCTGCGCTCCTCCGGAGCACAGAGCGTCGAGCTCTCACCCATGATCTGGTACGGCATCCAGCCAGCGCGGATCGTGACGGCGCGGAAGTAAATCGTCTCGACGCCTCAGGCACTCAGTTGACAATCTGGTCGACGGATTCGATGATCTTGTCGCAAAGCGTGCCCATCTGTTCAGAGGTGAGCTCAATTCTGAAAGTGAACGGACCGTTCTTGGGTTTCATGGGGCGATCACGGACAATGACGGCGACCTCCCGCGGCTGAGGTGAGTCACTCAGGAACTTGATATGCCCGTGTGCAGCGCCATTCCGCAGGTGGTATATCAGTTCTCCGAGCGTTTCACAGGCTCCGAGTGCGGTCTTCAGCCGCGGCCAGTCCTTTGCTTCGAGATCCTTCAGCTTCCCGGTCTTGATCGCATCAAAGAAGTGCTTTTCCCATGGAAAAATCACCAAACCGAGGAGGGAGTTTACAATTTGCACCACCTCGTGCACGTGCTGGCCGGATCGCCGAGCACTTCGGATGAAGTCGAGGTTCTCCTTGGTCCTCTGGGCAAATCCAAGCGTCGTTTTGCGCGCAGCGCAGATCATGGCTCGATGATGTCAGGGACCAGATGAGGCACCCGCTCCCGGCCGAGTTAGGATAGAGGGGTATGCAACTCACTATCCGCCTGCTTCGGGAAACGGATGGCCGCTGGATTGGCGACGTTCCCGAACTGCCTGGCGTGAGTGTTTACCGTGCGACGCCCGAAGAGGCGACCAACAAGGCGAAGGCGCTCGCGCTTCGCGTCATCGCGGAAGAGATCGAGCACGGCGAGATGAAACCACCTGCTGACATTCTGCGCTTTTCCATCGCGGCGTGAGCCGATGGCCTGCCACGAAGGCACGGCGAGTTCTCACCGCTCCTCAACGCATCGGCTGGCGTATTGTACGGACCTCGGGTTCCCATCGAACGCTGCGCCGCGACGGTTGGCCGCAATACCGGTTTGCCTGGGACGACCGCGAAGAAATCGGCTCCGTTATGCTCGCCGAAATTGCCAAGAGCACAGGACTACGCCCGGAAGATTTGTGAGAGTGAGGCGCAGGCTTTGATTCGCGTGCATTCGCGGCCAAAGGTTTTGCAGTTTCACTCATGCCGCAGGGCGACCGCCGGATCGACGCGCAGAGCCCGCCGCGCCGGGATGACGCTCGCCAGGACGGCGATCGCCAGCATGAACGCAAGGCAGGCGTAGATAGCCACATCGCCGAAAACGGCAAGCAGCAGCGAGACGCGGCTCGGCTCGGTAGCTTGCTCGATCACATTGGCGGCCGCACCAAGCGCGAATCCGACGGCCATCCCGATAAACACCGGCCGCAGGCCGCGAGCCACGATGGTTTTCAGCACGCTTCGCGCCGTCGCGCCCAGCGCTACACGGATTCCAATTTCGCGAGTTTGCTGGCTGACCAGGAAGGCCATCACTCCGTACACTCCGACTCCCGCGAGGATTACCGCCAGTACGGCGAGAATCCCAGAAACCGAGAGCAGCACGCGGTAGAGACTGCGCTCGGCGGAGACGAAGCTGTCCAGGCTGACCATATCGAGGCTCGGAAGGAGGCTCGAATCCATCGATCCCACCGCGGAGCGGACCGCTGCCAGAGCGGCATTGCGATCCCCCCGCACGCGGAACGCGAGTTTTCCTGAATTCGGAACCTCCGCAGCGGGCAGATATACGTGCAACGGGTCGACCTCCGAAATGCTCACGAAGCGCGCGTCTTTGGCCACGCCGATCACTTCGAAATCCGTGAACTGGTTGTGAAAGTCGAGATCGAAGGAGATGATTTTGCCGAGCGGGTCCTGGCCCGGCCAAAACTGCCTGGCCGTGGACTCACTCACTACCGCGGTGCGCGTGTTCCGCTTGGCCTCTTCGCGGGTGTAGCTGCGTCCGCGCAGCAGAGGGATTCCAAGGGTTTCCAGGAATCCGTCGGAGGAGGGGGTTATTAGCGTCGGGATCTGCAGCTTGCCGATCTTGGCGGGCACGGTCTGCGTGCCATTGAAGGGCACGCGTCCGATAGCCGTGCCGGCCAGTTCCGGCAGGTTTTCGAGCCGCTCACGCAGCGCCAGGGCTTGATCGGGACGAGCGTTCATCATAACCGCGTAGGTGTCCGCGCATCATAACCCGGATCGTCCTTGAGCGAACTAGAGGCCGTTCCCGCTACGGCCAAGCCCAGCACCAGCAGGACTACCGATACGGTTACCTGGGTTCCCAGCAACAGGCCTCTCAGCCTGGAGCGTCCGGGCCGCGAATCCGGCGTATCCTGCTTGATTGCCGTGAGCAGGCCGAAGCGCGTGGCCTGCAGCGCCGGAGTCAGTCCGAACAGGAGTCCGGTCAGAAGGCTCAGAGCGAGGCCGTACAGCAAAGCGTGGACGTCGAGGCTCAAATCCAGGTCGATCATCGTGACGTGGAAGCCTTGAATGACGTTGATCAACGCGACCCACACCACGCGCCCTGCCCAGACCGAGAGAAGCATGCCCGCGGCTCCGGCGATCAGCGACAGCAGCAGGCTTTCGGTCAACAACTGGCGCACCACGCGTCCGCGGCCCGCGCCGAGGGCCAGCCGGATGCCGATTTCACGCTGCCGCGCGATGCCCGTCGCCAGCAGCATGTTGGCGACGTTGGCGCAAGCCACCAGCAGAACCAGGCTGACCACTAGCAGCACTCCCGCAACCGACACTTGCACTCGCCAGTCATCCGTGGATCCGAAATAATTCGCCTTCTGAAGAGCGAGCGCGGTTGTGCGGTCAATTTCCTTCTGGCCGGCCAGATATCGCCGCAGCGCCAGATCGGCCGCAGCCTGCGCTTGCGAGCGCGAAACTCCCGGCTTCAGGCGCGCGAGCAATTCCATGCCCGGGCGGCCCGAGGAATCGCGCCACTTGCCGCGCCAACCCGGATCTACAGCCGGACCGAACGTCGGGTCGAGCTGATCCAGCATCGAGATCGGTGCAAAGAAGTCGTAGGCGGTGGGAAAGTACGCCTCCGTGCCGGTAAATTCGCGCGGGGCCACGCCGACGATGGTGTAGGCGACGCCGTTCAACTTGATGCTTTGGCCCAGCGCGCGGGCGTCGCCATGATATTTCGCCTGCCAGAAGCGATAATCGAGCACCACCACCGGGTTCGCTCCGGGAACGCGATCCTCGTCGGCGAGAAACGTCCGGCCCAGCAGCGGCTTCACGCCCAGGTCGCGGAAATAGTTCGCGGAGACGGCGTAGCCGGTCGCCGGTGCGTCGGTCTCGCCGATTTCCGAGAACACCTGCACGCCGGACACCGCGGCGACGACCGAGGAGAACACGCTGTGCTGATCGCGCAGGTATTCGTACTCGGGATAGGCGAAGTTGTATTGAATGTTTCCGCGGGAGCCGCTGACGAACCAGCGTTCCAGGCGCACAACCCGGTCTGGATCGGCCACGGGAAGCTGCTTGAGCGCGATGGCGTTGTAGATGCCGAAAACAGTTGCGTTGGTTCCGATACCCAAGGCCAGCGCGATCACCGCGGTCAATGTGAAGCCAGGATTGCGGCGCAGATTGGTCCAGCCGTAGCGCAGGTCTTTGAAGAACTGCTCGATCCACACAAAGGAGCGCGTCTCGCGATGCAGCTCCTTGACCTGCTCGATGCCCCCATGCTCACGGAAAGCGCGTCGAGCCGCGAGCGCGGCCTCTTCGGGCGACATGCCGCGCTGCTCGAAATTTTCCTGGAGCAGCGCCAGATGTGCGTCGATTTCGCGCGACATTTCCTGCTCGGCATGATTCAGCCGGAAGAGATTTAGGAATCGTGCCCAGGCGCGCCGCACGGTTCAGGCTCCTTCGGTGAGCAACTTTTCCACCAGCCCGGACATCCTCCGCCAGCGCCGGGTTTCTTCGGCGAGGGCCCGCTCGCCGGCATTGGTGATGGCGTAGAATTTCGCCTCGCGGCTGGATTCAGTCCGGCCCCAGGTTCCCTTTATACGCCCCTGCTGCTCCAGCCGCACCAGCGCCGGGTATAGCGTGCCCTGGTTGAGGCGGAGCGAATCATTGGAGACCTGCTCAAGCCGCGTGGCGATCGCGTAGGCATGTTGCGGTCCCAGGCTCTGGAGCGTGCGGAGCACGATCAGGTCCAGAGTGCCCTGCAACAGGGCGATTTTTCCAATTTCACTAGACATCCAAGTGAAGTATGCATCCTCTTCACTAGTTTGTCAAGTGAAGTGGATGTGGCCGGACCCCTTGCTCTGCGGCCGGCTCCCTCCTGTATTTCTGACTTGGCGTCTCCATGGCAGTCTGCCTCCGCATCGGCCATTTCGAGGGGGTAGGTTGGCTTCCGGACAAGTCTTCGGCGCACTGGACCGCCTTCTAGACAAGGCCCGAACCGGTCCCTTCTACCTGCGTTAGTCAGCTTGGCCGACATGGTGGTTGAGGATATTCTTGGCCAATGCGATGCTGGGATGCTGGCATCCACTGGAAAGCCCTTCTGGCAGGAGGAGAGCTACGATCACCTCACGCGTGACCAGCGGGACTTTGAGAGGATTCGCCACTACATCGAAGAAAATCCAGTGCGCGCGGGTCTGGTTCGCCGTGCGGCTGAGTATCGTCGGTCTAGTGCCGGCTGCGCTCAAAGGGAGGCTGGGTGACCAGGAGGTCGCCCGCGGACCAGGGGTCCGCCCCACAAGACCAGGGGTCTGCCCCACAGTTGTATACTTACTTTTCAGGAGAATTCCAATGCCGGACGAACAAAAAGAGATCATCGAGGAAGCGTCCAATCAGCAGGGCTGGACCCGCCGCCGGGTGTTCAATGCGGCCTCATTGGCCGCGATCGGCGGAGCCGCGCTCACCGGTCTGCCGGCGCAGAAAGCGGCGGCGCAGGAAGGCAAGAAGGTCGAGCCGCTCGAAGAGTTCAAGTACGATCTCGAAAAACAGACGCATTGGGTCGGGCCCGGAGGCTCGGCCAAAGAAGCCACGGTCGAGGAGTTTCCGGTTTCGCAGAGCATCGCGGGTGTGTCGATGCGTCTCGATCCTGGCGCGATTCGCGAGTTGCATTGGCATTCCTTAGCCGCGGAGTGGGCCTACATGCTGGAAGGCCGCTGCCGGGCTACCGTGATCACGCCGGAGGGTCAAGCCGACATCGCCGATTTCGGCGTCGGCGATACCTGGTATTTTCCGCGCGGGCACGGCCACGTGCTGCAGAACCTGGGTCCCGGCCCGTGCCACTTCCTGCTGGTTTTCGATAACGGCCACTTCTCCGAATTCGGCACCTTCAGCGCGACCGATTGGATCAACAACACGCCGCCGGAAATCCTCAGCCGCAACCTCGGCCTGCCCACCAGCGCGTTCGGAGCTTTCCCCAAAAAGGAGCTGTATATCGGTCCGGGGCGCGTTCCGCCGCAGAACCTAGAGCCCTTCCGCAACGCCGATATTCAACCGGCGCAAGGCAATCACAAATACCGGCTGGATCATGTCAAGCCGCACGTTTATCCGGGCGGCTCGGAGTACGTGGTGTCTTCGGTCGAGTTTCCGATGCAGACCACGCTCACCGCGGTGAAGATGACGCTGCAGCCGGGCGCTCTGCGCGAGATGCATTGGCACCCGCACGCCGATGAGTGGCAGTACTACGTCAAGGGCCGCTCCCGGGTGCGCATTTTCGGCTCGCACGGACGCGCCAAGGAAGAGGAGTTCGGGCCCGGCCAGGTGGCGTTCATCAAACAAGGATACGGGCACTACATCGAGCAGCTCGGCAACGAAGAGACCGAAATCCTGGTGCTGTTCAACAGCGGCGTGTATCAGGAGATTTCGCTAAGCAACTGGCTGGGCGGGAATCCGGTGTCGATCCTGGAGACCAACTTCGGCATCTCGCGGGCGACCATCGACCGGCTTCCGACGAAAGAGTCTGGGATTTTCGGCAAGAGGGCTTAAGAGTAAGCCGGCTTGGAAGTAAGCTAGGCTGAGAATTTTCCGCTGAAATCTTAACTAGGGGGGTAGCGCCATGCGCGATCCCCTGGTTTTTCCCTTCGCCGCCGTTTTTGCCGGCGTGCTCGCCGGACGGTGGTTGTCTTTTACGCCCTTCGAGGCCGGGTGGCCGATCGTGGCGTTCCTGTTGTTGGCGACCCTGGCGCGAGGCTCGCGCCGGCAGCGGGCGACCTGTATCGGCGGCGCGCTGGTGTTCGCCGGCACGCTGGATTACGTGCTGCATCGCCCTCCTCCTCCACCTCAAATCGATGCCGGGTTTCGCGAGACAGTCTTGCTCGACGGCTGTGTAGTCGAGCCGACCGTGTTCTCTCCCGGGCGGGAGCAGTTCACTCTGGAATTGGATTGGCGTGCGCGGGCACGGGTCAGCCTGCCGTTGGACGAAAATGCCGCGGGCGATTCCGCGCCGCCGCAAAAACTGGCTTACGGGCAGCGCGTGGAAATAGAAGCTCGCGTGCGCAGTCCGCACAACTACAACAACCCCGGCGGCTTCGATTACGTGAGCTACCTCGCACGGCAGAACATTTTCTGGACTGCCGCCATGACGCCTGAAACGCAGGCGAAGATTTTGCCCGGGCGTTGCGGATCGAGATTCATGGCCATGGTGTACGCGCTGCGCACAGGTGCACTGGAACGGCTCGACAAGCTCTATTCGGGCGATCCGTACGCCACAGCAATGATGGAGGCGATCCTGATCGGCGAGACCTCGGGACTAGAGCGGGTGTGGACCGAAGATTTCCGCCGCACGGGAACGTTTCACGCACTGGTGATCTCCGGCGTGCATGTCAGTGTGCTCGCCGGAGTGCTGCTGTTTCTGCTGCGAGCCTGTGGTGTTCCAGAGCTGGGAGCGCTTGGCGCGACATCGGCAGCCGCTTGGCTGTATGCTTTCGTCTCCGGATTCTCGGCGCCGGTGGTGCGCGCGGCAGCGGGTTTCAGCCTGTTCCTGGCCGCCCGGTTCCTGTTCCGCCGCACCCGGATCATGAATCTGCTGGCGGCGATAGCGCTGCTCTACACGCTATGGGACCCCGATTCACTGTTCGACGCGAGCTTCCAACTCTCCTTTCTCTCCGTGGCTGCGATTGGCGCGCTGGCATCGCCGATCCTCGATCCGCGCATCGTGCCGCTGGCACGCGGCATCCGCTCGCTCAGCGATCTGGCTCGCGACGTTCATCTGGACCGCCACGCGGCGCACTTGCGAGTCGAACTGCGGCTGGTCGCCGAAACCATTACGTTGTGGACCCGGTTGCCCCGGCGCGGTGCCGAGCTGGTTACCGAGTGGAGCGCGCGATTCGCATTCTTCGCCGTGGAGATGGCCATCCTGTCCACGGTGATTCAGATCGGCCTGGCTCTGCCCATGGCCGAATATTTCCATCGCGTGTCTTTTACTGGGTTAACAGCGAATCTCTTGATCTGTCCTGTCATGGAAGCGGTGGTGCCTCTGGGTTTTGCGGCCATCTTTAGCAATTGGCGCTGGCTGGCGGCGTTAGCCGGGTGGCTGTTGAAGCTGTCGGCTCGGATCGCGGAATGGCACGCCGCTCTGGAGCCTTCCTGGCGCGTTCCCGACCCACCTTTGTGGCTGGCCGCGGTGCTCACAGTATCGCTGATCGCGCTAGCGGCGGCTGCGGGCCGAAACGAAGCCGCGCGCCGCAAGATCATCTGGACTCCGGCGATGGCGATCGTGCTGGTGCTGTTCGCGCTGCTGATCTGGCATCCCTGGCCGCCCCAGGCGCAGCCGCGCACGCTCGAGCTCACTTCCATCGACGTGGGCCAGGGCGACAGCCTGCTGCTGATGTTTCCGGGAGGGGCTCGCATGCTGGTGGATGGAGGAGGGCTGCTCCAGTTCGGACGCACACGCAAAGCGAACCTGAACATCGGCGAAGACGTGGTCTCGCCATATCTCTGGACGCGCGGGATCAAGAGGCTTGACGTCGTTGTAGCCACGCATGCGCACGAGGATCACATCGGAGGCTTGCCGGCGATCCTCGACAACTTCCGCCCCACGGAATTATGGGTCGGTGCGAATCCATCGGCTGCACTGGAGCAGCAAGCGGAGCGGCTCGGAATTCGCGTGCGCGAACTGCGCGCGGAGCCACCGTTCGCCTTCTCCGGAACCACGATCACCATCGTCTCGCCGCCCCCGGACTACTTCGCGGCCAAACTCGGTAATAACGACTCGCTGGCGTTCCGAGTGAGCTACGGCGCGCGCTCATTTCTCCTCACCGGAGACCTTGAGAGACCCATGGAGGCTCGCCTCCTGACCGAGGACTTGGCCGGCCATGCCGATGTCCTGAAAGTCGGCCATCACGGCTCGCGGACCTCCAGCATTCAGCCTTTCCTGGACTCCGTATCGCCGTCGGTGGCGATCATTTCGGCGGGTTACGAGAACTCCTTCGGTCACCCTAACGCCGAGGTTCTAAAGCGCCTGGCGGGCGTGCACGCCGACGTCCTGCGAACCGATCTTGACGGTTTGGTGACGGTCTCAACCGACGGCCAACACCTCTGGTTCGACCAGATGGCGTGGCATCCTGTAGATCGGGCTCCCTGGTACCCGTTTCAGGCGGATTTGGTACACTAGCTCTAGGGGCGGAGAAGGTGGTTCGCCTGAGGACGCTTGAATTGCGGCTACGCGGACTGATTCTTGGATCGGCCATTCTGGCAACTGTTTTCGCCGGATCCACGTGGGCCTTCGATTCTAGTGAAGCCACCAATCCTCTGGTAGCTAAGTTCCTTGATGCCAGTAAGATACAGCAGGAAGCGCTGCGCGGCACGCAGATGGAAGTGGATATCGACGCACAGCTTCCCAAGCTGAAAGAAACTGGCCGGATGAAGGTGATGCGGATCGTGAAACGCCTGGGCGCGATCACCTATCACCGCCTGGGCGAGTTCGTGGGCGACCGCACGGTCCAACATGAAGTGATCGAGCGCTACCTGGCGCTGCAGACCGAAAATACTGACAATCCTTCCATCGCCATCACCCCGGACAACTACAAGTTCCGCCTGAAGACCCGCATGACGGAAGGCGACAGCCGCACGTACGTCTTCGAGCTGACTCCGAAAAAGAAGGCGGTCGGATTGTTCAAAGGTGAGCTGTGGATCGACGCGGCCACGGGCATGCCATTGCGCGAGTCGGGCACGCTGGTGAAGACTCCTTCCATCTTTTTAAAAAAGGTCGCGTTCGTGAACGAGTTCAAACTGGAGAACGGCATTTCCGTGCCTTCGCGTATCGAATGCCACGTGGATACGCGCATCGCCGGACGCGCGGATCTGAACATCCACTTCGGCGAGCCAACGCCCGCGGGTGAAGAAAAGCAGCCGGAGATCGCCGATGCTCCGTAACCGGTGAGTCAACGTTAAACATTCATGAGAACCTTATTTCTGAACCCTCCCTCTTTTCAGGGCTTCGACGGCGGCGCAGGATCGCGCTGGCCCTCCACCCGGGAGATCGAGTCCTACTGGTATCCGGTGTGGCTATGTTACCCGGCGGGCATGCTGCCGGATAGCAAGGTTCTCGACGCCCCGCCGCACGGAGTCACCATCGAAGAGACCGTGGCCCAGGCCAAGAACTTCGAATTGCTGGTGCTGTTCACGTCCTCGCCCGGCTTCCACGTCGACGTGAAGATCGCGGAGATGATGAAGGACTCGAATCCCAAGATGCAGGTATGCTTCGTGGGACCTCCGGTAGCCATCGAGCCGGACAAAGTGCTGGACGCCACCAAGGCCATCGACTTCATCGTGCGGCGCGAGTTCGATTACCAGATCGCCAACTACGCCAAGGGAACTCCGCTTTCCGAGCTTCCCGGCGTCAGCTACCGGGCGAATGGAAAGAACGTGCACAATCCGGAAGGCCCGCAAATCGAGAATCTGGATGAGCTGCCGTGGGTGACCAAAGTTTACAAGCGCGATCTGGATTTCCGCCGCTATAACGTTCCGTTCCTGCTGAATCCGTACATCTCCTTTTACACCACCCGTGGTTGTCCGGCGATGTGCACTTTCTGCTTGTGGCCGCAGACGCATTCGGGACATCGCTGGAGATTGCGTTCGGCGCAGGACATCGCCAATGAGGTGAAGTTCTCGCTCGAAAATTTCCCGGGATTGAAGGAAATCTTCTTCGACGACGACACGTTTAATTACCGCAAGCAGCGCACGCTGGAAGTTTGCGCGGAGTTGCGGAGGCAGAAGCTCGATTTCACCTGGTCCTGCACCTCGCGCGTCACCACCGATTACGAAACGCTGAAGGCGATGAAGGAAGCCGGAGCTCGGCTGCTGATCGTCGGCTACGAGACCGGCGACGCGCAGATCCTGAAGAACATGAAGAAGGGCGCCACCATCGACATGGCGCATCGCTTCACCGAGAATGCGCACAAGCTGGGGCTGGTGATTCACGGGGACTTCATCATCGGCATGCCGGGCGAGACCCGCGAGACGATCCGCACCACCATCGATTTCGCCAAGAAACTGGATTGCGAGACGATTCAGGTGTCCATCGCGCACGCCTATCCGGGCACCGAGTTCTACCAGTACGCGAAGCAGAACAACCTGGTGCAGCTCAACATGGCCGACAACCAGGGCCACCAGTTACCCAACGTAATCTATCCGGGAATTCTGGATCGCGCCGAAATGGTGGACTGGGTAGAGCGTTTCTACGGCGAATATTATTTCCGCCCCAAGGCCGCCTGGAGGATCGTCCGGAAAGCGATTTTTGACGGTCCGGAGCGGAAGCGCCTGTACAAGGAAGCCAGGAGCTACCTGAGCCTGCGCCACAAACGCAAGAAGTATGTGGCGGAGTACAAAGCTGCGGGCGTCGACCCGTCGCTCAAGGAAGCGGAGGTGGAGGAGCCCGTTCTCAAATGAGACGAGCCGGTTCTCAAGGGGGACGGTCCCGCTGATGCCCGCGGACGAACGGCTGCGCTGGAAGACGCGCCTGTTCCTGGCGCTGGTGATCATCTCTCAGCCGCTCGGAAACTTGTCCCTCACGGTTGGCATGAAGCACCGCGAGCTCGCCTCGCCGGGGGACTATCTGACGGCGATTTTCAGCCCGTACGTAGCGGTGGGTATCGTGCTGCTGATCGTGTGGCTGCTGTCGCGCATGGCTTTGCTGAGCTGGGCGGAT
This sequence comes from Bryobacteraceae bacterium, assembly GCA_030041495.1. Classification (GTDB taxonomy): domain Bacteria; phylum Acidobacteriota; class Terriglobia; order Bryobacterales; family Bryobacteraceae; genus Palsa-187. The sequence continues at coordinate 235,185 of JASHNT010000141.1, read as the reverse complement.
TTGAGCTACGTGCTGCCGCTGACCGCGGTGGGCTACATCATCACCGCGGCCATGGGGCGCCTGGTCCTGAATGAGCAGATCAGCGTGTCGCGCTGGTCGGGAACCTTGTTGATCGTGGCGGGGACGGCCCTGGTCGGCATGACTGAGTCGCGAACGACGCCGGAGGAGTCGCGGCCATCGATCGAGGAGGTTCGCTCGTGATGCCCGCAGCGCAAGCCTGGTTGCTGGTGGCTCTGATCGTGGCCGGAACCGTGGCCGGCGATACTCTGCAAAGTTTCGAGATGAAGCGCCATGGCGAGATTCGCTTTCGCTCGCGCGGCCTGGGCCGCGTGGCCGCGAATCTGGCCATGAAGAAGTACCTGATCCTGGCGATCGTGTGCATGGCCATCTCCTTCTTCGCCTTCATGACGCTGGTTTCCCAAGCCGATCTGAGTTTCGCCGTGCCCGCTTCCGCGGCCAGCTTCGTATTTGAGACCATCCTGGCGCGGCTGGTGCTGCGCGAGCGCGTCGACGCCAAGCGCTGGATGGGCGCGGCTTTGGTGGCCGGCGGCGTGGCCTTACTGGCGCTCTAGAGCAGCGTGATTTTGGAGATCATCGGCGCGATCGCAGCCGGATACCAGGCGTTCGCCGCGGTCGCGTGTCTGTGGTTTCGCGGCGGGCAAATCTTGAAGAAAAGCGCCGCGCCTCCTCCCGTCTCCATTCTCAAGCCGGTGCGCGGCCTCGACTCCGGATTCCGCGAGGCCATCGCCTCCCACTGCCAGCTGGAGGGCGAATATGAGCTGCTGTGCGGCGTCCGTTCGCTGGACGATCCGGCGGTTGCAGTGCTGCGCGAGTTCCCGCGTGTGCGCATCGTTGAGTGCCGCACGGATGCGCCGAATCAAAAGGCCGGCGTTCTAATGGACCTGGCGCTCGAAGCCCGTTATTCCTTGCTGGTGGTGAACGATTCGGATATCCGCGTGGAGCCCGACTACTTGTTGCGGGTGACCGCTCCTCTCGAAGATCCCGGCGTGGGATTGGTCACCTGCCTGTATCAGGCGGAGGGTTCGACCTTCGCCGCGCGTTTCGAGGGCCTGGGGGTGGTGACCGAATTTGCGCCATCGACGTTGGTCGCGCGGATGGTGGGCGTCGAAGAGTTCGCTATGGGCTCGACGCTGGCTTTTCGAACAGCCGATCTGGAGAGGATCGGCGGCTTTGCCTCCATCGCCGATTATCTGGCGGACGATTATCAGCTTGGCGCGAAGCTGCACGCGCTGGGTTTGAAGTGCGTGCTGAGCGAGGTGATCGTGGCGACGCATCTGGGCGGGTCCTGGGCCGATGTGTGGCGGCATCAGCTGCGCTGGGCACGGACGATTCGCGTGTCGAAATTCGGCGGCTATCTGGGATTGCCTGTGACTTTCGCCACGTTCTGGGCCGTGGTGGCCGCATGCGGAGGGCGATGGAGCGTCGCAGCCGCCGTGCTGGCTGCTCGGATGCTGATGGCGATCGAATCGGGATGGTTCGTCATGCGCAGCCGTGACGTGGTGCGATTATGGTTCCTGATCCCGCTGCGCGATCTCTTCGGAGCCGCCGTGTGGGCCGTGGCACTGTTCGGCAACTCGGTTGTTTGGCGTGGCCGGGAGCTCCGGCTGCGGCGCGATGGCCGCATCGGATGATCTCCCTTTACCACTTTGGTCGTATGCCGGAAGTTGTATTGTCCTGATATTTGCTCTGTGATAGTCTGCATTCCGCAGGGAAGCCGGTAGTACTGTATGTTCCATCGGTCTAGCCCTATCACGGGTTTCGCCCGCTTTCGGAGGAAAGCTAATGAGATCGAGAGTCGAAATGTGCCTCGTTACGATTGCCGCATCTACCGCGCTCATGCAGCACGCCGCGGCACAATCCCTTCCCAACCTTCTTCCGCTGCCCAACCCCAGCGGCTTTCTGGAAACCTACAACACAAACAATCAGCCCCTGGATCTTACCGGACCGTTCTTTCAATCGCTGGGAACGAATGGAAGATCCTGCTCATCGTGTCATTTGCCCACCGAGGGCTGGACGGTGTCGGCCGCTGAAGTCGCGTTAAGGTTTCTGTTTACCCAAGGGCTGGACCCGATTTTCCGGACCGTTGACGGATCTAACTGCGACCACAACATCGACACCTCGACGCTGGAAGGCAGAGCGTCGGCGTATAGTTTGCTCACCAGCCGCGGACTAATCCGCATTGCACTGGCAGTGCCTGCCGGCGCGGAGTTCACCGTGGTGAGCGTAAACAATCCTTATGGCTGCAACGAGACCACGACGCTATCCATGTACCGGCGGCCGCTGCCCGCCACCAACCTCCGGTTCCTGAGCACTGTGATGTTGGACGGTCGCGAGTCTTCTCCGCAAACCGGGACAGAGAAGATCACGTACCAAACCAATCCTGGGGATTTGATCTTCGACCTGGGACACCAGGCGACGGATGCCACCACCACCCATGCACAAGGGGCTCCGCCCACCGCGCAGCAGGTTGAGGAGATCGTTAACTTTGAGACCTCGCTATCGACCGCGCAGGCGATCGACTTTCAAGCCGGTGCTTTGAGCGCCGGCGGCGCGAGCGGCGGACCAATCACCCTTGCCGCGCAGCCGTTCTTCGTGGGAATCAACGATTCCTTCCCGTCCAGCTTCGGCTTCAATCCGACGGGCCAGGCGTTCAATGCCATGATCTTCAACCTCTATGCGGCCTGGGCCGGCTCCTCGCAGGCTGCGAAAGCCAGCATAGCGCGAGGCGAAGCGTTGTTCAATTCACTTTCCATTACCATTACCGGCGTAGCGGGCATCAACGACGTCCTGGGGCCATCGGTCACCGGGACCTGTGGAACCTGCCACGACTCGCCTAATGTGGGAAATCACTCCTACCCTGCGCCGTTGAACATCGGCGTGGGGGATTTGAACAGTCCGCTCGATGTCAGCTACCTCCCGGTGATTACCCTGATGAACAACACAACTGGCGAGGTGGTATCGACCACCGATCCCGGCCGGGCTATGGTGACCGGCCTTTGGGCGGATATCGGCAAAGTGAAAGGGCCCATACTTCGCGGGCTGGCTGCGCGTGCTCCTTACTTCCACAATGGGTCCGCGCAAACGCTCGCCGAGGTGGTCACCTTCTACAACAAGCGCTTCAACCTGAATCTTTCCGGGCAACAGCAAGCGGACCTAGCCGCATTCCTGGCCACGCTTTAGCGGAGAGGCTCAGAAAGCCAGGCGGGCGTGCGCGGATCACGCCCGTCCGCGTTTTTGGGCGTGTGTTAAACTGAGGTTCAGTCTCACCTATCGCGCCCGTAGCTCAGTTGGATAGAGCGTCTGGCTACGAACCAGAAGGTCGGGTGTTCGAATCACTCCGGGCGCACCACCTCGCAACTCTGCTGGGCTCGGTTCCACGGTTGCTGTACGGCCCATCGGCATACCTCACATTTGTAATCGCGGGCGAACGACTTTCGTTATTTCTTAAGATGGGAGGTCCACCCGCTATCAAATGCGCGATACCATCGCAAGGGCTTTAGAGCACCATCGCGCCGGCCGGTTGAACGAAGCGGAACGGATCTACCAGCAGATCCTGGCCACGGATTCGCGTCACGCCGATAGCCTGCACCTGCTGGGGATGGTGGAACACCAACGCGGCCATCATGAGGTGGCCGGCAGCCTGATTCGACAGGCGATCGTGGTGAATGCCAGTCAACCGCAGTATCATCTGAACCTCGGCACGGTCCTGGAGATGCAGGGAAAGCTGGATGAAGCGGAGCGGTGTTACAAGGCTGCGTTGACGCTCAAACCGGATCTGGCCGAAGCCTATGTCAACCTGGGCAACGTCCGCCAGAAGCAGGGCCGGCCCGGGGACGCTCAGGAGTGTTATGAGCGTGCTCTCGCAATCAATCCGGCATTGGCCGAGGGCTGGTTCAACCTGGGAAACATCCGCTACACCCAGGGCGAGGCGGTTGACGCGATGCGATATCTGGAGCGGGCTCTGGCGCTCAAACCGGATTACGCAGACGCGCACAATAACCTTGGCATCGCCCTTGCGGCAGCAGGCCGGAGCGGGGAAGCGATGGTCCATTACCGGCGCGCAATCGAGTTGAACCCATGCCATGCGAACGCCTACAACAACCTGGGGATGGCCCTTGCCGCGCAAGGCCGGCTTGACGAAGCAGTCACGCATTACACGCGCGCGCTGGCGCTGGCTCCGCAGGATGCAAGTCTACATGGCAATCTCGGCATCGCTTTGGCTGCCCAGGGGCGCATCCCAGAGGCAATCGCGGAGTATGAACGGGCACTTGAGTTAAACCCGAACCACGCGAATGTACACAGCAATCTCGGAATCGCCCTTGCGGCGCAAGGCCGGGCGGCGGAGGCGGGGTTCCATTACGAACGGGCGCTGGCCATCAATCCAAATCACGCCGCAGCGCACAATAATCTCGGGATCGTGCTGACGGATCAGAACAGGGTCGAGGAAGCGATGTCGCACTACGCGCGGGCATTCGCGATTGACCCGAACAACGCGGAGGCTTTGAACAACCTTGGCAACATTCTAAAGGCCCAAGGGCATTTTAAGGAGGCATTTGATCATTACACGCGCGCCATCGCAATCCGGGCGGACTATGCGGAGGCTCGCCTGCATCGCGCGGAACTCAAGCTCTTCCGCCGCGACGATCCGGAGCTTGCGGCGCTCGAACTTTTGGCTAACCAAGCCGAAGGACCCCAAGCAAAATCGCCGCATCTTCACTTCGCTCTCGCCAAGGCCCTCGAAGATGCGGAAGACTATGCTCGATCGTTCGAGCATCTCCGCATCGGCAATGCCTTGAAACGAGCCCAGATCGATTACGACGAAGCAGCTACGCTCAAGGGGTTCAAGCGTATTGCGACTGTGTTTGACCGAGATCTCCTGGAACGGCTTAGTGGATCGGGCGATCCGTCCTCCGTCCCCGTGTTCGTGCTGGGAATGCCGCGTTCGGGCAGCACGCTGGTGGAGCAGATTCTTGCCAGCCATCCACAGATTCACGCGGCGGGGGAGTTGGAGCATCTTGAAAAAACCGTTCACGAGTTAAGCGCCGGCGATCCGCCGGTTGCATTCCCGGAATGCGTTCTAGCCCTCGACGAAGACGGCTTGCGCGAACTTGCTCGAGCGTATCTGGCGAGTCTGCCGACCGTCGCGGAAGACACTCTTCGCATCGTCGACAAATTGCCGGGGAACTTTCTGAGCATCGGCTTGATCCGGATGATCCTGCCCAATGCCCGGATCATCCACACCATGCGCGACCCTTTGGATACGTGCATTTCGTGTTATTCCAGGCTGTTCACCTACGGCCTCCCGTACACCTACGATCTCGCTGAGCTGGGCCGTTATTACCGCGCCTACCAAGAATTGATGGCCCACTGGCGAGCCGTGCTTCCGCCCGGCGTCATGCTCGAGGTTTCCTACGAAAATGTGGTCCATGATCTGGAAGGCCAAGCCCGGCGCTTGATCGGTTTTTGCGGGCTGCCGTGGGACCCTCGCTGCCTTCTCTTCCACCAGACGGAACGGCTGGTGAAGACCGCAAGCAACGTGCAGGTCCGGCAGCCTCTAGCCGGCAGTTCGATCGGCCGTTGGCGAAAATACGAAACTAGTTTGGGCCCCTTACTGCTCGAATTGGCTGCCGAGCGCCCCGCATTCTAAAGAATTGGCTCCCCTACGCCGATCAACTGGGAGGAAGCCACTAAAAGTACTTACATGGGGGTCTGCCCAGAATCGGCGATGATCCTGCGCCAGTCTCGTTTCATCCACCAGTTGCCGGTCGGTCCCGGCCAAATTCTGGTGCTTCATGCGATCAACTATGTCCGCCTGAACATCACGCAGGAGGTCAGCGACCTCCTCGCTTTTTTTGCCGAGCCGCGCCAGGTGCCCGAGGCTTACCAAGCGCTCGAAAAGTTCTTGTCCTACGACCGCGATACCTTGAGCCGCTGTGTGCAGTCCCTGGTCAAACGCGGCATTCTGACAGAACAAAGTCCGGAGGAGGAAATCGCTGCATTCACGAAAGAATTGGGCCAGACCTACGGACGCGATCCGATTGCGCTGCTGGAGCGCTATCGCCGGGAAATGAGGGAAGGCTCCGAACCCTATTGGGCCGCCATGTCGCCCCAAGGGTTACCCGATATCGGAACTGCAGCCCGGCGCGTCGACGTTGTACTCTTCGGTGACTGCGACATCCAGATGGAGTCCGATTTCCTGAGACGCGAGGCGTCTAAACGCGGTCTCAACCTGGTCCTCTCCGCGACATTCCCGGACGATCTTAGTTTTGCGAGCGAGCACCGGCATGACGCGATCATGATCGGAGCCCTGCGGGCGCGACACGAGATCGCCGGCGAGGTGCCGGCCAGATCGCATCCGCAAAAACCTTACATCGACCAGGTGCGACGGATTCTCCGGGAACTGCGCGAACGAACCTCGGCGCCGATCCTCATCGACAATCTCCCGGAGCCGACTGTGCAACCGCTGGGTCTGGCCGAGCGCGGTCTTCGCGGCCACCGTATGCGGTTCCGGCTGACGAACGTGGCGCTGGCGGAGACGGTCACGGAGTTTTCAGATGTGCACCTGATCGACGTTGCCGCGGCACTTGGAGCCATCGGATCAGAGCACCTGCTCGACGACGGGCACATGGACTTCACGCATTTCGGATCGCCCGGCTGGCTTTTGCAACGTCCGCAAACTGAAATGACGTCGGTCCACCATGCCTTTCCGCCGATGACCCCGCTGGTTCAGTGGGTTCACGGCGATCCGTATATCCGCGAGAAGGCCATGTCGCAAATTCATATGGATGCGCTGGTGGCGGTGCTCGGGATTGACCGCAAGAAATGCGTCATCGTCGATTTGGATGGCGTTTTGTGGCCCGGTGTGCTGGCCGAGACGGGCACTCCGTTCGCCTGGGACTCGACCAGAAGCGGGCCCTTCTCATTCGCCGGCACATACTTCGGCATTCATGAGGCCCTTCGATGTCTGAAGCGCCGCGGCATTGTGCTTGCTTGCGTCAGTAAGAACGACGAAGCAACGGTTCGAGAGCTGTGGAAGTTCGGCGAGACTTATCCCCGCGAGCGGCTGCTGACCCTTGACGACTTCGTGACCTGGCGGATCAACTGGAACGACAAGGCGGAGAACATTCGGTCCATCGCGAGCGAGCTTGGTTTTGCGCTCAACACATTCGTATTCATCGACGACCATCCGATCGAGCGTGACCGCGTTCGCCAGTGTCTGCCCGAGGTGGATGTGTGGGGAGAAAATTTGTTTGGTTTGAGAAGAGCGCTTTTGAATGACCCGCGGCTGCAACTGCCGCGGATCACCTCCGCGTCGGCTATGCGCACGGATCTGGTGAAAGCGCAGCTAAGCCGCCAAAAGCTTCAGGCGGAGATGAATGAGGGAATCTACATTCAGTCACTCGAAGTGAAGTGCCGCATGCAGCGTGTGATGTCCGAGGATGATCTCGCTCGGATTGAGGAGCTATTCCAGCGCACGACGCAATTCAACACTACGGGACGTAAATTCACAATCGGCGAACTGAAGACCCTGCTTTCGAACCCTTCAGCAGATCTTTTCTCGCTGCACGTTTCCGACCGGTTCGGCGATTATGGGCTAGTGGGCGCCGCGGTTTGCGATGACCATGCGGAACTCCTGGGATTTGTCCTGAGCTGCCGGGTTTTGGGGCTCGGCGTTGAACACAAATTTCTGAAGTACATGATCGACTCCGTCGCGGCCAGGGCAAAAACCGTGACCGCGCGAATTGTTGAGACCTCGCGCAATATTCGGGTCCGGCATATTTATCGCGACAATGGCTTCAGCGAGAAGCAGCCGGGTTTGTGGCGCCTGGAGACCGGGTCCGTTAGCGATCTCACGGAGCGAGTCCACGAAGAAATCCGCGTTTGATTTTGGCCGGCACGGAAGGTCGCGTGCGAGCCTTTGGCGGAACCTCACCGCTTGTATGTCGAACCGGGCAGGATCTACAGCAGGCGTGGAATCCTGAGCTCTCGCAGAACGTTGCGCGAGCCCGGCCGCGAATGGTCCAGAATCACGCGGTCCAGTGCGCCGGTCTCGCTCCAGTAAACGATCCGGAAGCCGATGTCGGTCCCGTGGATTCCCGAAAGAGAATTGGCGACCTGGCACAGCATACGGTCATCGGAACTCCGGACTCGATAGAGGTCGCCGACTTGCGGGAGTTCGCCGGCCATCCCGGTCACGCGGACCCTCACTCCATGCGAAGAAACATTCACCACCTGGCCCTCCAGGCCCACGGCTGGGGCCGATCCTACCGGCTTCAACGCGGCGGGGGCAGCCACGTCGAATCTCGCCTCTCTTCTGCGTTCGTCCATGAATCCTCGCAACTCAAGATTGGCAGAAGAGCGCCGCCGCAGCCAGCGTACCTTGGTTTCAATCCGCGTAGGAGTAAGCACCTAGCCGGTTTCCCACGTAAACCCGATGTGTCCTCATGGATTTGCGCCGCGTCCAGCGGGATGGAGAATCAACTTCTGCACGCGCCAATTGGACGTTTCCGCGGCGTAGACTTCGTTCTCCGAAGGGCACGCCAACTCATGGATTCCGGAGAACTGCCCGAGCTGCCGCCCGGACCTCCCGATCACTCCCAGCACCGTGCCGTCGAGCGAAACCTTGAACAGCCGCCCTGGGAAAGTGCTTTCGCCGATGTACAGCACCTGGTTCGGACCGGGTGTGATGCAGATGGAATTCGGGGCGCCGATCAGCTCGGCTAGCCGTTCGCCCGTGGGAGTGTTGCCGTAAACCGGATGCGTTCCCGGCTCCGGCGGCACGTCAATGGTAAACATGCGCAGGAAGCGGCCCTCAGTATCGAACACCTGGATGCGGCGATTGGTGCGGTCGCCCACGTACAGATTGTCGTTGTGGTCGACGACAATCGCGTGCGGGATGCGGAACTGTCCCGGAGCCGTGCCCTTGTCGCCCCAGGACTTCACCCAGTCGCCGTTCTTGTCGTATTTGGCGACGCGGGAATTGATGTAGCCGTCGGTGATGTAGATGTTGCCTTGCGAATCCCAGGCAACATCGGTGGGTTGCCGGAAAAGTCCGTCGACGGCGGGCAGCGGCGGATCGACATGGGCCCACGGTTTGGCGTCATCGGCCGACTCCGACCGGCGGCCGAAGACCATCTTCACTCGGCCCGCCGGATTGAACTCGATGACCATATCGGAGCCTTTGTCGATGGCCCAGATGTTGTCGTCTTTGTCGATGCGCACGGTGTGCGCCTCCGACCACGCATACAGGCCCTTGCCGATTTCGCGCAGGAACTCGCCCTTGGGGCCGAATTCGAGCAACTGGGCCGCAGCCGGGCCGTAGGCTGGGCCGTTGGCCGTGTTCGAGCGCGTAAACACGAAGACGTGGCCCTTGGAGTTGACCGCGACTCCCGGCACCTCGCCGAAGTTCATGCCTGGCGGGAGCTTGAGAAAATCCGGAACGGATTCGAAAGGGATGTGAGGAACGTTGGATTGCGCGAGCGCCAGGGGCGCCAGCAACAATAGTTGCGCGATAGGGCGGACCTGCATGATGCACCTCCGAGGGGCGACGGTATCACGTTTGAGGGATGCTGCGCACGCCCGCTAAGAACAGAGCGCTAAAATCGTTTTCGCCATGACGCACACCGCTGACCGTCCGGAACCCGGCTTATGCGCGGATTGCGTGCATGCGCAAATCATCCGTTCCGATCGCGGCTCGATTTTCTACCGCTGTGGGCTCTCCGATACGGATTCACGGTTTCCTAAATATCCCCGCTTGCCGGTCCTGAGTTGTTCCGGCTATCAACCCGCGCCTGCCTGCTGATTGGGCGAGAATAAAGACACCATGAAGAAAGCACTGTTACCGTGCATGCTGGCGGTTGCCCTGCTGAGTTGTCACAAGGCGCAGAACACCGAAGCAGAAATCAAGCGCGCGACTCTGGATAACGGATTGCGTGTAGTAGTGATTCACAATCCGCTGGCGCACGTGGCCACGGTCTATCTCAACTACATTACCGGCGCGGATGAGACACCCTCCGGATTCCCGGGCACCGCGCACGCGCAGGAGCACATGGCGTTCCGGGGATGCATGGGAGTCAGCGCGGACCAGACTGCGGCGGTCTTCGCACAATTGGGAGGCGATGGCGACGCGGACACCCAACAGAACATCACGCAGTATTTTTCGACCGTGCCCGCTGAGGATACAGAAGTCGCGCTGCGGCTCTACGCCGCATGCATGCAGCACGTAGATGACCAGCAGGGAGAGTGGGATCAGGAGCGCGGCGCAATCGAGCAGGAGGTTGCGCGCGATCTTTCTAATCCCACTTACAACTTTCTCACACGCCTGAATGAGGATCTGTTTGCGGGAACTCCTTACGCGCACGACGCTCTCGGAACCAAGGCGTCTTTCGACGCCACCACGGGCACGATGCTCGCGGATTTTTATAACCACTGGTACGCGCCGAATAACGCGATCCTGGTGGTGGTGGGCGACGTCGATCCGGATGCCACCATTGCTTCCATCCGCAAGATCTACGGCTCTATTTCCAGGCGCACGGTCCCGTCGCATCCCGGCGTGAGCTTGCAGCCGGTGAAAGCGGAGACGTTCACGCTGGACAGCAACTTGCCTTACACGCTCGCCTTTCTGGCGTATCGTTTTCCCGGAACCGATAGTCCGGACTACGCGGCGGCGCAGATTCTGGCGGACGCCCTCGCCAGCCAGCGCGGGGACCTGTACGCGCTGGTGCCGGCAGGCAAGGCTCTGGCGGCGCAGTTCGGAATCGCGGAAAACTATCCCAAAGCCAGCGTCGGCTACGCTCTGGGTGCGCTGCCGGCCGGGGCGGATTCCGCGTCGATTCTGGCCCAGATGAAGAGCATCATCGCAGATTACGTCAAGAACGGCGTTCCCGCGGATCTGGTGGAGGCGGCCAAGCGCAGCGAGATCGCGCAAGCCGAATTTGAGCGCGGATCGATTCCCGGCCTGGCGATGCTGTGGTCGGAGGCGCTGGCCGCCGAAGGACGCCAGTCGCCGGATGAAGACGTCGATGCGATGAAGAAGGTCACTGTTGACGATGTGAATCGGATCGCGAAGGCTTACCTGGTAGACACGCAAATGATCACGGCGACGCTGAAGCCGCGGCCCTCCGGCGCGCCGGTTTCCGCGAGGGGTTTTGGCGGGGGAGAGACTCTGACCGCGGCTCCCACCAAGCCGGTGGAGCTGCCGGATTGGGCCAAAGCGTCGCTCAATTCGCTCGCCGTGCCGAAGCAGGAGACGCTGCCTTCGGATGTGACGCTGGCAAACGGGATTCGGCTCATCGTCCAGACGGTGAAGATTGCGCCCACGGTGACTGTGATGGCTTCGATCCGCCACGAGCCGGATCTGGAGTCGCCGCCGGGCAAAGACGGCGTAGACGACGTGACCGAACAATTGTTCAACTACGGCACGAAGAGTCTCGACCGCATCGCGTTTCAGAAGGCTCTGGACGATATCGGAGCCTCGGAATCCGGCGGCGCGGATTTTTCGCTGCGCGTACTCAAGGAATATTTTTCGCGGGGCGTGGAACTGCTGGCCGATAACGAGCTGAATCCGGCCTTCCCTGCGGAGGCGTTCAACGTGGTGCGGCAGCAGACGGCGCAATTCACCGCGGGCAACCTGATGAGTCCGGAATACCGCGCGCAACGCGCACTCGACGCGGGGCTTTATCCCAAGGGCGATCCCGAACTGCGGGAAGCGACGCCCAAGAGCGTGAGCGGGCTCTCGCTCGACGATGTCCACAACTACTACGCGAGCACGTTTCGTCCGGATCTGACCACCATTGTCGTGATCGGCGATGTAACTCCGGATGAAGCCAAGACCACCATCGAAAAATATTTCGGGAACTGGACGGCTTCCGGCGCGAAGCCGCAGACCGTTCTTCCCGCGGTGCCGGCCAACCACTCCGCTGCGACCAACGTTCCGGATTCCAGCTCCGTGCAGGATTCGGTGGACCTGGCGGAGGAACTTCCGATGAACCGGTCGAATCCCGATTATTATCCGCTGCAGGTGGGCAATTTCGTGTTGGGCGGAGGGTTTTATGCCACGCGGCTGTATCACGACCTGCGGCAGATTAACGGCTATGTGTACAACGTAAGCGATCGTCTCAGCGCTACGCAGACTCGCGCGGATTACACGGTCGAATACGGATGCGACCCGGCGAACGTCTCTAAGGCGCGGGCGCTGATCCAGCGCGATCTGGCGTCGATGCAGAAAGACAACGTCACGCCGGAGGAGCTGGAACAGGCCAAGGCTCTCCTGCTGCGCCAGATTCCGTTATCGGAAGCGAGCGAGGATGCGACGGCCAGCGGTTATTTGCGGCGCGTCGATGTGGATCTGCCGCTCGATGAGCCGTTCCGCGCAGCGCAGCGCTATTTCAATATGACCGCGGACGAAGTGCGAGCTGCGTTCGCCAAATGGATCCGCCCGGAAGATTTCGTGCAAGTGGTGCGCGGTCCGGCGCCCAAGTGACTCCGAATCCGAAAGGGAGGCCGCAGTTGACCTTCTGGCGCCACTTGCTAGGGGTGAGTATACGGGCGGGCGATCACCATACTGCCAAAGCTCACCCCCGATGAACTCGAAGACGAGCTCGAATTGCAGGACGCGGGCGTACGGCGCGCGATCACGGAAAGCAACACGGACATCGCCGCCGGACGGGTGAAGCGTGCGGAAGTCCTCTTGTCTTCCACCGCGAAGAAAAGAGCGAAAGCAAGGCGCTGATCGCGGTCAATGGGACCTGCCGAATTCTCGGTTTTTGTGACAGCCCGGTTCGAACGCGATTACCTCCGGCTCTTGAAAGCCACCCGGACCTCGCGACGCATTACGCTGAGGCCTTCCGCGCTCAAGATCGATCCGTACAACCGCTCGCGGAGGCGCGCGATAAAGAAGCTCGAAGGGGTTCCTGCCGGCGAAGGGCAGTATCGCCTTCGTAGCGGCCGATTCCGGACATCCAGGGCAGCGCCGTCTTTCTCAAAGCATGTTCTCTCCGGCGGGGAGATAGCTACTGACGGAGGCTTCAGACGCGTAGCTTCAACTTTCGGAGATAGTTGATACTACGGGACAGCCCTGTTGCTGGCGATAATCGACCCCGTTCAGTATTTCGCGCGCCGCGGGTGGTACTCCCCGCGGTCGATGCTGGGATTCAGAGCCATCCCGGCGCACCTTGGCGCATGTCCCGCTACCCCGTTGAATCCCATGCGTGCAGGGACTACCATCGTTCAAGGCGCGCATCGCAAGGAGGACTATGGCGTGGGAAAACGATCTGACCCCGATCGGCGCTGGTGATTGGAAGCGCGAGTTCGCGGCGCATTTGCTGGAGCGCACCGGCTTCGGCGGGACTCCGGAGGAAATCGACGCGCTGGCTGCGATGGGTCCGGCGCGGGCGGTCGCGCGATTGGTGCGATTTGAGGGCGCGGATGCGAGCTCACTCCCGCCGTTCGATCATTCCGGCGTACACGATCCGGGGATCGAGCCGTTCCCGCCCAGCCGTCCGGCAGTGACGGATCTCGCCAAGGAAAAGGGCGAGGCGCTTGGCATCAAGGTGAAGGCCGGAGGCAACCGGCGCTTGCAGCCGATCGTGGACAAATTCTTTTATTGGCTCCGCGCCAGCGTCTTGGAGACCAATCGCGTGGCGTATTGGTGGGCCAACCGCATGCTTAGCAGCCCCAGGCCTCTGGAAGAAAAAATGGCTCTGTTCTGGCACGGCCACTTCGCGTCGAACGAAGCTAAGGTCCGCGATTACCGCAAACTGCTGGGGCAACTGGAGCTGTTCCAGAAGCAGGGCACCGGGAATTTTCGCGATCTGACAGTAGCCGTCGCGCAAGGCCCGGCGATGTTGTCGTTCCTGGATGCCGGAGTCAACGTCAAGGGCGCTTCCAACGAAAATTTCGCCCGCGAAATCATGGAGCTGTTCACCATGGGCGTGGGCCATTACACGGAAAAAGACATTCGCGAGGCGGCGCGCGCGTTTACCGGCTGGAACTACGTCGACTTGAAGTTCGTGGTCAACCGGGAGCAGCACGACGACAGCGAGAAGACCTTTCTGGGACGCGCCGGGCGCTTCGACGGCGTCGAGATCATCGACATCATTATGCAGCAGCCCGCCACGGCCGGTTTCATCGCGGGCAAGATATATCGCTATTTCGTGCGGCAGGATCTCTCGCCGCAGCTTCAGGCGCAGTTGGGCACGGTGCTGCGCGAGAACAAGTACGAAATCACTCCGCTGCTTGAAAAGATTTTCCTTTCGCGCGATTTTTACAGCGATACTTCGGTCGGAACGCGCATCCAGAGCCCGGTGGAGCTGGCGATCGCGACGTATAAGAAGCTGGGCTTGACTAGCGTTCCAGGCGTGCCGGATTTCAACTTGGTCACCGGAGCGCTGGGGCAACAATTATTCCAGCCTCCGACGGTCGCCGGATGGGCGCAGGGGCAGGCGTGGATCACTCCGGGGTTGTTGCTGGAGCGCGCCAATTTCGCCCGCGATGTCTTGTTTACCGATATCAGTTTCCTCCCGCCGGACCGCTACACCGGCGGCGGCGAGATCCGCCGTGTCGCTGAGCGGCTTCGCCAAGGCATGGACATCACCGCCGCGACCAAGGACGACGCTAAGATCGATACAGCGCAATCCAACATGAACGCGGACCGCGACGAGGACTTCAACACACGCTACGGCAGCTTCCGCGGCTCGCAATTGGCGGTGGAGCGCGTGAAGCCGATTCCCCGCGAAACGCCGCGGCTCAAGCTGTCCGAGATGGTGCTGGAGGCGAAGCTCGCGAACACCACGCAGACGGTTGATTACTTGATCGGCCGGTTTATGCGTGTTGCGCCGGGAGATGAAGTCCGCGGAAGATTGGTGACGTTTCTCAACGGCGAGTTGGGCACTTCCGATATTTCCGTTGCGCAGACCTACATGGAGCAGCCGCTGCGCATGACCTTGCACTTGATCATGAGCCAACCCGAGTATCAATTGGCGTAAGGAGGCCGTCGCAAATGAAGGATCGTTTTGCGTTTTCGAAATCCACCCGGCGCGATTTGCTGCGCGCGGGAATGTATGGCGTGTGCGTGACCGCGGGCTCGTCACTCTCGGTGCCGGTGTTCGCACAAGCCGCGGCGGCTTTGGCCACGCAAGGCAAAGCCGACGGCAAGATCCTGGTGGTGCTGGAACTCTCCGGCGGCAACGATGGCCTCAACACGCTGGTGCCCTATGGCGACGACGCGTATTACAAACATCGCCCGCACTTGGGAATTCCCAAGAAAGATCTGCGGGTCATTGACGATCACTTCGGCTTCAGCGGCGGCATGACCGGCTTCGAGCGCCTCTATAAAGACGGCAAGCTGGCCATCGTGCACGGGTGCGGCTACGAGAATCCTTCGTTTTCACACTTCACGTCGATGGCGTACTGGCACACGGCCGCTCCGAATAGCGGCGAAGAATACGGCTGGGTCGGCAGGCTGGCGGACGCAATGGCGCCATCGGCTCCGCCGAATTACGTCGTCGATATCGGGACCCGGCAATCGCTGGCGGTACGTAGCCGCAAGCACGTGCCGGTCGTGTTTGACGATCCCAACAAATTTTCGCAAGAGAAGTTTTACGACGAAAAGCCCGTGTTGGATGCGCCGCGCGACACTGGCAAGGTCGCGAATCCCTCGCGGCAGTTTCTGCTGGATACGGCCCGCAGCGCCAAGGATGCGTCCGCGCTGGTGCGCCAGGCGTGGGCTAAGTATCGCTCGCCCATCGATTACGGGATCACCGGATTGGATTTGCCGAAGGTGGTTGCGCTGATTGACGCGGGCATGCCCACGCGGCTTTACTACACATCGTATCGCAACAATGCTTTCGATACGCACGTGTTTCAGGAGGACACGCACAAGCGTTTGTTGACTTACGCCTCCGATGCGGTTTCGGCCTTCATCCGCGACCTGGAGCGCATCAAGCGCGCGGACGACGTGGTGGTGATGGTGTTTTCCGAATTTGGCCGGCGCGTGCCGGAGAACGTGAACCTGGGCACGGACCATGGCACCGCGAATCTGATGTTCGTGGTGGGCAGCCAGGTGAAGGGCGGCCAGTACGGCGTGATTCCGAGCCTGACCAAGCTCGACGCCGGCGACAACCTGATCTACACCACGGATTTCCGCCGCGTCTACGCGAGCATGATTTCAGGCTGGCTCGGCTATAGCGATACTCGCGGTCTGCTCAACGGAGATTTCGAGACCTTCGATCTGTTCCGGAAGGCGTGACCCCGCGCGGACCGGCCGAACCCGCTTAGCAAGTGTCCTCCTGCCGGAAGCCGCAGTGTGCAACCACGCAGCGTGGCCCAAGATGTCAAGAACCCTTACAATGTTTGTTTGTCTCCCAAACACAAGCTGCAGGGGAAAGGGCGGAACGCTTGGGGCGATTTTCGTAACGGCACCGTTTGTAGAGGGTAGTCGCTTCGCGCTGGCGTTTGCAAGAGGATCACGTGAACCGAAGGGAATTTGTGCGGCTTGGGTACGCCACCGTGATTGCGGCGGGGGCAGGCAAGCCACGGCCCGGCTTGGGGCAGTCGCCAGCGCATCCGATGTCGACGTTGGAACCGAAGGCCACCGGGCACGCCGCGGATTTCAGCCTGCGAATCGCACCGACGACGGTCGAGTTGGCCCCGCAGGTTGTAGTCAGCACGATCGGCTACAGCGATAAAGTTCCCGGTCCCCTCCTGCGGGTGCGCGAGGGCCAGCGTGTCGCCGTAGAGGTTGTGAACGACACGGACGTCCCTGAATACGTGCATTGGCACGGTTTGTTCGTTCCCGCGGAGGTGGACGGGGCGGAGGAAGAAGGAACGCCCCCGGTGCCGCCGCATGGCCGCCGGCGTTATCAATTCGTGGCCAAGCCGGCGGGCTCGCGATGGTACCACTCGCATACCGAAGCCATGCTGGATCTGCATCGCGGTGCCTACACCGGCCAGTTCGGCTTTCTCATGATCGATCCCGCGAATGACCCTGGGCTCTACGATCAAGAAGTTTTTCTGGCGCTGCGCGAATGGGAGCCTTACCTGAGCACGATGGATCAGGATGAGGAGCAACCGGGTCCCAATGACCCGATGCCCGAAAAACCGGCCAAGTCAGATCCGCGTCCCAATGGGCTCGAAGTCAGTGCTCCTCTTTATTCCATCAACGACAAAATGCTCGGCGCGGGGGAACCCCTCCGCGTGCGTCCGGGTCAGCGCGTCCTGATGCATCTGCTCAACGCCAGCGCTTCGCAGATTCATCGCGTGGCCTTGTCCGGCCACAGCTTTCAGGTGATCGCTCTCGACGGCAATCCCGTGCCCGCGCCTCAGCCGGTCGAGGTCATTGAGATCGCCCCGGGCGAGCGCGTGGATGCGATCGTGGAGATGAATCAACCGGGCGTCTGGATTTTAGGGGAGCTGCGCAATGTCGCGCGGCAATCCGGTATGGGCATTGTTGTGGAGTACGCCAATCAACAGCAGCGCGCGCAATGGAGTCCGCCGCGGAAGGCGCGCTGGGACTATACGATTTTTGGCAAGACCGCCTCGCATCCCGCGCCGGACCAGACCGTCGACATGGTCTTCGAAAAAGTGCCGGGTGGGCCGCATGGGATTAATCACTGGCTGGTCAACGGCAAGGAATATCCGCATGAACGGGAATTCGTGTTCCGGCAGGGACGCCGCTACCGGCTGGTATTTCACAATCGCAGTGACGATTCGCACCCGCTGCACATCCACCGGCACCTGTTCGAGCTTGTCGAGCTCAATGGTAAGCCGACTTCCGGCATCAAGAAAGACACGGTGATCGTTCCCGCATTTGGACGCGCCGCCGTGGATCTGGTGGCCGACCAGCCGGGCCTCACGCTGTTTCATTGCCACATCCAGCAACACATGGACTTTGGTTTCAAGGCCCTTTTTCGCTACGCCTGAGCGGCGCGCCGCCCGCAGACGGCAATCCTGCGATACGGCTTTGTCACGCGCTCGACATACACGCGAAATATTGAAGGGATACACTCGGCAACTTGGCAGCCATCCAATTACAAATCCGAAAGGGAGGAACTGCATGAAGACGATCCAAGGAAGGTTCCGCGCGGGTGTGCTCATGGCCTCGGTGCTGGCATTTGCATGTGGGGCAATGGCACAAGGCTTCAACAGCAATCCGACGCCAAGCAATACGTGGCCGTACGCAACGACGGTCAGCTCGCCTGTGCTCGCGGTGGTTGGCGACGTCGCCTGCCAGCCGGGCGAGACCGAGCCAAGTGGTGAGAAGGCGGGTGAAAATTGCGCCGGGGACACCGCTCAGAATCTGTATGCATCTCAGGCGGCCACTGCGAACCAGATTGAGACTATGAAGCCTGCCGCCATTGCGCTGGTCGGCGATGAGCAATATCAGGTAGGACAGTACTCGGACTTTGAGAACTCGTACGAAACGACGTATGGCGCTTTCAAAATGATCACGCGGCCCGCGCCCGGCAACCACGAGTTTTACACAGAGCACGGCGCCATCGGCGTTGCCGGCTACGGCTACTTCTCCTACTTCAACGGCACTCAGCACAATGCCGATGGAACCGTTATGACGGCTACGATCTCCGGCAACCCTGACACCGGCGGTACCTTCACCCAACCCGTGCCGTATTCGGATGGACAGGCGGGGCACTTCGATCAAACGGGCGGACTCGGAACCGGCGTGTATGCAAACGGCCCCACGGCCGGCGGCGCGGCCCCCGTCGGAGTCGGGGATGGCTGGTATTCATATAATCTAGGCTCGTGGCACTTTATCTCGCTCAATATAGAGTGCGAGACGCAGCCGGGCGGCTGTTCGAGCACGGGCTCCTGGTTTGCCGCCGAGCTCGAATGGCTGAAAAACGATCTCCAGGCGAATCATTCCGCATGCACGCTGGCCTACTGGCACCAGCCCACGTACAGCCCTAACAACAGCATCAGCGAAGAGGGCATTACCGCGGTGGCCTTTTGGCAACTGCTCTACCAGTACGGAGCGGACCTGGTGCTGAACGGACACGACCACCTCTATGCCCGCTACCGCCCGCTTGACCCCTCCGGGAATTACGATCCATACAAGGGCATACGCGAATTCGTCGTAGGCACCGGTGGCGAGACACTCGATACGGTCGTCACAGCCACCGTTACGAGCGGCTCAGGCGAAACAAACATGGAGGATCCTGGCGGAAACACAAACTTCAACGCAGAGAACATCGAGGCGGGAAGCGGCGAGTTCTGGGGCGTGATGGGCCTGACGCTCAATCCGAACGGCTACGCGTGGGATTTCGAGTCGGCACTGAAGGACCCTGCACAGACAACCGGTCCGGCCACCTACAGCGACAAAGGCTCCGGGACCTGCCATAACGCAATCCCCGCTTTCTTTTTGAACTAGCAAGCTGGCCGAGCCGTGGCTCGGGTTCGCCATCGGTCACGGCTTGCGGACGGCTCTGCGCTGCGTGTCGCCGGTGTGATAGACGAAGGCAGAGCCGCCGGGGATAAATTCCAGCCAGTTGCCTTCGGTGCGGGAGATGAAGACCGTCTCCGAGGTCGGCACCATCGGCAGTTTCAGCGGATTGGAGCCGTCCTGTAAATAGAGAAGATCGCCGTCCGAGCTGACGGTGGCATCGCGTCCGGGAGAGTATTCGTAAATTCCGGCGTATTTCGCAAGAATCTGCGCGGAAATGTGCGCAGGATTCCCGCCGAGCATGTGCGGAACGGAGGTGTCGTCTTCGCACACGCTTTCCAGCAGATCCGTATCCGGCATCAGCATCTTCGTGATCTTCAATGAAAACGGCCGCGTGAAGGTTTTCGGATCGTCGATGGTCACTTCCAGCTCCAGGTGCCCGAAGTCGCGGCGATGGTAGCGCTCCGTGATGCGTAGGGCTTCGGTGTGGGGATGGCCTTCGATGTCGAGCCAGCTTCTGTCGTTGAATCCCGCGGTTTCCACAACGAGCGTGTCGCCGTCCCAATGGCCGATCGAGTAACCCATCCAAGTGGGGTTGGGATCCGTGGGAAGAGGCCGGCCGTCGGTGAAGATGGTGCGATGCACGCTGTTGGTGGTGCCCTGATACAGCACGACGATCAACTGCGGCGTCTGCACCATGCGCGCGATGTCCACCATATGGTAGTAGACGAACGGGTCCGGCAGGCAATTGGCGCGCGGCGCACCCTTGCCCATGTTGCTGACGCGCTGCTGATACAGAGCCTCGGCCCAAGGCTGGATGTCGGAGGGTTTCAAATCGCGGGCAATGTTGCGGTCGTAGCTTCCTGGGCCTGGACCGTTCCAGACTCCGGTGAGATCGGGCTTGCCGTCGGCGGCGCGTGGAACGGGCGCGGAAAGGTCCGGTTTGCCGTTGGCGAGCCGCGGAATGCCGGGCGCGGGATAGTTGAGCCATTGCGCAGGAGCGCAAGCCGCCACCGCCGCGGCAACAAGAGCGAGCCGGAGGCGGCTCACTTGCCGGACTCCAGAGCGGGCTTGGTGCTCATCAAGTGCTTCACGTCCCGATTATTTTCGTCGCAATTGTATTCGAGCAATTCCGGCAATCCTGGGGTCATCTTTAGCGGCGTCAGCGTCCGCTGCTGCGTCCAGGGCTGCGAATACATGGGCGGATCGTCCACCGTGTATTCGTAGCCGATCGAGGTAGCCGTACGCCGCAACCGCTCGATCACGTGCAACTGGTCGCTATGCTGATGGCCCGCGGTGTCGAGCCAGGTCCAGGGAGGTCCCTTCAATCCCGCAGTGTCGATCACTAGCGTGTCGCCCTCCCAGTGGCCGGTTGAATCGCCCATGAAGGCCGGCTCCATCTTCGAAGGATGCGGGCGGCCGTTGAGCGGAATGGAGCGGAAGGTGTGCATGTATTCGAACAGCATCACCAGTTGATCCGGGGTCTGCACGAACTGCGCCGGGTAAGGCGACTGCATGATGCGCGGCACGCCGGGGAACCAGCAGTTGGACGTGGGATCGTCCTTGGCGTCGTGATTCCTGTAGGCGGCGCGGCCGGCGTCGGTGTAAGGGATGGTCTCCTCTTTGCCGGAGGCCATGTTGGGGAAGTAAGGAAGGTTCCAATAGCCGCTGAAATCGGGTTTGCCCCGGCTGGTGCGGGGAATGTCTGCGGAGTACGCGGCCAGCGCGCCGGCGGCGATGAGCATCCAAAACGGCATCCAAACTTTCTGCATGCTGCTGAATTATGTCACTTTTTCAGAGGTACGCAAAGCCTTCCATGATCCGCCGCGCGGTGCGCGCGAACGATCCGCTTTCGATCACAGTTTCGCCGTTCTCCTTGTGCGCGATCACACGCGAATCCATGACGCCTGCGGGATGGCCGATGCGAACGACCTCGCTATCGCGCGTAGCTCCGGCGCGCAGGGCGTTGACCACGGTTCCTTCAATGGCCGCCGCGGCGGAGGTGCAGACCGCTCCTGCTCCCATGTAAGATTTGTGCATCAACTGCGCGGACATCAGGCGAGCCAGAACGTCCATGTCTTCGGCCGCGACCTTCTTGCCGCTCAAGCCCGTGTAGCCCATCCGCGCGGCGACGTAGCCGATCTTGGGCATGCCGGGATTCGGCGCAAGCCCGCTCATCTCGCCGCCGATCGAGCGCAGCTCCTCGATGGTCGTCTGGATCTCTTTGTTGGCGTCAAATTCGGCGGGCAGCTCCGTACCGCGCAGGCCGAGCTCGGCCGCGTTTAAGAAGACCGTCAGGTTGCCGGCGTCGACAATCGAAATAGTGAAGCGGCGGCCGTCGCGCAGCGTCACTTCGTCGCGCGGATTGCCGGTGGGCAGCAGCTTGCCTGTAATGGACCCGGCGGGATCGATCCATTCCAGATCGATGCGCGCGCCGGTTCCGGGAACGCCGGGGATCTCGAAATCGCCTTCGGTGGCGGCTTTGCCATTTTTCACCGGAACATGCGCGGTGACGTATTTGTCGGCGTTGACGCTATAAATGCGGACGGAGGTAAGAGGCTCGGTGGCTCGCACAATCCCCTCGTTAATCGCAAAAGGTCCGACGGCGCTGGTCATGTTGCCGCAGACACTCGACCAATCTACGCTCGCGTCCTTGAGGCTGACCTGCCCGAAGGTCATTTGAACATCGGCATTGGGCGCGGAGGAAGGGCCCACGACCATGGCTTTCGAGGTCTGCATGGTTGCGCCGCCCAGGCCGTCGATTTGTTTCAGGTCCGGGCTGCCGAAGATGCGGAGCAGGATCTTGGTTCGCTGGTCTTCGGTACGCGGCAGATCGTTTTCCCGGATCATCACGCCTTTGCTGGTTCCTCCGCGATAAATGGCGCAGCGGAGCATATCGGTTTCTGGCATAGAAACCACCAGCTTAACGGTTTTCTGTGGTGGCTACGGGTGCAGTCCCGGAGGGTGCAAGTGCGAACCTTCCGGGCCGTGCTCCCCAGGAGTGTGCGACGTCCTTTGAAAGAGCTTCTTCACGCCGGGAAGGCTCACCACCAGCAGCACTATCGCCACGAAGCAAATCGCTAGCACCGCCAGGATCGCAATTGCTGGAGCGGACAAATCTTGGTCCACGACAAGTCTCCTTTACAGTAGACGTGCAAGCCAGGCACCGACGGTACATCCGCGGCAAATGGCAGGCGGATCAAGGGCTTCTAGCTATTCCTCCGCTGGAGCGTGCGCGAATTCGCGCCGCTCCCGCCTGGACTGGTGGCGTCTTCACCCAAGCCAGTGTCAGAATGAGGCGAGTGAATCGGTACAAAGAAATCGCCGCCAATGCCGCCGTAGAGCGGCTGGAGAGCGGATTGATTGTGGGACTCGGCTCGGGCACCACCTCGGAGCTGGCGCTGGCCGCGATCGGCAAGCGCGTCAAAGAGGGGCTGGGTATCATTGGCATTCCGACTTCGGAAAGAATCGCGGGACTGGCGCGCGGCATGGCGATTCCGCTTTCGACTTTGGCTGAGCATCCAGTGGTGGACGTGACCATCGATGGCGCGGATGAGGTTGAGATCGGCACTCTGAATCTGATCAAGGGCGGCGGCGGAAACCTGTTGCGCGAAAAAATCGTCGCCGCGTCCAGCAAGCGGCTGGTGATCGTCGCCGACGAGAGCAAAGTGGTGGACCATCTGGGCACCGGCTGGGCGATTCCGGTGGAGGTGATTCCGTTTGGCTGGCAGGCTACGGAGAAGCGCTTGAAGGATTCCGGCGCGAAGACCACTCTACGAGTGCGCGACGGGCAACCGTACCTGACCGACGGAGGCCATTACATCATCGACTGCAGCTACCGCCCAATTCTCCATCCGGAGGAGTTGCAGGCGCGGCTCGACGCTACGGTCGGGGTGGTCGAACACGGGTTGTTCCTCGGCATGGCTCGCGAGGCGTTCATCGGCGGCCGCGAGGGCGTGAAGCGGATGGCCCGGGAATAGGCGTGCTACGCGGGAGCGGCCCCGGTGGTTCCCACGTACACCGAGTAAAGCGACTGGCTGGCGGCCATGAACAGGCGATTGCGCTTGGTTCCTCCGAAGCTGATGTTGGCGCAATTTTCGGGCAGACGGATCATGCCGATTTGTGTTCCATCGGGTGCGACGATCTGCACGCCGGGCCGCGCGCCGCACCACAGATTCCCGTCGACGTCGCAGCGGATGCCGTCGGCCGCGGAGGGTCCACCGCCGGGCGCCTGCAGCTTCACGAAACGCTTGCCGTTGCGGAGCGACTTGCCGTCGAGCGCATAGACGCGGGTTTCGCCGTCACCGGTATCGGCGATATAAACTTTCTTATAATCCGGTGAAAAGCAAATGCCGTTGGGTTGATTGGCTTCCTCGGATACCTTCTCGACTTGGCCGGTCTTCGAATCGGCGCGATAGACCACGGGCTTCAGCTCCGGAGCCGCCTGGAAGCCTTCGTAGTTGCCTTGGATGCCGTAAGTGGGGTCGGTGAACCAGATGCTTCCATCCTGATGTACGGCAATATCATTAGGCGAGTTTAAACGTTTCCCCTCAAATTTGTCGGCGATGACCGTGACGGTCCCGTTGTATTCGTAGCGCACCACGCGCCGGCCTCCGTGCTCGCAGGAAAGCTGGCGGCCTTCGAAGTCGAAGGTGTTGCCGTTGCTGTAGCCAGAGGGGCTGCGGAAAACGGTGACGCGGCCGTCTTCTTCCAGCCAGCGCATCTGGACGTTATTGGGAATATCGCTCCACACCAGGAAGCGGCCGACTCCGTTCCACGCCGGACCCTCCGACCACAGCGTTCCCGTGTACAGGCGCTTGATGGCCGTGTTGCCGATCATGTATTTGCGGAAGCGATTGTCCAGGGCGACGATGTCCGGGTCGGGATATTGAATCGGGGTTTGTCCCGACCAATCGCGGGGGGCGGGCGTGGGGCTGATTGCCGGCGCCGGTCCGCGCTGAGCGAGACTCTTTTCAGCCAGCGGCAACAAGGCCGCGCCAGCCATTGCTCCGGAAAGGGCGCCGAGAAATCCGCGGCGGGAAGGTTGGGAGGACTTCGAAAAAGTCATACCAGCTAGATATACCTCAGAGCGAGTGTCCCATAAAAGCCGGCACAGGGCCGGCCCGTCCTCCAAAACGGACAGGAACCGTGGCCTGAGCTCCGGGCCAGGCTCCGTTGTGCCGGCGAGTTCTTCAACAGGCGGCCGCCCGTAAAAGCAGGATGGTACCCTGTAAGCCTTACCACCCGGAGCACGCGGGCGCGTGCGTGTTTTGTTTCGCAAACACAGGGGTTTGGAGCACGAAACTACTGTGGCAGAGGGATTGCACCGGGGTCTCCACAGAGAGCCGAGGCGCTTCGCGAGACTTCGAGATTTTAGAAGCCCGGCACTCAAGAGGTGAAATTTTATGTCCAGTGACTTTCCCGAGAACAAGATGGAGCCGGCCACCGAAGAACCGCGCTCCAAGAGCCATGCCGGTCTCTTCGCGATTTTGGGCATCGGACTGGTGGTGGCTCTGGTGATGGATGGTGTGTTGCTGGTGCGCTCGAATCATCTTACGGACCAGCTCGCGCAGAATCAGGACGCCACGCAGCAGCAGATGACCAAGCTGGGCGACGCGACCACGGCTCTGCTGGATCAGCGCCTGGCTACTCTAAACGAGGATATTTCGACGCAGATGAAGGGCGCGGAATCGAGCGCGGCGAACGCACTGCGGCAGGCTCGCGCGCAGACGCAGAAGCAGGCCGAGGAACTGCGCGCGTCTCTTGACCAGGAGCAGCAACAGGTGAGCGGCGAGCTGAACGATCTGAAGAGCGCAGCCAGCGCGGCGGATAACAAGCTCTCCGCGGTATCCACCGATGTGGACGGCGTCAAGACCGACGTGACCGGCGTCAAGACCGATCTATCCAGTACCAAGGACAACCTCGACAAGACCACCGCGGACCTGAAACGCGCCATGGGCGATATGGGCGTGATGAGCGGCCTGATCGCCACCAACGCCAAGGACCTGCAGGCTCTGCGTGAGCTCGGCGACCGCAATTATACCGAGTTCGACCTGAGCAAAGCGCAAACGCAGAAAAAGATCGGCGATGTGGTGCTCACTCTGAAGAAGGCCGATCCCAAGCACAACCGCTTCACCGTGCTGGTGAACGCCGACGACAAGCTGGTGGAGAAGAAGGACCGGACCATCAATGAACCGGTGCAGTTGTACGTACACAACAGCCGCCAGCCCTACGAAATCGTGGTCAACCAGGTGAAGAAGGACGAAGTGATCGGCTACATCGCCACACCCAAAGTCCAGTTGGCCCGCCAGTAATCGGTCGTATCAATCTCTCAATGAGCCGGTCAGGCTCCTTGGAACTTTCCGGTAGTGGGGCGATGCGGAAAACCCCACTACCGCTTTTTTTGTGCGCAGCCGCTATTGCTGATGTGGCGAGTCCGGCGGAGTCGGCGCGGGCGCGGAGCCTTGCTGGGGCAACTCGGCCTTGCCGTCCAGGCCGAAAACCAGAAGCCGCGGCTTCATTGGGGTGGTAGATTCGGCCGCGCGGCCGGGGCTCGGCGTGCCGCCGGAGCCGCCCATCAGCGCGATGTACTGCTTGCCGTCGATGGCGAACGTGATGGGCGGTCCCATTCCGTTCCGCAGGCCGGTGGCCAGGTCGAGCAGCTTCTCGCCCTTCTCGGCCGAGTAAGCGATCAAGTGCCCGTTGGGCGCGACCTGAAAGAGCAAATTGCTCGCCGTGCTCAGCGTACCGCCGTAGCGGCTGTTGCCCACGGGGACGCGCCAGCGGATCTCCTGCTTAACAGGATCGTAGGCGACCAGCGTTCCGAGCTGTCCGTTTTCAAGCGGCTCTGGGCCGATGGCGGGCGCCGGAGGCTGCGGTGTCAGCCCCTGCGTGTTGAGTTTCAGTCCGGTTTGGCCCGCGCCGCCCGCACGCGTCGGATCCGGTTTGAAATCCAGGTCGGCGGCGTAGGTGAAGGTGTCCCAGCCGCGCGTGGGAATGTAGACCAGCCCGGTCCGCGGATTGTAGGACATCGGCGACCAGCTATGCGCGCCTCCGCCGCCGGGCGACACCGGAACGGGATTCCTGCCGTACTTGACCTCGTTATTGATGATGGGACGTCCGGTCTTCGGATCGATTCCTTTTGCCCAGGTGACCTTGGAAAAAGGTTGAGCGGAGATGAATTCGCCGGTGACGCGATCCAGCACGTAAAAGAACCCGTTCTTGTTGGCCTGCATGATGACCTTACGGATCTTGCCGTTGACGTTCAAATCCGCCAGGACCATCTGCTGCACGCTATCGTAATCCCACTCATCGCCCGGGACCATCTGGTAGTGCCACTTGAGTTCGCCTGTGTCGACGTGCACGGCCACGATGGAGGCGACGTATAAGTTGTCTCGGCCTGAGCTCGTATCCTTGGTGCGAAGCGCCTGCGGCCATGGCTCGGCATTGCCCGTGCCTACATAGACGAGATCGCTATCGGGGTCGTAGGAAATTCCATCCCAAACGGCGCCGCCACCACCGAACTTCCACCATTCGCCTTCCCACGTCTCGGCCGCCTTGCGCATCGCTGACGACTCGAAACCTTTCGCGGGATCACCGGGAACGGTGTAGAATCGCCAGGCTTCGCGGCCTGTGTCGGCGTCGTAGGCGGCAAAGAAACCGCGGGTGGGACGGTCGCCACCCGCCGCTCCCACGATCACTTTGCCTTTGGCGATGCGCGGCGCCATGGTGAGCGTCTGTTCGTCCTGGACGTAGCTTACGCGAGCTTCCCACACTGGCCGGCCAGTGTCCGCGTCGAGCGCCTCCAGGCGTCCATCGTTCACGGGAACGTAGATCTTGTTGTGGTACAGCGCCAGGCCGCGGTTCACCACTCCGCAGCACATTTTGTCGCCGGTGGGCTTGCGATTCACCAGCGGGTCCCAACGCCATTTCTCTTTGCCGGTGCGCGCGTCCACGGCGAACACGATGCTCCAGTTGGTGACGCCGAAGATGGTGTTATTCCAGGCCAGCGGGGTGGCTTCCTGATCGCCTCCGCCGTCGCCAACTTCATACGACCACGTCAATCCCAGGCGTTTGACGTTGGACGCGTCGATCAGCGTGAGCGGGCTATAGCGCGTCTCGCCGGGCGTGAGGCCGTAGGACAACCAATCGCCATCGTTGGCGGATTTCGCGGCATTTTTAAGCGCCGCATCGTCGACGCGCCTGGCTTGTCCGAACAGCGGCAGGGTAAGGGCAATCGCTAAAAGGCAGCGCATGAGTTGACTCCTCAGGAAGAAGAGTCTATCACGCGCCTGAACGCCGATTCGGCCGCAGTCATCCTTGACGGAGCACGGCCATGGGGTCGATTCTCGACGCGCGCCGGGCGGGAAGCCAGGCTGCGGCCGCGGCAACGAAAGCCATCAGCGCGGCTGCGCTCAGCAGGGTAGCGGGATCCCAGGGACGAATGCCGAACAACAGATCGCCCATAAACTGTGCGAAGGCGATGGAGAGCGGGAAGCCGATCAACACGCCCGCCGCTACCAGCGATAGAGCCTCGCGCAGAACGATGCCTTGAACCTGACCGGCGTGCGCGCCCAGCGCCATGCGGATCCCGATTTCCCCGGCGCGCGCCGCGCCCGGCTGCGTCATGATTCCGTACAGACCTACGGACGCCAGAGCCAGTCCAAGCAAGCCAAAGAGCCCGGACAGAACGGCTACCAACCGGTCGCGATCAATGCTGCGATCGAAAACCGTATCGAAGGGCCGGAATTGAACATCCAGGCCTCGCCCGAAGCGGTCGACAATTTGGCGAACCTCGGATTCAGCCCGTGCCTGAGTGACGCCGGCCGCCACGCGGATCTCCACGTTGCCCAGGCGTCCTCCCCGGCCGTCCGGAGTTCCTGCGACGCCGATTCCGCCGCTCTGCTCGCTATCGAGATACACGAGGTCCTTTCGGGCTTCGCGCGGCTCCGTGTACTTGGCATTGGCGGCGACGCCGACGATGTCGAGATCCCGATACATGGCCCGGCGCTGGTCATTCGGCGATTTCACCGCGGGGCCAACGCTGAAGGTTTTCCCGAGCGGGCTCCGCCAATATCGCTTCGGATCCGGAAAGAAATGGCGCGCGGAAGATTCGTTTACCACGGCAACGCGGCGCGTGGCTGCTTGGTCCGCTGCGGTGAACTCGCGGCCATCGAGCATCCGGATTCCCATGGTTTTGAAGTATCCGGGCGTCACCTGGTTCAGGTAGACCGTAGTGGCTTCGTCGCGGGCGGCGATGTAGCCCGGAAGGTTCGCTGAATCCCACCATCGGCTTCCGGAAACGGGCGTGACGCGGGACTGCGCCGCGGAGACGATCCAGGGCGTGCGGTTCAGCTCATCCAAAAGATTCCGGTACAGGCGCACGCTGGCATCGCCGCGGATTCCCGCGCGGCCGGGATTGAGGTCCAGCAGATACAGGCCGTCGGGCGGATTTTCGAGGATGTCGCTCGCCGCGTCGTAGCGCTTGCGCGCGTGCGCGGGGAGCGTCACATCGCGCGGATAATCGATCTCCGCGCCGCCGAAACCCGGAGGTGTTACACCGATCACCGTGAACGGCGCGCCTTCGATCCTAATCACTTCGCCGATTACATCGGGGCGACCCGAAAACTCGCTCTGCCAGAACCCGTAGCCGAGCACAGCCACTGATGCGCCTCCGGCGGTATCGTCGGAGGGTTCGAACAAGCGGCCGATCGCCGCCTGGACGCCCAGGAATTGGTAGAAATTGCCGGAGACCAGAGCTCCGTGCACCGGCATCTGCGCCTGATCCACCTGGCATTGCCAGTCATCGCGGTTGAAGATGGCGACGTCTTCGAAGATGTTGCCGAAGTTGGCTGGAAGCTTCTGGGAATTGAGATGCGAAAATGCGTTGCGCGTGTAAACGCGATGTGTGGCGATGAGTTGATATAAATTTATCAGGGTCGCGGACCGGGAGCTTGGTCAGCAAAAGGGAGTTCACCAGGCTGAACACCGCCGTGTTGGCGCCGATGCCGAGTGCGAGTGAAAATACGGCGGCCAGTGTAAAGGCGGGCCGGGCGCGCAAGGCTCTTGCGGCGTAACGCAAATCCTGAGCCAACTGATCGAAGAAAGCGACGCGGCGGCGGTCGCGGCATTCTTCCTTGCGCTGCTCCATGCTTCCCAGGGCGCGCAGAGCGGCGGAGGCGGGCCTCTTCGCGGCTTATGCCTCGCGCGGCGTTTTGCTCCGTCTGGCGATCCAGATGGTATTCGAACTCTGCGTGCAATTCGCTCTCAACCTGTGTACGCCGGAACGGGGAACGCAGACGCAGACGAAGAGCCTAAAACCAGCGCATACCTGACCTCCACTCGGTTACCGAGTAGTAGTATACAAGAGACTCCTCTCGGTAATCAAGGGGTCGGCGGCGTTAGCGGCCGGACTCGTGTCAGCGCCCGGCGCCGGGCGCGGGATAAACCGGCAGGGTCACGTGATCGCCGAACGCCGCCGTCAGTCCCTCGACCGCGCAACTCTCGTTGCCGCTCGAGTTTCCGCTGACGCCCATGGCGCCGATCATCTGCCCGTCGACCACGATCGGAAGGCCTCCGGAACCGGTGAAGAAGCCGTAGAGGACGTTCTGGCGGGGAGCTCCGCTAGGATCGTTCTTGAGCTGCGCGTCGCGAATGGAGGTCGGCTGGCGAGTCTTGAGCGCGGTCTGGGCTTTTAGCAAAGCGGTGCGGATGTCGTTATAAACCTGGCCGTCCATGCGCTCCATGTGCACTAGCTCGCCCTCGTTGTCGATGATATAGAGCGACATCGTACTGTCCTTTGACGCCGCCCAGTCGCGGCAGGCGCGCGCGACCTTCTTTGCCGCTGCCAGTGAGATTTGATTGGCGTCAGAGATACCGGCTGCCGCCTTGCCACTGACTACAAATTCCGCCGGTAGAGGCGACTTCGGCGGCGCGGGAGGGTTGAAGCGCGGAACCGGCGCGGGGTTAGGGTTGGGATTGCGGCGAGCCCGAAGGTCCTCAAGCAACGGCGCAACGGAAGATCCGATCACTTCGGTCAGCGCCTGGTGCGCGCAAATCTCATCGCTCCAGACAGGCACACGTGGAGCGGAGCCGCCCACTCCCACTGCGCCGATCAACTGCTTGTTGACGACGATGGGAAGCCCGCCGGAATTCGAAAACAGGCCGAGCTGGATGGCTTCGATTTCTTGCGAGGGGTTCTGGATGACGCGATTCATGAGGGCCTTGCTGGGCTCGCGATCCATGAGGGCGGTGCGGGCCTTCATCTCTGCGGTCGCGATGGCGAGATAGGCCTGGCCGTCCATGCGGTCCATATAAACCTGGTTGCCGTCGTTATCAAGCACCATAATGCTGATGTCGACGCCCTGCTTGGCGGCAGCATCCTCGCAGACCTGCGCGATGCGCTCCGCGGTCGCGAAATTGATGGTGGTGAAATCCTGAATCTTTTCGGCGGCCTTACCGCTCACCACGAATTGCGCGGGAACATTCTGTGCCAGCGCGACTGAACTACACGCGAGTGCACTATACACCAACGCCCGCAAACCCCGGCCAACACTTGAAGCTTTCATCCTGCCTCCTGCCATTACGCGGTGAATATACCACATCCGAGCACCCGAGCCTGCCGTCGGGAGACTCCGCGGGAAATGTAAAAACACGATGACAACGACCTGTTTTATGCACAAGGCATTCACAGGAAGTTGCTCGCAACCCATTGTTTTTACAGGGCATATATTCTTGTTAGAAACGCAAGTTTCATATTGACCCGAATCTCATATGGGTGCATCATGAGGACGGTTCCAAGAGGTTCGAGGAACAGGGAGCCTGACGGGAAGTAGCGGATCTGGAACGATGATCCGTTTCGCGCTGAGTATTAACACTATTTACGCGAGGCGGGGAGCGAAGGAAGATCGGGCGACTCGGAAGGGCAAGCATTCCCGGTTGGAGCCGGGCTGAGTGCTACGATCCCGAAGGATCGAGAGGTCCTGGAGGGGAGCGGCGGCCTGGAGACAAACGGGAAACCTGGAAGTCAACCCTGGCAACGGGTTTCGCGCGTGGATCGCGTCCCGCCATGGCAAGCAAAAGGCCGGACGGGAGCAGGAGTGCGGGGCCGAACGGGTCAGGGATTGGTTTCAGGGTTGTTTCGAAGATGTAGGCCGGGAATGTCGACCCGGCTGCGGGAACGGGCCGCAAGGCCAGCCCTCGCCGCCGGAGAATGAAAGGCCGCATCGAGAGACGGGCTTCTATTGGAAAGGGTTTGCGGGCGCGCACTGGAGCGTCGATCCGTAGCCGGGCAAAACCGGTTGCGGGGAGCGAAGGGCCTACGCCACGCCGTTTCCACCTGCCATGTTCCGGCCGTGCATGCCGGTCGGGGAACGATCTGTTCTGAGGGTCACTTGGAACCACTTTTCTTTTTGCGGAACTTCTCTCCGCCTGGAACCGTTGTATCCGGCATGAAGCCGATTCTGCTCGCCGTCCTGGGCGCTGGGCTGGCTCTGGCCCAGA
This sequence comes from Bryobacteraceae bacterium, assembly GCA_030041495.1. Taxonomy (GTDB): domain Bacteria; phylum Acidobacteriota; class Terriglobia; order Bryobacterales; family Bryobacteraceae; genus Palsa-187. The sequence goes on along the minus strand of JASHNT010000141.1, from coordinate 203,270 downwards.
CCCCCTCCCCGCCGCAGTTCGAGGTCGCCTCCGTGCGCCCCTCGGCCACTTCCGGACAGAACGCCGTAACCGTCGGCCTGCATCTGGACGGTGCACAGGTCCGCATCACGTCGCTGACGATGCGGGATTACATCGCCATGGCGTACCGCGTGAGGCAGTATCAGGTGGAGGGGCCGGATTGGATCACCTCGGAGAAGTTCGATCTGAGCGCCAAGCTCCCCGCCGGCTCAAATTCGGACCAGATTCCCGACATGGTGGCGGCCCTGTTGAGCGACCGGTTTAACCTCAAGTTTCATCGCGCATCGAAGGAACTGCCGCTCTATGCGCTGATTATCGGCAAGCCGCCGCTGAGCCTGCACGAGTCCGCTCCCGATGCCGCCGGTGTGGAAGCCCGCCCCGCGACCAACATCACGGCGGCCGGTAACGAGGCGGGCGTGTCCGTGGACCTCGGGCGCGGCTCCTATTACACCTTCTCGAACAACAAATTCGAGATCCGCAAGGTGACCATGGACATGCTGGTCCGGGTTCTGGAACGCTACGTGGACCGTCCCCTAGTGGATCAGACGGGCCTGAAGGGTACTTACGATTTCGATCTCCCAGTGACGCCGGAAGACTACCAGACCATGCTCATTCGCGCCGCAGTCAATTCCGGAGTGGTGCTGCCTCCGCAGGCCTTGCAGCTTCTGGATAACGGTTCCATCGCCTCGCTGACCGGCGGCCTGGAGAAGCTGGGCCTTAAGATGGACGCCCGCAAAGCGCCGCTTGACATGATCGTGGTGGATCAGATCTCGAAGACACCGACTGATAATTGACTAGACTCTGAGCCGGTACAGCATCTCGCCTGCGTGGGGCACCACGAACCACCCCTGGCGAGCGCAGGCGTCCGGATCGATTGTGGCGGGATCGCGATAACCGAGATTGATCGCGCGGCAGACGTCTTCGGGGATGCCGGTGGCGAGCGTGACGCGTATCCGGGGAGACTCGATTCCGTTCACCGCATCGTAGCTCCCCTTGCCTTTCAAATGCGTCGAGTGCGCGAGGATGCCGCCGGGGTAGTGGCGAAACTGCTCCCATTGTTTAGCGAAGTAGTCCCGGCAATGGTATCCGATCTCGCGAATCAAGCGCCCGTGCACCTTACTGACTTCGCGAATGTGAGGGGCATACAGCACCACCTCGCCGCCGTCGGCGATAATCGGCTCGGTCTTGTACATGCCTTTCGCGCCGGTCCACAGATCGTCATACATGTGCGGGATCAGCGAGAGTACGCGTTCCACCGGACGGTCCAGCCAAAAGATGTGGCGGCGGGAAGAAAGCGCGGCGGCTTCGGCCCAGGTTTCGATAGTCGGGCCGCAGAATAGGCCGGCCAGGCCGTCGCTCATCACCACTGGAGCCAGGAGCGAATGCGGCGTCGGAATCATCTCGGTAGCGCGGTGGATCAGCGTGCGCACCAAGGTCTCGCGTGTGCCGATGATGTCATAGCTGGTGAGAAGCGCGCCCAGCCAGTGCGTGAGATTGATCAGCTCCCAGCCGCCGATGCCGGGGAAGAAATATTTGGCTCCGCCGGAAAAGCCGGCAACTTCGTGAGGGAACACGGGTCCGCAGATCAGGATGTGATCGTAATCCAGGATCAAGCGATTCAGCTTGACCGGAACGGATTCGTGCAGCAGACCGCCCGTCAGCTCAGCGATCTCTTCAGCCGGGATATCGCCCAAATGCGCGAAGGCTTCCGCGCTTTCCCAATGGTGATTGAGCACGCGGTGGTTGCCGGAGCGTTCGTGCTCCACGCGGCGCCCGACCAATTGCGAAAGATGTTCATCGCTCATCAGCGAATGCGTGCCGAGGGCGACCAGAAAATCGAGCGCGCGGACGCGATGATTCAGCTCACCTTCGAGAATATCGAAGAGCTGCGGCATCGGCATGCTGCGGGTGCAGTCGGGGATCAGCACGAGCACGCGCGCGTCATCGACGGGGAGCCGCTCCAGGCCACCTTGCGCGACTTCAAGAAGTTGTTTCTCTGAGAGGCAGCCTTGTTCGAGGCCGAAGCCGGAGACGGTTAGCGGAGGGACACCGATGGCGGCCATAGCCGCCTTCACTATATCAATACGGCCGCAAAACGGAGCCCGGGGCGCGGCCCGAGGTCTCGACCCCTTCCGAAGGTTCGCACCGCGGCGGCCGGCCCTTTGCGGCCGCAAGCTGGTGTTCCTGTTAGGTGCGCGGAACGGCCTTGCCGTAGACTTCGATTTCACCGACGTCGATCCAGCCGCCGGGGCCGTGGCCGCTGCCCGCAGTGAGGTCGGCGAAGCCGACTTCATCCACTTTGCTCAGGTCGGGATTGGCGACGAAGTCGCCCTTGGTCTGGACTTTTTCCGGATCCAGGCGGATCCAGCGCGTTTCGGAGATGTTGAACTCGCTGACGCGATAGTCGGCGCGAGCCTCATCCGTGTGGTCCCCCACCAACATCGTGCCGTCCGCCAGCTTGATCACCGGACGGACTTCGTGGAAGCCGGAAACCTTGCTGACCCAGCGGATGCGCGCGAGGCCAGTCAGATCCACGTAACTGTTCTTGTCTTTCAGAGTGACGGCGCAGGGGGCGGGAGTGAGGCCGGTCCAGAGATGGATTGGGTCGCCATCGCGGCCGCTTCCGGTAACCAAAACATCGGTCGGTTTGACCCCGTAAACCTTCATTTCAAGATCAGAATTCGATACGTCTTCGGGAGCGTAAGGGTGCTCTTTCCCGGCCGAGTTCTTCCATTCTTCTTTAAAGACCAGCACAGGCCGGGCTGCGCCCTTGCCCTTGAACTCGCCCTTGCCTTTTCCGCCGCCGCGGCCGGGGGCTGGTTCTTGGGCCAGCGAGCTGAAAACCGCCGCGCTCGTCACCACTACCAGGACAGCTAAGAATCTCAAGCTGTATTTGCGCATGTTCGCCTCCCGCAACTAACCAAGGCAGTATATCACTACTACTGCGGATAATACCCTTCGCGCGCGCGAATCACTTTGTCGCCACGGGCCTTGACCTGAATGGAAATAGGATGCCAAGCGCGATCGTCGCCCGAGGGCGGCTCGAATTCGAGCAGATAGCCGTGAGCGAGATCCTCCGAAACCTTCGCGAACACGGCTTCGATCTCGCTCGAATCCTTGATGGCGAAAGCTTCGCCGCCGGTGGCCTTGGAAAGATCCTCGAGCTGCGCCAGGTAATTGCGGTTGCTCAAAGCGTCGCCTTCGGCAATGGTGAACAGCGGCACGCCGGTGGCCTTGGCGCGGAGAATGGCGGTGTCGGTGGTGAGCGTGCTGGAGTTGTCGTCGCCGTCGGTAAACACCACGATGACTTTCTTGCCGGCGCGGCCGGAGAGATCGCGCGCGACCCGCGCCAGAGCGTCATACAGCGCGGTTTCGCCCAGGGCCTGAGTGCTCAGGACAGCGCGCTTGGCCGAATCCAAATCGGTGGTGAAAGGCTGAAGCTCCGTTACGGAGCGGTTGAAACTGTACACCGCCACGGAATCTTCTGAGCGAAGCTCGCCGATCAATTTCAGCGCGGCGTTCTTAAGCGCCGGCAGAGCCAGGGCCATGCTACCGGTGGTGTCCAGCAACAGCGCAACCGAAACCGGCTGGGCGTGCGATTCAAAGCCCGCCAAGGGCCGAGCCTGCTGTCCGTCGAGCAGAGTAAACTGATCCGCGGTCAGATCGTCGACGTAACGCCCACGCGAATCGGTAACCGTGGCGTAGGCTTCCACCAGGCGGCTGCTGGTCCGGAACACGAGGTCTCCGCCGGCGATTTCCGTACTCGCCAGGAGCGGGAGCGAAGGGTCGTCAGGCGATTTGGCTGGTTCCGGTTTGGCATCGGTTTTGATGCTGATCGGCGGAACGCTGCGGCCGCCGTTGGCGAGCGAGCGCGCTATTTCATCGAAGTTTCCGAAGCCGCCTTTGAGAAAGGAGCCGGGAGGCGTATTCGATTCCACCAGCGCAGCCGGAGCGAAGACGAACGGAAGTTTGCTCGCCGAATCCGCGGCGACGAATTGATGCCGGCTGAGCAGACGCTGATCCTCGCTGATCAGCAACGCGTCCGGATCGACCGACGCAGCGTAGACGTATCCGCTCAACGCCGCCACCACTTTGGCCGGATCGGGTGAGGGAGCGTTCAAATCGACGCGCGGAACGTTTTGCAGCTCCAGAACCTTTTGGAAGGCGGCGCGGCGATCCGGGCTCAGGCGCAGCAAATCCGCCACGGCCTGGGTCAGGTTCGGTCCCGGTGCGATATCGCGCAGAATCCCGAGAGCCTTGGAGACGTGATCGTCGCCGGAGAGTCCCTGGCAAGTATTGCGGAAGGCTAGAGCGCTCTTGGGGCCGTCGAGCGAACCGGCCTCGACGCCGCGCGCCTCCAGCTCCACCAGCGAATACCATTCGCCCATCACCTGGTTCTGGCGCGGCTGCGGCTGCTTGGCGATGGCGGAGGCAAACGCCTGCAGGGACGCGAACTCATCGTGGCCCAGCGCGGGAAGTTTTTGGAAGTACGGGAGCAGGCTCTTCCATTCGGCGTAATGGGCCGCGAGCAAAGCCACGGAAGCCTGATCCAGCGGAGTTTTGCGCCGCTCCTCGAGCTGCGCAACCGGTACCAGCGCTTCCAGCGTTTTGAGATTCAGCAGCGCATCTTCGTCCGGAGCGGTGGATTGCGTCCAGGCGGCGCGGCCGCCCGGCAGCCGGGCTTTGCCCGCTTCCAGCGGCAGCTTCAACAGCAGGTCCGTGGCCCAGCCGTCGATGTGGCGGGTCATGCCGAACTTGAACTCCGGAGAATCGCGATAGAAGGCGTAGAATTTTTCGACGCGCGCTTCGCTGGCGGTGAGATACTTCTGATGCGCTTGATCCGCGCTCCACACGGTGTGGTAGAAGGCCAGCAAGCGGCCGTCACCCTTTCCGATCAGGGCGCGGAAGAAAGCAGGCGGATCGTGAGGATTGGCGCCGACCACTTTTCGCCACGCGGATTCCGCGGCCGTTCCACCGGGGAGGGAGACCATTTCCTTGGCCCCGTCCGGAACTACGGACAGAGCTTCGCCGTAGCGGGCCAGGATGTCCGCGTACTGCAGCACCACGTCGGAAACGCCGACGCTTCCCAGCACGTCCGCCGCCGCATCTTGCCCCATTGCGCCCAAGCCGGCATAGGCGCGGGCAAGGCGGACGTCCTGCGTGAAGGCGGCCGCGATGCCGCCGGGAATCTCGGGAAGTTGTTTGATGATCGGGGCCCAGCTATTGCCGCCCACCAGCCGGGCGTTTTCCGTGGGGATCTCGAAATCAAAGCTCTTGCCGGATTCGAGCGCCTCCTGCATGGCGATCTCATCGATGCCGAAGAGCTTGGGGATGTGCTGGCGCGGGCCGTCGGCCGGCTGATCGCCGGGCTCCACCGAGAATTTGCCGTCCTTGGAAACGATCTTCCAACCCAGCAGCGCGAGTATCTGCTCAGCCATCTTGCGCTGGGGCTCGTTGGACAGCGAGAGATGAAACCGGGTGATATCTCCTTCACGCGAGCCCAGCGGCAGCAAGTCCGTGACTGTGGCCATGTAGGTGCGCACGGTAGCCAGGTAGTCGGGAATGCCTCGCGAGGTACCGACGGTCATTTCACGGGCCAGGGCACGGCAATATTCGGTGAAAAAATCCTGGTAATTGGACGCGTCTTTGAGACCGACCACCTCGGCCAGAGCCTTACGCCCGCCCGGAACCCATGCCTCACCTGGAACGCCCGCGCCGGGTAACTCGGCGAGCCCCAAGCCGGCATCCGGAGCTTCGGGCACCACCACGGTCGTCTGAGTCCCTGACGCGATCGCTTGATCCAGTTTCGCGGATACCTCCCGGACTGTTTCCAGATCGGGAGAACGTGCCGGCAGCATCGCCAGGTATCGCTTGACATGGTCGTTGGCGCCGGAATAGTCCTTTTTGGCGATGAGGCCCAGTGCGAGAACGTATTCGGCGGAGGGAAACTTGTGCAGCTTGGCGTCCAGCCGGATGGTGTCAGACGCGCTGGCCATTGCGCCATCCACGTTCTTGAGTTGGATGCGCGCGATCGCCTGAATCAGGCGCGCTTCCGGATAGCGCGCCGGCATGTCCCGGGCGACCAATTCGCTCATGACCCGGTCGGCATCTTCCCAATTCTTCAATTCAAGATCGAGGCGGCCTAGAGCAACGTAGGCCTCCAGAAACTTGGGATCGGCTTCGACTGACTTGTGGTAGCTGCCGGCAGCATCGGCGGTTTTGCTTTCATGCTCCTCAACCATGCCCAGCGCGTCCCATCCGCGCGCGAACTTCGGAGCACGCTTGACCACCTGCTTCAGCCGCAGATCGGCCTCCGCAAGCTGATTGTGAGCGATAGACTTCTGGGCCTGCATCCACAAGTCATGGACGAGGTCGGGAACGCGGGCATCATCCAGGATCTCCACGTCGGCATTCTCGCCTTTTGTCTTCAGCACCAAGGGGGAAAGATGGGGGTCGCTGAAGGTGGTGAGAAATGGAACCTCAATTCTGGTCGATACGTAGCCCTTCAAAATGCCTTCGATGTTGCATTTTCGTTCCTGGCTGAAGTCGACATCCATCTTCCAGGTGAAGCGGCCTAGCTTGTCCGTATTGGCGACGTTATCCGGGTCGGTTCCATCCGAGCAGGTCCGCTGGATTACGACGGTCTTGGGGGGCGCAGAGCCGTCTTCCAGGGTCACTTTCCCATAGACGATGACAGTGCTCCAGCCGGCGATCGGTGCCACCGCGATCTGAGCAAACCCTATGCCAGCCATAACGGCCGCGGAGACGAACAGGCGGTTGGTAGAGTTCATGGTCCCTCGCAGTCGAAACCCTCACAAAAGCTTCTAGGCAGTATACATCGGCCGTGTGCCCCAGGTTTTGCAGGGGGTACAAACCCGGCCGGGTGTTGGATTGCGCGAATGCCTCCGCCGCTCCAGCCTGCTACGCTTGAGTTTCAACCTAATGTCAGACCAGAAGCTGCAAGTCATCCCTTTGGGAGGGCTGGGCGAGTTCGGCATGAACTCCATGGCCCTCCGCTACGGCGATGACATTATCGTCATCGATGCCGGGATGATGTTCCCGGACACCGAACTGATGGGAGTGGACATCGTCACCCCTGACTTCTCCTACCTGGAACAGAATGCCGAGCGCGTGCGCGGCCTGATCCTGACCCACGGCCACGAAGACCACATCGGCGGCGTGCCGTTCCTGCTGAATCAAATCACCGTGCCGGTGTACGGCACCGCGTTCACCCTCGCCTTGGTGGAGCGGCGCCTGGAAGAGCATGAACTGCTGGACGAAGCCGACCTGAACACGATCAAGCCGGGCGACCGGCTGGAGCTGGGTCCGTTCTCGATCGAGTTTATCCACGTCACGCATTCCATTGTTAGTTGCGTCGCGCTGGCCATCACCACTCCGCTGGGCGTCATTATTCATACCGGCGATTTCAAGGTCGACCCCACGCCCACCGACAACAACCTCTTCGACCTGCACACCCTGGCCGAGTACGGCAAGCGCGGCGTACTGCTGCTGCTCTCCGATTCCACCAACGTCGACCGTCCCGGCTACACCGAAAGCGAGCGCGCCGTGGGGCCGCGCCTGGAGGATTTATTTGCGCGCTCCCCGCGCCGCCTGGTGATTTCCTGTTTCAGTAGCTCCATCCATCGTTTGCAGCAGATTCTGGACCTGGCTTCCGAATACGGCCGCAAGGTCGGCTTTTTCGGCCGTAGCATGCTGAATACCACCGAGATCGCTCACGACCTGGGTCTGCTGACCATCCCCAATGGAGTCTTGCTGCGTCCGCAGGACGCCATGCAGGTCGCGCCCAGCAAGATGGTGGCGGTGGTGTCGGGCACGCAGGGCGAGCCGATGTCTGCCCTTTCACGCGTGGCCGTCGACAACCACAAGCATCTGTCAGTCGAGCCCGGCGACGTAGTAGCGCTGAGCGCGCGCATCATCCCCGGCAACGAAAAGGCGATTTACCGCATGATCAACCACATGTCCCGCCGCGGCGCGGATGTGATTTACGGCACCATGAATCCGCCGATTCACGTCTCCGGCCACGGCAGCGCGGAGGAGCTGCGGCTGGTGTTGAACCTGGTCCGGCCGAAATATTTCGTGCCGGTGCACGGCGAATACCGGCAGATGGCCAGGCACGCACAGCTTGCGCAGCACCTGAACCATCTGGGATTGAAGGAGACGTTTTTGCTCGAGTCCGGCGAGACGCTGGAGATCGGCGGCGACGGCGCGCATAAGGGAGCTGCGGTGCCGGTGGGCCGCGTCTGCATCGATTCCGGCACTCTGGATGAAGTGGTGGAGGATCTGGTCATCCGCGACCGCCGTCACCTGGCTGAAGACGGCTTCGTGCTGCCGATCATCGCCATCGACAAGCAGACCGGCCGTTGCGAGGGGCTGCCCGAGATCGTCAGCCGCGGCTTCATGTCGATGGAGGATAGCTCCGAGGTGCTGCAAAATGCGCGCCAGGTTGTGATGAAGACGCTGGACAACTCGAGCAGCGAGGAGCGCGGCGATCTGGGCGTGATCCAGGAAAAAATCCGCGCCGATTTGAAGCGCTACCTGACCAAGCAGACCTCCCGGCGGCCGCTGATTATGCCGGTGATTTTAGAGGTGTGAGTGGGGGTCGAGTTCGGAGACCTGGGTCATGCGGCACGGGGAATACCCATCCCCGAAAACGTCGATTGCGACGTCCGATCCCGTCGAGACTGTGAACCGGGGTGCGGGGTCTGGGGGTGTCGGAGTTTCCTCGCAGCGATAAAAGACAACTGTCTTCGTCGGGGCACCCACGAGACGCCGGAAAAAGCGTCCAAATCCGTTTCCAATCGGGACCAAATGTTGCCTTGGCGGGTCGAGGATCTCGAAATGATAAGTAACCTTGTAGCGGCCTGTCCGGAGTGGAGGCAGTGTTCATGTCCGCACATTGTCCCTGGCGGCTGGCGCTAACAACGGGTCTCCTACGGAGACCACCTCTAGCCCGCTCAGCCTCAAAACAACGTCGCCCCCTATGTGGGCCTGCTTGGCGATTGGCGGATAGCGGAAGCCGTCAAGATTTACCACGATCTTCGGCTCCTCGCTCTGGGCGAACGCGCCGAGAGCGGCAAGCAACGCCATCGCGAGAGCCTTCCCCGTCACGCCTTCAATATACCCGCCCGCGGGTCAAATCACAAGAACATCAACGTCGTACGCTTTGAGATGGCGGTCAGCCGTTACGAGCGCAAGCGACTCCAGCCGGGCCTGTGCCACCCACGATGATGCATCGGTAAGGTCGCGGCGGCAACCGCGTGTTCGATTTGAATCGCCAGTGGTTGGAATCCACTGGTCCTCATTTCTTCGCGCAAGTCACCATTGAATTCCAGTTTCCCTTGATGCACTTTGGTCGCGATCTCCCAGGCCGTCGCCGCGCTGACGTAGACCGCCTCCGCGTCCTGGATGGTTTTGCGAGCCGAGAGCGAAAGCCTGCTACTACCTGCGACCCACCATACCAGGACGTTTGTGTCGAGCAGTAGTTTTGACGCCGCCGGCATCCAAAGGTTCGCCATAGAAGAGCGCCTCAAATTCGCGATCCGGCTCGTAGAAGCCGGGCAGTATTCTGATCCTCCCCTTCATGCTGCCGGGCTTCCGAGTCGGCTTGGCAGCAGCCTCATACTTCACAAGCCGGGCTACGGGCCTCCCCGACTTACCGATGATGATCTCCTCGCCTGCCGCAGCCCGCTCCACTAGCCGGGAAAAGTGGGTCTTGGCTTCGTGAATGTTGGTCACATGCATGACTAGACTAAGTCTAGTCCATTTCACAACCCTTGCCAAGCGGCCTGTTAGACTGAAAATCGTGGACATTTCCGACGCCTCCAGTTACCCCGGTCATGCGGATCAGGTGTTTTCGCCGCGCGGTGAAGAAGAACTGGCCGAGGTTCTGGCTCGCGCATCCAAAGAAAATATCCCGGTGACGCCGATGGGCGCGATGACCGGGCTCGCCGGCGGAGCTTCGCCGCAAGGCGGCTGGGGCGTGTCGATGACCAACTTCCGGAAGCTCGAAATCGCGCCCGGCAAGGCCATTGCCGGCTCCGGGATTCTGCTGCGCGAGGTACAAGCCGCCGCCGCGGCCTCCGGCCAATACTACGCGCCGGACCCGACCGAAAATACCTCTTCGATCGGCGGCAACATAGCGGCCAACGCCAGCGGTTCACATAGTTTTCGTTACGGAGCCACGCGAGCCCATGTGCTGGCGCTGCGCGTGGTCTTGATCGAAGGCAGTATCCGTGAATATCGGCGCGGCCAGCCGGTCGATTTCCAGGTACCGCGGATCCCTTTGCCGCGCACCAGCAAGCATTCGGCCGGTTATCGCCTGGCCCCCGGCATGGACTACGTGGACTTATTCATCGGCAGCGAAGGCACCCTTGGCGTGGTCACGCAGGCCGAGCTGCAACTGCTGCCGGCGCCCAAGGAGATCATGGGCGGAGTGGTGTTTTTCCCTAGCGAAGAAGCCGCGATCGATGCGGTCGAGCGCTGGAGACCCGTTCCGGGTTTGCGAATGCTCGAATATCTGGACCACGGCTCGCTCGAAATAATGGAGGTCCAAATCAAGGATGCCCCGGAAGCCGCCGCAGTGATGGTGGAGCAGGAGGGCGAGATCGACCTCGACATGACCGGCGCGATGGAAGACGTTTCGTGGTTCGGCACCTCGGCTGCGGATCGCGAGCGCTTCCGCCGCTTCCGGCACGGTTTGGCGGAAGGCGTGCAGGCGCGCATCCATCGCGGCGGCCACGTCAAGCTGGGGACGGATTACGCCGCGCCTCGCGATAAATGCCGCGAAGTGATCAAGCTGTACCGCGGCACCCTGGATCGCGATCTGGGAACCCCCTACGTGATGTACGGCCACATCGGCGACGCGCACTTGCACATCAACACATTTCCGGCGAACCAAGAGGAGCACGCACGCGCCAAGGCCGTACTGGATGCGCTCGCAAAAGACGTTGTCGCATTGGGCGGGACGGTCGGCGCGGAGCATGGGCTCGGCAAGCGCAAGGCGCATTTGCTCGCGATCCAATATGCGCCGGAGCACATCGAAGCCATGCGCGCGGTGAAGCGGCGATTCGATCCGCAATGGCTGCTGGGGCGCGGGAACCTGTTCGAGCCGCGCTAGAAACGCCGCGAAGTAAACTGGTGGTGATGAAATTATTCGCCTTCCTGCTTACGTCATTCGCGACCGTCACCTTCGCGCAGAGCCCTCCTGAAACCGCCAGCATCACCATCGGCGGAAAGAAGATCACCATCAACTATTCCGCGCCTTCGGTGCGCGGGCGCAAAATTTTCGGGCCGGGCGGGTTGCTTTCGAACGATCCAACTTATCCCGCCTGGCGCGCTGGAGCCAACTCTGCAACCGCGTTTCACACAGACGCCAATCTCGATATCGGCGGAGTGAACGTTCCCAAAGGTGACTACACGCTTTACTGCTGGGTGAAAGACCCGGATGCGTGGGAACTAATCGTGAATAAAGAGACCGGCCAGTGGGGCTTGACCTACAACGCATCCAAGGATCTGGGCCGGGTGAGGATGACGATGAGCAAGCCGCCTTCGGTGATTGAAATGATGAAATACACAGTGACAGATCAGGGCTCGGGCAACGTGAAGCTTCAGCTTGAATGGGAGCGCCATATCGGCTCCGTCATCATGACCGTGAAGTAAGGCTGCCATGCGGCGGTATCGCGAGGCTCGAAGGCTTCCGCAGGGAAGGATTTTTCGATGATTGCGCGGGCGTCTTGTAATGACGACGCCCCGCCTCTGGCCACCATCTGCACGGCGATGTTGCCGAGCGCTGTCGCCTCCGCGGGTCCCGCCAGTACCTGCTTGCCGGTGGCATCCGCAGTGAGTTGATTGAGCAGCCTGTTCTTCGAGCCTCCGCCGATCACGCGGATGCGGGTGATGCTCCGCTGGGTGACGAGCTCCAGGTCTCGGATCACCAGCGCGTACTTCAGTGCGAGGCTTTCGAGGATGCAGCGCGTGACTGCTCCGGTGCCGGATGGCGCCGGCTGCGATGTTTCACAGCAGAAAGAAACGATGGCTTCCGGCATGTCGGGAGGGTTGAGAAAACGGGCGTCATCCGGATTGACGACGCTCGCGAACCGGGGCGCTTGAGCTGCGGCTTCCATCAGCTCGGCGTAAGTGTAGTCGCGGCCTTGTGCGGACCAAGCGCGGCGGCAACCTTGCAGCATCCACAATCCCATCACGTTCTTGAGCAGCATAGTTGCGCGGTTCGCGCCACCTTCGTTGGTGAAGTTCGACGCGAGGGTCACCGCGTTGATCACCGGCGCGTCCAATTCGATGCCTACCAGCGACCAGGTCCCCGAACTCAGGAACGCGGTATCGCCGCGAGCGGAGACCGCGGCGACAGCGGACGCAGTATCATGCGAGGCCGGCGCGATGACCGGGATCCCTTTGTAGTCGCCAAGATTTGTGCCGGGATCGACCAGCGGAGCAGGTAGAGCCGCGGGCAGACCGAGGCGGTTCATCAAGTCCGTATCCCACGCGCGCGTCCGAGCGTTGACCAACTGAGTGGTGGTCGCGTTGGTGTATTCGCAGGCCTTCCGGCGCGTCAGCCAGTAGTGGAACAGATCGGGGATCGTGAGCAGCGTGCGCGCACGTGCGAGCGCCGCCCGATCGTCACGTCTGTGCGCATGGAGTTGAAACAGAGTGTTGATCGGCATGAACTGGATGCCGGTGGCCAGGTAAATCTCTTTGCGCGGAACAACGCGAAAGACTTCTTCCATTGCGCCGTTGCTGCGTGGGTCGCGATAGTGGTACGGATTTTCGACCAGCTCGCCAGTTGCATCGAGCAGGGCGTAGTCCACTCCCCAGGCATCGACACCGATTCCGTCGAGCTTGATTTCGCTCACGCGCTTGAGTGCCACCTGGATCTCCGTCCACAATCCGCGCACGTTCCAGCGGAGTGACCCATCCTGTTGCAGGGGCTCATTGGGGAAGCGGTGTACTTCCTCGACCGTGAGGATACCGCCGCGCAAGCGTCCCAGTATTGCGCGCCCGCTCTCCGCGCCCAGGTCGATCGCCAGATACGCGCTCGATTCCGTCACCTGAGGAAGGCGTCCACCAAGCCGCCGTCCACGGTCAGCACCTGCCCGGTGGTTTTCGAAGACCGGTCTGAGATGAGGAAGAACACGGCTTCGCTTTGATCTGCGGGAGTCACGGGGCGCTTGGTCAACGTCCGGTTGGCATAGAACCCGGCCAACCGCGCGCGCAGAACTTCGGTGGTTTCTGCTTCCTCAAACGCGATTCCGTATTTGACCAGCGAAGCGATGACGCGGTCGCGCGGGAACATGGTGGAGCCCTCGACCACGGTCGCCGGAGCCACGGCGTTGACGCGCACCAGCGGCGCCAGCTCCACGGCCAGCCCTCGCGTCAAATGATTCGCGGCGGCCTTCGAGGCATCGTAAGCTAGCGATCCTTTTTTCGAAACCACGGCGTTGACGCTGGTGGTCAGCACCACGCTGCCACTCAAACCCTGGCGCTCGAAAATTTTTCGCGCTTCATCGACGACCGTGTGTGTTCCCGTTACGTTTACGTCGAACGTGTTACGCCATTGCTCATCCGCGATGCGGCCTTCGCGATCCGGCGGAACGAACACACCAGCGGTGACCACGATGTTGTCCAGACCCCCGTACGCGAGTACCGCTTGCTCCAGCGCGGCGCGAACGCTGTCGCGATCGGTTACATCGCACGATTGCGCGATGGCCGGTCCACACGCGGAGATGCCGCTGCCGGCGACCCCGATTCCCGCGCCGTGCGAGTGAATCAGTTCGCTCTCCGTTTCCCTTGCAGCATGCAAAAGCACATCGGCGCACACCACGTGCGCGCCTTCTTTCGCCAGCCTCTTCGCGACGGCCTTACCGATCCCGTGGCCGGCTCCGGCCACCAGCACGATGTTGCGCGCCAGCTCCTTTTCCGGAGGCATGCGCCGCAGCTTGGCTTCTTCAAGCTGCCAGTATTCGATGTCGAAGGCTTCTTGCTGCGGCAGAGCGATATATTCGTCGATGGCTTCCGCGCCGCGCATCACTTCCACGGCGCAGTTGTAAAACTCGGCGGTCCCGCGCGACTCGCTTTTGTCTTTGCCCCAGGCGATCATGCCGAGTCCGGGAATCAGAATCACCGTCGGGTTGGGATCGCGCATCGCAGGAGAGCCGGGACGATTGCATCGCTTGTAATACGCCGCGTAATCTTTCCGGTATTGCGCCAGGCCGGTGCGGAGAGAGTCCTTTAGCGCCGAGACGTTACCGCCGCGCGGGCTCCAATCGACGTACAGAGGCTTGATCTTGGTACGTAGGAAATGGTCCGGGCAGGACGTTCCGAGTTCGGCGAGTCTGGGCGCGTCATGGCTGTTGACGAAGCGCAGAATCGCGGCGTCATGCTGGACGGTCGCAATGCAGCGCTTCGTGGTCGAGACTTCTCCCCTCAACCAGGGAAGCAAGTCGAATAAAACCGCGTCGCGCTCACGATCGCCGAGTGATTCATAGCGTGCGCCGCCGAACGTACGCGCGCCCTTATCGCGAGCTTCGATGTACAGCGCGGCTTTTTCGATCAGATCCAGAGTTAGCTCGTAGCAATCCTTGCCGCTATCGGCCCAGTTGATGAGGCCGTGCTGGCCGAGGATCAAGCCTTTCAATCCGACCTGGGTGTTGCAGCGGCGCTGAATCTCCAGGCCGAGCTCGAATCCTGGGCGCAGCCACGGAGTCCAACCGACCTCGTCGCCGAAAATTTCGCGCGTCAGCTCCTGCGAGCGCCGCGCCGCGGCCACGGCGATCACGGCGTTGGGATGCATGTGGTCCACATGCTTGGCTGGAACAAAAGAATGCAGCGGCGTGTCGATGGACGCTGCGCGCGGATTCAGGTTGAAGGTACAGTACGGATACAGTTCCACCATGCGATCCTCTGCGGTCGTCTTCGGGCCGCGCTCGGCAGACGCCTCGTAAACCGGCTGAAGCGCTAGCAGTTTGTCCTGATACAGCGACGCGAAATTGGCCAGCACACTGGTGCGCAAGTCGCCGCCCGAGCCTTTAACCCACAGCACCTCGACTTCCTTGCCGGTGAGCGGGTCGCGCTCCATCAGCTTCGCGGATGTATTGCCGCCGCCGGTGTTGGTGATGCGCTGATCGGAGCCGAGTAGGTTCGAGCGATAAATCAGTTGCTCGGCCGGCGAAAGCTTGGCGGCTTGGGCGTCATCCCAGAGATAGTTCACGTGGGTGTACTGCGTGACGGCGGTTGCAGGCATACTCTTATCAATTATCTTCTTTACATGGCCCGGTTTTACATGGCCCGGTTCGTTTATATGGCGCGGTTCGCGATGCTATGGGCCGCGCTGGCGGCATTCTTCGGCTGGTACGCGCGCATCGAGGTCGGGCGTTATCCCGTGGCCCACACCGCGGCATGGAGCATCTACGCTTGCTTCATGCTGCTCGCCGGATTGTATCTGGCTCCTGGCTTCGCGGCAGTGCGCGCGCGGTTGAAACGGGTGCGCGCGGCGTGGATCGTCGTAGCGTTCTTGGCGCCGTATCTGATTTACTCTTTCGGCGCGCGCGATTTTCGCTGGATTGCGTTGGCGAAGCTGGCGGCGCTGGCGATTGTACCTTTGGGCGTGTTCGTGCTTGCGCCGGTTCGTGAGTGCCGGCGGATGAATTGGCAGGACGGATTGGCTCTGTTGTGGCTGTACTTTCCTGTGCAATTTCATCTGACCACCGGAATCTGGAACGTTCCAGTGAATTTGGATTTCATGGCTCGCTTGTTCGTCGTGGGAGTAGGCGCTTGGGCGTTCGTGGTGGTGCGGGGAATCGAGGACGCGGGTTATGATTTCGTCTTGTCCGGCGCGATCCTGCGTGATGCAGCGCTGTCGTTTCTCGGCTTCAGCATGATCGGAATTCCGCTGGGTTTGGCGATGCGCTTCATAGCGTGGAATCCGCGCTGGCGCGGCGGGCCGCAGTTTGCGGCGGATTACGTGACGCTGCTTCTATTCGTGGCGATCGCGGAGGAGTTGTTCTTCCGCGGCCTGCTCCAGAATTTATTGGAAGGTTCGATTGGCGCGCGCAGCTCCTCCCGCAACGTGGCGCAAGCGATGGTCTCCGTCGCCTTCGGCTTCAGCCACATCGCGCACGCTCCTGCGCCCAACTGGCGCTACGTTGTGCTGGCGACGATCGCCGGCTGGTTCTACGGCTTGGCGTATCGCAAGCACCGGAGCCTGATGGCTTCAGCCGGGTGCCACGCGCTAGTGGACACGGTGTGGCGGACGTTCCTGACCGCGCCGTGAGAGAGGCCGCCCGGCGAATCGGCCATACCGGGGGAAGGAGCGATCCTGCTGAATCGCGTTGAGGTGCTGTATACTTGCCGCAGGCGCGTCCCAAGTGGACCGCGAGGGTTACCAAACGGAAGGAGAAGCCCTCATGGATAGAATTGCGATTGCGGCAGCGTTGGCTCTTTTGCCTTTTTCTGTGTCCGCGCAATGGCTCGGCTATCCTACGCCCGGAATTCCGCGGACCGCCGACGGTAAACCGAACCTCACCGCTGCCGCGCCTCGGATGCCCGATGGCAGGCCGGACTTATCAGGGCTGTGGGAGTCCGAAACCAGCCCGTATCGTTTCGACGTGATCCAGGATTTGAAGGACGAAGACGTTTTTCGCCCGGCTGCGGAAGCCCTGTTCCTCAAACGCGCCGAGGATTTGCGGCGCGGCAATCCTGTGACGCATTGCCTTCCTGCGGGACCCTCGGCGATTTTTGCTTCCGGGTCGACGCGTTTCTACCGTATCGTTCAATCTCCAAACATGATCGCGCTCCTGTATGAGCTCAGCGGCTTCCGGCAAATCTACACGGATGGCCGCCCGCTGCCCAAGGATCCGAATCCGACATGGATGGGTTACTCGACCGGTCATTGGGACGGCGACACACTGGTGGTCGAGTCGGCGGGATTCAATGATAAGACCTGGCTCGATATGGTCGGGCATCCGCATTCGGAGTATCTGCACGTGACCGAAAGATTCCATCGCACCGATTTCGGGCATATGCAGGTTCAGGTCACCTATGACGATCCGGAGACGCTGGTCAGGCCGCTGACGACTTCCGTGGCTGTGCACTATGCGGCGGACTCGGACCTGTTGGAGTACGTGTGCAATGAGGATGAGCGGGACACCGCGCATTTGGTGGCGGCCGCGAAGGCTGCGGCGCATCCTAGCCAGGAGCAGCTCGCCAGTTACGCCGGCGAATACCAGTTCCGGGAAGGGCCGGCGGGCAGCGCGGAGTTCTTCGGCCGCACGCAGAAGGTCACTCTGCTTCATGGCCAGCTTTACATGAAGGATTTTCCGCTGATTCCGCAAACTGATACGCGCTTCGATTCGACGGCCGCCACGATCGAGTTCTTTGCGGACGCGAGCGGCAAAGTGACGCACCTCATTCTTAGCGCCGCTGAGGGCGATGCCCGCTACGACCGCAAGCCCTGAGGAGCCCGCGAGGCGCGCCGCGACTGCGCGCTTGCCGCCCGACCTCACCCCAGGGGTGGACTTGCCGGTGTTCGAATCGGCAACGGCATTCCGGCCAGCCGATGCGGTCCGATTTACCGGCGGCCCAGCCGGAACCCCATCCCCGCCGACGCCCGAATATCCGTGCGCCAGGGCTTGCCGGGCGGCGTAGCTTGCGGCACTTCAAAATTCAAGAACTCGGTCTCTAATAGATTGACGACGTAGCGCTGCCCGAATACTAGACCGATCGCCTCCTTCGTACCAAACGCAAAGCTGTTGCCAGCAAGCGAGGGGAAAGGCGCGTTGAGAGTCCCGCCGTACACGCGCGCGTGCGCGCCGCCGATTTCGAATTCTGCAGTGCTGAAGAGACGCGAGCCTCTAAACTCGTAGTTGATCCGCGGTCCGAACATGTAGGAGTAGAGATTCGCAGTATTGCTGCCGCTGCCTGTAAAGTCCGCTCTCACGCCGAAGACGGCGCGTCCTGCGCGCAGCTCCGCGGTTTGTTTCAAGAAATACTCGCCATAAAGCGAGGCGCCGCTCTGGTAGGCCACGGCGGAACCGCCGGCATCGAACGCGTTATAGGAGTACGCGAGTCCGACTTCGAAAGGCAGGGGAGCGGGTTGGGCTGAGGGGTATCCCACCACCACGGGAATCTGTGGCGCCGATGGGAGCGGCGGCAAAGGGCGCTGGCGTGGCGGTAAGCGCGGCCTTTCCGGCAGCGGCGGCGTACCGGAAGGGGGAGTTTTCGGGATCGCGGGCGTCACTTGCGCGACAGCCAGCGCCGGGGCAATCACCGCGCATAGGCAGGATCGAGCCAAACCGAGCGCCATGACGAACACTTTAGTCATATGGCCGGCAAAGTCAAGGAGGATTTGGCGGCGTCCCGCAGATGTTGCGGCCATTGCCCTGGTACGGGCGGCTAAGCCCATGGACAGCGGCGCTCCGCTCTGATAACGTCGCGTACTGAGATTTCAGGAGGAGGACCCCGCATGCCGCGCCAAGCTTTGCTTGTTTCGATCCTTTGTGCTTGTGTTTGCCCCGCTGCCTTCGCTCAAGGAAAAGCTCCCGATGGAGCCACGCGCCCAGGGCCGGCCGCGCCGCTGTTTTTCCGGGTCGATTGGGTCCCTGTCGCCGGCCTGCCGGTCGAGCACCCGCTGGATCAGAGGGCCGTCGCTAACCCGAATCTGGAACTGAAGCTTTATGGTCCGTCGGGAAAAGATATTCAGGAGAACGGACAGCTGGACAGCACCAGCAATCCCATGCACCTGTG
Organism: Bryobacteraceae bacterium; assembly: GCA_030041495.1. Lineage (GTDB taxonomy): Bacteria > Acidobacteriota > Terriglobia > Bryobacterales > Bryobacteraceae > Palsa-187. Next base: position 184,478 of record JASHNT010000141.1, on the reverse strand, counting down.
GACCGGGCTTTGCGCGCAGCCCTGCGCGCTCGCGGTGCGCGATAAAAACAACTATGTGGACCTGACCGGGATGGGCAAAATTCGCTGGGTCACCAAGATCAGCGGCCTCCACCAGATTCACCCGATTTTAAAATTAGCGGATGGCGCCTGGATTCTGGGAGAGCACGCAGACGGAAGCGTGTTCGACTATCACACGACGGACTTCACACTATCGGAGAGCCGGTGGATCCAATTGGATATTGAGAAGGACGTCACGCGCGGCCGATGGCTCGAGAAGGTGGACTTGAGCAAGGTCGACGAAATCGGGTTTACCGATCTGATGCCGGGTAGCGGTCACGGCGATGGAGGCTACTCCGATCTGGGATGGTTCGAAGTCTACGGTAAACCGGTTCCTCGCGCCGGGGCCGCCAAAAGGTAAAGCGCGAATCTAAGCGCGGGTGAGCGTCTCGGCCCGTAGGAAAGAGCGGCCCCGCGCGCTTGACACTGTCCTGTGACCTCAGTACCGTCGATAGACATGATGAAGCGACTCTCGCGCGCCGTCGCCGTGCTGGCTTTTTTCCTGCTCGCCGAAGCGTCTCCGGCGCAGAGCACTCAAACCCCGGCGACGCCGCAACTCATCGCTGGCGGCCCTCAGGTTCTCGATGTACAGGGCGGAAAAATCCGCGTGGTTCCCGTCGCGCTCGGCCTCTACCATCCCTGGAGCCTGGCGATTCCGGATGAGCGAACGATTCTGGTGGCCGAGAAAAACGGCCGGCTGCGCATGATCCGGGATGGCAAGCTGCTGCCCGACCCGGCCTGGATCTCACCCACGCCCGCGGGGCAGAACCCGGACGCGCTTCACTTCATCACTCTGCATCCCAAGTTCGCGGAGAATCAGTTGGTGTACGTTTCATATCCCAAGCACGATGGCGATCGAGTTACTCTCGCCGTTGCCCGCGGCCGCCTCAGCGGCTCCAAGCTGACCGATGTTCAGGAAATCTTCGTTGCCGATGCCTGGGAAACGGGGGGCAACCTCGCGGGACGAATCTTCTTCGGCCCTGATTCCATGCTCTACGTCACGGTCGGTGATCGTGACCGCATCTGCTGCAACGGCAGCGATGACAACAGCCTGCGCATGAAGGCGCAGAGCCTCGACAATGACGCCGGCAAAACCCTTCGCCTTCGCGACGATGGCACCGTGCCGCCCGACAATCCTTTCGTCGGCAAGGCAGGAGCCAGGCCCGAAATTTTCACCTACGGCCATCGGAACGGTTACGGGCTCGCCATCAACCCCGAAACCGGGGAGCTTTGGCAGGCCGAGATCGGGCCGATGGGCGGCGACGAGGTCAACATTCTTCAGCCCGGCCACAACTACGGCTGGCCTCTGGTTTCGATGGGCCGTAACTATACTGGCACATTGGTGTCGGATCAGCCCTGGTTCCGCCCCGGCATGGACAATCCGCGCATCTTTTGGGTTCCGTCGATCAGCCCGTCCAGCATCATTTTTTACACGGGCGGCAAGTTTCCGCAGTGGAAGAATAACCTGTTCATCGGCTCGCTAACCCAGCGGACGCTGATTCGAATGGCGTTCAAGCAGCCCTCGCAAGCCGAGAAGCGCGAATCGCTGCTGGTGCCTTTGCAGGAACGCATCCGCGACGTGCAGCAGGGCCCTGACGGTTACATTTACGTCGCCACGGAGCGGGCCGCAGGCGGCAACGCCTCCGACGGGACGGTCCTCCGGATTGAGCCGGTGAATTGACGCCTACAGTTATCCTCACGCCGGTAGGCGATGCCCACCTACGTTGTCCGCTTCCTACGTCCTCCCTGAGCTGGCGGGTCGAAAAAGACGAGCAGAAAATCTGACGGGTGGTATAAGATGTTGCAGTGCGACGCTTGATCGGTAGCCTCGGCTTGGCCTTGGGATTGCTTGCGCCCTTGCCACTAGCCGCGGTCGACATTCCGCCTTATTACCAACTCATCAGGTGGAAGAAATTCTCGGGGTTCGGCGGACCCGCAGGGGTTGCGTTCGATTGCTTTGCAGCGCCAAGCACACCCGGTATCTACATTCAGAAAACCATTATTACGAACAGGATCTCCTACGCCCTGGAACCAGTCTTCGTGCCCAACGCCGACTGCGACGATTTGAATGCAGCGATTGAGAAGGCGGGCTATAGTGTTCCGGGGCCGGCACCTGACGTCCAGGGGGTGCGGGCCTCGCAACAGTCCGCCGCGCCTGCCCCTGGCGCTCTATGGCTGCTTTCGGACCTCGTGCCCACCAGCGCCCCTGCCACCGATGACGCAGTGTATGCTCTCGATCCGAACACGCTCCAGATCACGGCTACCGTCCTGATTCCGGGGCCCATCCCGCAGGGCCTGGCGATCAATAACGAAGGGACCTACGTCTATGCCACAGTTCAGGGCGTCGCTGCGGGCGAGAACGGGATTCCGGCCCATCCTCCGCTTCTCCTGGCGATCGACGCCAGCAGCGCCACTCTCATGCAGACAGTCGACCTTCCCCAGGGAGCCATTCCCGGCAAGCCGGTGTTCAGCCCGGACGACCGGTATATCTACATTCCAAACAGCGCCTCCTCAGGAGGATTGATGGTGATCGATACGCAGAACTCTTTCTCCATGACGACCATTCCGCTCACTCAGACCTTGCGAGTGGGGACGGCGCCGGCGGGGGCAAATCGAGCAGCGATCACGCCTGACGGGGAACTGCTTTTTCTCATCGAGAGCCAAACATCGCCGGGAGACATTTATGTGGTTGACACCACCACGCAGCAGCAGATTGCGGACATCAAGGGCGGCACGCCGGCGCTGAACGACCTGGTTCTCGATCCAACCGGGGCGCGCCTTTTTGTGGCAGCGCAGACTAGCGTGAACGTTTACAATACCGCGACCTTGGCCCAGACCGGGAGCGTTCCCGTCACTAAGCAAGGAGCGCAATTAAAGAACATAGGGATCACTCCGGACGGTTTGACGGTGGTCACCAACGACCAGAATTCAACTGCGATCTTCATGATTGACGCCGCCTCACTGAGCCTGACGGAAACCGATTTGCCTACTCCGCCGCCGTCTCCTGACGGGTTTTACATCTCCTCCATGACGGTAACCAGCGAATGAGACTCGCACGTATTTTCGGTCCACTGTGCCTGTTCGCCGTTTCCGCAACTGCGCAACCGTCCATCAACTACCGCGGCGTAGTAAACGCCGCTAGCTTCGAAGCTCCAGGGCTGCCCGGTGGCTCGATTGCGCTCGGATCGATATTTACCATCTTTGGCAGCAATCTGGGACCGGCGCAGGGGACGCAAAGCAGTTCCTTTCCTCTGCCCATCCAGCTTGGCGGAGTTTCGGTGAGCGTGGTTCAGGGCAGCAACACGCTGGCCGCGATCCCGATCTTCGTTGCCGCTTCGCAGGTCAGCGCCATTATGCCGTCCACGGCGTCCGCGGGACAGGCGATCGTGCGCGTCACCTACAACGGCCAAACCAGCAACCCGGCGATCGTGAATCTGGTGGTCACAAGCCCCGGTCTGTTCTCGATTCTTTCGACCGGGTTCGGCCCGGGGATTGTGCAGAACTTTGTTTCGGCCACAAACCAGCCCGTCAACACCACACAGGTGACAGCGCAGCCGGGCCAAACCGTGACGCTGTGGGGAACCGGGCTCGGCCCCGTTCCGTATGCGGACAACGTGGCGCCAACGGCCGGCAATCTACCGGTGCAGGTGCAAGTATTCGTCGGAAACCAGGTGGTGACGACGCTGCGCTACTGGGGGCGCTCGCCCTGCTGTGCCGGCCTGGACCAGATTATCTTCGATGTTCCGGCCAATGCACCCACCGGCTGTTATGTTCCTGTGCAGGTGAGCGCTAACGGAGCGGTTGTGAGCAACTCGGTGACGATCGCGATCGGGACAGCCGGAGCTGCCTGCACGGACACGTTCGATTCCGGAGGAGCCGCCTTGCGCGCTGGAGGCAACAACGGATTCGTCTCGGCCCAGCGGCTCGATTTCCTGGCGGATACGGGGCCGAACGCGCCTGGCGAAGAAACTCAGGATCTGTTCTACGCCGACCTGCGCCAGGACGCAGGTGGGGCCACGTATTTCAGCCCTGAGTACTCGCTGCCTCCCGTGGGTACTTGCGCGACGTATTCGGGGCAAGCCGTGGACGGACTGGCAAGCTCCTTTTTCTATGCTCCGCAGAGCAGCGAATTGGATGGAGGCGGCGCGCTGGCGCTGTCCTCCGGGAGCGCGATGGCGGCGGTGCCCCAGGGTACCGGAACTCCGCAGCTTTACGGAGCGTTTCTCGGCGAGCAGCCTTCCATGACCGGCGTTCCGGGGCTCTTCTTCAACTTCCCGGGCGCGTTCACGCTCAGCATTCCGGGAGGCACTGAAGTTCAGCAGGCGCAGGTGGCCGGAACAACTCCAGCGCCGTTACAGTGGACGAATGAGACGGGACTGGAGACCCTGGTGCGCGCGAACGGGTTGACCGTAACGTGGACGGGAGGAAATCCCGCAACGGACGTGGTGGTGATTGAGGTGCAGGCAAATAACGACGCCGCCAACTCCTCGGCTCTAGCGCTTTGTCTTGCGCCAGTCACGGCGGGAACTTTTTCGCTACCTGGCGAGATCCTGCAGTCTCTCCCGGCTACGCCGGCCAGCGCGTCGCGCATCCCAGCGTGGGTGATGGTGTCATCTTCACCCCTGCTCGCCCCAGGCTCCTTTTCCGCCCCTGGCCTCCAGAGCGGCTATCTTTTGCCTGGCTACGCTGCCATCAAATCCGTTGTCGTACAGTAAGCGGAAATCATGCAGCGGGCGCCTCTTACCGCAGTACCGAGCCTCAGTCGTCTTCCCACCTGCCGGCACGTGAGCCGATAGCCCATTCGCTCGGAGAAACCCGGGTGGACCCTTTCGTCCGTCAATGAAACAAGCGGCTCCGCGCTCGATGTTCTATTTCCCCTCCCTGAACCAGTGGAGGACTGCGGCCCCCGGTCCGGCGCAACCCCCGCTATTCCTGTGAGCTTCATGGAGCCGCTTGGGCCGTTTTGAGAGCCTGTTACCGCGCGACGATAATATTGGGAAGTTGGCAGTACTCACGCATCCATGACACAGCCCGCTGAAGTTCGCCGAGTAATCGGAATCGATTTGGGGACGACCAACTGCGCCCTCGCTTACACCAACGGAGAGAACGTTGAGCAGTTCGCGATCCCCCAATATGTGCACCCCGGCGAGATTCGCGAGGAGCCCCTCTTGCCTTCGTTCCTGTATCTGGAAGACGGCGGCGCCTCGATTGCGGGAGTATTGGCGCAGCGGAAGGGGCTCGAGAATGCGGCGCGCCTGGTCGCCTCTGCCAAGTCGTGGCTGTCTCATGCGGGGGCGGATCGGACCGCTGCGATTCTTCCCCTCAATGCCCCCGAGGGTTTTCCGCGCATCTCGCCTGTAGAAGCCTCGGCTCGCTATTTGCGGCATCTCCGCGATGCTTGGAATCAGAAGAATCCCGCGGAACCGTTCGACGAATTTCAGGTGTTGGTCACCGTGCCGGCTTCGTTCGACGCCGTCGCCCTTGATCTAACGCGCCGGGCGGCGGCAGAGGCTGGGTATCGGAACGTGATCCTCCTGGAGGAGCCTCAGGCCGCCTTCTACGCTTGGATTGAGCGCAATCCGAATTGGCGCGAATTGGTGGGCGTCGGTGATGTAATCCTGGTTATCGACATCGGTGGTGGGACCACGGATTTCACCTTGATCCAGGTCAAGGAGCGTAACGGTGAAGTCGATCTCGAGCGCGTCGCCGTCGGCGACCACCTTCTTCTCGGCGGCGATAACATCGATGGCGCGCTGGCGCATCTCGTAGCCGAACAACTTCCCAGAAAACTTGACGCGATCCAGTTTCACGCGTTGTGGCAGAACTGCCGGCTCGCAAAAGAGAAGCTTCTCGATGCGGGATCGCCGAAGAATGAAGAGTCCGTGACGATTCTGGGTCGAGGAGCCGGGGTGGTGGGAGGGACCTTAAAGGCGAAACTCAAACGCTCGGATCTCGAACAGATCCTGGTCGACGGTTTTCTTCCGGAAGCGTCCATCACCGACGTCCCTGAAGAGCGAACGGCCACGCTCACAGAGATCGGACTGCCGTTCGCGGCCGATGCCGCCATTACGCGCCACTTGGCCCACTTCCTGAACAGCCGGGATGCGAAGCCAACCCATGTGTTGTTCAACGGCGGCGTGCTCCGCGCGGCTCTGATCCGCGAGCGTATCTTACAGGTTCTCAACGGGTGGCTGCCGTGCCCAGTCCAGGCGCTGATGAGCAGCGATTTGATGCATGCCGTAGCCAGCGGAGCCGCTTATTATGGTTTAGCGCGCCAAGGCCAGGGCGTACGCGTCCGCGCCGGGATTTCACGCACCTATTACATCGGCATCGAAGCTTCGATGCCCGCGGTTCCGGGCCGTAAGCCGCCTCTCAAAGCTCTTACCGTCGTGCCGTACGGGATCGAGGAAGGTACGGACTATCAGATTCGTGACCGCAGCTTTGCGTTGAGCCTGGGAGGGCGCGCGCAATTCCGTTTCTTCCAATCGCCCGAGAGACGAGATCCGGCCGGGTTTCTACTCGACACAATCGAACCGGGGATGGAAGAGTTAGCTCCAGTGGAGGCGGTTCTTCCCGGAAATCGTGGTGAGAACGTCGCGGTGACTCTGGAAGTTTTGATCACGGAAACGGGAGTCCTGGAGATGTGGTTCGTTTCCGCCGACGGCCGCCGGTGGAAACTCGAATTCAACGTTCGTTCCAAACGATGATCCTCAATCTCGCTGGAAACTGGCCTACGCGCCCTTCTTCCATTCTTCCCAGTCCGCGTGGATGGATTGCACCATCGCCGTCGCGGCTTTATACAACCAGTTGGCCGGGCGGGCGGCCAAGTCCTTGGTGAAGATGCCAGCCTCGCGGCTGCCCAGGTGCACGTTACCGGTCTCCCAGCCCATGGCGTGCAGCAGGCGAGCGGCGTCGTGTTTGGCCGGCAGCGAGGCGAGCTCAATACGGCTGCAATCGGGAGCCAGACGCCGCACAATCCAGCGCCCGCGCAGTTCCACAAACGGATCCCGGCAGCGCACGGACTTTTCGAGAGCCTCCTGGTAGAGGATTCCCGGATTGCGGCCATGCGGCCGCGCGAACAGCCACGCGGATTCGGCCAGTTCCTTGGCTTCGCGCGCGATCGAACCGCTGCGCCATTGCGCTAGAGCCACGTAGCGGCGGCGGCCCAGACTCCCCAGGCCGGCGATGCGGTGCACCACGCGATATTTCAGACCGCGCTCCGGCATCATGCGGCGCAGAGCCTTGGATGCGCTCGGAGGCGGCTCTTGCCTGACCGAGGGAAGCGCGTTGAGTTTTTGCCAGAAACCTTCGGGGTCTTTAAGGCGCTCAACCGCCATTTCGCGCAGGATCGGATGATGCTCCGCGAGAATGAAGGCTCTGCCGCCCGCGCGCAGGCCGTCCTTGTATCCCTGAACAATCATCTGGCAGGCGTGCTTGGGATCGATGTTGTGCAGATGATCCAAGCTGATTTCGAGCAAAGCGCTGGTTGCCAGGCGAACCAGGTCGCAGGTGTAGGGCATCCAGCACATCTCATCGAAATCATTGATGCCCCAGATGAGGCGGCCTTCGACGTCGCGCCAGGTGCCGAAGTTTTCGATGTGCAGGTCGCCCACCGCCAGCGCAGGAGGAGCCTTAAACGTCTCGGGCGAAACCTCGGGCCAGGTTTGCGCCCAACGGTAAAAGGTCGCGCGCAGGAACGGGAACGCGCCCTCTTTCATCAGCGCGTGCTTGCGCCTCAGGTCCGCGTGGATGAGAGGAATGCGCTCGCCGAGCCACGCCTCGTATTTTTCCGTGGCGCGGTGGATTTTCATTCGAAGAAATCGGCGACGGCGCGTGAATACTCGGGCCTGTCGTCCAGCGGCAGGTGGCCGGCATCGGGAATGCGAAGCAACTTTGCGTGGGGGATCAGCTTCGACCAGTGCCCGGCGTGCTGGATCGGAATGATACGATCGTTTTCGCCCCAGACAAGCAGAGTAGGCATGTTCACGCGATGCAGCCACCGCGGAAGCCAGGGGCCGACCAAGCCGGACTGGACCAGCTTCGCCATACCGGCGCCTTCGCGGTCGCGCGCCGCGGCGAAGGCCGGATCGGGACCTTTGGGCAAGTGGCGGGCGATCGAGTTCAAATCGTGGACCAGATAGTTGGGAATTTCCTGCGGCGGGATTTTCGAAAAATCCGGAAGCGGATATTCGGGGATGTCGAGGCCGGCGGGGGCGATCAGGGCCAGTTTGCGGACGCGCCTGCGGTGGTGGATGGCGAAAGTGGCCGCCATGCGCCCGCCCATGGAGATGCCGCCGAGGTTGGCCTTCTCCAGGCCGAGCTGATCGAACATTTCCAGGTAATGGAGGACGTAATCGTCGATGGAGGTCATCTCGGGGGCGTCCGCGGAATCGCCCCAGCCGGGATGATAGGGGATGATGACGCGGAAGCGCTCAGCCCACGGCAAGGCGAAGTCGAAGCCGTGCCACACACCGGCTCCATGAAAGAAGACCAGCGGCTCGCCTTTGCCGGCGGTCAACAGGGCGACGCGAACGCCGTTTACGTTGATGGTTTCTTGTTGAAAGGGCATTTTAGTGATGTCCGGCGGCGCGGATGATCGTGCGCTCTCTCGGCAGTTCTGTTGTCGCCCGCCGCGGCACGGCGATTTCCGAAAGCCGTGCCCGGCGCTCGGCGCGTCGGTGTTCCGCTTTCTGATCGCGCTCTTTGAACTCCGGAAGCACTTCCTTGGCGAAGAGTTCATAGGAGGAGCACAGCATCTGGTGCGAGATGTTGGCGGCTTGCGAAAGGCAGATGACCTGATCGATGCCCACTTGCTCGAATTCGCGCAACTGCGCGCGCAGCCGTTCCGGAGTGCCGACGCAGTCCTGCGTGCGGCCTTCCGGCGACGCAAACTCCTTGGGGTGGTTCTTGAACTCGTCCCAAATGTCGTAACGGCCCGGTTCGTGCGCTCCGAAGAAGCTGTAATGGCCCAGCCCGTAGATGAAGAAGCCGTAGGCCTCCGCGCCGATCCGCTCCATCTTGGCCTCATCGCGATCGCACAAGAACGGGCAGGCGATGGCGAAATTAGGATTGACGGAGTAGCCCAGCGGCTCACATTCCTTTTCGAACGTTTCGTAATAGTCGTTGACCCATTGGCGGGCCTGCTCCGGGCCGATGAAAGAAAACGTCAGTGCGCCCAGGCCGAGCCGCGCGGCCTGCAGGATCGAAGTGCGGTTGGAGCAAGCGAGCCACATAGGCGGATGCGGTTTCTGCAGCGGCTTCGGCACCACGTTGCGCGAGGGCATCTTGACGTATTTGCCCTGCATGCCGGGGAAGGGCGATTGCGTGAGCATTTCGACCACGGCTCGCGCGCCTTCGAGCATCATCGCTTTCTTTTCTTCCTGCGGAACGTAGTAGCCGCCGAGTTCGGTTTCCGAGGCGCCGGCGCCGATGCCGTATTCGACGCGGCCGTCGCTGACCAGATCGAGGGTGGCGATCCGCTCGGCGACGCGAGCGGGGTGGTTGATATAGGGAGGCATCTGCACGATGCCGTGCCCGATGCGCACGTTTTCGGTGCGCTGGCTGACCGCGGCGAGAAATACCTCGGGGGCGGAGGAGTGCGCGTATTCCTCGAGAAAATGATGCTCGGTGGCCCAGACGTAATCGAAGCCCAGCTTGTCGGCCAGCTCAGCTTCATCGAGAGCGTTCTTGATCAGTTTGTGCTCGCTGTCCTCGGCCCACGGGCGGGGCAGTTGAAGCTCGTAGAAACATCCAAATTTCATTGCAGCCGAAAGCTAACACGGGGAGGCGGGGAGAGTCAAGCGCGCGCGTTAACGCGCCTGGCTTTCAGCGTTCAGCAATCAGCTTTCAGCTTCCGGCTAGCCATTTGCTGAAGGCTGAGAACTGAGTGCTGACCGCTATTTGTGGCGGATCTTGCGCAGATACGCGGCGTAGCTCAAGAGTGAGCGGGCCAGGCGCGGATCGTCGGGCCTGAGCGTGCGTTCTTCAATGCCGATGACATGCTCCATGGTTTGCGCGGCATCGCGAAACTGGCCGCGATGAGCCTGAAGCAGAGCGAGGTCCTCCTCGACATCCGCGCGATCGGCGGTCTCCGGAAGCGCCTTGGCGATTTCGAGCGCGTGCAGCACGTACGGCTCGGCCTGGTCCCAGCGCTTCTGCTCGGCCAGCACGATGAACATGTTGTTGAAGGCGATTTCGAGCTCGAGGCTGTGCGGGTTCAGATACATTTGCATGAGCGGCAGGGCGCGATCGAGTTGCGCCTCGGCTTGCGCCAGGTCGCCATCCTTGCGGTAGACCATGGCGAGGTTGTTGGCAGCTTCGCCGGTTTCCAGAGAATCCGGCCCGGTGGTTTTTTCGAACAGCGCGAGACTGCGGCGCAGAACCGGCTCCGCGCGGACGAATTCGCCTTGGTCGGCGAGACTTGAGCCGAGTCCCGTCAGAGCCGTTGCCAGCAGGCGATCGTCACCGCAGGACTCGGCAATGCGGATGGCTGAGTTGAACTCGATGATCGCTTCAGCGGGTTTGCCGGAGGAGCGGAGCTCCACGCCGCGATTATTCAAAGCGGCTCCATCAGAGCTAGCTTGTTGGGCGCACGCCAGAGCACCCCCGAAGGCGAGCAGGATTGCGCTGGTGTAGGTTCGCTCCACGCTGATTCTTCACTGTGGCGGTGAGCGTTAAGAATCGCATCGCCTCAAAGTACCAGAGGCTCTATATTGCGGTACTACTGCACGGTGATAAAGGTCGGCGCGGACGCGTACGAAACCCCGTTGACCGTCACGGTCACTACAAGCGAAAGATTGCCGGTCATCCCCTGCGGAATCGCAAAATTGGCTTGCACCAAGGCCGGGAATCCGGGCGCGTAACCGAGATAGCTGATGTTCGCTTGCTGATTGTTGAGCGTGATGCTAGGCGTATAGTTCGGATTGATCGTGGCAAGAGGCAGCGTGGACGGGGACGGAGCGCCCGTGGGCACGGTGGGACTCGGGATCCCGATGCCAGTGAGGTAGACCACCTCGATATCGCCGGGATGGGCGGGAGTCGAAGGGGTGTTCTCCACCCCGGTTTCATTGATGGCGACCGCTTGTGTAGTGCCGCCCTGCACCAGCACGTCCGGCTGAGCGGCGGTCACCGGGAAGTTGATTTGGGCGGGCAGGGAGCCGTTTACGGCGATGACCGCGGTCGCAGTGCCGAGCGCGGTCTCAAACGGAATCTGGCCATTGATCTGGGTCGGACTGACGTAGTACAACGGCGCGGCGACGCCGTTGATCGTCACCGAGACTCCGTTCATGTCGCGAGGCCAGGTGTTGCTGGAAGTCTCATTCATGTATCCGGGAGGCGCAAGGTTTGTGCCATACAGGCTGAAGATGCTGCCTGGCGAAAGCGTTGTCGCAACGTTGGGGCCTTGTATCGGTGGTAAGTTGGTGCGCGGTTGCGGGACCGGAGTGTTCTGCGGAGTCAGCACGCGCAGGCGGAAATTTCCGGCGTCGGCGACATAAACATTTCCGGAGCCATCGACGGCGACGCCGAGCGGATTGAGGAACGATGCGAAGTCCGCCGTCAAGCCGTCGCCGGCGAAACCGGGAAGTCCGCTGCCGGCGATGGTGTGAATATTGCCGTCCTTGGTGACTGTGCGAATCCGATTGTTGCCCGAATCGGCGATGTACAGAGTGCCCTGCGCGTCGAAAGCGATTCCGGCGGGCGCGTTGAGCAGGGCCTGCGCGGCCGGGCCGCCGTCGCCTCCATAGCCGGGCAGGCCCATTCCAGCCACTACCGTGACGGTTCCGGATGGGCTGATCTCCAGAACCTGGTTCAGACCCATATCGCTCACATACAGATTCCCCGAGGCATCCTCGAGCATGCTGTAGGGGTTCGAAAGCGCTTCAGGAATACTTAATGTGAGCTTGGAACCGTCGTAACGCAGGATGCCGTTGGGAACCGGGAGCAGCATGAACAGGTTCGGGTCGATCACCAGGGTGTGCGCCCCGACGGGCTGGTTGAAAAGGGTCATGAACAGAGGCGTGCTGATGTTCCCCTTGCTGTATAGGCGAACCTCTTCCAACGCGTATTCCGGTAAATAGGCATTGCCCGAGGTGTCAAAAGCGATCGCGTCAGGATCGGCAATTGAAGCATTGGTTGGGTCACTTCCGTCGCCATTGGAGGCGTCAATGCCATTGCCGGCCAGCACCGTCAGTTGCCCGTTGTTCAACTGCCAGAGGCGGTTGCCCGCGGAAAAATCTACATTTCCGGAAGGGTCGATCGCGACGGCGCGCGCGTCGCCGACGGCGACTTTGGTGGGTGCACCAGTGGTCGCGCCGCCGGCGGGGTTTCCGTTGCCGGCAACGGTCGAAACCAGGTAACCGGGGCCCAGGGCTCCCAAGGGCTCGATCGTGAGTTGCACCGGAATGGAGACGGATTTGTTGAAGGTCTGCGGAGCCGAGATGGTGATGGTGGAGTTATAGACGCCGGGCAGCAGGCCCGCCGTGGAAATGGTGAAGGAATCGGCTAGCGGCGTAGAACCGGCGGGCGCCGCTATCTGCAGCCAGGACTCGCCGGAAGTTGTTAGCGTAACCTGCGTCTGCCACGCGGGATTTTCCGCCAATTGCACGGTGAAAGGCGCCGAGTAGGGCGCGCCTTGCTCGAGAGTGAGGTTGATCGAGGGCGCCGGCTTGGCGATGGTCGGCGTGATCGTGGAAGAGATTGGGTTCCAGGAGTTGCCGGAATCGAGCGACTGGATCAAGGTGATCGGATTGGGCATATTCAGTTGGGTCTCGACTCCGTATAGAGTGGTCCGCACGTTCGGATCGACGGCGGTGGCTGAAAAATGCTGCAATCCAACTACGCCCAGCGACTGCCAGGATTGCCCGCTATTCACAGTCCGGAAAAAGGCGTTGGGCGGAGTGGTGAGCGCGTACGCAGCTTCGGTAGCCGCGGAATTCATTTTCGTAAAGGGTCCCAGTCCAGTTCCGGATTGATCGGCGAACGCAGCTCCATCGAGGCTGGCGTACACGGCTGGGCCGGATACCGGAACGTTCACGGTGACGTAGAGGTCATTCGGATCCCAGTAGGGGACGCCCATGCTGGCAACTGTCGCGCCCGCGCCTCCGGGAACTTGCAAGGTGGGTTGCCATTGACCGCCTTCGGAAAAGCTGTAATAAACCGTGAGAGTGGCGGTATCGATCCAGTACATCTGATTGCGGGCAGAATCGGAGATGATCATGCTGCCACTGGGAGTCGGCAGCACGCCTTGCAGCAGCCAGGATGTGGCGCCATTGGTGGACCGGTACAGGTGGTTGCCGATCTGCACGTATAAATACGTGCCGGTGGCATCGTTGTACAGCTTGAAGTAGCCGACGGTTCCACCGCTCACCGGCAGTCCCGCGCTGGCCTGCGTCCAGGTATTGCCGGCGTCGGAGCTTTTCCAAATCGAGCCCGCGGCGAGCGCGGTGGCGTAGTAGAGAGTGTTATTGGAAGGATCCGACGGATCGATGGCGAAGCCGATCATCGGAGGTTGCGTAAGCCCGGCCTGAGTAATGTAAAGAGGCGTCCAGGTCTTGCCCTGGTCCTGGCTGCGGACCAACTCCCCTCCGTAAAATCCATACAGGGTCGAGCTCGGCGAGCCCGGTGTCGCGATCACCGCCGGCACAAAACTCTGCTGCGCCCAGGTGAGCGAAGCGGCGGACAGAAAAACAAAAACGGTCAGCAAGTTGGAACGCATCCCCATCATGGTACCCCTAGTGATATCGTGAGCGGTGGACGCGGTCCGCTATTCCTCAAAGATACCTGTTCTGCACCCGAGGTGCTAGTAGCGGACGTTCGGGTGGTTAACGCAGCTCGACTTTGGACACTTCGCCGTCGTTCAGCCGGACCACGCCGAGCATGGTGTTCTTCGTCATGTAGGTGTAGATTTCGACCAAGTGGCCGTCCTCACCGAACATCGTAATTCGGGTAGAAGGAGGCCCCAACCTGAGGACGTCGTCACGCGTCTCACCAGGCGCGATGCTCTTGAGAGTATCCGCAGTGACCTCGGGGGGCGGGGGCGGCGGAGGAATGGGAGCGGGTTGGAATACGGGCGGCGGCGGGGGCTCTGGCGGCGCAGCCTTAATCACGGCGGCGGAATGCAAAGCGGGCGGGTCCGGAACCGAAACGGGCTCCTCGCGCTTTACTTCCCGCTTGACCGCAGGACGGCTGGCGGCTCTAACTGAGGCAATTTTGGCAGCGGGAGCGGCCTTCCGTGCAGGAGCGGGTTTCGGCGCGGGTGCCGCGGCCGGCGAGGGCAAGGAAGCTGTCGCAGCGGGCGCGGGAGATGCCGTGACGGAAGAAGCAGCGGGAGCAGACGCCGGCTTCTCCTGCTTTTGAGAATCCTGTTTGGCGGCGGCCTTGGTCTGCTGATCGACTTTGCCGAGGATAGTGGTCAGTCCGTCACTGACCTTCTTGCCGGCTGCGCCGCCCACCGTGCCTCCGGCCGCTGCTGCGCCGAATTCCGTCAAGCTCTGTGCGGCGGCCATGCCGGCCAGCGCTAGCCCGACAACGATCCCAAAAGCCGCTCGTCCGAGGGTGGACATACAACACCTCCGAGGGTATGTTAGCCCGAAAATCTTAATGTTTCCAAGACGTCGGACACCTTAGATCCGAGCCAGAAACGGCCTAGTTATACTGGCCCTATGAGCGTATCGGAGCTGGCTTCGAAGCAATGCATTCCGTGCCGCGGCAACGTGCCGCCGCTTGAAGGCGAAGAGTTGGCGAGGCTCTCTGCGCAGTTGCCGGAATGGCAGGTGGCCGAGGCCCGGCGGATCCAGAGGAACTTCGAATTCCCCAATTTCAAAAGCGCGTTGGCGTTCGTGAATCGCATCGGCGAAGTCGCCGAGCAGCAGGGGCATCACCCCGACCTGTGCTTCGGGTGGGGCTACGCCAAGGTGACGATTTACACGCACAAGATCAAAGGCTTGACCGAGAGCGACTTTATCATGGGGGCGAAGATCGACGGGCTATACCATGCCAAGTCTTAGCCGTGAATGGACACTCATAAAATGAGAGTAAATTATTCGTCTTCACTCAACTCTCGGCCTCTGGAAGTTGATGATTAGAGACAATGAAAGGCCCGAAGCGCGAAGGTAGTTGATGCACTGCGCAATGTGCTGTTAGAGAAAGACTCAACGCACTTCAGTTCGACCAGCAGTTGATCTCCGACGATCAGGTCGGCGACGTAATCTCCGGCGCACCGATCCTTGTACGTAACGGGGAAGGCGACCTGAGACCTGCACGCCAGACCACGAAGTTCCAACTCCGTGGCTAGGGTCTTTTGATAGACTTTCTCCAAAAATCCACAGCCGACTGTGTTCGCGACTTCGTAGGCGGCCCCGACAGTCGCTTAGCCAAGGCTTCCAATTCATTCGCGTCCATTTGCGGCCAAAGAAGCTGTGTCCGGAGCCCTTGCGGATTCTCAGGTAAAATAAGGGCGTGCAACCGGAAGCCGCGCTCCAATTCGCCACTGGCCAACTGAAGAAAGTTCGCGAAGAGATTGGGAAAGTGATCGTCGGCCAACAGGACGTCGTCGATGGCGTGCTGATCTGCTTGCTCGCCGGGGGACACGTATTGCTGGAGGGCGTTCCAGGGTTAGGTAAAACCACTCTGCTGCGGACGCTGGCGCGGGTGCTGCAGCTGAAATACTCGCGCATCCAGTTCACTCCGGACCTGATGCCGGCCGACATTGTCGGCAGCATGATCATCGACACGGAGTCCGGTTCGAAGGCCTTGCGCTTCCAGCCCGGCCCGATCTTCGCGCACCTGGTTCTGGCCGACGAGATCAATCGCGCGACGCCCAAGACGCAGAGCGCACTGCTCGAAGCCATGCAGGAGCACACCGTGACCAGCGGCACCTCCACGCATGAGCTGGAAGCGCCGTTTCTGGTGATGGCGACGCAGAATCCGATCGAAATGGAGGGAACTTATCCGCTGCCGGAGGCGCAACTCGACCGGTTCTTGATGAAGATCCTGGTGAAGTATCCTTCGCGCGGAGACCTGGGGGCGATTGTCGAGCGCACCATTCAGAAAGACGAGGCACAAGTGAGCCCCGTGATCACACGCCAGGAGATACTGGATTTGCGCGCGATCTGCCACCAGGTTCTGGTCGCTCCGCACGTGCAGGATCACGCCATCGACTTGGTGATGGCCACCCAGCCCGACGCCGGCGAAGGGCATGAGCTGGCGCGCAAATTCATCCGCTACGGAAGTTCGCCCCGCGGCGCGCAGGCATTGGTCGAGTGCGGGCGCGTGCGGGCCTTGATGCATCGCCGCCTGCAGTTGTCGATTGAAGACATCGACGCGGTTGCGCCGGCGGTGTTGCGCCACCGCATCATTCTCAACTTTGACGCGCACGCCGACGGGCAAACGCCCGAGACAATCCTCGACAAGATCATCCCCAGCGTGGCGGTCACGGCCGGTTCCGCGCGGTAAAGGAAATAGCGAACAGTGGTTGAGCCGTTGATCGACACCGAGATGCTCGAAAAGCTCGAGCGGCTGACGATTCATTGGCAAAAATCGCAGCGCGGGCTGGTGGGCGGTCATCAGGCGTCGCGGTTCGCGGGCGCGGGTCAGGAATTTCTCGATCATCGCAACTTCACCCAGGGCGACGACCTGCGCGCCATCAACTGGCGCGCCTACCTGCGCCTGGAGAAGCTGTTTTTGAAAATGTTCCAACTGGAGCCGCGCATTCCCGTGCGCATCCTGCTGGACATCAGCGATTCGATGGCCGTAGGCGGCGGGAACCCGAAGCAGCTTTCGAAATTCGAATACGCGCGCAAGCTGGCGGCGGCGCTGTGTTACGTCGGGTTGGTGCGGCTGGACGCCATCTATTTGCAACCGTTCTCTTCGAAACTGCACGAATCTTTGGTTGCTTCCGGCGGGCGGCACCGCTTTCAGCGGGCGGTGAATTTCCTCACTGACTTGAAACCCGGCGGGAGCACGGACTACATGTCTACCGCGCGCAATTTTCTGGCGCGGTTTCCGCAGCCGGGATTGCTGCTGGTGATTTCCGATTTCCTGGACGACCAGGATTGCGAGAAACCGCTGCAGTTTCTGGCCGACTTCGGGCACGAGCTGATCCTGCTGCATATTTGGAGCGAAGAGGATCGCGAGCCGCCCTGGGAAGGTGAATTGGAACTGGAAGACGCCGAAACCGGCGAGCGCGTGGAGCTAGCCTTCGACGCCGAGGCTCGCGCGCGTTACACGGCCGAGTTCGACGAGCATGCCAAGCGGCTAGAGCGAGTGGCTCTGCGCAACAACGGCCGGTACGTCGGGCTGCCGACCACGGTCGCGATTGAACGGGCCGTCTTCGGACCGCTGGTCCAAAGCGAGGCGCTCCAGTAGGCCATGTCGTTTCTCAATCTCAGCCTGGGAGAGCTGTTGGGGCTGGCCGGGGCAATTTCCGCCGGCGTGGTCGCGCTGTACCTGCTGGACCGCTCGCGGCGCAAGCAAGTGGTCTCCACGCTGCGCTTCTGGACCGATGCCGACGTGCGCACGCAGTTGCAGCACCGGCGCAAAATCCAGCAGCCATGGAGTCTGCTGTTGGAAATTATCAGCCTGCTATTGCTGCTGTTGGCGATTGCGGGACCAAGGCTCGGCGTGATCGATTCCACGGGCCGGGATCACGTGCTGATTCTCGACACCTCCGCGTGGATGGGATCGCTGGGAACCAGGACGCAGAACGGAAGGCAGATGACGCTGTTCGACGAGGCGCGCGACGCGGCGCGGGCGTACTTGAAATCGCTGCCGCGGCGCGATCGCGTGATGCTGGTGCGAGCGGATGCGCTGGCGACGCCGGCCACGGCTTTTGAATCCGACTTCGGCGTAGTGGAAGAGGCGATTCGCCGTTCGCAGCCGGGATGGTCCGCGCTGAATCTCGAGCAGGCTCTGGAATTCGCGCAGAGAGCGCAGCGGCTGCAGTCGCAGCGGGCCGGAGAGATCGTGTTCGCGGGAGCGGCGCGAGTGCCGGAAGAGCAGGCCGAATTGGCCGACCTTCCCTCTAATTTGCGTGTGCTGCTTTCCGGAGCGCCGCAAGAAAACGTGGGCCTGCGCAAGATCGGGCTGCGCCGGTCGCCGGCCGCGCCGGACGCCTGGGACATCTACGTCGCGGTGCACAACTATGGCGCGAAGCCGCACGACGTAGATCTGGAGCTGCAATTCGGGCAATCCTTCGTCGGCGCGAGGCGGCTGCAATTGAAACCGGGCGCGGACCAACAGGAGACTTTTTCTTATCGTGCGGCCGGCCGCGGCTATTTGGAAGCCCGGCTCAACGTGCACGACGCGTTTCCGCAGGACGATCGCGCCTTAATCGAGGTGCCCGGTGAGGCGTCCTTGCACGCGGTGATTTATTCCAAGGAGCCGCAGATGCTGCGCGCGCTGTTCGCTTCCAATCCGCAATTGGAGGCGGCCTTCCAGGACCCGGCGCAGTACGATCCTGCGGTGAAAGCTCAAATGGTGGTGCTGGACCGCTTCGCTCCGCCCAAGCCGCCGCAGGCCGATTCGATTTGGATCCAGCCTCCGGCCAGCGGTTCGCCCATTCCGGTGAGAGAAACCAAGCCAAACCTGCACCTGGCGGGGTGGAATGACGGCACGCCCCTGGGCGCCGGCCTGCGCGCACAAGACGTAGTGTTCGAATCGGCCGAGGTATTCACGCCGGCAACAGGTGATATGGTGGCGGCCGAATCATCCGCGGGGCCGTTGGTAGTAGCTCGGGAAAACAAGCAAGACAAGCTAGTGGTGCTTGGATTCCAGCCCGGCGCGCCTTCGATGAAATATCAGCTTGCGACGCCTTTGTTGATCGCCAACATCTTGAAATGGATGGCGCCGGAAATGTTCCGCAGCCGGGAGGTGCAGGCCGGAACGGTGGGGCTGGTGCGGGTTCCAGCGGGCGAGGACGCCGATACGTCTGCGATTCGGGTGATGGATGAGAACCAGCGGCCGCTGCCGTTCACCATCGGCGGCGGCAGGCTACAATTCTTTTCCGGAGCTCCGGGTGCGGTGAGCGTGCTGTCGGGCGACCGCGAATCGGTGTATTCGCTCACTCTTCCCGACGTCGCCGACGCGGTCTGGCGTCCGCCCGCGGGAGTGCGGCGCGGAGTTCCGAAGGCTGCGGAGATGGAAACTTCGCCGCCGGAGATCTGGCCATGGCTGGCCGCGCTGGGCGGACTGGGATTGCTGCTTGACTGGCTCTTGTATGGGCGCGGCCGTTTGTACCGCCTGCGCACCCCGTCGCAGATGAGGCGAGCGGCATGAGCCGCGATTCAAGTAAAGACGCATGAGCTTCGATCGCATCTGGGTGTTGTACGTCGCATGGTTGCCTCTGGCGTGGGCCGCCTGGGAGTGGGCGCGTACACGCCGCCGCCTGGCTCTGTGCCTGAAGGCCGCGACTTTGCTAGCGATCTTGCTTGCGCTGGCCGAGCCAAGGCTAACAGTCAACCAGACTCGGGTGGCAGTGGCTGTGCTGGTGGATACTTCAGCGAGCGTTTCTCCCGCCGACCTCGACCGTGCATCGAAACTGGCGCACTCCATGGAGGCGGCGCAAGGCCGCCACTGGATGACGGTGATCCCGTTCGCGCGGTCCACGCATGCGCCGGAATCCGGCGGCGGGTCCTTGAACTTGCGCGAGACCGCCGGCGAGGATGGCCGCGCTACCGACATCGAAGCCGCGGTGAGGGAAGCGATTGCCGCGCTGCCGGCGGGCCTTGTGCCGCGCGTGGCGCTGATCTCGGACGGCAAGGAGAACAAGGGCAGCATCGTGCGCGCAGCGTGGCAGGCGCAACAGTTGCGTATTCCTATCGACACTTTCGCGCTGGCCGGCCGCCCGAAACCGGCCCTGCACCTGGACTCCATCAGCTTTCCGGCGAATGCTTTCACCGGCGAGCAGTTCCCCATCGACCTGGTGGTTTCGACACCCAAACCGGGGCCCGCGGAAATCGAGCTGGCCGCGGAAGGCCGCCAGATCGGCAAGACCGAAGTGCAACTGGAAGGCGGCGCGAATCCGGTCCGCATGCACGCCAGCCTGAATACGCCCGGATCGCTGGATTTGTCCGTCGCGATTCACTCTTCGAGCGCGGGCGAAGTGCGGTTTGAACAAGCCGTCACGCTGCGGCGCCCGAAGGTCCTGTTTGTCTCTGGCGACGACATGGACAAAGATGCGCACCTGACGCAGACGCTGGCCGCCGCGCAGTTCGATCTCGACCGCGTCACCGGCCTGCCGCGCACTCACCTGAGCGATTATCAACTGGTGATTTTCAACGATTGGGACCTGGAGCACATTTCCGACGCATTCAAGAACGACATCGAAGCCTACGTGAAGCAGGGCGGCGGCTTACTCGTTTTGGCTGGGGAGCGCAGCATTTATCTGGAAGGCAAGAAAAAGCAGGACGCTTTGGATCGCACTCTTCCGGCGACTCTTGCTCCTCCGCGTTCGCCCGAAGGAACCGCGGTCATTCTGATCATCGACAAATCTTCGTCGATGGAAGGGCGCAAGATTGAGCTGGCACGGTCGGCCGCATCGGGTGTGGTCGAGAACCTGCGGCCGATCGACACGGTCGGCGTGCTGATGTTCGATAACAGTTTCGAATGGGCGGTCACACCGCGCCACGCCGAAGACCGGGCGATGATCAAGCGGCTCATTGCCGGCATTAGGCCGGATGGTGGTACCCAGATCGCGCCGGCGCTCACGGAAGCTTACACGCGGCTGCTGCCGCTGCCGGCTACCTACAAGCACATCGTGCTGATGACCGATGGAATCTCGGAAGAAGGCGACAGCTTTGATTTGGCGCGCAACGCCGAGAGGAACAAGGTCACGATTTCCACCGTCGGATTGGGGCAGGACGTCAACAAGAGTTATCTCGAAAAAATCGCTTCTCTGGCAGGCGGAAAATCCTATTTCCTGAACGAGCCGGAGGGCCTCCAGCAGATTCTGCTGCATGACGTGCTTGAGCACACCGGTTCGACCGCGGTCGAGAAAGAGATGCAACCGGAGGTGATCAAGCAGGTTGAGATCCTCGACGGAGTCGGGATGGAGAAAGCGCCGGCTCTCAAAGGGTACGTGCGCTTTTTGCCCAAGCCTTCAGCCGAGATGGTTCTGCGCATTGACCGCAAGGAGCCGCTGCTGGAGCGCTGGCAATACGGCTTGGGCCGCGCCGCCGTGTTCACCTCGGACGCCACTTCGCGCTGGGCCGCCGATTGGGTAAGCTGGAGCGGCTACGACAAGTTCTGGACGAATTTGACTCGCGATCTTCTGCCGCACGCGCAGGCCGGCGAAGCCGATCTCGAATTCGACAGCGCCAACGGCGATTTGGTGGCGAATTATAAGCTCGGGCCGGGCGTGGAGGATCCGCCGGCGGCGCCCGAGATCTTCGTCTTCGGTCCGGACGGTTTCCGCAAGCCGATCGAGGTGAAAAAGATCGCCGCGGGAACGTTCCGGGGGCGCCTCAACATCGGGAACCGCGAGGGGTTGTTCCGCGCGCGGCCGGTGGAGGAATCGCGCGCGTTTCCGGAGATCGGAATGTACCGGCCGGAAGCGGAGCTGGACGACTACGGCTCCGACGCGACTCTACTCAAACAAGTGGCGCAATTTACCGGCGGACGTTTTGAGCCGAACCCCAGTGCGGTGTTCGAGCCCGGACGCCGCAACATCGAAACCACTTTGCAGTTGTGGCCCGGCTTGTTGGGCGTGGCCGTGCTGTTGGGTTTGGTGGAACTGGTCATGCGCAAGTGGAAGGGCATGATCGGCAAAGCATGACGGGTAAGGCGTGACGGGCGAAATCGCAATATCGCCGCTTCGCGCGGACGAAGTAGCCGAAGCCTGGCGCATATGCAACCTCGCGTTCGGCACGTTTTTGAACCTTCCCGATCCCTCCAAGACATTCGGCGATCGCGATCTGATGGGTCCCCGATTCCGCTCCGGCTGTGCGGAAGTAATCGCCGCGCGCGACGCGGGGCGCCTGGTCGGCTCCAATGTGGCCACGCGCTGGGGCAGCTTCGCTTTCTTTGGGCCGCTGACCGTTCTGCCGGAATATTGGGATAAGGGTGTCGCCAAGCGCTTGCTCGACGGAACTATGCGCGTGTTCGACTCCTGGGGCGTGCGGCATTCCGGCTTATTCACCTTCGCTGCGAGCGCCAAGCATGTGGGCTTGTACCAGAAGTTCGGTTATTGGCCGCAATACCTGACCGCGATCCTGCGCAAGACGCCGGAGCGGGGGACGGAGCCGACGCTGCTCTCTGATCTCGATCCCCGCTCCCACGAACGCGCGCTGGACCAGGCCCGCGAACTCACCCGAGGCATTTCGCCCGGTCTGGACCTAACCGCTGAAATCCGCTCCGCGCCGGATGTGGTTTTGGTGCAAGACGGATTCGCCATCTGCCACACCGGTCCCGGATCGGAGGGAGGGTCGGGCGTGTGCTATGTGAAGTTCGCGGCGGCCCGTTCCGCGGAAGCTTTCGAGCGCCTTCTGTCGGCGTGCGAGTCTTTCGCGGCAAGCCGCGGGGCTGCCGTCGAGGCCGGCGTAAATTTGGCCCGTGAAGACGCCTATCGGCGCATGCGCGCGCGCGGTTACCTCACCATCACGCAAGGCGTCGCCATGCAAAGGCCGCACGGACCTGGGTTCAATCGCAGCGACTGTTACGTGATCGACGATTGGCGCTAAGGCCCGTGAAGCGGGCTAAGGCATTCTTCCGCTGCGCAGGTTCAGGATCAAGCCCATCACCAGACTTTCTATCTGCTGCACCACTTGGCGGTAAACCGCCTCGGATTGCCCGATGGGGTCGCGGACGGGCCAGGTGATCACGCGGTAGTGAGGCAGATTCACCGGGTAGCCGCTCATGTTCACCACCAGATCGAAGGGCTCTCCCAAGGCGACTTCCAGCCCCTTCGGAAAATGCGTGTCGATATTCAGATTACGTTCAGCGAGAACCTGCTTAGTCAGCGGCGCAATCATGGTAGCCGGGCTTAACCCAGCGCTTTCGACGGTCATGATGTCGGAGCCATAAGCTAGCGCGAAAGCTTCCGCCATCTGGCTGCGGCAGGAGTTGCCGATGCACAAGAACAGGACGCGCTTCTTGGATTGTGGGGCTGGATTCATCGCCGCCGGTGAACTTTCGGTTTGCGGTGGCGTGGGGTTGCGGTCGCCGCCGAGGCGGTACCGGTTCCCTCGATAGCCCGGTTTTACGTCCTCGGGTTTTATATCGTCTGGCGGTACCATTCGAGCGTCCGTTTCAATCCTTCTTCGATTGAAAAGCGGGGGGCGTGACCGAGCTCGGCTTTCGCCGACGCCGTGTCCGCCATCGAATCCCGCACGTCGCCGGGCCGGGGAGGGCCATAGTTGGGTGCGATACGCACACCTTCGATCTTCTGCAGGAGATCCCAGATGAAGTTCAGCGAATAGCGCCCGCCGTTGCCGGCGTTGTACATCTTGCCGGCCACACCCGGAGCTTGCGAGGCCTTGTAGCACAGCCCGGCGACATCTTCGACGTAGGTGAAATCACGGGTTTGTTCGCCGTCGCCGAAAATCGTTGGCGTTGTGCGGTTGAGCAGGTGCTTCATAAAGAGGCTGAGTACGCCGGAGTAAGGGCTGGAGGGGTC
Organism: Bryobacteraceae bacterium; assembly: GCA_030041495.1. GTDB lineage: Bacteria > Acidobacteriota > Terriglobia > Bryobacterales > Bryobacteraceae > Palsa-187. The sequence goes on along the minus strand of JASHNT010000141.1, from coordinate 160,813 downwards.
CTGGCGCGGTCCGTAGACATTGAAGAAGCGCAGTGACACGGTTTCAATGCCGAAGCAGGAATAGAACACGGATGCGTAGTATTCACCCATCAGTTTCTGGGCCGCGTAGGGCGATTTCGGTGCGGGAGTCATCGATTCGGTTTTCGGAAGCGTGGGTGTGTCGCCGTAAGCCGAGGACGACGCTGCATACACAATGCGCCGCACGCCGCCCTGTGCCGCCGCGCGAAAAACATTGAAGGTGCCATCGATATTGACTTCATGCGACGGCTCGGGATCGTCAATGGAGCGGGGCACGGATGGGATCGCGGCGAGATGAAAAACTGTATCGGCGCCTGCGATTAACGGTGCGACGGCCTTGGCATCACGGATGTCGGTGTTGTGAAACTCGATCTGACCGCGGACTTCTTCGAGGTTGCGTTCACGGCCGGTGAGCAGGTTATCGATTACGGCGACGGGACCCAGTCGCAGCAGCCTACGCACCAGCGTAGAGCCGATAAATCCCGCGCCGCCCGTCACGACAAATTTTGTGGATGCGGGCATTTACTTTCCAGTGTATCGGGCCACCACCACCAGCGAGAGACCGTCCCAGGGAAGCAGGGCATCGATCCGCCGCAGCAGCCACACGGATTTGTCCCACAGCTTCAGGGCAGGCCGGCTGATGTGCGAACGGCGCAGCACGCGCGAAGAAAACCACCAGCCCAACGCGCCGATTTTGTTGACCTGATGTTCGTGCTCAACGCCAAAACCCAGCTCTGAGAGCATCGAGGCCATCTGCGCAGCATCGAAGCGGCGCTTGTTTCCCATACCCTGGTCCAAAGTGCCGAATAGCGAGCTGCCTTGTGGCACCAGCGTCACCAAGGCTCCGCCGGGCTTAAGACAGGACGCCATCGACTGCAGAACAGTCTTCGGATTTTCCACCGTTTCCAGCAGATTCACGCACAGAACGGTTTCGAACTGGCCCCGCCATGGCTCGAAATCGGCAGGCGATTCCGGGTCGAGCCGGCACACGGTCACGTTAGGCGTTCTCAAGAAGCGATTGCGCAACGCGTGCAGATACAGCGCGTCTTTTTCGCCTGCGACGTAACGTAGCTTCCGGCCCATCAGCCGGCCGGTCATGTTGCCCAAGCCTGCGCCGGCTTCAAATACGGTATCGCCCAAGTACGGCCGCAGCACGCGCGTTAGCCAGCTCAGGTACTGTGGAGTGCCAGTGAGGCTGTTCAACAGACCGCGGCCGTAGGACGGCACGTACAGGTCGTCGATCATCCAGAAGTACAGAATCACGCCGATGGCCTTGAGACCATCTTTCCAGCCGATCTTCTTTCCTTCTTCGTAAGTGCGGCCATGGTAGCTGATGGGCACTTCATAGACGCGCAGTTTCCGCTTGGAGACCTTCATGGTGATCTCCGGCTCAAAGCCGAAGCGGTTGGAGCGGATGGGGATGCTCTTAAGCAGATCGGTGCGAAAGACTTTGTAGCACGTCTCCATGTCGGTCACGCTGAGGTTGCAGAACATGTTGGAGAACAGCGTGAGGCCTTTATTCATTACGGAGTGCCAAAAGGGCAGCACGCGGGACTGCTCGCCGGCCAGGTAACGCGATCCGAACACGGCGTCGGCGCGCCCGTCGAGAAGGGGCCGCAGCAGTTTGGGATACTCGGCGGGATCGTATTCCATGTCGGCGTCCTGCACCAGGCAAAAATCGCCGGAGGCCTTTTCGATGGCCGTGCGCACCGCGGCACCCTTGCCTTGATTCACGGCGTGCCGGTGCAGCTTGATTCGGCAATCGGCCGCGGCCAGACGCTCCAGAATCAGCCCTGTTCCGTCGGTGGAACAATCGTCTACGATGACCAGCTCACGATCCATGTGCTCCAGCAGGGGAGCGGCCAGCACCGCAGCAAGGCTCCGCTCCACCACGGTGCGTTCGTTGTACACAGGGATCAAAATCGACAGGAGCATGCGAATCCCTCAGTATAATTGGGTTTGGCACAAGAACCGAAAATCCTGCTCGAGTCGAATCTTCCCGGGTATCGTTTGCTGGCGCGCGGCAAAGTGCGGGACGTGTATGAGGATGATGTGTATGAGTATGGCCCGCGGCTGCTGATTGTCGCCACCGACCGCATCTCCGCATTCGATTTCATTCTGGCCAGCGGCATTCCGGACAAAGGCCGGATTCTGACCCAGATGACCTTGTTCTGGCTGGATTTTCTGCGCCCGGTTGTGCCGAATCATTTTCTCAGCGCGGATGTGAGCGCGCTGCCGTCCGAATTCGCCGGACGGTCCATGTGGGTGCGCCGGGCCGAAATGTTTCCGGTGGAATGCGTGGCGCGCGGATATTTGGCGGGATCCGGCTGGAAGGATTACCAGCGCACGGGAAAACTATGTGGCATCGCATTGCGGCCTGGCCTGCGCGAATCCCAAGCGCTTTCAGAGCCCATCTTCACTCCCGCGACCAAAGCCACCAGCGGTCACGACGAAAATATTTCATTCGAGCAAGCCGCGCAAGTCGTGGGCGCGGAGACAGCGGCGAAGCTGCGCGACTTTACGCTGGCTCTGTACCGGCGCGCCGCGGATTACGCCCGGACGCGCGGCATCATCATCGCCGACACGAAATTCGAATTCGGCGTTGTGGACGGAAACATCGTGCTAGCCGACGAAGTGCTCACGCCCGATTCCTCGCGCTTCTGGCCCGCGGATCAATATGAGCCGGGCCGCAGCCAGCCTTCCTTCGACAAGCAGTACGTGCGGGATTATCTGGAGTCAATTCATTGGAACAAACAAGCGCCTGCGCCCGGTTTGCCCGAGGAGGTTGCGCGGCGGACCAGTGAGAAATACAAGGAAGCGTATCGTGCCCTCACCGGCCGCAGCTTGGAGTTGCCCGCGTGAGCCTGCTGGACATCCTGCTGGTGCTGATCGCCGGCACTTCCATCCTGGCCGGATTCGCGGCCGGCTTCGCGCGCGTGGGCATCGGCTTCTGCGCGGCCATCGCCGGCGTGCTGTTCGGATTCTGGTTCTACGGCATACCCGCGGCCTGGTTTCACAAATTCGTGGGCTCTCCTGCGTTATCGAATATCTTCGGATTTCTGTCGATTTTCTGGGCGATTGTGATGCTCGGAGCGCTCCTGGCCAAGATCGTCGCGACCCTTTTCAAGTGGACCGGTCTTAGCTTCCTTGACCGCTTGCTGGGAGGGGTCTTTGGTCTGGTGCGCGGAGCGGTGATTGACGTTGCCTTCGTCGCCGTGCTGCTGGCGTTTAGTCCCAAGCCGCTTCCCAACTGGATGGTCAATTCCAGGTTGCTGCCATACGCGGTGGATGCGTCCAATCTGTTCGCATCGCTGGCTCCCGCGGACCTGAAGGATGCTTTTCTGGACGGCGTGAATGAGATTCGCAAGGACTGGGATGAGGAGGTTAGAAAAGCTCAGCGCAAGAAAGACCGAGGAACTAAGGCCGAGCCCCAGCGGTTTGGGAAGAAGGAGGTCATATGAGCAGCGCCGACCTCCTGATTTTCGACCTCGACGGCACGCTGATCGATTCCAAGCGCGACCTGGCAAGTTCCGTCAACGCCACGCGAGCCTGGGCGGGCCTGCCGCCTCTGTCGCTGGAAATCGTTTCGTCGTATGTGGGAGACGGCGCGCCGACATTGGTTCGCCGCATGCTGCCCGAAGCGAGCCAAGAGCGGCTTGCTGAGGCTTTGCGCTATTTTTTGGACTACTATCGCGAGCACATGCTGGACGCGACCACCGTGTATCCGGGCGTGCGTGAAGGACTCGACCGGCTGCACCACGCCGGAGTCCCGCTGGCCATCCTGACCAATAAACCGGTGCGCTTCAGCGTCCAGTTGGTGGAAGGCCTGGGATTGGAAATGAATTTCTTCCGGATTTATGGAGGCAATAGCTTCGAGGAGAAAAAGCCGCACCCGCGCGGCATCGATGCCCTGGTCGCCGAGTCCGGCGCCGCGCGCGAGCGTACGATGATGGTGGGCGACAGCGCGACGGATGTGCGCACCGCCCGCAACGCTCGCGTGCAAGCGTGTGGCGTGACGTGGGGCTTTCAGCCGGAGACTTTCGCGGATGCCCCTCCGGATTTCACCGTCGACCGCATGGGCGCTCTGGTGGAGAAAGTTCTGGTCGGTGAGACACTATAGAAAAGGGATTCTCCCGTCATGGCCGGCTAAAATGGAAGCGGCCGCCTCGACCGTGCCCTTGAGCTTTTTGTAAAGGATCACGAGCTATTTCGGCAAGAGCACAAGCAACTGCTCGCCGTGCAAGTGGTACTGGCCGATCGTCTGAATAAGCTGACAGTTCGAGTCGACAAGCTGGCTGAAATGGGCCAGCATACGGACGAACCCCTCAACACGCTGATCACCTTTGTTGACGGGCTGATCCGCAAGCAGCAGTAGAGAGACTTTAGCTAAGCTGCTTACGCCGCCCGGTCGCGCACGCGGATATCGACAATGCGCGACGTCACGATGGGCCCTTGGTATCCGGGATGCCGGAATTCCATGTGCATTCCGCGGCCAAGGTAAGCGGCCTTCAGCATCGACCCGCCCCAGTTGGATCCGGTGATGCGCACCAGCACCGGCTCAGGGCAAAATTCGGGATGTCCGGAGATCAGCGCCGATCCATCCTGCCGCACCACCAGAGTGTAGGGACGGTTCTGGGTGACCACTTCCAGCTCGGCTTCATCCGGCAAGTCGCGCAAGTAAACGCCGCCTTCGATCTCACTGCGGATAATATTGCCGTTGATGTGATCGCTCAGGTTTTGATGCGGCTGAAACATCCTGGACTTATTTTAAACCTCAGCGCAATCCCTATGCGCGTTGTCCTGCGTAGAATGGAAGAACCTGCCCATGGGAGTTTTCTATACTCGTTCGGAGCTCAAGGAAGCCCGCGCGCGGTGGCGAGCCGCGGGCCAGACCGTCGTCTTCACCAACGGCTGTTACGACCTGCTGCATCCCGGCCACATCCGCTTGCTGGAGCGCTCGCGCTCCTTGGGCGATGTGCTGATTCTTGCGTTGAACACCGATGCGAGCGTCGCCCGGCTCAAGGGTCCGTCGCGCCCGCTGATTCCGGAGATGGAGCGCGCCCGCATGGCGGCGTCGCTCGAAGCAGTAGACGCTGTGGTTCTGTTCGACGAAGATACACCGCGCGAGTTGATCGCGGAGATTCTGCCGGACATTCTTATCAAAGGCGCGGACTGGGCGCATTTCGTCGCGGGCAGGGAAGAGGTGGAGGCCGCGGGCGGCAAGGTGGTGCTGCTTTCACTCGAGCCCGGTTTTTCCACCACTAATATCGAAAAGGAGCTTCTGGCCCGGCAACCTTGCGCGGCGGGTTCACAAGAAGCGGCGGTCTCGCAGCGCCGGCCGTGACCCATCCGGCGGTCCGCGATCTGTTCCACACGCTGAATCGGCATGAGGCGTTTCAGGACCTGATCGCCAAGCTGGTGCGGAGGGAGCTTGGGCCCCTCGCGCTTTCCGGGCTGACTCCGGCTGCCAAGGCTTTGTATTTGGTGCTGGCCTGGCAGGCGACGGAAAAGCCTCTTCTCGTGCTGGCCGACGGCAACCAGCGCGCGGAATTGTTGACCGAGCTGTGCGAGGCGTTCTTCGGCTTGCTGATCGCGCGCGCGGAAGCCGGCCGCCCGCAGCTTTTGCCCGCCTGGGACGTGCTGCCTGGGCAGAAGCTTTCGCCGCATACCGAGATCGCCGAGCAGCGTGCGATCGGGCTGTGGCGCATGGCCACGGGCACCGCGCCCATCACCATCGCGCCGGTCGGCTCCGCGTTGTTGCGCGTGCACGACGCGGCCTATTACCGCCGGCTCGCGCTGGATCTGCGCGTCGCCGAGGAGCTTCCGCTCGACGCCATCGAGGCGCACCTTCAATCGATTGGGTATTCGCGGCGGGATCCCGTCGAAATGGTCGGTGAGTATTCGGTGCGCGGAGGGATTTTGGACGTCTATGGCGCGGAGAGTGCGCGGCCGCTGCGCGTCGAGTTCTTCGGCGATGAGATTGAATCGATCCGCAGGTTTGAAGTGGAATCGCAGCGCTCCGTGATGAAACTCTCGGAGGCGCAGATTCTGCCTCTAACCGAGCAGCCGCGGTCGCAGGACCAAAATATCTTCCCTGGCTGGGAGTTTTCGGCCGCGTTGAGTGAGCCTCGCCCGCAATCGCTGCTCGATTTGGCAACGGACGCCATTGTGATTCTGGATGAACCGGAGCAACTGAAGTCCGCGGCCGAACGCATCTGGAAACGTCTCGATCAGCTTCAGGCTCCGGAGCTGGCCGAGGCAAATGTTTTCGCAGGGGAGCCGTTTGAATCCGGCGTGGCATCGCATCCGTGTGTTGAACTTCGGGAACTGGATCTCGATCCAACGCATCCGCGCATCGCAACCCGGCCGTCACTGGCGTTTCACGGCAACATGCAAGTGGCGATCGCCGAGGCTCGCACGATGGTGGAGCAGGGCTATAGAGTGGCGTTCTTCGCGCCAACCGCGGGCGAATTGGAGCGCCTGGCCGACATCCTGCGCGAATACTCCGTGCCGTTCCAACTGGGTCTTGCGCCGGATGAAGCAGCGTCGCCTTATCTGGCGGAACGGGCCTATCTCGCCGGGCCCGTCGCCAGCACGTATCTGATCAAGGGCCTGGTGCGCCGCGGCGTGGTCTTCCCTGATTCTCAGGTTGCCTTCATCGGCATGGAGGATCTTTTCGATGTTTCGGAGATGGTTGCCAGACCGGGCGCGACCAAGAAGCAACTTGCCGCGTTTGCCTCCGATCTGGCCGATCTCAAGCCTGGCGATTACGTGGTCCACGCCACGCACGGCATCGGGCGTTTTGCGGGTTTGCGTGAGATTGTGCAGGGCGAACAAAAAGGCGATTTCATGCTCCTTGAATACGCCGCCGACGCCAAGCTCTACGTCCCGCTGACGCGTATGGACCTGGTGGAGAAGTATCGCGGCGGCGGGGATGCTGCGCCGCCGCTCGACAAACTGGGCGGCGCAAGCTGGACCGCGAAGAAATCCCGCGTCAAAGCGAAAATGCGCGACATGGCGGATGAGCTGTTGAAGCTCTACGCCGAGCGTCGCATGGCCGAGGGGTTCGCTTTTTCGCCGGATTCCAACTGGCAGCGCGAATTCGAAGACTCCTTCGAGTTCGCCGAAACCAAAGATCAGCTTCAGGCCACAAAGGAGATCAAACGGGATCTTGAATCCCCGCATCCCATGGACCGTTTGTTGTGCGGCGATGTGGGTTTCGGCAAAACCGAGGTCGCGATGCGGGCGGCGTTCAAGGCTTTGGGTGACGGCAAGCAAGTGGCCGTGCTCGCGCCTACGACGGTGCTGGCGCTGCAGCACTACGAAACATTCAAACGCCGTTTTGCCGCTTTTCCCGTGCGCGTGGAAATGTTTTCGCGGCTGACGCCCGCTAAAGAGATGAAAGCATCGATCGAAGATCTGGTCGAGGGCAAGGTGGACATCGCCATCGGAACGCATCGCCTGTTTTCCAAGGACATACAATTCCGCGACCTGGGGCTGTTGATCGTCGACGAGGAGCAGCGCTTTGGCGTGCGCCACAAGGAGCGGTTGAAGCAGTTGCGCACGAACGTTCATGTACTGGCAATGAGCGCGACGCCAATTCCGCGCACGCTGCACATGTCACTGCTGGGCATTCGCGACATGAGCGTGATCGAGACCCCTCCCAAGGACCGCCTGGCGATCCACACCGTGGTGGCACATTTCGAGCCGGAGCTGATTCGCGCGGCTCTCGAGCAGGAGCTTTCCCGCGGCGGCCAGGTATACTTCATCCACAACCGTGTGGATTCCATCTTCGCGCGCGCGGCGTGGATACAGGAACTCGTTCCCGGCTGCCGAGTGGGCGTGGGTCACGGCCAGTTGGACGAGAAAGAGCTGGAACGAGTGCTGCTGGCGTTCATGCACCACGAATTCGACGTACTGGTCTGCACGACGATCGCGGAAAACGGGCTCGACATTCCACTCGCCAACACCATGGTCATCGAGCACGCCGAGCGCTACGGCCTCTCTGAGTTGTACCAGCTTCGCGGCCGAGTGGGCCGGTCGAACCGCCGAGCCTACGCCTACCTGCTTGTGCCGCAGGACACGGAGCTGGCCGAAATCGCGCGCAAGCGGCTGGCGGCTCTGCGCGAGTTTTCGGACTTGGGTGCGGGATTCAAAATTGCTGCGTTGGATCTGGAGCTTCGCGGAGCAGGCAACCTCCTCGGCGGCGAACAACACGGGCACATTGAAGCGGTTGGGTTCGACACGTATTTGCGCCTGCTGGAGGAGACCATCCAGGATCTGAAGGGCGAGGAACGGCCGCTGGAGGTTCACTCGGCATTGAATCTGGGCCTGGACATTCGCATTCCCGCCGAATACATCGCCGACGAGCAGCAGAGACTGCGCGCCTACAAGCGCATCGCCGATATCCGCGACCTGGAAGAAGCCGGAAAAATTCGCGCAGACCTGGCGGACCGTTACGGTCCGGCGCCCGAGGCCGTGGAAACTTTGGTGCAGTTCGCACTGCTCAAGACCAAAGCGCAGCACGTCGGAGTGGAAGCCATCGACCGGCGCAGCGGCGCGCTCAATATCAAGTTCCACCCGGCGTCCAAGATCGAACCCGCGCGGCTGATGGCCCTGGTTTCACACAATGCGGGGGCTCAGTTCACGCCCGCTGGAGTGTTGCGATTGCCGCTGCCGGCGCATTCGGAGAAGCCTGCGGCGGTGCTGTCGTTCGCCAAGGAATCGCTGGACAGTCTGGCTTAGGCTCGAACACGGCTTACTGTTGCGGCTGTACGGCGACGATTTTCGATTCAGCCTCAAACTTGCGGTAATCGTGAAACTGCATGTCGATCTCGTCGCGAATGGGCAGCAGCAGCGCGGCGCGGCCGTTGAGGCGAATGTCGGCGTGCGCCGGCAGCCAGACCTCGTCGTTGACACGCGTCTGTTCAAAAGCGACCGTCGCGCCAGGATAGATTTTGAGCATGCCAAAGCCGTAGGAGAGTTTTCCGGTGGCTTCGGCTTCCACTTTGACCCACTGATATTCGCCCTGGTCGATCCAGACTTTGCCGCGCATGCTCTGGATTAGCTTCGCGCCGCGAGCCCTGGGGCGATAGCCGGGCTTGGGCTCGGCCGAGATCACCCACGCAGACTTGCCGCTGACGCTTTCGACACCCAGCAATTTGAAGCTGAACTCCTCCGGCACCTCATCGAGGAACTGGCGCTGGGCCTGGCGTTCCTTCGCGAGCTTCGCTTTGTCGGCGGGGGATTCGTGCTCGCGCCGGTCGAGCTCCTTGTCCATTTTTTCTTCTTCTTTGCGCGCGTCCCTGGTGGAGAGCGGTTTGTCGTCGCGCTGGATCAGGCGCTCATAATCGCGGCCGCCCAGAATCATCACGTCGTAGGTTTCCTTCTCGGTCTTCTTGAGCGTGCCGTGGCGGTCGAAGGATTTGATGTCGTCGTGCTCCTGGTAGGTGTAGTTCTTGAGGCGCTCAAAGTTGAGCAGGTCGTGCTGGACGGATCGGCGGATGATCTCTTTAGCGTCCTGTCCGAAGGCGTCTTGCAAGAAAACCACCGGCGCGATCAGCAGCAGCGCCCAAGATTTCATACCTCCATCATGGCGCGAATCGGCTCAGGCCGTTGTATCATAGCCGCAATGGATCCGACGCCGTTCTCGAAGAACATTCCTGGCTGGCTCCAAAGCCTTCGAGACTACGCATTGTGGGAGTTGATCGGCGCAGCCGGAGCCTACTTCGGCATTACCAAGAAGAAGTCCACAACGGTCGAAGTCGAGAAGGCAACGAAAGAGGGTGCGATGTTCCTGACCCCGGACGGCTGGGAGACGGACAAGCTCCGCTATGAGAACAGCGACCCGATCAGGCCGCGGTAGCCCTCGGCTATTTTCCTGAGATCAGGTGGAGGTCGCCCACGCCCGCTTGGATGTCCATATGGATGGTCACGTTCGATTTGCCAAGAGCGTCATTGTAGTAACGATGCCCATCCTGGTGCAGGCCGGCCACGCTGATGTCGCCGATGCCTCCGGTCGCGGTTCCATCCACGCCGGCGCTGTCCGGCAGATTGATGGTGGCATCGCCGGCTCCACCGCGAATTTTTAGGTCGTAACTCGTCTTGGGCGAGCCGCGCAGGTCCATGTTGAGATCGCCCGCCCCCATCTCCAGTTCGACGCGCTGCAGGGTTAGGCCGCCAAGGTTGAGATTCGCGTCGCCCGCGCCCATGTGGACGTGGAACTCCAGCGGCACGCCCTGATTCAGGCGGATGTTCCAGTCGTTCCTCGTGTTGCTCAGGTGGGACGAACTATGGCCCGGCTGGGTGATGGTAAGACTGCCTACGCCCGCGGAGCTGCTATAGGTCACCTCCGGCTTCCACTCCGCAACGTTGTAGTCGAACGTTGCGCTGGCCAGTTTGTCCGTTCCAGGGTCGATGCGGAGATCCCCGGCGCGCATATTCAAGTTGACGCGCACGAATTCGGCATTGTCGCGATCAACGTCTTTGCTGTCGTGCTGAAGCGGCCCCGCGGGCCTGAAACTGCATCCGGCGCAGGCCAACCCGATGGCTAGCGCCATTCCTCCGATAAAATGTTTCACTTTCCCTCCGTTACTTAGGCTGCTTACCGCCGGCATAAATGCCAAACGGATCGTATGGGCGGAAGTCTACCACACCCTCAGGGGTTCATCAAAACTGAAATCGGCTTAGGCGGTTTCAGCCGTTGAGAAGTACCAGCGCCCGCGCGTCCTTGTGTTTATGCCCGCCCACGCAAACCTGAGAAAGTCCGCATTCCTCGCAGCGGGCGGAAGGCGCGGTTTCAGGGGTCAAGCGCGGCTCCGCGCCCAGGAAGTACAGCGCGTTGGCCATTACGCAGAAGCCGGTTGCCGCGAACCACACCATCGCGCCGCCGACAAAGATGGTGAACGCGGACCACCATGCGCTGTAGGTCAACATCAGCAGCGAGGCCGTCGAGATGTTGAACCCCACCGCGACATAGATGCGGCGTTCCAGATACCAGCGGTCGGTTTGCATGAAATATAAGTTCCATCGCTTCGGCGTAGCGGAGCCGAGCATGGGTGTGAATCCGAACAGGCGCAGGACGTTGCCCACCGGGCAAAAACCTGTGAACGCGACGTTGATCGAAACCAGGCCAGTCGCGGTGACTCCCAGAATCCATAGACGATTTACGAACAGAGCCAGCGCAGAGCTTGCCAGCAGCACGATTCCCGCAATCAGCCAGACCGTGCGTTCGATGTACCAACGGGTAGTGGGCACAATATAGACGCCCTTGCGGAAAGTCATGCAGGGAATATAGCACAGCGGATTGCCGCGCGCCGTTATACTAAGAGCTGTAATGCCGAATCGCACCGTCGCCACCATCACCGCGATCCTGGTGGACGACGAAAAGCTTGCTTCCGATGAGCTGGCCTACCAGCTTCGCGACTTTCCTGAGATCGAGATCGCAGCCACGGCGACAAACGGTTTGGAGGCGCTCAAACTGATTGAGGATCTGGAACCGGACCTGGTCTTCATGGACGTGCAGATGCCCGGATTGGACGGGCTGGGCGTGATCCGCCGCTTGCGCGAGTCGTCGCGCGAATCGGGCGTTCCGCTGCCTCACTTCGTGATGGTCACGGCGTACGATCAGTACGCGGTGGAGGCTTTCCGCTGGGAGGCTCTGGATTATTTGCTCAAGCCCCTGGAAAAGGACCGCTTGGCCATGGCGGTGGAGCGCGCGCGGCGGGGCATCACGGAACGAGCCAAGACCGCACCTCCGGAACTGCCTCCGCCCAAGCCCACGCTGCAGCGCACCAAGCTGCTGGTGAAGAGCAATCAGCGCAACTTCATCGTGGATGCGCGGGAAGTGGTGTACGCGACCATCGAAGACGGATTGATCACCGTGGTTGCGACCAATCTGGAGGGCCAGTCCAACTACCGGACTATCGAGGAGCTGCAATCCAACCTCGATCCGGAGACGTTCTGGCGGGTGCACCGTTCCTACTTGGTCAACATCCACCGCATCAGGGAAGTAGTGCCGTGGTTCAAATCGAGTTTTCAGCTCCGCATGGACGATAAGAAGCAATCCGAGATCCCGGTGAGCCGAGTCCAGACCAAGCGCCTGCGCGCTCTGCTCAAACTGTGAACCGGTACCTCGAGGATGTTTCTCCAGGGGACCATTTTCCCGGCGGATCTGTGGAAGTAACGGAAGCCGATATCCTGGCGTTCGCGCGCGCCTTCGATCCTCAGCCGATGCACATGGATGCGGCGTTTGCCGCAGAGACGCGATTTAAAGGGCTGATCGCCAGCGGATGGCACACGGCGGCGCTGGTGATGCGGCAAATCGCACTGGCGAAACCTTTGGGCGATACCGAAGTGCTGGGCATGGGCGTCGAGAATCTGCGTTGGCATCAGCCGGTGCGCCCTGGCGATACTTTGCACGTGGATATGGAAGTGGTCGCAACCAAGCCGTCTGAGTCCAACCCGCGTTACGGCACGGTCAAGTTTCTGATCACGACGCGCAATCAGCACGGGGAAACGGTGATGACCCACTCGCCGATTTGCTGGGTTCCGCGAAGGCCGCCGGGATAGGCCATCGCGGCGGAGCATGCCGGAAGCGTGCGCTATCATGGCTCTGTGCAGGAGGGCCCTGTGCAGGAGCTGTGGCGGATTACGCTCGATCCCGAAGTCATGAACGGAAAGCCGTGTATCCGCGGAATGCGCGTCACGGTAGGAATGATCGTGGAATCGATCGGCGTGGGCCGGTCTATATCCGAGCTATTAGAGGATTTTCCTTACTTGGAAGAGGAAGACATCCGCGAAGCCCTGGACTATGTCGCCAACCTTGCTCCGGGACGCGAACTTCCTCTAGCCGGCTGATCGATGCGGCTGCTTATCGATATGAATCTGACACTGCGTTGGGTGGCGGCCCTCGCATCGGCCGGTCACGAGGTGATCCATTGGTCGGAGATCGGCTCGCCGGCCGCACCGGATTCCGCCGTTTGCGAATATGCGCGACTGCACACGTACGCGCTGCTCACCAACGATCTGGATATCCCTCGAATTCTTATCCATACCCCTGCTGGTAAACCCAGCGTAATTTTGCTGCGCGGTGAGCCGTTGGTACCGGAGTCGCGAGGCGCCGCGCTGATTCAGGCGTTGAAGGAGCGTGCGGCCGAACTCGACACGGGCGCGGTTGTGCAGCTTCACTGGCCGGACCGGCCGCGAACTGCAGTACTGCCGCGCGACTAAGATCCGGAGGTATTCCGCGCATGCCGTAGCCGGCGACCTCGCTCCAGGCCTTTCTAATCGAGCCAACCCGCCGGCGGGATTCCGCTACCCCGCGATGATCGACCGAAGAGTGCCGGCTGGAAGGTCTTGCCGCGGTGATCGGCGACGATCACCTGTTTGCCTGTCACTGGGTTTCTCCACTTCTGATGGCTGCCGGACTGGCCGGCCATCTCGAAGCCGTGCCGCCTCAGAATCGCGATTACTTCCCGCGCATTGAGACGAGGCGTTCCCCGCTCACCCAACCGTAACCTCGGCTACCTTGGCGTCACGTGGGAGCTCAATGTGTGACGGCTTAAGATACAGCTCGATTGCCTCTTTGATGTTGCGGCGCGCTTCTTCTTCGGTGTCGCCGGCCGACGCGCAGCCGGGCAGTTCCGGACAAACGGCCGAGAATGCCTTCACTTCTGCGTCGTATTCGATCACCACGCGGAACTTCATGCCTTCAGTATACTGGCGTGAAGTTCACGGGGAGGCATGGACAGACTTTCCACGCCTTCCGCTCGTCATAATGAAGAGAGATGTCGCCCGAACTCAGCGTTGATCCGGCCCAGCCGCGGACCGAGAGCCGCGCGGCCAAGACTCTGCGCGAAGTGTTCCAGTCCGGCCGCCCGCTCACTTACGTCCGCACCACCGAAGAGCAGCGCGTGACACAAGCTCTGCGCGATGTCTCGTGTAGCCTCCGCCCGGCCGATCCGCTTCCGGTTTGGAGCTGGAGCCTCACCGAGGGCATGCATCGGGTAGGCGAGACCCCCCAGCCGGGAACCGAATCCCCGCGTGCCGCGCTCGATTTCATCATTGCCCGCCAGGGCTCGGCGATCTTCCATCTCCGCGACTTTCACGAAGCGCTGCGCGAATCGCCGGAGACTCGCCGCCGGCTGCGCGACGTGTATCAACGGTGCATCGACCAGGACAAATTCACGGTGATCTCCTCGCCAGTGCGCTTCATTCCCGAAGAGGTCGAGCGCAGCATGATGTTTATCGAACTGCGCCAGCCGGATCGTGTGGAGCTGGCGGAGTTCGTGCGCCGGCGAATCCCGGATATCGACGAGGAAACGGGGCTCCAGTTCGCGAACGCGCTTCAAGGACTGACTCTGGATGAAGCCGGGTACGCGCTGCGGCGCGCTCAAGTTGCCGGCCACGCGCTCGGCACGGAATCCTTGCCCGCCTTGCTCGAAGAAAAGCGCCTGCTGGTGAACCGCAGCGGGGTGATCGAATTCATCTCCGAGGGCACGCAGTTGAGCGATGTGGGCGGACTTGAAGTTTTAAAGTCGTGGCTGATCGAGCGGCGCAAGCTGTTCGAGCTGCGCGATACCTTAAGCGCGGAGATTGTGCCCAAGGGGTTATTGATGATGGGCATTCCAGGTTGCGGCAAGAGCCTTTCGGTGAAGGCCATCGCCAATCAATTCCAGCTTCCTCTTTATCGCATCGACATGATCGAGATTTTCTCGGGCCGTCACGGCAAGCCCGAGGGCGCCTTCGTCGCCGCGTGCAAGATGATGGAGGACATGGCGCCGGCGGTGTTGTGGTTCGACGAAATCGAGATGGGCATTACCTCCACCGAATCCAGCGGCGAACAGGGCCGCATCTTTGCATTCTTCCTGACCTGGATGCAGGAAAAGGCGCGCGGATTGTTTGTCGCCGCGACGGCCAACCGCATCGACCTGCTGCCCGCCGAAATGATCCGCAAGGGCCGCTTCGATGAAGTTTTCTTCGTCGATATTCCGCACGAAGACGAAATCATCGAGATCTTCCGGATTCACTTGACCCGCCGCGGCGTGGACATTTCCAATATCGACTTGGAGAAGCTCGCGCAATTCACCACCGGGTGGACCGGAGCGGAAGTGGAGCAATGCGTCGTCTCGGCGATCACCCGGGCCAAGCTCGCCGACCGGCAGGTGGTGGAGCAGGACCTGATCAACATCGCTGTCAAGCAGGTTCCGCTCTCGCGCACGATGAAGGAGCAGATCAACCAGATTCGCGGCTGGGCTTTCGAGCGCGCCATCAAAGCTTCGCCATCGCGCCTTCGGTTGTGACGAACGAGGCGATGGTATTCTTTAAAGTTATGCGTCTCCTTTTTGTGGCCGTTTTTGCGGCCGTGCTCGTGTCCTGTTCGTCCTCGCCCTCGCCGGATGCGCAGAAAGCCGTTAGCGATGCGGTAGCCTCCGCTTCGGCTTCGGCTGCATCCGCTCCGGCCCCCGCGGCCCCGGCCGCGGACCCCTTCCTTGAAAAAGCAGCCGCGGAGCCCGGCGCGGTGAAGACCGCCAGCGGACTGATCTACAAGGAGCTGAAGGCCGGCACGGGACCATCGCCGAAGGCCACCGATACCGTCAAGGTCAACTACCGCGGAATGCTTACGGATGGCACGGAATTCGATAGTTCCTACAAGAGCGGCATGCCGATCAGCTTTGGGCTGAACATGGTGATTCCGTGCTGGACCGAAGGCGTTCAAAAGATGAAGGTGGGCGGCAAGGCGCAGTTGACGTGCCCTGCTTCCATCGCCTATGGAGCGAATCCGCCGACTTCCGCGATTCCGCCGAATGCTACGCTGGTCTTCCAGATCGAGCTGCTCGGCATCGGTGGTTAGAGCTTAGGCAGAGAGGGTACTACAGGGTCTGCGCCGTTCCGCCGATCTTCGATCAGCCGGGTCAGGACCGGCGCGGAATGCATCAACCTGGCAAGAAAGTTCTCCGCCGGATCGCGAGCATTGGATTTATGAGACCAGTGCGGCGCTTCGCTATTCAGGCATTCGAGCGCGCGTCGAACATGCAGCTGATCCCGGCGTCATTCGACGACGACCGGCAGTTGTCGGACCTGATCAAGCGGATATCGCAAGAGCGCGACACCCTGCTCAGCAACGTGGAAGGCGCTCAGATCTACAGGACCGTGCGAGCGCTTGCAAAGATACCCGGACATATCGCGGAAGTCGGCGTCTACCGGGGAGCGTCATCACGCATAATCCGTGAGGCGGAGCCCGGCAAGCCGTTTCATTTGTTCGACACCTTTGAAGGCCTCCCGAAACCTTCCGGAAACGACGAGGCCTTTTACGAAGGGGCGTACAAGTCGTCGCTGGAAGACGTGAAAGGATATCTGAAGCCCTATCAGAATCTTCACTTCTATAAGGGGCTCTTCCCGGAAACAGCGGAGCCAGTCCGGGAAGTGCGATTCTCATTTGTGCATCTGGACGTGGATCTGTATGAGAGTACGCTGAGCGGCCTGGATTTCTTCTGGCCGAGACTGACTCCAGGAGGAGCTCTGATTTCGCACGACTATTCCAGCTCGCCGGGTGTGTCGCGGGCATTCGACGAGTTTTTCTCGGATAGGAATGTGGCCGTCTTCCCTTTAGCCTACACGCAATGCATGGTGGTGAAGCCGGGAGTCTGACCGCGCAGCGAAGTATTAAGCTTTCGACCCGGTCAGACGATCTAAGGGTGTGAAAGCCACACCCACGCTTGTGCCGCGACTGCTCGGAGCGTGGTCGAGTTTCTCGCGCCGGCGGGGTCTGGCCTGTGCCGCTGTCTTTCTGCTGACCCTGACCCTGCGCTTCGCGCTTCAGCCGTGGTTGGGTGTGCCGAACCCGGTCATCCACGACGAATTCAGTTACCTCCTGGCAGGCGACACATATGCGCACGGCCGCCTCACCAATCCGCCGCATCCGTTCTGGCAGCACTTCGAAACATTTCAGGAAATTCAGCAGCCGTCTTATTCCTCGAAATATCCGCCTCTGCAAGGCATGGTTTTGGCCGTGGGCGAGGTGCTGTTCCATCAACCGTGGATCGGCGCGGCATTGAGCTCCGCGTTGATGTGCGCGGCCGTGTGCTGGATGCTGCAAGGCTGGGTTTCGGCGGAGTGGGCATTGCTGGGCGCGCTGCTGTTCAGCGTCCGGATCGGCGTGCTGAGCTACTGGATGAATTCGTTTGAAGGCGGAGCCGTACCCGCCATCGGAGGAGCGCTGGCGTTCGGCGCGGTGGCGCGCATCGCACAACAGCGCGAATACCGGCACTCGGTGACCTGGGCCCTGGGGATCTCCGTGATGATCCTTTCGCGGCCGTATGACGCGATGGTGGTGGCGATCAGCAGCGGGCTCGCGTTTTTATGGCTGCTGCGTAGGTCGGAGGTCTCGCTTGGGCCGGCATTGCTGCGGACTGCGTTGCCGGCGGCCGCGGTGCTGGCGCTGGCTCTGGCGGCGGTCGATTATGACGATATTCGCGTCACCGGCCACGCGATGACGCTTCCCTATCAGATGAACAGCCGGCAGTATGAAGTGGCTTCCATGTTCGTGTTCCTGCCCCTGGCGCCGGAACCGGTCTACCACCATGCCGTGATGCGCGATTTCTACACCGGTTGGGACGTCAAGCTGTGGAAGGGGTCGCACGCCGAGCCCGTGGTGCAATGGCTGGCACGAATCTACATCGTGGTCAGCTTCTTTTTTGGAGCCTGGCCGCTGATGATTCCTCTGCTTCTGTGGCCCACTGCCAACGCGATGAGCCGCGTCTCACTGGCGCTGATGGGCGCCGCGATTCTTTCGATCACTCCGCTGATCGGGGTTCTTCCCCACTACGCTGCCGGTTTTGCCGGAGTGTTTTACGTGCGATTTCTGGACGGTCTCGCCGGTCTCAGCTCCTTGCGCAAGCCTTGGGGGAAGGCCGCGGCGGTGGCCGCGGTCGCCCTGTTTGTCCTGAGCGGCCGCGATAGTTTCAGCCAAGTGCTCGCCAGCCGCTCGGCTCATTTTGGCGAGGCTCGCGCGGAGATGCAACGGCGCTTGGAGGCTTTGCCGGGAAAACAACTCGTGCTGGTCCGCTACGCCGCCGGGCACAACCCGCAGGAGGAGTGGGTGTTCAACGCCGCCGATATCGACGGCTCCAAGGTGGTCTGGGCCCGTGAAATGGATCCGGGACACGACCGGCCCTTCCTCGAATATTTTCATGATCGCCGGGTGTGGCTAGTCCAGCCGGATCGCACTCCGCCGTCGCTGGAGCCGTATCCGGCAGTCGATGTGGAAAAGGAAGCTCGCCGGTGAGCACCATTTCGATTCCAGCGCCGGTCGAGACCCGTGGCTTGTGGCACAGCCTGCTTCGGGCTTATGAGTCGATCGCACGGCGAGATTTACTAGCGTGTTCGGTGGTGCTGGTGTTGACCCTGGGGATTCGGGCCGCGCTGCTTCCGGTATTTCCGGTACCTGAGCCGACGGCGCACGATGAGTTCAGTTATCTGCTCGCGGGCGATACCTACGCTCACGGGCGCTTGGCGAATCCGACCCCTGCCATGTGGCAGCACTTCGAGACCATCCATGAGTTGATGCAGCCGGTCTACGCCTCGAAGTACCCTCCGCTGCAAGGCCTGGTGTTGGCGTTCGGTGAGAAATTCTTCCACCAGCCGTGGGTGGGCGTGTTCTTAAGCGCGGGCCTGATGTGCTTCTTTGTGTGCTGGATGCTGCAGGGCTGGCTTGGAGCCAACGCAGCGCTGTTAGGCGCGATTCTGTTCATGCTGCGCGTCGGCATCTTCAGTTATTGGATGAACTCGTACTGGGGCGGAGCCGTCCCGGCGATCGGCGGCGCGCTGGTGCTGGGCGGGCTCATTCGTGTGTGGCGGCGCGGGCAGTCCGGGCATTTGATGGCTGCCGCGGCCGGTCTGGCGATTCTGATGCACTCGCGGCCATGGGAAGGCGCAGTGTTGGGCGCGCTGGCTTTGGTGATGCTCGCTTGGATGTGGCGCAAATTTCCGGCCGCTCTGCGCGCGCAAAGCAGGCGTGTGGCGATACCGGCCGTGGCCGTTCTCCTGGTTTCCCTCGGCGCGGTTGCCTACGTCGACTACCGTGTCACGGGCAGTCCGCTCGTCATGCCGCACGCTTTGTACGACCAGCAGTACGCAGTCGCGCCGATCTTTGGATTCCTGCCGCTGCGCCCGGAGCCGGCTTACCGGCACGCTTCCATCCGCGAGGTCTTCACCGGTTGGAACGTCTGGCAATGGCGGACCACTCGGACCGACGTCCTGAATTCAGCCCTAGGGAAACTGTCTGACCTGTACAACTTCTTTTTCGGGTTATGGCCGGTATTGGTCTTTCCGCTGATCTGGCCGTATCGCTTTCAAAGCGCCGAGGAACGGCTGACGGTTTGGCTGCTGGCCGGATTCATCGTGATCGCGCTGCTCCCTCTGATCGGCAATGAGCCGCATTATGCTGCTCCGATCGTCGGCCTGTTGTACGCGCGTTTTCTGCAAACCCTGTCGCGGCTGTACCACTGGCGGCCGTCAGGAAGGCCCGTGGGTT
Organism: Bryobacteraceae bacterium; assembly: GCA_030041495.1. GTDB lineage: Bacteria > Acidobacteriota > Terriglobia > Bryobacterales > Bryobacteraceae > Palsa-187. The sequence continues at coordinate 141,261 of JASHNT010000141.1, read as the reverse complement.
TCGCTGTGGCGGTGTTCTTCGTCACCTTGTGTGGCTACCAGTTCGTGAGCACGTTCACGTTCTTCGTCCGCGAACGCCCGCCCGTGTCCGAATTCACGGTGAAGCGCGCCGCGGTGATCCGGCAATTGGAGCATGAGCCGGGCAAGCAACTGGTTCTGGTGCGCTACACTCCGCAACATAAGGTCCACGAAGAGTGGATTTACAACCGGGCGGATATCGATGCGTCGCCGATTATCTGGGCGCACGAAATGGGCGCGCAGCGTGACGCGGAGCTACTCGCCTACTATCGCGATCGCCAGGCGTGGGTGCTGGAGGCCGATGCTTCGCCGCCGAGGCTGATCCCTTATCCGGGCAAGGAGACCATTTCGCAATGACCCTCGCTCTTGTGGATACCAGTATTGGCCGCGCGCCGTCCTTTTCCTCGCGCCTGCTCCAGGGCTTCGCCTGGGTCGCGGAGCGAGAGCTGCTTGCCTGCGCGGTGGTGCTTTTCTTGACGCTGGGAATTCGCGCGGCCCTGCTGCCTTGGGATCCGCCTCCCCTGCCGACCATCGACGACGAGTTCAGCTACCTGCTTGCCGGGGACACCTATGCTTCTGGCCGCCTCACGAACCCGGCCCATCCCATGTGGCAGCACTTCGAGACGGAGCATGAGCTGATGCAGCCAACCTACGCGTCAAAGTACCCGGCCTTGCAAGGGATAATGCTCGCGTTCGGAGAAAGGTTCTTCGGTCAGCCCTGGGTCGGCGTGTATCTAAGTGCGGGCCTGATGTGCGCGGCGGTTTGTTGGATGCTGTACGGATGGGTCAACGCCAACCTCGCCTTCCTGGGAGGGCTCCTGTTCGCACTGCACTGCGGAATCTTCGGATACTGGATGAACTCCTACTGGGGGGGGGCGGTGCCTGCCATCGGCGGCGCACTGGTGCTGGGTGCCATTGTGCGAATCTGGCGGGGACAGCGGACCATGGACTGGATCACGCTGGCCGGCGGCCTCGCGATCCTCATGCACTCGCGGCCCTGGGAAGGCTTCGTGCTCGGCGCGGAGGCCGTAGCCCTGCTCGCCTGGACTCTGCGGCGGCTTCCAGCCGGAGCCCGCGCGCCCCTTCTTTGCAGGGCCGCCCCCTCGCTGCCGATTCTGCTGGCGGCCCTCGGGGCGGTGGCCTACGTCGACCACCGCGTTACCGGGGACCCGCTGACGATGCCGCACACCTTGTACGACAGGCAGTACAATCCCCGCCCGGACTTCGTGTTTCTCCCGCTCCGTCCAGAGCCGGCGTATCGCCACGCCATGATGCGGGACCTCTTTTCCGGGTTCTACCTGGAGGAATGGCGCGCTACCCGCAGGGACCCGCTCAGTGCGGCCCTGGAGAGGCTTTCGGAGGTGTACAACTTTCTCTTCGGACTTTGGCCGGCCCTCATCCCGGCGCTGGTCTGGCCGTACGCCCTCAGGAGCCGGCAGGAGCGTGCTGCGGTGCTGCTGCTTGCGGTGTTCTTGCTCGTGGCCATCGCGCCTCAGACCGTCTTTTACGCCCACTATGCGGCGCCCGTCGCTGGGCTGCTCTATGCGCGTTTCCTCCAGACCCTGTCGCGGCTAAACTCGTGGCGCCCGGCTGGCAAATCTCTTGGCCCGGCGCTCGCCGGTCTGCTCGTGGCGCTGCTCGTGTACCAATTTGCGGCTAGTTTTTCCGTCTTGTTCCGGCTGGGGGTCGAGGTCTCGCCGTTCGCGCTTGCTCGCAACCAGATCGCACAGGAATTAGCGCGGATGCCGGGCAAGCAATTGGTATTCGTGCGCTACGCGCCGGACCACCGCGTGCACGACGAATGGGTCTGGAACCGCGCGGACATCGATGCCTCGCAAACGGTCTGGGCACGCGCTATGGATGATCCGGCCCAGGACCAGGAATTGCTCCGCTATTATCCGGACCGCAAGGCGTGGCTCCTCGAGCCTGACAAGCAACCTCTGAGGTTGATTCCCTATCCGGAGCGGCGCTAAGCGAGCGCTTCAGTCGCGCACCAGCACAGTGGATCCGTCGTGATCGAACCTGAAGCGCAACTCGCTCAAGCCTTCGGTAGCCATGGCGCGGCGAACGCGCATGGGATCGTCGGCGTAGAACAGCAGGTAGCCTCCGCCTCCCGCGCCCACCAGTTTGCCGCCCAGCGCGCCGTTGCGCATGCCGGCTTCATACCAGCGGTCGATGTTTTCGTTGGTCATGCCCTGCGACCGCGCGCGCTTGTGCTCCCAGTGCTCCTTCATCAGTTCCGCATAGCACCGCGTCTTGCCGCCTTCCAGAGCCTCTTTGGCCGACAGGCCAAGCTGTTTAGTGAAGTGCAGATTTTCCAGCATGCTGCGGTCGCCCTGTCGGGAGCGCTCATGCTGGTCGGCCAGCACTCCGATCGAATGGCGCGAATAACCGGTGAAAAACATCAGTAGATTGTGCTCCAGGTCGAGCAGCGTATCGTTGGAAATTTTCAACGGCTCGACGCCAACGGTTCCATCCGGCCGGAAGTCGAAGCAGGTTACCCCGCCGAAAGCCGCGATGTATTGATCCTGTTTGCCGATGGCGCGCTTGAGCACGTTGATTTCGATGTCGCAGGCTTCCTCCGCCAGAACCTCCGGCGCCGCGGGGTGACGCTTGAACGCGTACATGGCCTTGAGCAGGCCCACCGTGAAGGTGCCTGACGACCCTAGTCCGGTTCCTGCCGGCACGTCCGCCAGGCTGGCGATTTCCAGGTGCCCCTCGCCGTTATGGCGGCGCAGGACTTCGCGAAAGATGGGATGTTTGATCTCCTCCACTTGCTGGGGATTTTCCAAGGCGGAATACTTCAGCAGGTATCCGTCGCTGAACATGCGGTTGATCCCGATGAAGATGTACTGCGAAATGGCGGCCGAAACGACGTAGCCGCCAAACTGTTCGTAGTACGACGGCAGGTCCGTGCCACCCCCGCCTAGGGAGATCCGGAGTGGAGTGCGGGTGATGAGCATCGTGTACCTTAGAACGGCCCTGGTCTTTAAATCGCCAGCCGGTGCTGTTCTCTGTAGGTGCCTGTGCGAGAACCACCCGACTCGCTCCAGCAGTGGTCCGATGCTCCTAAAGAATTAACGCCTTACAGTCGAAACTCCATTAGGTGAGTAACTTGACCAACAGCCGCGTGCACGTCCTGCGGGAACCGGCGGCGCGGCAAATTGACCCCGGCAGTCTTAAGCCTCCTGCGAATCCGGACTTGAGCAACCTGGCCACGGCGCTCGCCGGACCGGCGCCGAGCTTCAGCTTCGCGGCAGCCTATCTCGGGGAAGCCATCGATATCCTCCGCCGCCTGGACGCGCACGAAATCGAATCCATGGCGACGGGGCTAGCAAATGTGCGGGAAAGCGGCGGGCGACTGTTCATCCTGGGCGTGGGAGGCTCGGCCGGTCACGCCGGGCACGCGGTGAACGACTTTCGCAAGCTATGCGGATTCGAGGCGTATGCTCCCACCGACAATGTCAGCGAACTGACCGCGCGCGCCAATGACGAAGGCTGGGATACCTGTTTTTCGGCGTGGCTGGAGGGTTCGCGGATTACCGCGGCCGACGCGGTGCTGGTGTTTTCAGTGGGCGGAGGGAACCGCGAGAAGAACGTCTCGGTCAACATCGTGAAGGCTCTGGAGACGGCTTCGCAGGCGGGCGCGCGTATCTTTGGAATCGTCGGCCGCGACGGGGGCTATACGCGTCAGACCGCTGAATCCTGCATCGTGGTCCCGATCGCGTCGCCGGAACGAATCACGCCGCACACCGAAGGAATCTGCGCCGTGGTGTGGCATCTGCTGGTGAGCCACCCCGCGCTGCAGCGCCGCGGCACTAAATGGGAGTCCCTGCGATGACCCCGATATTCGGCCGCTACTTCATCGTCGGCGGCGCGGGATTCATCGGCAGCCATTTCACGGACCGCTTGCTGGCGGATTCCGCCACTGAGCTGGTCACGCTCTACGACAATTTCTCCTCCGGGCGGGAATGGCATTACGCGCACCACGCGAGCGACCATCGGCTGCGCGTGGTCCGCGGCGACGTCAAAGACCTCGATTGGCTGCGGGAAGCCATGCGCACCCATGAGACGGTAATTCACCTCGCCTCCAATCCGGACATCGCGCGCGCGGCGACGGAGCCGGATATCGATTTTCGTGAAGGCACCTATCTCACCCAGCAGGTGCTGGAAGCCATGCGGATGAACGGCACGCCGCGCCTGCTGTATGCATCCGGCAGCGGCGTCTACGGCGATCTGGGCGAAATCGAGGCGAGCGAAAATCATGCCCCGATGATTCCGGTTTCCACCTACGGAGCAAGCAAGCTGGCGGGCGAGGCGCTGATCGCGTCATACTGCGCCATGTTCGGCATCCGCGCATCGGCGTTCCGCTTCGGCAACGTGGTCGGCCCCCGCCAGACGCACGGCGTTGGGTTCGACTTCGTGCGCCGCCTTCTAGAAGATCCCACGCGGCTGCGCATCCTGGGCGACGGCTCGCAGAGCAAGAGCTACATCCACGTCTTCGACGTGGTGTGCGCCGTTTTGTCGGCTCACTCCGCTCGCAAACAACCCTTCGAAGTATTCAACGTAGCCACGGGAGACTACATCACCGTGACCGAGATCGCGGAGCTGGCCGTGGAAGTCGCCGGATTTGCGCCCGGCAGCGTGCGCTTCGAATACACCGGCGGAGATCGCGGCTGGAGGGGCGACGTGCCGGTGGTGCGCTTGAACACGGACCGCATCAGGAGCCTGGGCTGGGCCTCGAAACGCACCTCCCGCCAGGCGTTGTGTGTCTCGATGACGGCGTTGTTGAACGAAGTCCGGCAGGGGAAGTCGTAGGAAAAGTCATGCTGCGGCGCGCCGTATTTTTGGATCGCGACGGAGTCATCAACCGGGCGTTGATTCGTGGCGGCAAGCCCTACCCGCCGCGCCATCTGCACGAGTTGCGAATCCTTTCGGGCGTGCGCGAGGCTTGCCGCGCCATGCGCGAAGCGGGCTACCTTCTCATCCTGGCGACGAACCAGCCGGATATAGCGCGCGGCGCGGCCGACCTTCGAGAGGTCTCGCGAATGCACGATCACCTGCGCCGCTATCTTCCGCTAGACGGCGTCAAAGTCTGTCCGCATGACGATGCTGACGGTTGCGAATGCCGCAAGCCCAAGCCGGGGCTGCTGCTGGAAGCGGCGCGCGAGTGGGCGATCGACCTTGCTGCTAGTTACTTCATTGGCGACCGCTGGCGCGACGTCGAAGCCGCCCAGCGCGCGGGCTGCCGCGCCGTGTTCATCGACTATCACTACAATGAGCGGCGTCCGGACCTGCCGTTCACCGCAGTGAGGTCGCTGCGTGAAGCTGCCGAACTGGTTTTGGCCGCTGCCCCGCGCGTTCCAACGCTGTGGCTGGAGGAACTCTTATGCGGGTGAAAATTTTCGCCGATGGCGCCGACAAGGCGTCCATTCTGGAGCTGGCGCGCAACCCGCTCATTCAAGGTTTCACCACCAATCCGACCTTGATGCGCAAGGCTGGCGTCAAGGATTACGAATGCTTCTGCCGGGATCTGGTTGCCACCATTCCGGATCGGCCGTTCTCTTTTGAAGTTTTCTCGGACGAGTTCGATGAAATGGAGCGGCAGGCCCTCCGGATCGCCGGGTGGGGCGAGAACATTTACGTCAAAATCCCGATCACCAACACACGGCGCGAAAGCTGCGCTCCTTTGGCGGGCCGTTTGAGCCGGCAAGGAGTCAAGGTGAACGTGACGGCGATGATGACTCTGGACCAGGTTGACGCAGTCCTGCCGTTTTTGAAGGATGGCCCACCCAGTTACCTTTCGATCTTCGCGGGCCGCGTGGCCGACGCCGGCTGCGATCCCTTGCCGCTGATGTGCGCCGCGATCGAGCGCCTGCGCCGGTATCCTCAAATCGAGTTGATCTGGGCCAGCCCGCGCGAGCTGTTCAACATCGTACAGGCGGACACGCTCGGCTGCCACATCATCACCGTCACGCACGACCTCCTCAAAAAAATGCCCACGCTTGGCAAGGATCTGGACGAGTTTTCGCTCGATACGGTGAAGATGTTCCATGCCGACGCCAAAGCCGCCGGCTATGCGTTGGAAGCCGATCGCTGAGCCGCCCAGCGCCAAGCGGTTTCCAGGATATTGTCGATGGAGGAATGCGAAGGCTTCCATCCTAGTGTTGCGAAGGCTCTCTGCGGCGCGGCCACCAACTTGGGAGGATCGCCCGGACGGCGTCCCTGCCGCTCGATCGGAATCGGCCGTCCGGCTACCTTCTCAGCCGCGGCCAGAATCTGATTCACCGAATAACCGTCGCCGGTCCCGAGGTTCAGGGCCATGCTCGCGCCGCCGTTTTCCAGGTGGCGCAATGCTCGCACGTGCGCATCGGCCAGGTCGGTGACGTGGATGTAATCGCGGATGCAAGTGCCGTCGGGAGTGGGGTAGTCGCTGCCGAAGATGGGACACGCCGGTCGCTTGCCGAGCGCGGCTTCGAGCAGCGACGGAATCAGGTGCGATTCGGGCGAATGCGACTCGCCCGTGTCACCCTCCGCATCGCAGCCGGCGGCGTTGAAGTAACGCAGGGCCGTCCATTGTAAGGCGCGGCACGCGCCTTCCCACTGAAGCATTTTCTCCACCATCAGCTTCGATTCGCCGTAAGGATTGGCCGGCGCCTTGGGAACATCTTCGGTGATCGGCACGGTTTCGGGGACGCCGTACAGCGCGCAGGTAGAGGAGAATACAATGCGGCGGACGCCCGAGTGATGCATGGCTTCAAGCAGGCTCAAACTGCCGGCGACGTTGTTGCGGAAGTAGAGCTCCGGCTCGCGCATGGATTCGCCGACTTCGGCGAAGGCCGCGAAGTGCAGCACTGCGTCCACGTTGTGCGCGGCAAGAACCTGGCGCAGCCGGTCCTGATCGAGCAGGTCTCCCTCTTCGAGCGGTCCCCATTTCACGGCCCATCGATGGCCGCGGCTCAAGTTGTCGTAACTCACGACGCGATACCCGGCGCGCGCGAGTTCTTTGGCGGTGTGCGATCCGATGTAGCCGGCGCCACCGGTAACCAGCACAGTGGATGGTGAAGGCATGCGAATTCTTACTGTAGCGCGGTTTTGAACGATGCCCGTCCCACAAGCGAACATCGGCTCCCGCGTTGGACCCGGTTGAATCCGGCTAAGCTCTGTCATTACGCCAGATAGAGGCACAGCAGGGCTGGAAACGGAGTTGCATTCGAGGGGACAATCGATTTACTCCTATGAACTATCTCCGAAGTTCGCTCGTTTTCCTGCTGGCGGTGTCCGCGCTCGCGCAGACTCCGGAAATCTCCATTACTACGCCGCCGCCGGCCCGAATCATCGGCCCGCTGTTGCGGCCGTTTCATATGGAGCAACGGCAGGTGTCGCCGGCGCGCCTGGACGATTCGCCGCGACTGGAATCGCTGGTGCGCGCCGGGAACCTGTATCTGACCTCGCAGGACGTGATCGCGCTGGCGCTCGAAAACAATCTCGACATCGCCATCCAGCGCTACGGGCAATTCTTCGCGCGTGAAACTCTGCGCCGGGCGCAGGCCGGCAACCTGCTCCGCATCATCGACACTCCGGTGCTGCAAGGCCCGCAGAGCGTGAGCACGGCGGGGATCAGCTCCAGCGGCCTGGCTGGCGGAGCCAACGTGGGCGCGGTCGGCACGGTAATCACCCAGGTGGGACCGCCGGTGCCAGGCCTCGATCCCTACTTCTCCGCGCAGGTCCAGTTAGGGCACACAACGACCCTGGAGAGCGACACGGCCGCCGTGGGCATTCCTACGTTGCTCACCACCTCCCGCTATTATTACTTCAGCTACGGCCAGTCCTTCCTGAGCGGCACCAGCCTTTCTGTCAGCGCGAGCAGCTATCGCACCGACGTCAATAGCCCGGACTTTACTCTAAACCCCAATACCAACGGTTCGGTGACGCTGAGCGTAACGCAACAGTTGTTGCAGGGCCTGAGCCCGGCCGTAAACGGCCGCGACATCCGTGTGGCGAAAAACAATCTGAAGTCGACCGACTTGCAAATGAAGATGCAGGTGATCGCCACCGTCTCTGCGGTCTTGGATTTGTACTGGGACCTGGTGAGCTTCGACCAGGACGTCCGGCTGAAGCAGCGCGCCCTGGACAACGCCCAGAAGCTGTATGACGATAATCGCCGCCAGGTGGAGTTGGGAACTTTGCCGCAGATAGAAGTGACGCGCGCCGGCGCCGAAGTCGCGCAGCGCAAGCAAGAACTGCTGGAATCGCAAACGCACGTGGCGCAACAGGAGACCGTGCTGAAGAACGCCTTGAGCCGCAGCGGCTCGACCAGCGCCTGGCTCGACGACGTCCACATCGTTCCACTGGACCAAATCGAGATCCCCAAAGAGGACAGCCTGAAGCCGGTGTCCGAACTTATTACGCAGGCGCTGGCGGACCGCCCTGAATTACAGCAGAGCAATATCAACCTGGCGAGCGCGAAGATCATGGCGGATGGCGACCGCAACGGGTTGCTGCCGAGCCTGAGTGCGATCGCCCAACTCAGCAACAATGGCCTGGCCGGAACCCAGCTATGCGGCGGATGTCCACCTGGCTACTTTTCCGGAGGCGAAGGCGCGGTGCTGTTACAGGAGCTCCGGCGCAACTTCCCCAGTTATTCCGCGGGAATCGCGCTCACCATTCCGTTCCGCAACCGCGTGGCGCAGGCCGATTACGTCGCCGATATCCTGCAATTGCGGCAAGACGAATTGCGCGTCAAGCGCGCTGAAAACGGGATCCGCGTGGACGTGAAGAACGCGGTGATGGGACTGCAGCAGGCGCGGCTGCGGTATGAATCCGCCGTGAACACGCGGGTTCTGGCGGAGGAAACGCTCCAAGCCGAGCAGAACCGCTTCAACTTCGGCCAGGTGCCGGACACCACGCTGGTCATTCAGGCGCAGAAGGATCTAGTGCAGGATCAGACTGACGAAGTGCAGGCGATGGCGAATTACACGCATGCCAAGATCTCATTCGACCTTGCCGTGGGGCAGACCCTGGAGGTGAATCACATCTCCATGGAGGAGGCCGCTTCGGGACACGTCGCCAGAGAATCCAGGTTGCCGGCAACGCTACCCCCTGCCACACAAGAAGGCATCCAGCAAGGAGGTGCGCGATGACCCGCCGGGAAATTCTCGCGGTCGTCTGCGCCCTGCTGCAACTTGGCGCGCTCGATTCTTATGCTCAATCCGTGGTCGCTCCTGAGCCGGGGCAGCAAAATTTTCCCGGGCCCTCCTTCATCCGAGGCTACGCCCCGCCGACGATCCCTCCCATCCGGATTGGAAACTCTTCCCACATCGACAGTCTGATCCGTGCGGGAATTCTGTACCTGACGGTGCAGGACGCACTCGCTCTGGCCATCGAAAACAATCTCGATCTCGAAATTTCGCGCTACGGCCCCGTGGCCGCGGACTGGGAATTGCAGCGCCAGCAAGGCGGCGGTCCGCTGCGCGGAGCGACCGCTAACGCGTCCCAGATCGGCGCCGTGGCGAGCGGTGAAGGCGTCCTCGGAAGCGAAAGGAGCGTGGGCGTTCAGCTTTCAACGGGCGGCGGAGGAGGTGGAGGAGGAGGCTCGAACAGCACCGTGCAGCAGGTGGGTACGGTCGCGCCGAACTACGATCCGGTGCTGACCAACAGCAGCACGTTCTCGCATGTGAGCTCGCCGCAGGTTCTCCAAACCGTGAGCGGAGTCCCGAATCTGATCGACAACACGCGCGACTATCTGACGCAGGTCCAGTTGGGGCTCGAAACCGGCGGATTCGTCCAACTCTCGCAGACCGAAGACTATCTCAACGAGAACGCGACCACCGACGCCGTCAACCCCGTGATGTACCCCAATATATCCGCGCTGGTGGTGCAGCCGCTGCTGCAAGGTCTGGGGATCGGCGTCAACACATATTACATCCACGTGGCGAAGAACAATGTGGAGGCGCAGCGGGATTCTTTCCGCTCGCAGATGCTGGATCTCGCCGCAAACGTGCTCAACCTGTACTGGAATCTGGTCAGCGGAGCCGAGTCTGTTAAGGCGGCGCAGCAATCGCTCGACATCGCCCAGAAGTTCGACGACGACACGCGCCAGCGAATCCGGCTGGGAACGCTCGCCGGTTACCAGTCCGCTCGCGCGGGCGGGGAAGTCGCCCGGCAACAGCAGGCGCTGGCCGTGGCGAGAATGCAGGAGCAGCAGAGCGAAGATGCGCTGAAACAAGCCATCAGCCGGAGCGACGATCCGTTGCTGGATGCCGCGAGCATCGTCACCATGGACCGGATCGAACTTCCCGCCACGGATGATCTGCCTCCGCTGCGGGATCTCGTAGCCAAGGCCCTGGCGTCGCGGCCCGACTTGGCCGTGGCGCGGATCAACGATGAGAACACGGCCATCACCTCCGTGGGTACTGCCAACAACCTCCTGCCTACCGGGATCGCCTACAGCAGGGTTACCAGCACCGGCTCTGCCCCCTCGCTTGGAAGCGGGTTCAACCAGGTCTTCACCGCGGTTGCGCCGCAGGAATACATCGGCTTCTATTTCTCGATTCCCTTCAACAACCGCGCTGCGCAAAGCGACTACGCCATCGACCAACTCCAGTTGCGGCAGAGGGCGCTGAGCTCACAGAGGAACCGCAATCAGATCGTGACGGATATCTCAAATCAAGTGGTCGCCTTGAGACAGGCTCGCGCCGCTTATGAGGCGGCCGTCAGCGGGCGGGAGCTCCAGCAGCAACTACTCCAGGCCGAACAGAATAAATTCGACTTCGGATCTTCCACCATCGACAACCTGGTGCTGGCCCAGCGCGCTTTGATCTCGGCGCAGAGCGCGGAAATCTCAGCGCGGGCCGCCTATGCTCACGCGCGCGTAAATCTTGACCAGATGCTGGGTTCAACCTTGGAAGTCAATCATCTGACCGTCGAGGAGGGTGAGACTGGGCAGATCGCCCACTGAAGCCGCAGCCTTAAATCCGCTCGACTCTCTGGTTCTGCACCCGCGCCAGCATTTCGCTCACCGTCGCGCCCGTGCGCGGATGGCGCAGCTCCGCAGCTAGCTCAGCCAAAGGTTCCAGCACGAAACGGCGCTCGGCCAAGCGCTCATGCGGAATTTCGAGGCCGGGCGTCGACAAGATCGTGTCGCCGTACAGCAGAATATCGATGTCGATGGTGCGCGGGCCTTTCGGCCGGGTGCGGATTCGGCCCAAAGAACGTTCCATTTTCTGCGTCTGCTCGAGCAACTGCTTGGGGAACAGGCGGGTCTCAACCTCGACCACTTGATTGAGGAACCACGGCTGGTCGGGAACATCGCGCGGCTCGGTTTCGTAGAGTGCGGAGGCGCGCAGCAGGCGCAGCCCCCCGGCATTGAGGCGTTCGCGCGCGCGGGCCAGATGCTGCTCCCGGTCGCCGACATTGGAACCCAACGATAGATAGACGATCTTCATGTTTAGAACAGCGTGCTTTGTGAGCCGCGCATCCGGCGCGGGATTTTGAAGTAGTCGAAAGCGCGTTCGGTGGCGACCCGTCCGCGCGGCGTCCGGTCCAGAAATCCCAACTGCATCAGGTACGGCTCATACACTTCCTCGATCGTGTCCGCTTCTTCGTCGATCGAGGCCGCGATGGTATTCACGCCGACGGGCCCTCCGCCGTGCTTTTCGAGCAGCGTCCGCATGATCTTCTGGTCGATTTCGTCCAGGCCGTAGGGGTCCACTTCCAGCAGGTCCAAAGCGAGCCGCGCAACCTCCGCGTCGATGTGCCCAGCCGCGCGTACCTGGGCATAGTCGCGCACGCGGCGCAATAGCCGGTTCGAAATGCGGGGAGTGCCCCGGCTGCGGCGCGCAATCTCTTCCGCGCCTTCCGGATCGATGCGGACGTCCAGCAACCGCGCGGAGCGAAAGACGATCCGCGCCAGCTCTGCCAGATCGTAATGATTCAGCCGCAGCACCAACCCGAAGCGGCCGCGCAGAGGCGCGCTGACAAGGCCTTGGCGCGTTGTGGCGCCGATGGCGGTGAAGCGCTTAATGTCCATTGCGACCGTTCTGGCTCCCGGGCCGGTGCCGATCAGAATGTCCATGCGGTAATCCTCGAGCGCGGAGTACAGCATCTCTTCGACATCCGGAAGCAGGCGGTGAATTTCGTCGATGAAGAAGACTTCGCGCTCCTGGATGTTGCTCAGGATGCCGACCAGGTCGAGCTTCTTTTGCAGGATCGGGCCGGAAGTGGTCTGCAGGCTCACGCCCAATTCCGAGGCGATGATTCCGGCCAGCGTGGTTTTGCCCAAGCCGGGAGGGCCGTAGAGCAACACGTGATCCATCGCCTCGCCGCGTTTCCTGGCGGCTTCAATGGCGATGGCGAGAATCTCCTTGACCTTCGGCTGGCCCGCGAAATCCGCCAGGCGATTAGGCCGCAGGGCGGCTTCAAACTGTTTTTCGTCGTCGCGGGCCGAGGCCGAAACGATGCCGGTTTCGGGCATGAAGTTCCAGTCTACCTGACCGGCATCGCTACCTGACGAGTTTCAGCGCCCGGCGGAACAATTCGTCGAAGCCGTTCGATTCGGCAGCCGACTTCGCCTTGGTCACCGCGGCTTCCGCGGCGGCGCGCGACGCTCCGAAGTTCATCAGGGCGGAAATCACGTCCTCTTCATTTGCATCGAAACGGCTCTTGGGCGAGGCGGCGGCTTCGGGGACGCCCGGCAGACCTCCGAGATCCAGCTTGTCGCGCAGCTCCAGCACCATCCGCTCCGCGGTCTTCTTGCCGACTCCGGGGATGCGCACAAGCTGCTCCACCGCGCCGCTGCGAATCGCGCTAGCCAGCTCCGGCGCGTCCATGCCGCTCAAAGCCTTGATCGCTACCGAAGGACCGATGCCGCTCACTGTGATCAACTTCTCGAACAGAGCCTTGTCCGCCGCAGTCACGAAGCCGAACAGCGCGAAGGCGTCCTCACGCACGTGGGTGTGGATGTGCAGGCGCAGCTCGGAACCCTTTTCGGGAAGCGAAGAATACGCGGAAACCGGGATCGTCACCTCGTAACCCACCCCCTGCACGTCGACAATCACCAGGTTGGGATGCTTTTCGAGGAGGGCTCCGCGCAGATAAGCGATCATGAAAAGAAGAATACCAATGCGGCGGAGATTTTTCGTGGAGCAGGTCAGGAACGGGCATGCGGAGATCGTGGGCAGCGATGCGGTGCATCTGACCCGCGTGCTGCGCGTGGAAGCCGGTCGGCGCTACGAAATTTCCGACAACCGCGACGTGTACCTGGCGGAAGTCGAGCTGGCGCGCTGGGAGCACGTCCGCTTTCGCGTGCTCGAAAAATTACCGCCCGCTCCGGCGTCGGTCCGCTTGCGCCTTTGCGCGGCGCTGGTCAAATTCGACCACTTCGAATGGATGATCGAGAAGGCGACGGAACTGGGCGTCGCGGAGATCGTACTATTTGAAGCGGCCCGCAGCGAGCGCGGCCTGGAACGCGCGGCCCTCAAGCGCGTCGAGCGCTGGCGCAGGATCGCACTGGAGGCCAGCCAGCAATCGCGGCGCGAGCATTTGCCGGATGTGCGCGAGCCGGTTTCGTTCGAGGCCGCAATCGCCGAAGCGGCGGCTTTCCGTTACGCGCTGGATGAAGAGCCGGGCGGTCAGCCTTTGCTGTGCGCTCTGCCAGCCGAACGCAAAACGGAGAACACGGTTTCGTTGCTGATCGGACCGGAAGGCGGCTGGACCGGCGATGAGCGGTCGGCTTTCCTTGCCGCCGGCTGGATGCGGGTTTCGCTCGGACCCTTGATTTTGCGCGCGGAGACGGCGGCTCTGGCTGGGCTTGCGGTGCTCGGGCAGGCGTGGCAGGCTTGAGTCCATGCGAATCGCCGTGTTCGGAGGAGCTCTACTCGGGTTTGCATGGACCACCGCGGTTGGCCAGCAGGCGAGCCCTCATTTCGAAGTCGCCTCAATCCGGGCGGCCGACCCGCAAACGAGGCTCCCCAATATGCAGGGTGGGCCCGGGACACCGGATCCTGGCCGAATAACGTACACCAGTCTCAGCCTCAGCAGTCTCGTCAGCTTCGCCTACGACGTGCCGGGCGACCGGATTTCCGGACCGCCGTGGTTGGCCACACAGCGGTTCGACATTCAGGCAAAAGTTCCTGACGGCTCCACCCAAGAAGAGTTGAGGGTCATGCTGCAAAACCTGCTGGCGGAACGCTTCCGGCTCAGCTTGCATCGCGTGAAGAAGGAATTTCAGGTGTACGAGTTGTTGCAGGCCAAGTCCGGAGCGAAGCTAAAGCCGGGCACGGCTCTCGACGACGGCAAGCCCAGCGCCGGGGGACGAGGAGGCTCCGTCGATGGCAACGGCTTCCCGGTTCCTCCGCCGCACCAAGCTACACAACGGCCGGTGAATGGTGTCGCCAAGGTGGGCGCCAACCAAGTGACGATGGCGCGTTTCGCGCAGTTCCTGGCCGTTCCCGTGGGATTCCTGTCCGGCGGGAACATTCCGCAAACCGAGCGTGTGGTGGATAAGACCGGTCTCGAGGGCGAGTTCAGCTTCACGCTGGAATACGAATGGCCGGGACCGAAGCCGCCGAACGCGGATCCGGGTGACCTTGCGCCAGACCTGCTCACGGCATTGCAGCAGCAACTCGGCCTGCGGCTGAACAAAACCAAGCAGGAATTGGATGTTCTGGTGATCGACCGCGCGGAAAAGACCCCGGCCGAAAATTAATCCCGGAATTTTGGAACTTTGCTGGCTTCGCAACGGCAATCCTGTTGGAACGATGCTCGAGTTCGAACGCTACCGCGACCGCGAGCTGCTTCAGCGCTTCCGCGCCGGCGATCGCGAGGCGTTCAGCGAAATTTACGGCGAGCACAGCGGGAGCGTATTCCGCTTCGTGCTGGCGATGACCGGAGATCGGACCAAGGCCGCCGAGATCACGCAGGACGTATTCGTGTGGCTGATCCACCATCCGGGCGGGTTTGACCCGCAGCGCGGCGAGCTGGGCGCACTCCTGGTGGGCGTCGCGCGGAAGCTGCTCAAGCGGCGTTGCAGCGAGGAGCAACGCTGGACGCCCATCGAGGACTCGATGCTGGCGCCGGTTGGCGAGACCGGGGGCGATTATGATGTGGAACTGCTGCGCCAGGCTATCGCCGCCCTGCCCGGGCGCTATCGGGAAGTGGTGGTGCTGTGCGATCTCGAAAGCCGTAGCTATGAGGAGGCGGCCTCGATCGCCGAGTGCGCCGTGGGCACGCTTCGCAGCAGACTGCACCGGGCGCGAGCCTTGCTCGCCCGTAAATTGACCTGTTCACAAAGACGGAGTGGGAGGGGATGTGCGGTATGAGCAGGGTGGATGACGCTATTAAAGAACTGGGACGCGAATTGGCGGAAGCGGAGGCTCCTCGATGCGTGGAGGCGGCCGTGCTTGCCGAATTCGACCGCGGTCGAAGAAGCCGGCGCGCGAAAGCATGGGCCGTCGCGGCCGCGGCGGTGGCGGCATCGCTCACTGCGGTGTGGATCGTCGAGAGCCGGCCAGGACAGAAGCCGCCGGCGCCTTCCGTGGCCGAGGCGGAATCGGATCAGCCTTTCATTCCGATTCCGTACGTGCTCCCTCCCGCGCCGTATGAGCGGGTGGAGATCGTGCGCATGCGGGTGCCGGTGGCCGCGCTGATCTCGGCGGGATTGCCGGTCGGGAGCGCCGATCCGGGGGCGCAAGCCGAGGCTGATGTGCTGGTGGGTCAGGACGGCCGTCCGCGCGCGGTTCGTTTGGTTTCTATTTCGTCGTTTAACTGACATGGAGCGGCGTGTCCGCTCCATTGTGAAGGAGGAGAGGCTCTCATGCAAAAACTGATTCTGATTTTGGCCGCGGTTGTGCCGTTGTCGGCGCAAACTCTGGGCGTCGACGGCGTCACCTTTCAAGCGCTCGGCAACCCGGTACTGCAAGGCGTCCGCGTGTTGGATGAAGGATTCGGGAACCAGGTGGTGAAGAACAAACCGTTCTCGGCCACTGAGGAGCGACATTCGCTGCAGGTCCTGGGCGACGGCACGCGTATCGAGAACATGCAGACCAATCGCCTCTATCGCGACGCCGAGGGCCGCACTCGCGTGGAAGAGATGAACGGGACGATCACCATCGACGACCCCAGCACCGTCACCCGCGTGACGCTGGATCCGGCCGCGAAAACCGCCTATAAGGGCGGGTTGCTGACCCGTTTTTTCAAAAACTCCGGCACGAACTTTTTCGGCTACGCCACGGGATCCGCCAGCGCCTTCACGACTGCCCCAACGCCTTGGACTGGCGGCAATACCGCGGCTAACATGCAGGGCGTGATGAGCGAGACCACGGAAAATCTCGGCACGCAAAGCGTGAACGGCGTGAATGCAGTGGGCGTGCGGACCACCATGGTCATCCCCAAGGGCCAGATCGGCAACAATCGCGACATCAAGGTCATGACGGAGCACTGGTCCTCGAACGATCTGCAAATGCTCATCAAGAGCGTCAACTCCGACCCGCGCTTCGGCGACACCACTTATCAGCTCACCAAGATCACGCAGAGCGCGCCCGATCCAGGCCTGTTCCAGATTCCGGCGGATTACACCGTGAAGGAGATGCCTGGCACCATGTCGAATGTGTTCACTACCACACGGCCAATGCTGAAGAGATCGCCGGCTCCAGCGCCGGCTAAGCAACAGTAAGCAGGCGGTGCCTGTCCTGTCGTGCCAGATCGAATAGGCTTAAAGGAATGAGCCTCTGCACTGGCGCGATTCTGCTCGCGTGTTGCCCGGTTGTTTTGTGGGCGCAGGCCCAGGCTCCCGATCCCGCACTGGTGTTCGAGGCTGCTTCCCTGAGGCCCTCGGGATCTGCACCGGTGGATTCCGATCCGAATGCGGCCGTTTCAGCAGGCCGCAGGCTCGGCGGCCCAGGCACCTCCAGTCCCGGGCGGATTTTTTATTCGCGCACGCCGTTGCGGCGCTTGATCATGGACGCTTACCAGGTTCAGTCGGAGCAGGTATCCGGACCGGAGTTGCTGGATTCGGAAAAGTTCGACATCACCGCCAACGTCCGCAAGGGGGCGACTAAGGACCAGGTCGACCTGATGCTCCAAAATTTGTTGAAAGAACGCTTCAAGCTCACTCTGCACAAGAGCACCAAGGAAGGGCTGGTGTATGAATTGACGGTCGTCAAGGGAGGCTCCAGGATGAAAGCGGCGGCCTCGAGCGAGCGGCCGGAGATTCGCATGGCCCGCAATAACGGATTACAGCGCCGGACCTGCCGCGCCTGCTCCATCGCCGATCTGATTCGCAGCGTGGAGGGATTCGATCCGCAGCGGTTGGCGCCTGAGCGCATTGTCGACCGCACTGGCTTGACCGGCCGCTACGACTTCACTCTGGAATTTGAGAGTTCCTTGACATCCCGGTCGCTCAAGTTATCGGCGCTCCAGACCCAGGCGCACTCCGGTGAAGATATTTTCACCGCGCTGGAAAAACAACTGGGCTTGAGGCTGAAGCAGGGCAGCGGGCCGGTGGAGCTATTGATCGTCGATCACATCGAGAGAACCCCCGGGCGAAAATTGAGGTGGTCTTGACATCGGCTGCGTTTAGTACTAAAAATTTAGTACAAGCTCGTGTGCGATGCATTCACAGCGGGACACATCGTCCCACAAGCGGACGGTCGAGAGCGGGCGCAGCATCCGGATGTAGTTGATTTTCAAAGCTTGACTCTTTGGTATAGCGACTGCAGAACGAAAAATTTCGTAAAATGCCGAACGAATTGCGGGGACTCAGCGTCTAAACTGAAAAGCGAACCTGGCTTGAACTCCGTTTGCGCGGGACTCAATGAAAACTAGTGGCTACCTCCGATTGCTGGCCGCCGCGGTACTGGGCGCCTTCGCACTTACGGCTTCCGAACAGCACGGAAGCGTGACTCTGGGCGGGCTTCCGATTCCCGGCGTGACGGTTACGGCGACGCAGGGCGACAAGAAAGTCCAGGCGGTCACCGATGGAATGGGCACGTATTCCTTCCCGGATTTAGCCGACGGCACCTGGACCATCAGCGTGGAGATGTCCGGCTTCACCCCGATGACGCAAGAGGTCACCGTGGGGCCTACTGCCCCAGCCGCGAAATTCGAGCTTAAGATGAAGTCGCTGAATGACATACAGGCGCAGGTTCAAGCCACTCAGCTCACCGAGCAACGTACTCCTCCGCCGGCTGACGCCAATACCGCGCGTCCGGTGCCGCCGTCGGGCTCCAAGTCCAAGGCGCAAGCTCAAGCACCGTCTCAAGGGCAAGCTGCTGAGGGCGGAGCGTCTCCTGCCGCTCAAACCGTCGCCGAGACGCCAGCGCAGGACGATTCCGGCCGCGCCGCGGACGGATTCCTGGTCAACGGCAGCCAGATCAACGGCGCGTCGACGCCCTTCGCGTTAAATCCGGCGTTTGGAAACAACCGCCGCGGGGCGCGGTCGTTGTACACCTACCTGCTGAGCTTCACCAACGTCAGCGATTCGATCACCGACGCGCGGCAGTTTTCGCAAACCGGCGGGGCGGTTGCCAAGCCCTCTTACTTCGACTATCAGATCAACGCGTCGATTCAAGGTCCTCTACGCATTCCGCACCTGCTGCGGAACGGTCCGACGTTTTTCATCAATTGGAACATGACCCGGGTCCGGAACGATAACGTAGCTTACGGTTTGGTGCCCACCCAGGCGGAGCGGACCGGGGATCTTTCGGGCTTGAGCGGAACTCTTCCCGGATTCGCCAACAACATCATTCCCCAGACTCAGATCAGCCCGCAGGCCACGGCTCTGCTCGGGCTTTATCCGCTCCCAAACTTCAACAGCGGGATCTACAACTACGAAGCAGCGGAGGTGACGCAACAACACCAGGACGGCTTCAACATTCGCATGCAAAAGGCGGTGGGACGGAAACTCCAGATCACCGGGATATTCGCGCTGCAAAGCTCGCGTTCGACCACTCCCCAGAGCATTTTCGGATTCCTGGACACCGGCAGCAGCCTGGGAATGAACTTCCTGCCGCAGATCCGGCGGCAGTGGACGCCGCGCATGAGTACGCAGCTAACGCTCGCTTTCAACCGGAATGCGGCACACAATTACTCATTTTTCCAAAACAGCACCAATGTTTCGGGCAACGCGGGTATTTTCGGGAATTATCAGAACCCGACCTACTGGGGGCCTCCAGCGCTGAACTTTGGGGCCAGCGGAATTTCCGGGCTAGCCGACGGCTACCCATCCTTCACTCGCGTCACCACCTACCGGCCCACGTTGGACAACACCTGGAATCATGGGCGCCACAACATTCAGTTCGGCGGAGACGTGCAATGGCAGGACCTCAACTTCGATACGGAAACCAACGCGCGGGGCGCATTCAACTTTAATGGCGCGGCTTCGGGCGCGCCGGGAACCGCCGTGGGTTCCTTTGCGGATTTCCTGCTGGGCATTCCGGACACCGCCACGCTGGCGTACGGCAACGCGGATAAGTATTTACGGGCGAAGATCTACGAGCTGTATGTCAAGGACGACTGGCGGGTGAATTCCTCGTTGACTCTGGATTTAACGGCGCGCTACGAATTCTACGAGCCGGTCACGGAAGAGTATGGACGCCTGGTGAATTTGGACGTGGCTCAGGGCTTCACGCAGATTACGCCGGTGGTAGGCTACAACCCGATTGGTTCGGTGTCGGGGATGAATTATCCGAGCGCGTTGATCCGCCCGGAGCGGCTCCCGCTCGACCCTGGCGTCGGCATTGCGTGGAGGCCCATTTCAGGATCTTCCCTTGTGGTCCGCGCCGGTTACAGCTTGGCGTTCACCAGTCCGAATTACGTGCAGATCGCGGGCGCGATGGACCAACAAGCGCCGCTTTCTTCGAGCGTGAATGCGGTCAACGGCCCCAACAGCCCGCTGACGCTGGCGAACGGCTTCATCGGGGCGCCCGAGTTCAGCGCGGATACGTTCGGAATCGATCCGAATTTCCGGGAATCCTACTTACAGAACTGGCAGGCTTCGATACAGAAGGACCTGCCGGGCGGGATGCAGATGGTGGTGACCTACCAGGGCATCAAGGGAACCCATCTGGCGCAATTCTTCTACCCGAACAGCTACCCGTATGGCGGGACATCGCCTTGCGCCGGGCTTTCTTCTCTGTGCACATCGGGATTTGTGTATGAAGCCTCGAACGCGAATTCCACCAGGCAGGCAGGCTCGATTCAATTGCGGCGGAGGCTGCACAACGGATTTACGGCGCAGATGGTTTATACCTACGCCAAGGCAATCGACGACACCAATACCCAAGGACAACCGGCGCAAAACTGGCTGAACCTGAGTGCGGAGCGCGGGCTTTCCACTTTCGATCAGCGGCAGAACCTGGCGTTTCCGCAGATCCAGTACACCTCCGGAATGGGGCTGCATGGAGGGACATTCCTGAGCGGATGGAAGGCGGCTGCGTTGAAGGAGTGGACTTTCGTGGCGACGCCGACCTGGGGCACGGGCTTGCCCGAGACGCCGCTGTATAACTTCCCGCTGGGCGGGACGACCAACCAGAATGTTCAACGGCCGAATTTCACAGGAGCGCCGCTGTACGCCTCGCAACAAGCGGGCGTGTTCTTGAATAAAGCGGCATTCGCGGCGCCGGCGCCGGGTCAGTTCGGCGATGCGGGCGTCGGCACGATTACCGGTCCCGCGCAGTTCTCGATGAACGGCTCGCTTCAGCGGACTTTCCGGCTAAGCGACCGGGTCACCTTGAATTTTCAGGTCAACGCAAACAATGTGCTGAATCACGTGGTGTTCGCCACCTACGGAAACACGCTCGGCACCCCCCAGTTTGGGGTCGCCAGCAACGCCAACACCATGCGTAAGCTGACCATGCGGGCGGACTTCAGATTTTAGAATGGAGGTAACTATGCGGCAATCTGGCTTTTCTTGGCTGCCTGGCGGGCCTGGGCGGCTTAGCGGCGTCAAATTAAAACTGCTTGGTCTGGCGCTGATCGTTTTCATGGTTGCAAGCGCTCAGCAGCCTCCTTCGAAGGTGCCTCCTCCCATTCCGGCCAACGCGCCGGGCACGAATGCTCCTGCCGGCGGCGCCGGTGTGGCAACCTTCAGCACAACGCTGAATTTGGTCACCGAAGAGGTAACGGTGGTCGATAAGAACGGCAAATCCGTCGATAACCTAAAACCCGAGGATTTCGTCGTCACCGAAGACGGAGTGAAGCAGCAGGTCACGTTCCTGCAGTACCAAAATATCCCGGACGAGCCCGGCCCGGCGCTGCAGACCCGTCCTGAAACGCCGACGGTGGTTGCGCCGCTGGACAAACTGACGACCACGCAAATCGCTCCGGAAGCTCCGGGCGAGGTGGCGCATCGCGACCGGCGTTTGCTGGTGATCTACTTTGACATGACGTCGATGCCGCAGTCCGATCAAATCCGCGCGCTTTCTTCCGCCGAGAAGTTTATCCAGTCGCAAATGTCGCCGGCGGATCTGATGTCCATCATGAAGTACGAGGGCTCGGGAGTGCAGGTTCTGTGCGACTTCACCGACGATCGTGACAAACTGATGAGCATTATCGAGACCATCGAGGTCGGCGAGGGGCAGGGATTCGGAGAAACGAACAACGACGCGGCCACTTCGACCGACAGCAACTCATTCGGGCAGGACGACAGTGAATTCAATCTGTTCACCACGGACCGGCAGCTCGCGGCTCTGCAGACCGCGGCGAAGATGCTAGGTACGCTCAACGAAAAGAAGGTGATGGTGGTGTTCGCCAGCGGCATCAATCTGAACGGGACCAATAACCAGGCCCAGCTTCAGGCCACCGAAAACACGGCCATCCGGGCAAACGTTTCCTTCTGGCCGGTGGATGCGCGCGGCCTGGTGGCGATGCCTCCGATGGGCGATGGAACTACCAGGATCGGGAGCGGAGCTAACGCAATGAACGGCGCGATGATGAACGCTTACGTCACTCGCCTGCAAACCACGCAAGACACGTTGTGGACACTGGCGTCGGACACGGGAGGCAAGGCGCTGCTCGACAACAACGACCTTGGCCGTGGCATCATCAACGCGGAGAAATCGATCGGCAGCTATTACATTCTCGGCTACAACACCAGCAACAGCAATCTGGACGGAAAATACCGCAAGATCAAGATCACGCTGGCGAACACGGCTCTGACGGCAAAGGATTACCGGCCCGGCTACTACGGCAATAAAGACTGGCACAAGTTCAACTCGACCGACAAGGAACGGCAGCTCGAAGACGCTCTTCTGGCTCCGGACCCAATGACCGAGATCACCATCGCCATGGAGCTCGACTTCTTCCAGATCAATCGCGCCGAGTATCTGGTGCCAATGATGGTCAAGATCCCGGGGCGTGAATTGGTGCTGGCCAAGCGCGGCGGATCGGAGCGTACAACCATCGATTTCATCGGTGAAGTCAAGGACGACTTCGGCACTACGGTCAGCAACATTCGCGACAAGGTCGATATCAAAGTCAGCGACGCCACGGCGGCGGAACTCGCTAAGCGGCCCATCGAGTATCCGGCCATGTTCACAATGCTGCCCGGAACCTACACCATCAAGTTCTTGGCTCGCGACAATGAAACCGGCCGCATTGGAACTTACCAAAGCAAGTTCGTGGTTCCGAATCTGATGAAGCCGGAAGAAAACGTCCGCATTCCCATCAGTAGCGTGGTGCTGAGCAGCCAGCGCGTGGATCTGAAGGACGCGCTGTACAACGCTCTGAAGGACAAGGATCGCGCGGAGACCACCAATCCCCTGGTGGTGGACGGCCAGAAGTTGATCCCCAGCGTGACGCGAGTGTTCTCCAAAACCAAGGATATGTACGTGTTCCTTCAGGCTTACGAGGCCACGCTCGAAAACTCGCGCCCGGTGGTTGCCTACGTCGCGTTCTATCAGGGCCAAAACAAGGTCTTCGAAACGCCGCCCATTCAGGCGACGACGCCGCTGGGAGGCACCTGGCACAGCAAGCCGATGCCGTTCCGCTTCACGGTCTCCCTGGCCGACATCAAGCCCGGCATCTATAACTGCCAGGTGACGGTACTCGATCCCGGGGGCCCGAGGGCGTCGTTCTGGGAAGCTCCCATCGAAGTTATCAATTAAGCCGTCATCAAAGAAAGCCCTTGGCGGCGTTGCGCTGGCATACAATCAACCTTTGAGGTGATTCGCATGCCGGTGAATCGAGTTGCGCGAGCCGGAGCGCTCGCCGCTGCGTGTGCCGTTTGGGCGCTGGCGCAAACGCCCGCGCCGGACAACAGCGCACGTAAGAAGCTGATCGAAACACTGGACGCGATCGCGGATCAACAACTCGCCGAGCGCGCCTCGGCCATCGCGCATCTTCAAACCCGGGCTGACGCCGAGCGCCGAAAAGCGCACGTCCGCGAGACCGTCCTCAATTTAATCGGCGGCCTTCCGGAGCATCACGGACCGGTTGCGGTGAAGCAGTTCGGCAGTCTTTCCGAAGACGGATTTCGCATCGAAAAGCTGGCATACGAAAGCCTCCCCGGATTGTGGGTAACCGCAAACCTGTATCTTCCCGCCGGCGGCAATGGGCCGTTTCCCGCCGTATTGCTCGCGCCCGGTCACGAAGCCAGCGGCAAGCAGAGCCAATACTCTTTCGGCGGAAATTTCGCGCGCGCGGGCGTAATCGCGCTTGCCATCGACCCGTTGGGGCAGGGCGAACGGCTGCAATATTTCGACCCCGGCGAAAAAAAATCCACTATCGGCGGTTCGACTGGCGAGCATGGCGAAGTGAATGTTCCGGCTATGTTGCTCGGCGAGGACGTCGCGCGGTATTTCATCAACGACTCGATGCGCGGCATCGACTATTTGATCAGCCGCCGCGATGTAAATGCGCAGGCGATCGGCGCGCTGGGTTGCTCCGGAGGCGGGACATCGACGGCGTATCTGGCCGCGCTCGACGATCGGGTCAAAGTAGCCGGTGTCGCCTGCTACATCACCTCATTCAAGGAACTGCTGCCTTCGGCCACCGGCGTCCAGGAAGCTGAACAGAGCATTCCGCACTTCATCGAAGAGGGTCTCGATTTTGGGGATTGGGTGGAGCTGTTCGCGCCCAAACCATACGCGATCATCTCCACCACCAACGACATGTTCCCCTTCGAGGGAGCCAAGCAGACTCGCGAAGAAGCCGCGCGCTTTTACAAGTTGTACGGCGCGGAAGACAAGCTCCAGTGGATCACAGGACCGGGAGGCCATGGCAACTTGGGTCCGATTTCTCCCGCGATTCTGGGGTTCTTTTTGCATTATCTGAAAAATGCTCCTGCCGGCGGCGCTCCTTTCACCTCGCTGCGCATTCAGAATCCGGCGGAGCTGTTGTGTACGCCCACCGGCCAGGTCTCGACTTCGATTGGTGGAGACACGGTTCCGTCCATCATCCAGTCCCATGCGGCGGCGAATCTCCCGAAAACGCATCCCTCCGCCACGGAGGTTGCCGAAGACATTCGGGGGCTGGCGGGAGTGGTCGCGCGGCCCAGTACTCGTCCGCCGGTTGCCGCAACACTTTCGACCGAGCAGCGGGAAGGTTATCGAGTTGAGAAAATCACTTTGCAAAGCGAGGACGGCGAGGCGCCGGCGTTCGTTGCTGTCCCCTCCGCGGCCGGTCTGAAGCCGGCCGTGTTGATGCTGGATTCGCAGCCGGAAAAGCTGGCCGGCGTGGGCGGGGATTTCGATCGCCTCGCCAAGTCCGGGCATGTGGTGATGGCGCTTGGCCCCAAGCCCTCGCCTCCGGGGACTGAGGGTCTGAAGTCGCCCTATCTGGGAGCATTCAATCTCCTTTCGCTGCGCGCAGCTTTGGTGGGCAAGACCATTCTGGGCATGCGCGTCGATGACGCCATTCGCGCGGTGGACTGGCTGACCGATCGCGGCGACGTGGATTCGAAAGCCATCACCGCTTACGGCAGCGGGGCGATGGGCGCGGTGGCGCTGCACGCCGCCGTGCTCGACCCGCGGATCAGGAACGTGGTGATTGAAAATACGCTCGCGGCTTACCGGATGGTGCTGGATCAACCGCTGCACCGCAATATTCCTGAAATCGCGATTCCCGGCGTGCTCGCCAAATACGACATGGGCGATTTGCTGATGGCGCTCGCGCCGCGAAGCGTGACCGTGATCGATCCCAGGGACGCGACCGGAGCGCGGATTCCCGCGGATGAGTTCCGCAAGCAGCTCGGCTATGTTTTCTCCCGAGCCTCCGATCGCGTGAAGCTGGTCGAGCGCGCGCCGGCCGACCCGTTGCCGCTCGATTAATCAAGCCGCGCAACCCACCCGCGTAACTCGGGCGAAGCCGCGGGGTAGCGCTCCATCACTAGAGGATCATGGCCGGGGATCACGTGCTCGGGCGAACTCGCCAGTGCGTAGGCGCGACGGTAGCCTTCAATCACCTCGGCGGCATTGTAGAGGATCGGGTAAGGTATGCCGCGCTCGAGGTTGGCGTAGAGATGCGCGGCGTCCGCGGCGAGCATCACCCATCCCCTCCGCGTGTTCACCCGCAGCATCTGCAGGCCCATCGAGTGGCCGCCAACATAGTGCAGGCTCAGCCCGGGCGCCAGTGCTTCGTCGCCACTGTGAAATACAACGCGACCGCGAAACAATTTCCGCACCATCGCCACCACGTCTTCTTCCTCGAAAGGCATGCGCATGTGAGAGTGGCACATGTGGCGGCCGGTTGCAAACATCATTTCTCGATCCTGCACGTGATAACGGGCGTTGGGCAACAGCTCGTGATTGCCGCAATGATCGTAGTGCATGTGCGACAAAACCACGTCCGCCACTTGCGCCGGATCAATGCCGATGGCGCGCAATCCGTCGCCAGGCGAGTGCAGGAACTCGCGGCCGCGTTTGCGGGCCATCGCCTCATCGAACCCCGTGTCGAGAACATAGGCCCGGTCTCCGGTTTTCACCGCCCAGACGAAATAATCGAGCGGCATGACGCCCTCATGAATATCGGCCGGCAAAGGGCCCAAAAAATTCTCACGCGCCGGACGCGGATGATGCGCGTAGCGGATGGCGTAGACTTCCCACTGCGAATCGGCGGGCATATCGGCTATCTTAGCTGGTAGTGGTGCTAAAGATTCAGATCACCAAGCGCTCCGATGGCGGCGGCGTGCTGCGCTGCACGCGCGCGGACGGCTCCATCACCTGGCAGAAGCAGACTGAGCGCCATGCCGCATACTTCGCTCTGCACGACTTGACCCACTACGCGGTCGAATCCGTGCTTAGACTTCGCGCTGGATTTTTCGGACTCATTGCCTCCGGCTGGGACATTGACGACACCACCGGCAAAGGCTCGCGCGGGAAGCTGCCTCCCGAAGCAGGCGTCGCCGAGCAAATCGTCGGTCTGCTTTCCATGGAGCGTGCGGAAGGCGTCATCCACACTGCCGCGGAGTTCAATCCTTATTCGGTATGTCCTTTAAAGGACGAAGATCTGGCGCGGATCCGCAAACTCCGCAGCGAGCTGTTCACCCGGTGGTTCGCAGTCGAGCCGGGTACCTCGCTCGACCTCGAGTTCGGGCCCTGATATTCTCTCCCTATGTTGGACCGGCGCAATTTTATTCGAGGCATGGCCCTGGCCGGCGCTGCCGCGGACGCGAAAGCGGACGACGCGAAAGCCGATCAACGCAAGTCTGGATCGGCCGCCGCGGAAGCGGCCGCAGGCAAAGATGTCACCCGCAAGCTGGCGAGTTTCGTGCTTGCTTCCAAGCCCGAAGACGTTCCGCATCTGGTCAACAAGGAAGCCGCGCGGACGTTGCTCAACTGGGCCGCGTGCGCCGTCGGCGGATCGCGGCATGAGACCGTCGATATCGCCGTCAGCGCGCTTGCGCCCTTCGCCGGCCCTGCGCAGGCCACTCTGCTGGGCCGCAAGGAGCGCATGGATATTTTGAACGCCGCGCTGATCAACGGCATCGCGTCGCATATCTTCGATTACGACGACACGCATCTGCGCACCGTGATCCATCCCGCGGGGCCGGTCGCCTCCGCGATTCTCGCGTTGTCCGAGTATCGTCCGGTCTCCGGCCGCGACTTCATGCACGCGCTGGTGCTGGGGGTCGAAGCCGAATGCCGCATCGGCAACGCGGTTTATCCGGCGCACTACGACGCTGGCTGGCACATCACCGGAACGTGCGGAGTCTTCGGCTCCGCCGCTTCGGTGGGCAAATTGCTCGGCCTGAACCAGCAGCAGATGGTGTGGGCACTCGGGCTCGCCGCCACGCAGCCGGTGGGCTTGAAGGAAATGTTCGGCACCATGACCAAGAGCTTCCATCCGGGCCGCGCCGCACAGAACGGCCTCACCGCGGCATTGCTGGCTGCGCGCAATTTCACCAGCTCGAATCAGCCTCTGGAAGCCAAGGCCGGCTGGATGAATGTGCTCTCCACCTCGCGCGATTACACCGAGCTCACAAAGATGCTTGGGCAGACTTACGAAATCTCGCTCAACACCTACAAACCCTTCGCCTGCGGCGTGGTGATTCATCCCGCGATTGACGGCTGCATCCAGCTTCGCAACCAATACAAGCTGACCGCCGATCAGATTGAGCGCATCGATCTGCGAGTCCACCCTTTGGTGCTGGAGCTCACGGGCAAGAAGACTCCGCAAACGGGCCTCGAAGGCAAGTTTAGCGTCTACTACGCCGCGGCTGTGGCGATCGTCAAGGGCGCTGCGGGCGAGCGCGAGTTCAGCGACACACTGGTGCGCGATCCGCAAATCGTCGCGCTGCGCGACCGTGCAACAGCGACGGTCGATCCCACGGTCGGCGAGGCTCAGGTGAAGATTGCGATCACGTTGAAGGACGGGCGCCGCTTGGAGAAATCCATCGACAAGGTCATTGGGAGCCTGGAAAATCCGCTCACCGACGCCGCCATCGAGGCCAAGTTTCTCGATTTGTCGAGCGGTATCCTGCCGGCCGCGCAAGCTCGCAAGACAATCGACCTGTGCTGGAACGCGGAGAAATTGGCGAACGCCGGCGACATCGCCCGCGCGGCAGCAGCTTAATACCGGCTATCCCTGTTTTTCAGGCGTGCTCATCAAGTACATTCAAGCGGCCTTGCGGCAAGCTCATACGAGTTGATGGAGGATGGGAGTATTTACGGGACCGTCCCCGAGTTTGCAGTGCGTCTGTGCGAGGGGCGCCAGCTTGGAATCCTGCCGCGAGGAGTTGGAGCGGGTGGTTCAGGATTGGTTAGTGCTAAGCCTCGCAAGAAGCATGCTCATCCGCCGATCGAGGGTATCGATCTTACCATCCGCGAAGTTGCCTAAGTGCCTCCGATCGGTCCAATCGGCAGAAGGGATCTGAGTGGGCAGCTGCGGAAACTAGGCTTCACTGGACCGTTCTCAGGCGCGAGGCACCAGTTCATGACCAGAGGCACCATTCGTCTCGGAATCCCGAATCCGCACCAAGGCGACATTAGCACGGGTTGCTGTTCAGGCTTCTCAAAAGCAGGTGCTGATCGCACTGAATGGGAGGGTCTTGGCTGACTGCTCCGTTCGCTGTCAGGACGTGCCTCACTTCACCGGCAGCACCCGGTCCGGGTCCACGCGGACCACGGCATATTTGATGGTCCCGTCGATTTGGGTGAACAGGTGCGCGACGCCCGGCGGAATGATAATGATGTCGCCGGGGCCGACCTTGTGGCTCGTGCCTCCGCGAATCGAGGCGCCGCGCGAGCTCGGTCCGCTGGGTCCCTTCGAATCGTGCGCGATTGTCTTGCCGTCTGCCGCAACAATCTCACCGCCGGTCAACATCGTTCCCGTGCCCTCGAGAATCTGATACACCTCGGTGATATTGTCATGCTCGACGGCCGACTGATTCGCTTTCGCCGAGCGGTACACCACACCTACGCCGACGTTGGTCTTGCCCACGTCCACCACACGCATCTGTTGATCGGTTGCACTGTCGACGGGCGCCTTTTTCAAGGTCGCCTGGATTTCGCTGCCGGTGATGTAGGTGGCTTGGGTTGGCTTGGTCTCAGCCGCCGTCAAGACCAATAAACCCGCCGCTACGAATAGGTATTTGCGCATTTTGCCTCCCTAAGAGAAACGATAGCCGCGCCGACGCTGTCTCCCTGCAGTCCGTGTTCAACCCTGCGCGTAGTATATAATGCGCGCGTGGGGGGCCATGCATGCGCAGACTGTGTTGCATGCCGGATCGCCCTTAACTGGCGGACAAAACCAACATGGGTACCTTCCGACATATCCTGTTTCCCGTCGATTTCTCCGAGCGCTCCCGGTCCTTGTGTCCCTACATCAAGGCCATGGTGGATCAATTTGGAGCCAAGCTGACGCTGCTGAACGTTGTGGCAATCCCTGCCGACTCGCTGGGCGGCGTCGACCGCTCTTTCCCCGTGATGTTCGACTTTCCGGCGCTGGAACCGGTGATCAAGAGCCGGCTCGCTGAATTCTTGAAAGCGCCGGGCGCTGAAATCGTGGTCGAACAGGGCGACGCCGCTGTGACCATCTCAGACTACGCGCGGGAACACGGCGTCGACTTGGTCATGATGCCTACGCACGGCTATGGGAAGTTCCGGACGCTGTTGCTGGGTTCGGTGGTCTCCAAGGTTCTACACGATGCCGCTTGCGCGGTGTGGACCGCGCCGCATGCCGAGCGGGCCTCCATGAAAGAGCATCTTCCCTGCCGCAACATCCTGGTCGCGGTGGACCGGGGCGCGGAGCAAGCTCCCGTGCTGCGCCAAGCCGTGGCCCTCGCCAAGGAGTTCGGCGCCGGGCTGCGGCTGGTTCATGCTGTCCCTGGCGCCGAGCGCCAGCTCGCCGACACCGGCGGCGACGAGTTCAGCCTGTTCCTGTTGGATGCCGCGCGCAAGGATATGGCGAAACTGCAGGCCGAGGCCGGAACAAACCTCGAAGCCTCTGTCATGGCGGGTGGAGTCGGGCGGGTGGTGCGCCAGATCGCGCTTGACCATAAATCGGATCTACTGGTAATAGGGCGTGGTGTCATGCACGAGACGTTCGGCCGGCTGCGCACCCAGTCGTATGAAATCATCCGGCAATCGCCGTGCCCGGTGTTGAGTTTGTAACGTGCTGGCTGCGTCGTTACTCGCGCCGCGGCCGATCCAAAAACGGCCTCTGACGATCGGCGAGGGTCCGCGGCCTGAACCGGGACCAGGTCAACTCCTTCTGCGCGTCAAGGCCTGCGGGATCTGCCGCACGGACCTGCATATCGTGGAAGGCGAATTGCCACCGCGCCAGCCGAGCATCATTCCCGGCCATCAGATTGTCGGGGAGGTGGTCGCCGGCGGCGACGTTCAAGGTGCCGGAGGCGGCCTTCAAAATGGCTCACGCGTCGGCGTTTCCTGGCTGGGCGGGACCGACGGCTCTTGCCGGTATTGCCTCCGTGGCGAAGAGAATCTCTGCGATGCGTCGGTCTTCACCGGCTACAGCGTTGACGGTGGCTACGCCGAGTTCGCCGTCGCTCGTGCGGACTTCACCGTTCCGCTACCCGGTGCGCTCGACGATCTCTCCGCCGCGCCGTTGCTGTGCGCGGGTGTCATCGGCTTCCGCAGCCTGCGCGTCGCCGGAGTCGAAAAGGGCGAGCGCGTGGGTCTCTTCGGTTTCGGAGCCTCCGCGCACCTGGCCCTGCCCGTATTGAAGGCGTGGAACTGCGAGGTGTTCGTCAGCACTCGCGGCGAGTCTCATCGAAGACTGGCCGCCTCTCTGGGCGCCGATTGGGTTGGCGCGGAGCGTGACCGCCCTCCGGTCGCCCTGGACCGCGCGGTCACGTTCGCCCCCAGCGGGGATGTGGTCATTGCGGCGTTGAGCAGCCTGCGCAAGGGCGGAGTGGTGGCGATCAACGCCATTCACCTGGATCGGATGCCGGAATTTGACTACGACCAGTTCCTCTGGGGGGAACGCCAAATCCGCAGCGTGGCCAACATGACACGTACAGACGCTCGGGAGTTTCTTGAATTGGCCGCTGAAATCGGTCTGCGCCCGCGTGTGACGGTATTCCCTCTGGCGCAGGCCAATGACGCATTATTAGCGCTCAAAAACGACGCCGTAGACGGCGCCGCTGTGATTGTTCCCTAAGAACATTTGCCCGCTCGTTCCACTCAAGTTGTGGAGGGCTTTGAAAAATGGCTCAAGCAACGGCGTCTCAAGGAACGCAAGTCCCGGTGGTAAGGGCAGACAGCAGCAGTTCCCTGGAGAGCCTCAACAGTATTACGAACGCGATTCGCAATCGCGCGAACCAACTGTCGCAAAGTGGGGGAGGGTCCAGCGGCGATGCCACTCGCAACTGGCTTCAGGCGGAACGCGACCTGTTCTGCGTGCCCGAGGCGACGCTCTCGGAAAACGATCAACAGTTCAACATCCAGGTTGCCACGCCGGGGTGCAGCTCCAGCAATCTGGAGGTGATCGCGACGTCGGACTCGCTGATTTTGCGGAGCACTATGAACACCAGCCTGGCTTCCGCCAGCGGGCAGGGCAGCATCGTTTACAGCGATGTCGACTCGCGCATGCTGTTCCGGCGTTTCGACTTGTCTTCATCTATCGATACCAGCCAGGTAAGCGCCACCATGGACAACGGCATATTGAACATTTCCGCGCAAAAGAGCACGGGTTCGCGCCGGTCCTCGGCGGCGAAAGCGTAGGAACCAAACGGCGGGAGCTAGAATGCAGCTCCGCCGGATTGCGCTGAACCGCCGGCGCTCAAAACCATCATCGGCAGTGACCGCCGCCACTCGCCCGTGGCCATATGAATGGCGCCTGCAATCGCGGGCGCCACGCCCACAATCGGAGTCTCGCCCGCGCCCGCCGAGGGCAGGTCCTTGCGATCCACCAAAACCACGTCGATTTGCGGGGGGACATCTCGAAACCGGGGCACCCGGTAGCGCGCCAAGTGCGGATTCAGGATCTTGCCGTCGGCGAAATCGATTGCTTCAAATAAAGCTCCGCCGAGGCCCATGATCATCGCACCTTCCACCTGCGTGTGCAGATGGCCAGGATTGACGATGGCTCCGCACTCGAAGGCTTCGGTCAACCGCAGGATGCGAGGCTCGCGCCCCGGTTGCACGCTCACCTCGGCACACGTCGCCACATAACCACCCTTTTCGAACCCCGCGGCGATGCCGAAACCCATTCCCGCTGCGGCGTGCTTCTTGCCCCAGCCGAACTTGTCCGCCGCGGCTTGCAGCACGGCCTTCAGACGGGCATCGCTCAGATTCTTCATCCGGAACTCGAATGGGTCGATTCCGGCCTGCGCCGCCAGCTCGCTCATGTGCGCTTCGCGGGCGAAATGATTGGCCGTTGCTGCCAGACCGCGATACGACCCCTGGCGCAGAGGGCTCTTCGTGTTGTGAAACTCGACGCGCTTATTGGCCACGTCGTAGTACGTGTTCATTCCCGAATTGCCGGAATTGAAATTATGGAACTCCCACGCGGTCAGCTTGCCTTTGCTGTCGACGGCGCTGCGCACATCGATCACGCCTGCAGGACGGAAATACGCCCAAGTGAACTCCTCTTGGCGAGTCCAGGTCACCTTCACCGGCTGACCGGCCGATTTCGCTAGCCGAGCCGCTTCCAGTGCGGCATCTCCCGTGTGCTTGCCACCGTAGCCCGAGCCGGTATCGGGCATGATCACGCGCACGTTTTCTTCCGGGATGCGGAACGCCTGCGCGAGCTCGGTGCGGACTCCGAATGGCCGCTGGGTCCCGGTCCAGACCGTCAGCTTGTCCCCGTCCCAACGCGCTAATGCCGCACGAGGCTCCAGTGGAGTGTGCGCGATATAAGCGACCGGATAGGTCCGTTGAAGCTTGTGGTGTGCCTCGGCCAGCGCCTTATCGATGGCAGGGCTGGCGCTCACCGGTTCCTTGATGTCGGTGAACAAGGTGCGGGCCGAAGTTTGCGGAGTGTTCTTCCATTCCGCCCGCAACGCCGCCAGGGCCGAGGCCGCCGCGCTGGTGGTCGGAGCGGTCACGCCGGCGAAATCGCCATCACGAACCACGCTCACTCCCGCCATCTGCTTTGCTGTTGACGCGTCAAGCGACGCTAATATGGCACCGAAGGTCTCCGGCCGCAGCACGCGCCCGTAGAGCATTCCCGGTAGCCTCATGTCGAACGTGTACTGGTGCTGTCCGGTGACGATCGCCCGGCCGTTGACCTTGGGCGTGGACTTGCCCATCACCGTCCATTGCGTCGCCGGCCTGACTCCGCTTTCCGACGCTACGCGTTTGTAGATCTGCTGATCGCGAGCCAACTCTCCAAACGCAGCCGATTGTTTGCCATCGGTCACTACGCCGTTTTCCGCCTGCAACTCGCTGGCCGGGACGCTCCACTTCGCTGCCGCGACCTCGATTAAGGCTTGTCGTGCGGCCGCAGCCGCGCGGCGAAGCTGCGGAACCATGTCAGGGGTGGTGCGGCTCCCGACCGTTCCGAAGTCGAAGGGAGTCCGGTCCGTGTCGCCCATCACCAGTTCCACTGAGCTCAGGGGCGCCCCCAGTTCCTCCGCGACTGCCATGCTCAGCGAAGTGCGGGCGTTCTGGCCGACTTCCCCCTTGCCGGTGAACGCCGTCACGCCGCCATTCGTGTCGATATGCAGCCACGCGCCGACCTCCTGCGGTGCCGGAGGCTGGCGGAAACCTCGCCCACCGCGTCCTCCGCCAGATTCCTGCGCTCTGGCGGAATTCGAAAGCAGTACCGCGACCACGATGCCGCCGCCCAGGTTTTTGAAGAAGTCTCGCCGGTCCGGTTCCCAGTTTGATTCAAAGGCGTGAAGCGGCTTGGCCGTCAGTTCATAGCGCTCCGGTTCGAATGTCATGCCGCGGCTCCTTTCATCCTCCGCCCCGCGGCCTCTATGGCCGCAATGATCCGAGGATACGTTCCGCAACGGCATACGTTGCCTTGCATCGCGCCGATGATCTCCTCGCGGCTGGGGTTCGCTGTTTTCGCGAGCAGCGCTACTCCCGACAAAATCATCCCCGGCGTACAGTAACCGCACTGCATCGCCTGCTGGTCGAGAAACGCCTCCTGCAACGGATGCAGGCGTCCGTTCTTGGCGAGCCCCTCGATGGTGGTGATGGCTTTGCCGTTGATCGCCGCGGCGCGCGTCTGGCAGGCTCGTGCCGGCAGGCCGGCGATCAGAACCGTGCACGCTCCGCATTGGCCCTCGCCGCAACCGTATTTGGTTCCGGTGAGATCCAACTCATCGCGGAGCACGGTGAGCAGAGTGCGATCCGGGCTCGCATCCACCTGATGCCGGGCGCCGTTGACCAGAAGTTCCATGCTCGGGAGCCCCTTTCAGTCGCTAGTATAAGCCCGCTAAGGGCGCGGCGGCATCCGTGCTGTTTGACGGCTTGCGCCGCCGCGCTCCGTTTTCCGCGTAAGTGGTGATGTGCGCTCCGTATACGGTAGAATGAAGCAAGTTCGGGGCGTGGCTCAGCCTGGCTAGAGCGCCTGGTTCGGGACCAGGAGGTCGGTGGTTCGAATCCACTCGCCCCGACCACTCTTGCCTCACCGGGCGCCATGCAGCGCTCGCAGCGGTTCCAGAACCTCTCTCAACTCGTGCATTCGGACCGGCTTGCGCAAAAACCCACTGCAGCCGGATTGGGCGGCCCGTCTGGTTTGCGTGGCCAGATCGTCGGAGGACAGCACCACGATCGGCGTACGTGCGTTCCCCGAAATCGTCTCCCAGTCCCGGATCTGACGAATGGCCTCGTAACCGTCCACGCCAGGCATCTGAACATCCATGAACACCACATCGAACCGCCGTTGCTTGACCTGTTTCACCGCATCCAGCCCGGTCGGCGCGCGATCCACCTTCTCATTTCGAAGTTGCAGAGCGGTTAGCGCGTAGCTTTCATCGCAGTCCTCCGCCACCAGTACCTGCAGCGCCGGAGTCTCCCTCTCCGCACCTTCCTCGCGTAGCCCTTCCATGTGCGTCCTGAAATGGATCACGATCGTATGGTCCACGAACTCGACCGATGCGCCCAGAGCCCGAAGACGATTCCCGGCTACCATCGCTGCCAGGATCAGGCCGGACTCCGAGGTCTCGCGTGGCACGCACCCTTCGGTCGCATTCATCCAAACGGAAAGCTTGTGCGCTGGCGCTGCGTCCGGCATGAAGATACTCAGGCGCACGCGATCCTGTTCGGCCGCCTCGACAGAAACACCGGCGGTTCCCGAGGACGTCAGTTTCCAGACCAGTTTGAGCACCCTCGCCAGCAGTTGCTCCAGAGCTTGACGAGGATGATAGATCAGCACGGGTTGGTTCTTGGGGTCCACCATCAGCTTTGCGCCGTCGCTTTCCCCAGCGAAGTTCAACACTAGGGCGACCTCGCCCACGCATAGCGTCAGATCAAACTGCTCGGCCGATTCCCTTACCTGAGGCGGGCCAGCCGCCAGTTCGCGCAAATCGTCGATGGTGCGCAACAGGCGGTCGGCGCTGGAGCGGCTGGCCTGCAGCCAGGCGTGCCATTCCGGTTGGGCGACCGGCTCGGGTTGAAGCTCCGCCAAACCAAATGCTGCCTGCATGGAGTTTCGCGCCTCGTTACATAAATGATCCAGCAGCGGCAACATGGCTTCAGAAGTCATGACAGCAGCGTGCTCCTTTCTATTGCATCCGTGTCGACTGAGCCCGCGCGTCGCGGGCGGCGCTAACCGAGAAATACTCGACAAAACGGCGCAGCGGATTCGGCTTGGATGCGATCGGCTCCACGGAAACAATTTCGGACGCGATTTTGCCAATTTCCTTGGCCATCGCCGAACCTCCCTCGATCACTGCCCCCTGCTGCGCCGCGCGCGCAATCTCCGATGCAGCCGCCGGCACCAGGTGCCGCACCGGCAGTTGAATGATCCGCTCGATATCGGCCACGCTCAATCCGCTGCGGCGCTCAACGCAATTCAAAACCAACGTCACCTTTTCGGTCAGGCCCAGATCCCGCAGCCACTCCGATTTCCGGTGCGCCAAATGGAGAGCTCCGATATCGGTCGTGCAGATCAGGTAGATCCGCTTCGAGCGCAGCAGGGTTCTCGACTTCATGCGCTTCCATCGTCCCTGGCAAATCCACCGCGACATAGGAATAGATTTGCACCGCGAACTGAAGAATGTCCGCGAAGCTCTCCGGCGGGAAGTGCTGGGAGTAATTCACTGGTCCCGAACCGATCAAATGCAGCTTCCCGGCTTGCGTGACCAGGCTCGCCCATAAATCCGGGTCCAAGTGATGGGCCTCGCGCAACGCGTCCACAATCGTATGATGCCCGCTAGCCTTTAACAGAAAGGATGTGACTCCCAGACGCAAGTCGAAATCCAGCAGCAGCGTCGGCTCGCTGGTCAGCCGCGCCGCCACGGACATGGCGTGCGTAGCCAGGGTCGTAGCCCCGCATCCGGGTTTGGCCGGCAGAAAGGCACACAGGTCCGCCCGCAACTCCTCAGGTGAGGTCAGCTTGCTAACC
This sequence comes from Bryobacteraceae bacterium, assembly GCA_030041495.1. GTDB lineage: Bacteria > Acidobacteriota > Terriglobia > Bryobacterales > Bryobacteraceae > Palsa-187. Next base: position 104,827 of record JASHNT010000141.1, on the reverse strand, counting down.
GCCCGCCGCGTGGCCTGTCGCAGTTCCTCCGGGCTGTCATGAGGTACTACGTCGCGTATTCCCACCTGCATTAGTTGGAGTAAGTCCTCGCGAGTTCCACCTCCGCCCACGGCCAGCGTAGCGAACTCGGAACGGCTGTCGATGGCGCGCGCCATTACCATCGCGCGGGCTGGATCGGTGAAATCGAGGGCGAGAACATATTGTTGATCCGGCGAAGCCGTGCGCAGCCGCGTGAGCTCCCCGTACCCGACCTGCCAATGCCCGTCGAAACGAAATCGCCCTTGCAAGGCGCCAACGATCTCTCTATGAAATTCAGCGTCTGGTGAAGCTGTGACTAGGATCACTTTTAGTCTCCGGCAGTGAGAACCTCATCGTCCGGCGGGACAAAAAAAAGAATTCTTATTTCTAGGATTGCTGCCGATGCGTCTCGCATGCCCCTTATCTCAACTGCGCAAACATCTCCCGCGGCCCTATCGCTCGGAACCCCATCCGCGGTCGCCGCGGCCCCCCTCCCGCAGCCGTGTGTGCTGATCGTCGATGACGATCCGCATTTTCGTGCGTTGGCGAAAGGCCTGCTAGCCCCTCTCGGGATCTCCGTCGCCGAAGCCGAAACCGGCCGCGAGGCGCTGAACTACCTCAAGCTCCATTCGCAGGGTGTGCACGCCGTCGTTCTGGATATTTTCATGCCGGGCCGCGACGGTCTGGAAGTAATCAAGGAGATGAGAGATTCCTACTCCCATTTGAAGGTGCTGTCGGTTTCCGGGGTGCCTTCCGGCAGCCTTTATCTGCAAATCTCTTCCATCCTGGGTGCGGACGCGGTGCTTTCAAAATCCGAAATCGAGCGGCTGCCCACCGTGGTTCTCGATCTTCTTGAACGTTAAAATGCGTCTGGGGTGCTGGTCCGATATCAAGCTCGGCAGAAAGGGCCTCATCGTGGTGGCCACCCCGGCCGCCGCGACCGTCCTCATCGCCTGCGCTGCGTACTTCGTAGGCTCTCGGATTGAGACGGCAGAGAAGGAGGTCAATCAACGGGTCGAATCGGCGGCGACGATTCAGGAACTCAGAGTCGAGGAAGCCGATGCCAGTGCATCCATTCGTGGGTACCTGATCGGGGGCGACGAGCGCCTCGCCTCCCGCATCCGCGATTCCTTTGCGGTTTTCGATGCGACCTGCCGGAAGCTCGCGGGGTTGATCGCAGGGAGCCCGGCCCAGCAGGAGAGTCTGCGAACGATCGAGGCTCTGGAGCGCCAGCGCGTTGAAATGATTTTCGATGCGATCGGGCGGCTCCGCGCAGGGGTGCTATCGCCGCAAGAGCAACGGAAGGAGGTTTTCGCCGCCCAGAAAGATCGTGCTGCCATGGAGTCACTCTTCACCCAGATGCTTTCCGAAGAAAGCCGGACAAACCAGCAGGTTCTATCGCAGGTACATGCCCTGCACCTGCGCCTGTCTCTGGTGATTGGAATTTGCGCGGTAGGCGGCGTGTTCGGAGGATTGGTCATTTCCATGCTGTTCGCCTCCGGCATCACCTCGCGTATCGCAAAGGTCAAAGAGAATTTGGCTAGACTTTCCGCCGGCGTGCCGCTTGACCATGATCCCGCTGGCCAGGACGAAATTGGAATGCTCAACGAAGGCATCCTGCGCACCGCGGCGATTCTTCGCACCCGGACCAGCGCGTTGGAGAACGCCCTCCAAGGGATCGCACTATCCGATTCCTCGGGCCGCCTCACCTGCTTCAATAAGGCGTTCGCGGACTTGGTGGGGCTAAGCGACAGTGCACCCTCGACTTATCCCCTTGAGTTCCTCTCCACCGGTTGCCCTGAGGATCGCGCGCGCGTTGAAGAAGCCATCGAGTGGATGAGCCGCTCGGAACGCTTCGAGGTCGAAGCCCGGATTTGCCGCCCGGACTCATCCATTACTGACGTGTCGATCACGCTCCTGCCCTTGGCCGGTTCGGAACCCGCCGGTCCGGAACAGGACGGCCATTACCATATCTTTGTGCGCGACATCACTCTTCAGCGCCAGGCTGAGCAAGCCCTGATTCAAGCCCGCGACGCCGCCCTCGCTTCCAGCAGGGCGAGAACCGAATTCCTGGCCAAGATCAGCCACGACATCCGCACGCCGCTCAATGCGATCCTCGGCTCCGCTGACCTGCTGTCCCAAACGCCGCTTGACCCCGACCAAACCGAATATGTACATATGTTCCGGCGCAACTCCCGCCGCCTGGTCGCGCTCATCAACGATTTTTTGGATTTCTCGCGAATCGAAGCCGGCGCCGTCCGCATAGAGCGCACCGGCTTCCGGCTCCGCCAAGTCGTTGACGACGTCGCGCGGACGTTTTTTGAATCTGCTTCGCGCAAGGAAATCACTTTGGGCGTGTCTATTCCGCCCGAGATTCCTGATTCACTCGCCGGAGATCCTTTGCGCATCCAGCAGGTGCTTACCAATCTGCTCAGCAACGCTCTCAAATTTACGCAAGAGGGCCGGGTAGACGTGCAGGCCGCGGTCGTTCCCGGCCCTGGTTCGACCTTTCTCCGTCTGGAGATCACCGACAGCGGACCAGGCATCGCTGTCGGCGATCAGAAGAAAATCTTCGCGCCGTTCGTGCAGGTTCCGCTTGGGCCAGGCAGGCCACGCAGTGCCGGCAGCGGCCTTGGGTTGGCGATTTGCCACGAATTGGTGCAATTAATGGGCGGCGAAATCGGCGTCGAAAGCAGTCCGGGAGCCGGGAGCTCCTTTTATTTTACTGTGCCCCTCATCTTAGATACACAATCCGTCACCGCCTGCCCGGTCTCGGTGCCACGTACGGCAGGGCCACGCCATCTCAGGCCGCTGCGGGTCTTGATCGCCGAGGACGAAGTCGACAACCGCGCGCTATTCCATTGCTACCTCCGTGGGCAGCCACTCGACCTCCACTTCGCCGACAACGGCGAGCAGGCCGTGAGCGTGGTAACGGCAGCCGCCGCGGATGCCGCACCGTTCGATCTGATCCTTATGGACATCGACATGCCCGTAATGGATGGTCACGCCGCGGTGCGCAGAATCCGGGAATGGCAGGCGGCCTCCTTGACCCCGGATGTGCCCATTGTTGCTCTTTCCGCCAGCGCTGTGGCCGAAGAAGTCCGCGCCTGCCTGGACGACGGATGCGTCGCGCACGTCGCCAAGCCAGTCGATCAAGCCACCCTGATTGAAACCATCGATCGTTATTCCCGCCGGTGCTCGGCGCCCGCTCGAATCGAAGTCCCTGAGGCCGTTAAATCTCTTGTTCCGGCCTATCTGGAATCGAAAGTCCGTCAAGTCGAGGATGCGCTCGTGAATCTCACATGCGGCAACTTCGAACTGATTCGCCGCTTTGGACACAACCTGAAGGGTACCGGCCGTGGGTACGGATTCCCGGAAATCGAGGAATTCGGGCGTAGGATCGAAAAGTCCGCCGCGGAAGCCAATCAAGCTGAACTCGCCTGCCAATTGCGCGCACTGGCCAGAGCAGTCGACGCCGCCTCACGCGAAAGCGTTACGCCCGCCTCCACTCCGGTCTGACGCTCGAATAAGCGGGCGAAATTGCGAGCGCTCACGGCCCCGCGGCGAGCGATTGAATCGATCGAAAGGCCGCGTCCGGGCGCTTGGCTGAAGAGGCTTCAAGGAATGCTTTGCGCCACCTCCCGTTCGCCGCGCTCCACATCCACCTTCAGCAGGACCAGCAGGCCGGCCAGGAAGAACAGGATTAACGAGAGAATCGCGATTCTGTAGCTCCGGGTGAACTGCAGCGCCAGCCCGAAAAACATGGGGCACAACCAGCTTGTGCCCTTGTCGGTAACTTCATAGATGCCATAATATTCGGCTTCCTTGGACCTCGGGATCAACTGGGCGTAGAGGGAGCGGCTGAGTGCCTGGCTACCGCCGAGAACCAACGCAACCACCGCCGCCATCACGAAGAACTGGAGCGTCGTTTTCACGGCCACGTAAATGTATACGAGCACCGCGGTCCAAATGACTAGGCTTACTACGACGGCGCGTTTCGCGGTGATTCGAGCGGCCAGCCACTTAAATCCCAGCGCGCCGAAGAAGGCCACGAACTGCACCATTAGGATCGCCAGCGTCAATTGAGAAACGGGGATCTTCAGTTCGTCATTGCCGAATTGCGTCGCCATGGTGACAACGGTCTGAATCGCATCGTTGTACAGAAGAAAGGCGATCATGAACCTCAGAGTCTGGGGATAATAGCGGACTTCACGCAGGGTCTGGCCCAGATGCCGTAACACCGCTACAGTCGCGCTCCGTCCTGCGCCGAGCGCTCGCGCAGGTCCGCGATTGTGAAGCGCGAGGAGCGGAAAAACCGTAAATGCGGCCCACCATATGCCTGCGGAGCTCAAGCTGATGCGGACTGCCGTCGCCTCACTGATCCCGACTCGCTCCGCATTCAGGTACAGCAACAGATTCAACAGCAGCAGCGTCCCGCCTCCCAGGTATCCCGTGGCCCATCCTTTCGACGAGACTTCGTCCCGATCCTCCCGCGGCGCGATCTCCGGAAGGAACGAGTTGTAGATGACGACCCCTGCGCCGAAGCTGACATTGGCGATTAGAAACAAAGCGCCCCCGAGCAGATAGCGTTCGCCCCGCAGGAGGAACATGGCCACTGTGGCCGCCGCGCCAAGGTACGCCGCGGCCGCCAACACTTGCTTCTTTCGTCGGCCGTAGTCCGCCACTGCGCCGATGACCGGCAGAACGATCACCTGCAGGATGACCGACAGGCTCACCAGATAGCTCCAGTAGCTGCGCGCGTCGACAACCAGGCCGAAAGGATGCACCATGCCGCGGGAGTCGGCAGCGGACTTGGCCAACGCGGTCAAATACGGCCCCAGGAACAGCGTGACGACAGTGGTAGAGAATGCCGACTGCGCGAAGTCGTACATGTACCATCCCCGCTGCTCTGTCATAGGGTGATCCGATACCATGCCGGGTCACCGCGCACAATCAGTACAAGATTCTCGCGGACGCACCTTCTCATAGTGACAGGAAGCCTCCTTCCGAGTGAACCCTTGAAGACTCCAGCGGCGACGATCTCAGTCAGGTCTGAAGTTGGCGACGGTTGCCGGATAATACAGCGCCGGCTCTGATAGATTGTCGGTTGGAATGGATCCCTCCGTTACAGCTCAATCTGCTAAGTCGTCCCGCGTGATGATCACTCCCTCCGGGCATGCGCTCGCGGCTGAGATTAGCGGCGCAGCAGGGCCGTTGGATCTGCGGGACCTCGGTGCCCGCGATTTTGAGGCGATCCACGCAGCCTGGCTCGATCATCTGGTCCTGTTATTTCGTGGCCAACAACTCAGCGACGGGGATCTCATCCGTTTCAGCCGCCGTTTCGGCGAGCTCGACTGGGCGCCTGTTCAGGAAACCGGCCGGCGCTTCGTGGAGGGACACCCGGAGATTTACGTGGTTTCGAACGTGATCGAGAATGGAGTGCCGATCGGCAGCCTCGGCGCTGGCGAAGCCGTGTGGCACACCGACATGTCGTACCTGGAAATTCCTCCCAAGGCCAGCATGCTGTACGCGCTGGAAACGCCTCCAGCCGGGGGCGATACTTATTTTTGCAACATGTATGAAGCATGCGAACGGTTGCCGGGCGAGTTGCGAAGCCGGATTTCAGGCCTCGGTCTCAAGCATGACGGAACCTATAACAGCGGCGGCTATCTCCGGCACGGCATGCCGGCGATCGACGATCCGCTAACTTCAGCCGGAGTGTATCACCCGCTCCTGACAAAGCATCCGGAGTCGGGCCGCACCGCGCTGTATCTGGGCCGCCGCCGCAATGCGTATGTTGGCGGACTTCCTCTGGCCGAATCCGAAGCGCTACTCGATGAACTCTGGCAGTACGCGACCGCAGAGCAGCTCACCTGGAGCCACAATTGGCGGCCCCGCGATCTGGTGCTGTGGGACAACCGCTGCACCATGCATCGCCGCGATGCCTTTGATCCGGTTTGCCGGCGCATCCTGCACCGCACCCAGGTTAAAGGCGAAACCCGCCCCTCCGCGTGAAGTGCGCGGAGGAAGCGCTCATTTCCACCTTTGAATTGCGTCCGGGATAGAATAGCCACCATCATGATGATCTGCGAATGCGCGTGCTTCTCGGCTTTCTGCGTATTGACGCTGAGCGTTCCTCTGTTCGGTCAGGGCCGCAATTACGGGCGCTCCATGGTGATCTCGGAGCAGGGCATTGCGGCAACCAGTCAGACGCTGGCTTCCTCGGCCGCGGCGCAGATTCTCGCCAAGGGCGGATCGGCTGCCGATGCCGCGATCGCCGCGAATGCAGTACTGGCGGTGGTCGAGCCGATGAAGACCGGCCTCGGAGGCGATCTTTTTGTCATCTATTGGGAGGCGAACACCGGCAAGCTAGTAGGACTCAACGCCTCCGGTCCCGCGCCGAAGGGGCTTTCCCCCGAATTTCTGGCGAAACAAGGGTTCAAGTCGATGCCGCAAGCGGGGATTCACAGCTTCACCGTGCCTGGCGCAGTCGAGGGTTGGGGCAAGATGCACCAGCGTTACGGCAAGCTTCCCTGGAAGGACCTTTTTCAATCCGCGATCGCTTATGCCGAGCAAGGCTTCCCGGTAACCGAAGCGATTCAGGAATCCTGGGCCGAGGAAGCCGGACGCCTTAAGAACGATTCTGAATCCATGCGCGTGTTCCTACCGGGAGGAAAAGTCCCCAAGGTCGGCGATGTCTTCAAGAATCCCGACATCGGCCACGCGTTGCGCGTGCTGGCGGATCAAGGCCCGACTGCGTTTTACAAGGGTGGCATCGCAGCCGCGATTTTGAAAACCTCGCACGAGCTTGGCGGGACGATGACGGCTGAGGATCTCGCAGATTACTCCTCCGAATGGGTCACGCCGATTTCAAGTGACTATCGGGGCTGGAAGATTTACGAGCTCCCGCCCAACAGCCAGGGCGTGGCTGCGCTGGAAATGCTCAACATCATGGAGGTGACGCCGGCTTCGCCGTTGGGGCCCTTCAGCGCGCCAGAAATGCACAAACGTATCGAAGCCATGAAACTCGCCTACGCCGATGTCCGCCGCTATAATGCCGATCCGCGCGTCTTCAAAGTTCCCGTCGATGGTCTGGTTTCGAAGGATTATGCGAAGAAGCGCGCCGCGCTCATTGACCCGTTGCACGCCCATTGCGACGTTCCCAATGGAGATCCGGTCGGAAGCAACACGACTTACCTCACGGTCATCGACAAAGACGGCAACATGGCAAGTTGGATCGAGAGCGTCTATAGCGAATTCGGCTCGGGCATTACGGCCGAAGGAATGGGGTTCATTTTGCAGAATCGCGGCGCGCTCTTTTCGTTCGATCCGCATTCCCCCAACGTGCTCGCTGGCGGCAAGCGACCGTTTCATACGATCATGCCCGGCTTCATGGAGCGCGGGGATCAGCACATCGGCTTCGGCATCATGGGCGGCGCGAATCAACCCCTGGCGCATGCGCAGTTCGTGTCGAACATCGTCGATTACGGAATGAACATCCAGCAGGCGCTGGAAGCTCCGCGCTTCACCAAGAAAAACTCGGGCGGCTGCGACGTGTCGATTGAAGTGCGCGTTCCCACCGCTACGCTCCAGCAGCTCTCCGAGCGCGGCCACGAAATCCGCATCCGCCGCGAATACACGCAAGAGATGGGCCGCGGCCAGGCGATCCTTCACGATTCCAAAACCAAGACGAACTACGCGGCCTCCGACCCTCGCGCAGACGGCGAAGCGATTCCGGAGCCGATTGTGAGGTAAGAGGGATGGTGGGCGGGACAGGACTCGATCCTGTGACCTCCCACGTGTAAATTAGCGGCTCAATTGTACCGCATTGCGGTATACTCTTGAGTGGTGGACGATGCGCCCGAGATCACGGTCCTGCAACTGCCGAAGTTCAAGGCAGAGGCTACGGAGCTTATCGGGGCCGCTGGCATCGAGGCGCTTGCCGTCTACCTGATTGACCACCCCGATGCCGGGGACGTGATACCGGGGTCGGGCGGAGTGCGTAAACTGCGCTGGGCGGCGAAGGGCAAAGGAAAACGCGGCGGCGCCCGGATCATCTACCTGTACGTCGTGTTTGCGGCGCGCGTCTACCTGGTCCGGTGTTACGCCAAAAACGTCAAAACGGATCTGACCGCGGATGAGAAGAAGGCTCTGCGGCAGATCGCAGCCTACCTGAAAGGAGCGCAATAGAGTGCCCAGGAAAGCAACGGTCAAGAAGAAAGCGGCGACCTTCGGCGAAGACCTGATCGAGGGAATGAAGCTAGTCCTGGCTCATCAGCGGGGCAAGGTAGAGTTGGAGCAGGTCTGGCCTAAACCGGTCGACGTCAAGGCAATTCGTAAAAGGGTCAAGATGTCGCAGACTGAATTCGCGCGGGCCTACGGCATCAGCAAGCGCGCCTTACAGGAATGGGAGCAGGGTGGGCGGCAGCCCGATTCCGCCGCGCGGGCTTACCTGACAGTAATCGCGAAGGAGCCGGCCATCGTGCGCCGGGCGTTAGCGGCCGAATGAACAACGCACGAAGTCTGAGCAACTGGCCCATTACGGGACCTCGTCACCGGCGATCCGGAAATCATACAGCGGACGCTTGGGTTCGGAAGGATGCGGAATTCCGGCGGACCTGGCGCCGACATCGTCGCCCAGGGCGCGGCCGCTAGGGGTGCTTTCCCGACCTGATTCGTGTGGTCGCCCCATTGCTCTGGCAGCGCTCGTTAGGGGAGGCGGTACAGTGTCAGCTTAAGCGGCGATCCAACGACAATCATCGTGCCGTCTGGAGAGAATGCAGTCCACGATTGCGCCTGCGGCTGTTCATCGGGCGCTACCTGCGCGACGGGCTCACCGGTATCAGTCGAATAAACAACGAAACGCTCTGGTCTGCTTCCAACCTGGAGGGCAAACCGCTTCCCGTTCTGCGAGACGCCGGCGAAGGCGACGGAGCCGTGAAATGTTATCGTCCTTAGGACATTGCCTTGGGTGTCCAGTATTCGTGCCGCTTTGCAGGTGGCCGTGAGTATGCGATCATTGCGGAGAAACTGTGGCCTTCCGCCGCAATCACCGTGAAAAATTAAGTGCTGGCCTTTTTCATCGGTCAGGGTGATGAAGCTCTTTGCATTGGGATAATCTTTGATCCACCGCGGACTATCGCTAACGATCGCCCTCGAACTCAGGCTTGTCTCCGTCGTCGGTAAATCTGAAAGCCGTACTGACTGGAACGTACGCGCATCGATTAGTTCGAAACCGGGATTCGTCGCGTTTCCGAGCGTCGACCCATCCGGCGATATGTTTTCGACCCTCCAGGACTTGTTCCCGTTGTCGAAACTACCTGCATCTTTGAGATCCGGCGTGAGTTGCATAAGCTTGCGCCCTGAGATGATGGCGTGGCCGTCATTTGTCGCAAATACTTTCAATGATCCAAACGCGTATACCTCGCTCCTGTCCTTCACCTCGCCCGTTCGCACATCGAACGATAGAACCTCGTAGACTCTCTCCGGAATGCTCGCTCCCTCTACTCTCCTAAGACCCTCCATCGAGGCGAGGATGATGCGGTCACCGGCAAAGACAACGCTACGTGTCGCCGCAAAGGCTGACCCCGTTTGAGGATCCAATCGAGGGGCCGTCACTCTTGCGCCTTCAGCGCCGAAAGCGATGCCCGCCACGCTTTGCGGACTCATCAACGGGCCCACGGACCAGACGCGTACTGGCGCTGAGAGGTTCTGACCCCAACCGTTGAATACTCACGCAAGAACTGGCGCCAATACCGGCATGGCACACCGGAGGGGCGGCTCTCCGTGCTTCATAAGCCACCCATTTTAGCTCCGTGCTCGGTTTGAGCGTGACGCTGCTCTGCGAAACGTCGGTGTTGCGGCAATCTGCCGTGCGGATCAACAAGGACACTACCGTGTCACAACGCGCTCAGCAAGCGCTCTTCCCATTCGTCGACGCTTACCTGAAAGCCTTCCTCACGTGCATGCCGGCGCCGCCTCCCAATTCAAAACTCAAGCAATCGCGTGCGTGAGGGAGCGCTATGAGCGTTTGCCCGCATCTGCCGCGAATACACGCAGGAGATAAGCCGCGGCCAGGCGATCCTTCACGATTCCAAAACCAAGACGAACTACGCGGCCTCCGACCCTCGCGCGCACGGCGAAGCGATTCCGGAGCCGATTGTGAGGTAGACGCTTGAGGCCTTACCTGCCCGACATGTGGACCGCGTCGCGCTCATTCTCAAGACAGTAGTAGTCGAGGAGTTCGCTGTCCAGCACAATCGGCTGGTTCAGCGTAACGGTCCACGGCTTGGTATAGGCTTTGGGATCGTCGATGGTGATTTCGATCTGCAGAGTTCCGAAGTTGGGCCGGCGGATTCTCTCGATCATCTTGCCGGCTTCGGTAAGCGGATCCCCGTTTGCATCCAGCCACAGTCCATCCTTGAAGCCGGTAGTTTCGATAACCAGGGTGTCGCCATCCCATCTTGCCGTGGAATATCCGTTCCAGGTCGGATTGGGATCCTGCGGAAGCCCCCGTCCGTCCATGAAGATCTGGCGATACTGCATGTTGCGCTCGGTCAAAATGATCATCGCCACGCCCGGGACCATGTAGATCCGCTTGTAATAATCGTCGGTCCAGATGCGCGCAGCTCCGCGCGGCATGCAGTGAACGTTGGGATCGAGAACCTGGTTGCCGCTGCGTTCCTTCACGACGTCCGCAGCCCAGGGCTGATACGGCAGACCGCCTTTGAGGGTGGAGGCGATATTGATGAACTCGCGTGAGATTTGGGTGTCGCCGCAGCGCGCCCCGCACGGCGGGCGAGTCTCCCATCCCCACATTCCCGAAAAGTCCGGCTTGCCGTCCGCGGTGCGCGGCGCAGGAGCGGTGAGATCGGGTTTGCCGTCGGGCGTCTTGGGGACGCCGGCGGTCGGGTAGCCAAGGTACTGCGCTGGAGCGAGCGCAGCGAAAACGAACACAGGAGCAAGTTTCCAACAGAGCAGGTTACGCATGAAAGGGCCTTTCGTCTATTCTAGCCTCAGTTTCCTTTCGCAGCCGGCGGGAAATACGCCGCGACGCGGTCATTGAGCGTGTACTCCATTCCGAGGTTTGGATATTGCGCGAGCACCTTGGCCTTCATCTCGGCTGCCGAATGGGACGCAGCGGCATTTTTGTCCCAGTCTTCGATGTACCGCTTCATGAACGTGACCGCGGACATATCGTCTGTGGCTCCCGGACCCTGGTGACCGGGAACCACAATCGCAGGGTGAAGGGCTGCGATTTGATCGATGGTCTTCTCCCAGTTTTCTCGAGCGGCATCCTTCGGAACGCCGAAATAGACGTGGTCGAAAACGATGTCGCCAGTCACCACGGCCTTGAGAGATGGAATGGATACGAAGCTGTTCCCGGGTCCATCTGCGCCCTGCAATGGGCCGGTAACGGGGAATCGCTCGCCTTCAAACGTGAGATAGGGCTCGGTGAGTTCTTCAGGCAGCACCGGATCGGGTCCCGGAATATTGTTGCCGTAAGTGGGGAACCAGAATTTCTGCCGCGCGGGCCATCCGGTTTTAGCGGCGTTCACCGTAGCCGGAAGCGCAACTATTTTCGCCATGGGAAACGCCTGATGTAGGACCGCCAACCCGAATAAATGGTCGGGGTGCGGATGCGTGACGTAGATCAACGCCAGGTTCTTCTTCGATTCCAAAATCTCCGCGGCGAGCTTGTGAGCCTCGCTCAGAGTGAACTGAGGATCGATGACCAGCATGTCTTTCTCGCCCGCGATCATGGTCGAGTTCACGTCGTAGCCGGTCTGCCCTTTTCCGGTATGGACCTTGAGGGTGAGCTTTGGCTGAGCGGAAACCGCCGCGGCGGACAGCACGGAAAGAAGGAGCACTGATTTCATACCAGTCGATAGGAATATAACAGATTGGGTCTCGGGTCAAGTTTTCGAAGGATTTGGGCCGGGGATTGCCTCGGCGTTTACTGCTTGCACGAATAGTTCGCCCCGTCTTCTAGGTTGCCGGTACCGTTGTATTGGGCATGTGTGGGGAACGGGCACAGAGGCCGGCTGCGTCCAGGGAAATCGCGGCCGGTAGCCATCACGGACTCCGGAGCGTGCCCCTTCTCCACCCAGTTGACCGCGGCCGTCAGCATGTCGAAGTTATCGAGCGTGGCGCTGCCGCCGGCGCAATGCCCCATGCCGGGCGACAAGAACAGGCGGCCCCATTGCATCACTTTCGATGAGCCGCCGTTGGCTGCCGTCATGCGCTGGTAGTAATCGATCGTGTCTTTGGCGGAAAACCACGGATCGCTCAGACCGTGATAGAAGATCAGCTTGCCTCCGTGCGAAGAGAAGCTGTTCAGGTTCACCCACGTGTAGCTGTCGCCGATGCGCGAGGTAGGATTGTCTTCTACTCTCGCCTCGTCCGCGTCGACATCCTGGGTGGTCGCCGTAGTGGGACCTCCCACGGGGCTAGGGCCAGGATTCAGGAGGCCGGGGATGCCGCCGCCCTGCGCCGCGATTCCGGTGTCATAGAACCAGCCAGGGTAAACCTGTTTGCCCCGCGAATCTTCCGGACCAGCGAAGCCCTTTTCAATGGCAGCCACCTGGCCGGGCGAAAGGCACCCGTCCGCCTTCGCTCCCGCGCATTGCAGGTCGCGAGGCCGGAAGTTGCAACCCGTCGCATCGAAGATCATGCCGTCCTTGGCGCCGTCAAGTGCGTCGCATTCGTCGAGCAGCTTCGCGATCACGGCTTTCTTGTCGCTGTCGGAAAGCGCGGGTCCGGGTTTGCCGTTCGCATCCTTCGGCGCGATCGCGTTCAGCGCCACGGTAACCGCGCGCGTGGCCAGGTTCGAATGCCCGGTGCGCATCGCCGGCGATCCGGCGACGATCCCGTCGAAGTACAGCGGATAGCGCTGCGACATGAGCATCGCCTCGCGGCCGCCGGTCGAACAGCCGACATAATACGAATGCACCGCCGGCTTGCCGTAATAGGTCGCGATGATCTGCTTGGCGATCACCGTCAGGCGGCCGATGGCCACGAACTCGAAATCGAGAGCGGCTTGCTGGTCCTGCATGAAACTGCCGTCGAAGCCTCCGCCCGAGCTCTGATGCCCGGTGTCGCTCGAGGCGACCGCGAAGCCGCGAGCCAACGCCGGCTTGTCGCCGACGGCTTGGTTGCCGATCGGCTCCCCGACGGTTCCATTCAATCCGCCGCCGCCCTGCTGCAAGAAATCGCCGTTCCAAGGCTCCGGCAGCGCGACTGCGAAGCGGATGCCGTAGGTTCTCCCGTCTGCTCCGGTGCGCTTGTCGGCGATTCCGTCGACGCGGCAATGCGCCGGCAACATCGGGCCGGGGCCTCCGCGACCGCCGCGAGCCGGTCCGGCGGCCACTACTGCCGCGCGCGTGATCTCGATCGTCGCGCCGGGCATTTGGAACCGCATCAAATCCGCACATTGATTCGCCGATTGCGCCGAGGCGGCAGTTGCCGCAAGCAGGAACACAAACCATTTCATAAATCACCCCTCAGCCCTGCGGATTATTGCACAGACCAGCGCGCGGAACAAGAGCGTCGGGATACTTGAGACACGAAGCGCGGCTCGTGCAACTCGCATCCTGAGCGTAATGGGAGTGTAGAGAAAATGGAAATCTGACCAGTTTGCCCGTGCCAGGACCGTTCGAGGCCCGCTACATTGCTGCTCCGGCGCGTGGGGCTTCTACGTCAACGAGAGCCTGCACGGCCTGATCACCACCGGCAAAGGCCAGCCCATCAAAAAAGAGGAGGAGAGCGCATCATGAACGGTCAAAATTTCACGGCGACCTTTTCAGTGCCCCAGACTCCGGAAGAGGCCTTTGCCGCCATCAGTAACCCTCGCGGATGGTGGTCCGAAGAAATCGAAGGCGGCACGGAAAAGCCCGGCGATGAGTTCAGCTACCACTATAAGGACATGCATCGCTGCAAGATGAGAGTGACCAAGGCGATTCCGGGCGAGAAGACGGTCTGGCTGGTGCTAGACAATTACTTCAGCTTCACGCAAGACCGGACCGAGTGGAAAGGCACGAGCGTCATTTTCGAAATCTCTCGAGCCGGCGGCGAAACGCAAATTCGTTTCACTCACTTGGGGCTGGTGCCCGAGTATGAATGCTTCGGCGTCTGCTCCAACGCATGGGGCTCCTTGATTGGCGGAAGCTTGAAGAGTCTGATCACCACCGGCAAGGGGTACCCTAACAAGAAGGAAGAAAAAACTGCGCCAAACTGAGAAGAGGACTTCGACAGATGGAGATCAAGAGGGCCGGCTCTCAGGCTTCGGCCAAAGGGCCGGCCGAGTGGTTCACGGGAACGGTGCGGATCGATTTGCTGCTTCAAGCGCCCGATCCGGCGCTGGTGCAAGCCGCCAGCGTCACCTTCGAGCCGGGCGCGCGGACGGCCTGGCATACGCATCCACTCGGCCAAACGCTGATCGTGACCGCGGGATGCGGTTGGGCGCAGCGCGAGGGCGGGCCGGTGGAGGAGATCCGGCCGGGCGATGTAGTGTGGTTCGCGCCGGGCGAGAAGCACTGGCACGGAGCGACGCCCACCACGGCGATGACGCACATCGCGATTCAGGAGAGGCTCAACGGCAAGGTGGTCGACTGGATGGAAAAGGTTAGCGGCGAACAGTATCGGCGGTGAAGGAACCGGGCTGCGTCAGCGGCGCAAGAAGGAGGCCAGGAAACAGGCCGCGGCAACGATGACGATCAGCGGCCCTGTCTCGCGATGCAGCCAAGCGGCCAGCAGAGTTCCGCCCAGGGTAGCGAAGACCGAGATGGCAACGGCGGATTGGAGCATCGCCGTCAGGTTGCGCGCCAGGCGCTTGGCGGTCACCGCCGGAATAATGATCAAGGCTCCCATGAGCAGCACGCCCATATAGCGCATCCCCAGCGCGATGGTGAGGGCGAAAGTTTCCAGGAACAGGAGGTTGAGACGCCGCACGTCGATGCCGGCGGTGCGCGCGACCTCCGGAGATACCAGCATCACCACCAGCTTGTTGCGCTGGATAACCATGAAGAGCACCACCGCGGTCGACGCCAGAATGCCGAAGACCAGCTCGGGCCAGCGCAGGACGCCCATGCCTCCGAAGAGAGCCTCGATCAATTCTTCTCCGGAGGTCGTCATGCTGCCAATAGCGAGAGCCACGGAGAACAGGACTCCGATGATGGCCTCCGCGCCCACGTGCGATTTCCCTTCCAGGGCCCAGACCAGCAACGCTCCGAAAAACAACATCGCGGCCGCGCCGAACACGGGATTGATGTGCAGCGCCAGAGCGATGCCGATGCCGGGCAGAGCGACGTGCGAAAGAGCGTCGGCGGCAAGCGCCATCCGCCGCATCACCGCGAAGCATCCCACCAGCCCGGCCGCAACCGCCATGGCCAACGAAAGCAGAAGACTCTCAATGCTCATGGATGTGGTAGTCCATGGCGGTTCCATAGATCTCGTTCAGGAGAGACGGGGTGAGGATCTTGCGGGGCGATCCGATGCGGGCCTTTCCGTGGCCCAGGCACAGCACTTCGGTCGAGTGCTCGTACACCACGGAGAGCTCATGCGAGATGAACAGCACCGTGATGCCGCGCTCCTGCTGAAGTCGCCGGATCAGCTCGTTCAACTGCTTCTGGCCGGGCTGGTCGATTCCGGCGGTTGGCTCGTCGAGCATTAGCACGTTGGGGTCGCCCAGCAGTGCGAAGGCCAACAGCAGACGCTGGAATTGTCCGCCGGAGAGCGTGCCGATCATCTTTTGGCTGGCCTCTCTGGGGATGCCGACCAGGTCCAGAATATTCGCGGTCGCCGGTCCTGTATGCCGGCCGGCTTCGCGCGTCAAGCTCGCGCGCGCGGCGAGAAAATCCATACCCGTGATGGGCACGTCGCGGTCGATATCCAGCTTCTGCGGAACGTAGCCAAAGGTGACCTCGGGGGCCCAGCGGATTGAGCCGCTCGAAGGGACCCATCCCAGCAGCGCCTGCAGCAGAACGGTCTTGCCCACGCCATTGGGCCCGATGACGGCCAGGGAGCTGCCTTTGGCGACTTGAAAAGAGAGGTCGTTCAGAACCAGGTTGTCGCCAAAACGGACAGACAGACGCTCGACTTCGAGTATGTGATCCAAATATCCCCCAACCGGCTACCGTCCGGTAACGCGGGCCGCACCAACCAGTCTAGCTGCGCGGGTGCAGGCTACGTGGCACAGCGTTCAAAGTGACCGGATGGAGGCGGGGGTTGTAGTTGTAGATCAGGACCGTTGGGATTCCAAAGATCATGCCGACGATTCCCGGGGCAACTCCGTAAGGAAATCCCGCGGTTAGCGAGAAACGGATCAGGATGGTGGAGATCACGAAAGCGCCGTTGCGCAAGACCGTTCATAGGAGTCGGAAACCAGCGGCGACAAGATGAGAATCAGGATATCGGTGAAGATCATTACCGTAAAACCTCTGAGTAAAACGCCGCGGGAGGCGGGAGCGATGAAAGTGAGCCGCGGATGCTCTGCTGAAACACTTCAAACGCAAAGCTCAAGACATCGGCCGCGGCCAGCGACAACAACAGCACCGTCAAGCCGAGAGCCAACAGTTTCTTCCGCTCCACAAATTTCTTGAGCGCAGCGGTCATTTCAGCCATTCTTTCTTTCGATGGGCGTCGCGCCGCGTGCTGAAAAACGGTAACCAAGAGAAACATGAACAATCCTGCGCCGACCTCCTCAAAGCGGGAGCCAATTCCTGCGTCTCCGTGGCAGGAGCCGCGCCGGGACAAATCAGCGCTTGCCGAGCAGCGTCGCGGGATCGCTCATGTCCGCCAGCGGCAGGACTTCGTAGGCGGCGTAGTTGTAAACCGGCGCCATGGCCAGGAGCAGATCGAGCTCCTCATTAGATTTGACTTTGTAGATCCACGCGCCGCCATGCTTGCCGATTACGTGGTAGCGGCATTCGAGCTTGCCCTCAGCTTCCAACTTCTTGCCGTAGTTGGGCTGCTCGGCGATGGCCTTGATAAGCTCCGGGCCGGGGCGGCCTACATCGAGGTGCCAAAGCACTAAAAATTTCACGATGCCTCCAAGGGTCGATTATACGGGTTCTTGCAGCGGTGTAGTCTATCAGGTTGGACCAAATCACAATAGGGAGCCGCTCATGGCCAAGCTGCACCTCACTCTAGCCTGCTGGAACTACGACCGCACCCGAGCCCTCGCCGATGGCAGCGTTACGCCGGATGGCGTCAATCTCAATTACTTGACGCTGCCCGTGGAAGAGACTTTCTTCCGCATGCTGCGCCATCGCGAATTTGAGGTGGCTGAATTGTCGCTGTCTTCCTACACCGTTTCCCTGTTCCGCGACGATGCGCCGTTCATCGCGATCCCGGTGTTCCCCTCGCGCAGTTTCCGCCACTCCTGTATCTACATCCATTCGGGGAGCGGCATTCGCGAGCCCAAGGATCTGGCCGGAAAGCGCGTTGGCAATCCCGAATATCAGATGACCGCGCCGGCCTGGATTCGCGGCATCATGAGCGACGAGTACGGCGTGCCGGTCTCCAGTCCCACCTATTTCAGCGGCGGCGAGGAGCAGCCCGGACGTCCGGAAAAAATCCCTCTCTCGCTCCCGCCTGAATTTCACGCCCAAGCCATCCCCGAAGATAAAACGCTTTCGCACATGCTCGAAACCGGCGAGATCGATGCGCTCTACACCGCTCGTGCTCCTTCCAGTTTCGGCCGGTCCAAGAACGTGCTGCGGCTGTTTCCGGACTACGCTACGGTCGAGCGCCAATACTTCGCCAAGACGCGCATCTTCCCCATCATGCACGTGATCGCCATTCGCCGTGATGTGTATCGCGAGAACCCCTGGGTGATTCAGTCTTTGATGAAGGCTTTCGCCGAATCGCAGCGCCGGACCTATGGCGATCTCCATGAGACCGGCGCGCTCAAGTGCATGCTGCCGTGGCTCACGGCGCACGTCGAGGAGACCGAGCGCGTCATGGGAACGCGCGATTTCTGGCCCTACGGCCTCGATCCGAATCGCCACGTCCTGAACACCTTCTTGCGGTACTCCTTTGAGCAGGGGCTCTCGAAACGCCAACTGAAACCCGAGGAATTATTCGCTCCGGAATCGCTCGAGGCGTTTAAGATATGAACCCCAGTAAGATATGAGCCCGTTCCGGCTCACCCGCGGCGATGTCGACGCGACCGTTGTCCAGGTCGGCTTCAATCTCGCGCAGGTGGTGATTCCCGTGTTCCTGCTGGCTCCCGCCGGGATCGCGCGTGAGTTCAGCGCCGCGCACTTGCTTCCCGGTTACGCGGCCGGCTACCTGATTGGATCGATGGGTCTGGCGTGGCTGGCGATGAATCTCGCGCGCCGCCAGGGCCGCACCGACGTTACGGCCCATGTCTACGGCAACAACGTCCCGGCCATTCTGGCATTCACACTGGCAGTGATGCTTCCGGTGTACCTGGAAACTCATGACGCCGCGCGAGCGTGGTCGGCGGGTGCGGCAGCAGTCACTTGGACCGGAATCCTGAAGCTCGGCGCGGCGCCTCTGGCCGGCGTGCTGCGCCGTTTCATTCCGCCGCCGGCCACCATGACGGTTTTCGGAGCCGCCATGTACAGCTACCTCGCCCTGGTGCTGCTGCAGCGCATCTTCGACCAGCCGTTCGTGGGCATCGTCGCGTTGGCGATCATTGCCGTGGGAGTGCTGGGCCGCGTGCCCATCACCAAGTGGAAGATCCCGCCGTTTCTCGCCGCGTGGCTGATTCCTCTGGCCGCCGCGCTGGGCGTTGGTTACGTGCATCCGGGATCGCCGGGGCTCGCTTTCGCCGCTCCCTTTTCGCTGCTGGCCGCGCCCCT
Organism: Bryobacteraceae bacterium; assembly: GCA_030041495.1. Classification (GTDB taxonomy): domain Bacteria; phylum Acidobacteriota; class Terriglobia; order Bryobacterales; family Bryobacteraceae; genus Palsa-187. Next base: position 85,982 of record JASHNT010000141.1, on the reverse strand, counting down.
TCAGGCCATGCGCCAGGCTGTGCCTTTCTTCTCGGTGATCGTTCCCATTGCGATTTATCAGGTCCTGCAAGACATTGCCGCGGTGGAAGGAGCGGCTTCAGCCGGCGACGATTACGACGCGCGCGCGATTGTGGCCTGCGATGGCCTCGGCACACTGGTTTGCGGACTGCTCGGCAGCGCCGTCTCGCCTGTGATCTACGCGTTGCACCCTCCTTACAAGGCCATGGGTGCCAGGATCGGCTACGCATTCTGGAGCCCCGTCGTGTACGTGCTGATCGCCGGCGCCGGACTCACGCTATGGATCGCCCAGTTGTTTCCCTGGTCGATCCTGGCTGCCATGATCGCTTACATTGCGGTCGGAGTCGGCACGGCGACGCTCAATCGGGTAGATCGCAAGTATCTGAGCGCCGTGCTGCTCGGTTTTATGCTGCCCGCAGGAGCGGTAGTGTCTTCGGCCATTAATTCAGCTCTTCCCGCGCTGAAATTGCAAGCGGCGAATCCATCGGTTGTCTCCGCGCTTGACGGCTCTATTTATTGGAAGTCGGTGCAGGGACTCGGTAACGGATTCCTGTTCCTGGTTTTGGCGGTATCGGCGCTGGTCACGGAAATTATCGACCGCAGATTCGGCCGTGCGGCGCTGTGGTGTTTGATTGCGGCTATCTTCGCTTGGTTCGGATTGATGCACTCCGCCGTCGCCGGATGGGGCGCGCAGCCCATTTATGCGGCTGGGTGGCTTGCAGCCGCCCTCATCGTTTTTTCCGCTCGTTGGTTGAATTGAAAAACGCCACAGCTTAGACGGTCTTGAGTCCGCTTGCGTTTCAAGTTTCCGTCCGCCAGTGCCTGTTGTCTGCCATTCGGAACATGCGTCTGGACACGTGGCGGAGAAAACTCCAGTAGCCCCCCTATGCATTTCGCGCATAACCAGTGAATTACTTCTGATACGAAAAGCATAATCATTTAAAGTGTTTCAATTTGTCTATTTACAGACCCTCGATATATTGCGATTTGGGACATCTGGGTTTTATACTGCTTCCAGACTTGCTTTAGGTCGCATTTCAAAAATCAGGCAGGCTCCCACTTGCGTCTCCCGTCGGAGGCCGCCACTAGGAGGTTGTATGCGCACAGGTTGGTCTTTGCGATGGCTTGTTTTTCTCGCCGCAGTCGCTCCGCTCGCAACGGCTCAGGTCGGCAACGGCACGATCACCGGTACTGTAACCGATCCCGCCGGGGCTGTAGTCGCCGCCGCGCAAGTGACAGCGAGGAACGCGGAGACCGGAGTCGTTTATTCCGCCGCTACCACCAGCGCCGGGATTTACACTATCACAGACCTGCCGGTCGGCCGGTATACGGTTCAGGCCACCGTGCAGGGTTTCAAGAGTTACAGCCACTCCAACATCACCGTCCAGGCGCAAGGCATCGTGCGCGAAGACATCCCCCTCCAATTGGGCGCTACGAACGAATCCGTCACCGTCACCGGAGAGGCTTCTCTGCTTAAGACGGAAAGCGGCGAACTAGCCACCAACGTCACCATTCAGCAGATGGATGAGCTGCCTCTGCTGGGAGTCGGAACGGTTAACGCGGGCACCTCCGGCTACCGTAACCCGTACAACACGCTGCTGACTCTGCCCGGAGTTAGCACCTATGCCAGCAGCGGTCAGTTCGCCATCAACGGCCTGGGCGGGACCAGCAACGGCAGCATGACCGAGACCATGCGCATCGAAGGCCAGGATTCCACTTCCCGCATCTTCGGAACCTACGATTACACCCAGATGGCCCAGCCCGGCGCCGATTCGATTCAGGAAGTCGCTTACCAGACCAGCAACTATGCTCCCGAATTCGGTCAAGCCGGCTCGGTCGTCATCAACATGACCATGAAGTCCGGAACCAACCAATATCACGGCAGTGGCTTCGACTATTTCGTCAACGAAGACTTGAACGCGGGTGATCCGTTCAGCATAAACACGGACGGTGTGGGCAAGGTCCGGCCGATCAACCGCCGCAACGATTTCGGAGGCACTTTAGGCGGACCGATTGACATTCCCAAGCTCTACAATGGCCACAACAAGAGTTTCTTTTTCTTCAGCTATGAAGAATATCTGGAGCACGCTTCCTACAACTTCACCGACACGGTGCCAACCACCGCCTACCGTAACGGCGACTTCTCCGCTATCTCGGCCAACGGGACTTGCAGCCTGTGCGCGGGCCTTGGAGTCCAGACCGCGCCGCTCGGCAGCCCCACGGTCCAGCTCGATCCAGCGGGCAACCCCCTCTACGCCAACGAAATCTTCGACCCCTTATCGCGCTCGACGGTGAACGGCGTCGGGACAGCCAGCCCGTTCATGAACAACCAGATTCCCGCAACCCGTATCGATCCGATCTCGGCGAAGTTCCAAGCCCTGTTCCCGCAGCCCACCGACGCCAATCTTCTCTCCGGCAATTATGCCGGCATCATCGGCGGCAATCGCTACTCCGCTATTCCAGCCGTAAAAATCGACCACAATGTCGACGCGCAGGATAAATTATCGTTCTACTACTCGGAGAACAACACGCAGAGCCAAATCTCTTCGCCGCTGGGGAACGCCGACGGCCTTCCCGCCGAAATCGGCGGCTATCGCGGCACCTTCATTCCCACGTATACGGAGCGCCTGAACTATGACCGTACCCTCACGCCGACGCTGCTGCTGCACTTAGGCGCGGGCTACATGCACACCAGCTTCAGCGACCGCGCCCCGTTTCTCAGCTTCGACCCCAGTGCGTTCAACCTCTCCGGCTTTCTGATTAACCGCCAGTTCCCCAGCATCACCGGCTTGTGCTCCACCAGCCCGTTCATCATCGGTTGCACCAACGCCACCGGAGGCATGCAGAACGTCGGCACGTCCGGCCAGATCCAAACGCTGGACTACGAGGAAAAGCCCAGCTTCGTCGGCAGCCTGACCTGGGTCCACGGGAAGCACACCTACAAAGCTGGCGCAGAGGTTTATTTGGAGCAAGACTTTACGGGGAACTTCGCCGGCGTTACCATGGCGGTCGGCGCCAACGCCGGGTCCCCCACCTACTGTGTCGCCACTTCCACCTGCGAACCGTTCATTCCCACCAATAGCTTCAACAACTACACGGAAGGGTTCGGTTACGCCAGCTTCCTGTTGGGCGATTACACCAGCAGCACCCAAACTCCGCAGGAGAATTACCGCGAAGGACAGCAGGTCTGGGGACTGTACGCGCAGGACTCCTGGAAAGCCACGCGTAAGTTGACGGTCGATTACGGCCTGCGCTGGGATTACGATACTCCGGAGATGGAGCAATACGGCCGATTGGGACAACTCGCTGAAAATATCCCGAATGCCAACGCGGGAGGCAGACTCGGCGCCACCCAATATGCACAAACCTGCAACTGTAATTTCTATTCCTCTGCCTATCCGTATGCGTTCGGACCTCGCATCGGCGTAGCGTATCAACTTACGCCCAAAACCGTGCTGCGCGGTGGCTGGGGGTTTGTCTACCAGTTCGTCGGATATCCGGCTGGAGCTACGGTGGGCACGGCCGGCGTGAACTCTCCGAACAACGTTGTGAACGCCTATGTGAGCGACTCCGCTCCCGGGTTTATCGCGACGCCAACCTGGCCAGTCGTCAATAATGCCAGCATCTATCCGATTCCCGGTGACCTGCTGGGAGCGGCGGGCAACACGCCCTACGTTCCCGACCCGCAGCAAAACCGCCCGCCCCGCGTGAACCAGTACAGCTTCAGCATTCAGCGGGAGATCACGAACAACTTCATCCTCGAAGCGGCCTATGTCGGCAATCACGCGGTCTGGATCTCCGGACCGTACGGATTCCTGAGCCAGACCTCCGCGCAAGAATACGCACTGTACGGATTGTTCCCTTACCCCGGAACCGGCCCTTGCGCCTCCAACTCCTACACCGTCTGCTCCAGCACCAGCTACAACAACGACGCTGACCGTGCGCTACTGACGCAGCCGCTCAGCAGTCCGGCCGTGATCCAGACCCTGGCCTCGCGCGGCATCAAGAACATCCTTCCCTACTCGGGATTCCCCACTACCACATCGCTTCAGGGCGCGCTGTATCCCTACCCGCAGTTTGGCGCACTGGAGCCTGCCGAATCGCCCACTGGAGCTTCCATGTACGACTCCTTGCAGATGAAAGCCACCAAGCGCTTCTCGCACGGTCTTCAGGCTGGTGGAACCTTCACGTGGGCCAAAGGTTACGCCAGCCCCAGCTCCGGCCTCGGCTTCGGCGCACCGCCCAATCAGGTTCAGGACTTCTTCAATCACACCAGCGAGCAGTGGGTGCTGCAACAACTGCCGCCGCTGGATTTGAACTTCAACTTCATTTACACTACGCCGAACACCCACTATTTCCCGAAAATTCTCGACGTCATCACACGGGATTGGCAGATCGGCGGCTTCGCTAATTATCAGAGCGGCGAATTCCTGTCTCCTCCGCTGAGCACTACCTATCCCGAGTTCCTGCCCAGCGAGGATGTGCCGGTTCCCGGCCAGCCCTTCTATACCTCCGGTGTGAACCCCAACAACCTGGGCAGTTATAACCCGTACGACACTCAAGTGCTCAATCCCAAAGCCTGGACGCCCTGCCTGGTCAACTCAGTCTGCGCCGCCCCCGGCACTCTCTATAGCAACTTCCGTGCGCCGCGAACTCCCACCGAGAACGCCAACCTCGGGCGCCACTTCCGGATCAAAGAGCGCATGGATTTCTATATCCGCGCCGAATTCGTCAACATCTTTAACCGGACCTTGATGCCTGCCCCGTTAACCAACGGCCTGGGCGTGAATCCCGGCATTCCGGCTCAGAAGAATGGCCAGGGGATCTATGTGAATGGGTTCGGCGTCATCAATGCGTATCTGGCTCCCGGAACATACTACGCCGCGCCTACCCAAGCCACCTCGGCGATTCTCGCGCCGCGCACCGGCACGCTGATCGCGCGTTTCTCGTTCTAGCCGATCATTCGCCCCCGGCTGGTTTATTCTGGGAAGGTCACATGCGCCTTCCCTGGGTTCCGGCGGTCTTTTGCGTCGCTATCGGCGCATTCGCCGCTGGCCGGTCCTTCCTTTCCTACGCCGACGCCAAGCCGGCGCTCGAAGCACAGCGCGACAAGCTTCCCGCCGAGCTCAAGAACGCGACGGAGGCCCGCTGGGACGCCTGGGCCCGGCAGCAGGACAAGGCCATCCGCGCCCGGCTCGAGCAAGGCGATCTGGACTCCATGGTCAACCTCCTGCTGTTCGGGACCTCATTCACGCATCAACCCCGAATCCTGATGGAGAACCTCACCGAGGCTTCAAAAGCGGGAATCCTCAAGGCACGCGTGGATGACCTGGTCGCTGGGCTGCGCCAGCCGGCCGGTAATGAGCGCCTTGAATTCCTGAGCGGCGTTCTGCGGGCCCGCGGTCTCGATCCGGAAACGCCCGAAGGCGCTCGCGAGACCGGCATGTTCATCCTCAGCAATCTCGAGCGCGTGGCCGAGGAAGCGCGCACCTTCGCCCGGCGTGCCGCGGAAGCGGATCGCAAAACGGTCGCCGCCAGCGACCCGGCCGCCCTGCTCGACCGCGCCTCCTTGTTTGCCGACCGTGGCGTCTCGCTCGATACCGGCATCTTCCCCAATTTCTCGATCGAGCAGACATTGCGCGATCTCAAAAAGCGCGGCCTATTGCGCGAGGGCCAAGTAGGTGAAGTTGCGGTGATCGGTCCGGGCCTCGACTTCATCGACAAAAACGAAGCGTCCGGCTACGACTACTATCCCCAACAGACCCTGCAGCCGTTCGCCTTCTACGATTCGCTGCTGCGCTTGAAGCTGGCGAGAGGCGGCGCGGTTTCGGTGTCCGTTTTCGATATCAGCTCGCGGGTGATCGATCACATCCAGCATGCCCGGGAGCGGGCCCGCAAAGGCGCCGGCTACGTTATCCAGTTGCCGCGGGACATCGCGCGGCCCTGGCCCGACGATGTCGTCGCCTATTGGAAATCCCTCGGCGATCAAGTGGGAATGACGGTGGCGCCCATCCGTCCCCCGGATATCTTTCAATCGCTCAACGGCGGCCGGGGACTGGAAACGCGAGCCGTGGAGATTCGTCCCCCGGTCGTGCTGGCCTTGGAACCTCAGGATTTGAACATCGTTCTGGAGCGTGCCAATCTTGCTCCGGCGGAACGCTTCGACCTGATGATCGCCACCAACATCTTCGTCTATTACGACGCCTTCGAGCAGACGCTGGCACTCGAGAACGCTGGAGCGATGCTGAAGCCCGGCGGCCTCCTGCTCACCAATGACCGCCTACCGGAGCTCCCTGGCGGCTCTATAAAGCTCGCAGGCGTCACCGACGTACCGCTCGCCAGTCAGGGCGTCGTCTCGCGCCAGGCCGTCGGCTGGTACCGGCGACGCTAGCCGTCGCAGCGAGCCTCCCTTGACACGAGGACAAGAAGGCCGGTATCATCCTTTCTAGACATCTTTAAGCGGACCACCCAGCAGCAGGTCCGTTCTCCGTCGGGCTCCGGGTCAGCAGCCTTCGTTTTTGCGCCGCAAGTCAACCGGCGCATCTCCTAAAAAAATCCAACTTCTTAGCACGGAGTGTCCGCACTCCAGGAGATCAAGCGCATGATGCTTACCCGAAAGACACAGGAATCGCTACTCGAACGAGGCTATTCGCGCCGCCAAATCGGCCGGATCGCCATGGGCACCGCTGCGGCCGTCCCGTTCTTCAATGAATTCGCCATGGCCCAGCAAGCCGAGCAGGGCCGCACCCGCGGCTTTCGCAGAGCCGGTGGCGGCGGCAGCCAGGCGCCTTACGACCCGGAGGTAATCCGCATCACCTCCAACGAAAACCCGATGGGACCGACCAAGGAGGGCATCGAAGCCATGGCCAAGGTCGGGCCACTGGGCTGGCGCTACGATCCTCGCGGCGAAAACATGGATTTTCAGGGTCTGCTGGAAACCACGGAAAACGTCAAGCCGGGCTACGTCAATGGATACCCCGGTTCCAGCATCCCGCTGGCAAATTGCGTGGCGGCATTCTGCTCGCCCACGCGGCCGTGGGTGATGGGCAGCCCCGGCTACGGCTCCGGCGCGGGGCGGTTCATCGGCAACAAGGTGGTTCACGTGCCGCTCCGGACGGACTTCTCGCATGACGTGGAGGCAATGGTCAAAGCCGATCCCAACGCCGGAGCTTATTACATCTGCAATCCCAATAATCCCACCGGCACTCTGACCTCGAAGGCCGATTTCGATTACATCCTGGCTAACAAACCCAAGGATGCCGTGCTGGTGATTGATGAAGCCTACGTGCACTTTGCCGGCGAGGACGTCTATTCCACCCATTACGTCCGCGACGACAAAGACGTTGTGATCTTGCGCACATTCTCCAAGATCTACGGCATGGCTGGCCTTCGCGCCGGCGCTCTTTACGGCCGTCCGGATCTGTTGTCTAAGGTCGCCGAGTTCGGCCGGGGAGGACATCTCCCCGTCACCGCGACCGCCTGCGCGGCGGCCAGCATGAAGATACTGCCCGCCATGCTGCCGGAGCGCGTCGGCATCAACAAGCGCAACCGCGACCTAGCCTTCGAGCACATGGAGAAGATCGGCGTTTCCTACATCCCGTCGGTCTCGAATTTCTTCATGATCTCGATCAACGGGTTCACCGCGGAGCAGATCGGCACGGCGATGGCGGCCAAGAAAGTCATGCTGGCCGGCGCAAATCGCTGGCCGGAGTGGCCGGATCGCATTCGCGTCACCGTCGGCACCTATGAGGAGATGCAGAAGTACAATGCCGCACTCTCGCAGGTGGTTCAGGAGGGTCCGCCGAAGGCGTAAGCGGTTCGCGCGTAAAAACTTGGAGCCCGGGCACGCACCATTCCGGCGCGGCACGGGCTCCTCTTTGGAGTAAACTGAACTCCGTGCGATACCTTCTCGCGCTATTCGTCTCCGTCTCGCTTTCGGCGGCGAGCGTCGACGGCGTCAACATCCATTCGACGGTCACTGGCGCGGGATCGAAAACCGTCATCCTGGTGCACGGCTACACCTGCGACGAAACCACCTGGACGGAGCAGGTCCCCGCGCTCGCCAAACACTACCGGGTGGTGACTCTCGACCTACCCGGCCACGGCAAGAGCGATTCGCCCAAGGACCCCAAGTTCTCCATGGATCTTTTTGCCCGCGCCGTGGAAGCCGTGCGTGCAGAGGTGAATGCCGATCGGGTCGTTCTCGTCGGACACAGCATGGGCACCCCGGTCATTCTGCGTTATGCGCATTTGTATCCGCAGCACACAATCGCGCTCGTGTTTGCCGATGGACTGATGCCTCTGCCTCCCGCCCAGGCCGCGGCCATGGCGAACCAAGGCGCGATGATGGCCGGTCCGAATGGCCGCACCGTGCGCGAAGCGATGATCCATTCCTTCTTCGTCGCCGGAACCTCGCCTGAAGTCCAGACCAAAGTTCTGCACATGATGCTGGCCGCTCCCGAAGCGACAGCGGTCGGAGCGATGAACGCCTCGCGCGAGCCTGCCGGCCAAACCACCGACATCCACATGGTCCCGATTCTCGCCATCTACGCCGGCCCATCGCAGATCGCCAGCCGCGCCGATGTCCTCTCGCATTTCCCCAGCGCCTAGTACACGGAGATTCCCGGAACCGGTCACTTCCTGATGCTCGAAAAACCGGACGAATTCAACCGGATTCTGTTGGCATTCCTCGCTAAGCAAAAGTTTTAACCCATGGCGAGCCCCAACCCCACTGCTCCGCGCTTTACCATCGAGCTCGAGACCCGGGCCGACGCCCCCAATTCCATCGTGGTCGTGCACTGCCGCGGGTTGTTGGTCGCGGGGCAGACCGAAATTCTTCACGGCCAAGTAAAGCCGTTGCTGGCCCGGCATAAGCGCGTGGTCCTGGACTTGACCGAACTGACGCGTCTGGACAGCATGGGACTCGGCTCCATCGTCAGCCTGGCTGTATCGGCCAAGCGCGCCGGTTGCGAATTTGAGCTGGTCAACCTGGGTAAACAGGTCCGCCAACTGTTTTCGATCACCAATCTGTTCACGCTGTTTGAAGCGGCGGGCGATAACACCTTCCGCATCATTTGAGGTTTTCCGGATGTCTGCCTGGCGAGTGGCGTTGCTTCTTGGCGCGGCCGCGGCTTTCCTTTGCGGCCAGACGCCTCCGGCCACGGCTTCGCTTCACGGCATCGTCCGCGACGCGAGCACCGGCGTGCCGCTTGCCGATGCCGAAGTTCTCCTGCTGAACGGGGCCGAGAGGACCGAAGCGACCACGGACGCCGAAGGTCTCTTCGCTTTCAGCGGCCTGCCCGTTGGGCCGACACGCATCCGCGTGTTCCATCTCTTCCTCGGCGGCAACATGACGCAGGAAGTAAATGTCAGCGCCGATCCTAACGCGCAGCCCGTCGAAATCCACCTGCGCACCGGAGGCCACATCTCCGGCCGCGTCACCGACCAGGAAGGAAATCCCATCGCCGGAGTGTCCGTGGAGGCTTACAAGCGCGTTTATTGGATGGGCAAGCTGCAATACGTTCGCGCAGACAGCGGCGACGGCAACACCACACCCGATGGTCAGTATTACATCGACGGCCTCGAAGCCGGCCACGGCTATATCCTTCGGGCTCAGCTCGATCGAACCCGCGAAACGGAGCCCATTTCCGATGAGCCCGGGGACCCGGCGGAACGCAAGGGCATCCCTATTCCGACTTTCTATCCCGGCGCCGATTCTCCCGCTCTTGCCGTTCCCCTCGAATCCAACGACACCCGCGACCACATCGACATCCGGTTGCTGCGCTCGCCGCCTTATTGTGTTTCGGGCGCCGCGGACCTACCAAGCCTGGGATCGCCGGACGGCGCGCACCTCACTCTCACGGATCGCCCTCCTTCGGTCGGCGTCACTCAGACCGATCTCGGCCCCGATGGCAGATTTCGTATTTGCGATCTGTATCCCGGCGATTATTCGCTTGCGTTGAATCCGCGTGGCCGGATGGGAAACGCTCTTGGAACCGCGTCCATCACCATCCTCGACGGCGACGTCGATCGCGTGACCATCGCGCCGGTGGCGCGTGGAATTTCGCTCACCGGCCAAGTTGTCTGGGACGGAACGCCGCCCACGCTGGCGCCGGATGATTCTGCTCTTTCGCTGTGGCTCGGTGCAGGCATGCTCGGCCCTGCCATTTCGCACCGTTTCCCGATTCCCGGGCCGTTTTCCCTGATGACTCCGCTCTTGAGCGGCGAGGTCGCCATTCAAGTCGACCAAGTCCCGCCCGGAGCCTACATGAAGCAGATGCTGTACAACGGTGCAGCATTGCCCGGCGGCGCGACAATTCAGGCCGGTGGAGGAACCCTCCTCATCACTCTGGGTACCGACGGTGCGAGAATCGCCGCCAGAGTGACAGACAAGGACGGCAATCCGGTTCAGCGGGCGAACGTCGTGATATCCCCGGCGAGCCCCGATTCGGAATCCACGCTCGCCGCTACGCTGCGATTCGGCACAGCCGACGCGCAGGGCCTCTGGACGTCTTCGTACCTGGCGCCCGGCCGGTACGCTGTGCTGGCCACCGGCTCGCCGCCTCCGCCGGGGCCACTTTCGTTCGAAACAGTGGAAGCGCTCTGGCTCGCGCGCGGCCAGTGGCAAACCGTCGATCTCACGCCAGGGTCCACGGCAACAGTGACGCTATCGCCGGAGCCGCTCCACTAGTTCGCGCCGGAATGGCTTCCGAAAATTTGACCCATCCCCGGCGCTACGCTACCATAGTCGTGCGGGGTGGAGCAGTCTGGTAGCTCGTTGGGCTCATAACCCAAAGGTCGGTGGTTCAAATCCACCCCCCGCAACCAAAAAGATACATCTACTTCCGTGATACCCTCACATTCAAAGGAGAGGGTTGTCCTTTGTCATCACATTTTTCTTCGCTCCGATCGTTGTCTTAGGTCAGCCGAACACTTCTGCGCTGTGCGAGATCATCGGGCGGGCGTTCAGGACAATTCAGTTAGATCCGGCGGCGACGAAGATCAGCTTGGGGTGGGACGGATTACTTGGCACGATCACTTTCTCCTTTCTGCTTCAGTCAGCGAACGAGAGGCCGAGCGGATGGTCTCGAAATGCCCAAGGGCTGCAACAACCCTATGGGTATAGCTGGAGAACGAAAGCTTTTACTGACTAGCGAAAGAACGGTCCCGTCGAGGCGTGACCCTGATCGTGGTGACCAGTGCCAATCGAAACGGCAGCCTCAGTACATTTCTGAGCGTTGCAAAACCCCCGCATCCAACGCACCCTCCCACGAATCTTCCGGCGGTAGAATGGTCGCATGAGCAGCGCCCGTTACGTCCATTGGCAGGATCATGGCATGTGGCTTGGCTACTTCGAGGATTTCCCCGACTATTTGACTCAGGGCGAGACGTTGGCGGAGCTTCAGGACAACCTCCGGGATCTGTATCGAGACCTGACGGGTGGCGAGATTCCAGGCATCCGGCGGGTCGCTGAACTGACGCTCGGATGAAGCGCACCGACTTGATCCGCAAGCTGGAGGAATCGGGTTGCAGGCTCGTTCGGCACGGTGGAAACCACGACTGGTATACCAACCCCAAGACCGGGATCTCTCAGCCGATTCCCCGGCATCGGGAGATCAACGAATTTCTCGCTAAGCATATCCTTAAGAAACTCGCAGCACCGCTTGAGAACTGAGTCACAAACGGAACTGAAAGACGAGTACTTTCGGAGCGTTGCAAACCCTCGCAACCAAAAGATTTCAATCGGTTGGGATTCCAAGCACTCCGAAAGACCCCCTCTAACTCCCATGGGAGCGACCGCTCCCGGCTACTTCTAGGAGTTCCGCGGCTCACGAGCTGATCGCTTCAGTAGGAGCCTCGTCGAACGCCGCACTACATTCCCGCGAAGCGCGCGAGAATAGAGGGGACGGAGGCGGTTCAATCGAATCAGCATGACTCAACGAAGGATTTGGTTGGCGTGTACGCTGTTGGGGTGTTTGGCCGCGTCGGCGCAGGACGGAGCGCAAGACCTTCCAAATGACAGGGCGGAAACGATCAACGGCAAGAGAGTCGACTTCCCGGGTGTGATGCTTGGCGCGGCCGCAGCGTGCGTCTTCGGTTTCGGAAAGGATTCCACGGACCGTGTCGCGGTGTGGTTGGAGTCGCTTTCCGGCGACAATGTCAATGCGTGGTCGGTGGTGAATCTCCAAAGCGCACCGGCGGTGGCGCGGGGGGCGCTCCGTGTTAGCATGCGCAAAGGCACTCCCAAGGAACTGATGGAGCGCAGTTTGGTGATCTCCAAAGACGCTGAGGAATGGAAGCGGATTCTGGACGTACAGAAGGAATCGTTGCCGGTAGTGGCGTTATTCGATAAGAGCGGAAAGATAGTGTGGAAGCGTCAGGGTACCTATAGCGCCAGCATCAGCGATGAACTGAAGGCGAAGATGGTAGAGCTCGGGGTCAAATAGCCGGTGCCCTCGTATGTAAGAAGTCGCTGGCGAGAAGCTCCTCCGAGCGGTTTCGCATCTGCCGCGCGAAACCGTCTCACTCCTCGCCAGCGCTTCCTATTGACTAAGTCCTCTGTGTTTGCAGTTCCAAGCATACGCGAGTGGTGCCGCAAAGACGTGAAAGTACCGTTGAGTTTCCGTTGAGTTTGCGTGTGGAGGCCCGGTAGTCCCGTACCACTGTATAATCGCGGTAAGGCAACAAAGGCCGAAATGAAGAGCTTCCCCCCATTCCGGCTCGACCAAACCAATCAGTGCCTGTGGCGGTACGACGAGCGTATCCTGCTGCCTCCCAAGGTCTTTTCGCTTCTCCAACTGCTGGTCGAAAACGCCGGACGGCTGGTGACCCAGGAGCAGATCCTGGATGGGTTATGGAAGGACACATACGTCCAACCGGAAGTTCTCCGCAAGTACATCCTGGAGATCCGGAGGGTGCTGGAGGATCCGCCCAAAAACCCTCGTTTCATCGCGACCTATCCGAAGCGCGGCTACCAGTTCATCGCGCCGGTAAGAGATGTGACCGCTGACGAGGCGGTTGCGAATGGACGGCGGACGGAAAGGACACCGCTTGGCGGCAACGTAGTCGGGCGACGCCGCGCCCTTGAAGCGCTCAACGCCTATCTTGAGGCAGCCGAGGGCGGTAGCCGCCAGATTGTCTTCGTGACGGGCGAACCGGGGATTGGCAAGACTACGCTGGCTGACGCCTTCCAGTGTCAATGCGAAGCGCGCGGATCGCGCGTGGCGCGGGGGCAATCCATGGAGGGGTTTGGGGGCAAGGAAGCCTATTATCCGGTGCTGGACGCGCTGGGGCATTGGATGGCTGGAGCGGATTCGGAAACGGTGGTGGAAACTCTGGCGCGGCTCGCGCCCGCATGGCTGGTGCAGTTTCCGGGCGCGGTCAAAGCGGAGCGGCGCGAAGCTCTGCAACGCGAGATTCTGGGCGCGACGCGGGAACGCATGGTGCGCGAATTCTGCGAAGCCATCGAAAGCCTGACCGCGCAAGAGCCACTGATCCTGATCCTGGAAGATTTGCATTGGGTGGACAGCTCGACTTTGGATTTAATCTCCGCCTTGGGCCGCCGCAGAGCGGCCGCCAAACTCATGCTGGTGGCGACGTACCGTCCGGTGGAGGTGATTCTTTCGGGGAGTCCGTTGAAATCGCTGAAGCAGGACCTGCTGGTGCACCGCTTGTGCCGCGAAATCGCCCTGGAGCGGCTGACCGAAGGCGAGGTTGAGGAGTTTCTCACTACGAGGTTTGCAGCCAGCGGACTGGCCAGGCTGCTGGCCAGCGTGATCCACCGCCGCTCCGACGGGAATCCGCTATTTATGGTGGCCCTGGTAGAGCAACTGATCGAGAAGGGGCTGATTCGCGAAGAGCACGGGGGGTGGCTTTCCACGGAACGCCTGGACCGGTTGGATTCCGACATCCCGGAAACTCTGCGGCAGATGCTGGAAGCGCAGATCGAGGAACTGGATGCGCGGGAGCAGAGCGTCCTGCGCGCCGCAAGCGTCGCCGGCAGGCGCTTTTCGGCCTGGGCGGTGAGCGCCGCGCTGGCCGACGATCCCAGCCGGGTGGAAGAAATATGCGAAGGCTTGGCGCTGCGCCGGCAGTTGCTGCTGCGCTCCGGCGCGCAGGAGTTGCCCGGCGGGTCAGCCTCCGCGCAGTACGAATTCCGGCACAACCTGTATCGCGAAGCCCTGGACGCACATTTGCCCGCCAGCCAGCGGCGGCAGTTTCACCTGCAGATCGCCAGGCGGATGGAGGGCTTAATTGACGCAGGCGATGCGTCCGTGGCCGCGGAGCTGGCTTCCCATTTTCAAGCTGGGCACGACTATCGCCGCGCCATTCATTATCTGATCCTGACGGCAGGCAACGCCGCGCGCCGCTACGCACACACGGAATCCGTCGAATTGCTGCGGCAGGCGCTGGAGTTGCTTCCGCACATCGCGCCGGAATCCCGTGCCGCGCTCGAAATTCAGATTTTGGAACGGATTAGCAACGCACTGTACGCGCAGGGCGAGATGGAGCAGTCCGGCGACGTGGACCAGCGCGCCGCGGAACTTTCGGCGCAAGCGGGTCTCAAGGCTGCGCAGGTGAACGCGCTGACGCGGCTGGCGAGAGTGCTCGCGTTCCGTGACCCGGACCGCTGCATCGCGGTCTGCGAACGCGCGCTGGAGGTGAGCCGCACGCACGACGATCCGCTGCTGGAGGCTCGCGCGGAAATGCTGGCCGCCTGCTGGCGCATCGTCACCAGCGGCTTAAGCGCGGAAGACGCCGATGTCTGCGAAGCAGCGCGGCAGCGTATCCGCGCTCTGAGCAACGACATGCCGGCTTACTACGAAATCCTGTACGCGCACGTAGAGTGGGCTCTGGGCCGCTATGAGGATTCATGCCGCACGGCGGAGGCTGGAATTTCCAGTTCGCTTGAAACCGACAACCTGGTGGTATATCTTTCCGCTCATTCTTCAATGGCGCTCGCGCTGCTGCATTTGGGCCGCTGGGGGGAGTGCCAGCGGGTCATTACGGCGGCGCAGAGCGCGGCGGAGAACAACGGCAACGCACCGTGGCGCGAAATCTTTCAAGCGCTGGCGGCGTGGCTCCAATTACAGGCGTGCGATTATCAGGGTGCGGCTCAGCTAGCCGAGGCGCTGTTGTCCGCGCACAACGAGGAACCTGCTGGCCAGGTGCGTACGATGGCGATGATTACCGCCGCGTTTGCCGCGTTGGGCACTGGCTCCGCGGAGCATGCCGTGAATCTCTTCACCAAAGCCTGCGGCCGGGATCTACGTCCGCGCTTTTTTATGGACTGGTACTGGCGGATGATCGCGCGCATGGGATTGAGCCTGGCTCTGCTGGAACAGGGCTCCGTGGCCGAGGCGGAAGCCGAGGCGGCCGCGTTCATGGAAGCGGCGCGGTCAACGGCGGATCCGGCGGTGAAAGCGGCGGCCGAGCGTCTGGAGGCCTGCGTGGCGATTCGCCGCCAGGACTGGGACCGTGCCGGGGAGGCTTTAAGTCGTGGATTCTCCCTGCTGCACCGCAATCCAGCGCCGGCCGTCTCGTGGCGATTGCACGCGACTGCTTTCGAACTCTACTGCTCTACGGGCGATGGTGCGGCGGCCGCCCATCATCGCGCACAAGCGACGGCGATTCTGCGGGAGCTGGCCGATTCCCTACCGCGTGAAAGCCCGATCCGCGCCGCGCTGCTCAATTCGGAGTCGGTGCGAGTCTCTTCGGATGGCTCGCCTTCCCAAAACGCAGTGGCATCGGATTGAATCTTTTACTCGGAGGACGCCGGGGGTCTCATGAAACTCTTACTGCGGTGGGTCATCACCAGTCTCTCGTTGTTCATTGCCGCGGAGCTGGTGCCCGGAATTCGTGTGCGTCCTGATGGATGGACCGCGTTCGCGGCGATGGCGGTGATCCTGGGATTGATCAACGCCACAGTGCGGCCGATCCTGAAGCTGCTCTCCTGCCCCTTGATCATCCTGACGCTGGGTTTGTTTTCCCTGGTGATCAACGGATTCGCGCTGTGGCTGGCATCGGCGATCGCGGTGGATTGGTTCCACGTCGGATTTTATGTCGACGGTTTTCTGCCCGCATTTTTGGGCGCGATTATCGTAAGCGTCGTATCGCTGATTCTGACAGTGCTGGTGCGAGAAGCGTAGCTACCGCGCCTTGCACGAAAAATTCGCAGCTTCATCCGTGCTGCCGGAGCCTTTGTACACGGCGATTTGCGGATACGGGCAGAGTGGCCGCGTGCGGTCGACCTGCCCACGCGTGGCGTGCGAAGCGATGATTTCATCGGGAGCCTTCCTTTGCTCCACCCATTGCGCTAGCGCGGCCATGGAGTTGAAGGTGTTGGGACCGTCGCCACCGGCGCAATGCCCCATGCCAGGGACCATGAACAGGCGGATTTGATCCCCTGCTTTTTTCGGGCCGGTCTTGGCGACTGCGTTCTTGTAGTACTCCACGCTGAATCCCGGCGGAATACCGGGATCGGCCCAGCCGTGATACATGATCAGCTTGCCGCCATGCGAGAAGAATGGCCGCAGGTCGGCGTTGGAGGCGTCCATACCGATGGGGCCGAGAGCTTTGTCCGCGGCGGGCACGTCCTTGGCCGGGTCGAGCGTCTTGTAGTCCCACTTGGGATCTTTGTAGACCAGATACTGATACGTTTCGAGCGCGATTCCCAACGGCTGCGGACCGGAGAGCGAGGCCCAGCCGGCTTCGCTGCCGGGATCGAGACCCCACAACACTTCCTTGCCCGCCTTCGCCCCTGCGTAAGTCTTTTTTGCCGTCTCGACTTGCGCGGGGGTCAGGCAAGTGGGTTCATCCGCGCCTTTGCACAAAAGACCCTGGGGATCGAATTTGCACCGTTCCGGGTCGCCGATAAGCCTATCCTTAACGCCATCCAGTGCGTCGCAAGCTTCCAGAGCCGCAGCGTGTAGAGCCGCATATTTCGCCGGAGGAATGTAGCTGGCGTCGCTCGAGTGCGCGGCCTGCGCCGCATAGAGCTGCGCGGCATGGACGCGCGAAGCTGCCACGTCGGGGTCGCCGGCGATGATGCCGTCGTAATCGTTAGAGTAGCGCTCAGCCTCCGTCAGAGCTTGCCGGCCCCCGGTGGAGCATCCGTTGAAATACGAATGCTTCGCAGCCTGGCCGTAGTAACCGGCCGCGATAGCCTTGGCCGCGACCGTCATCTCGTGCACGGCGCGATAAGCGAAATCGACCACTTTCTCCGGATGATCGTCGATGAAGCGAACGCTGTTGCCGGTGTGGCCGGTATCGGTGCTGGCCGCCGCATACCCCGCACCCAAAGCCGTCGCCATAGCGGGATAGGAGATTGTCCCGGCCCATGCGCCGTTGCCAACGGACTCCAGGGCCTGGTTCCAAGCGGCCTCCGGCATCCAGACCTCGATTTTGATTTCGGAATCGCTCGATGGCTTGAGAGTCGCCGCGACGCGGCAAAAGGCCGGCAGATTCGCATAGCCCGCGGCTCCTCGGCCGCCTGCGCGGGCCCCCGGCGCTTGGAAGGTTCCCGCGGGGACGGTCCGAGCCAGTGTGACGGTACCTTCTTTGAGCGCGAGCGAGCTAAGGCTCTCGCACGAAGCCGCGCCAAAGGCCGGAATCGCGAGAGTTGCCCAAAAGGCGCAGAGCGTCCTACTTCGCTTTGCAGGAGAAGTTCGCGGCATCGTCGGTGCTCCCGCTTCCGTTGTAAACCGCAACTTCGGGATAAGGGCACAGCGGCCGGGTCTTCTTGTCATCTCTGGTTGACGCGATGATCTTGTCCGGAGCCTTGTTCTGCTCCACCCAGGCTGCCAGAATCGCGCGCTTGTCGAAAGTATCGGTAGCGCCCTCGCCGCCGCCGCAATGCCCCATACCCGGAACCATGAACAGGCGGTAGTTATTCATGACCTTGCTGGGTCCGCCCAGCTTGGCCAGTACGCTCTTGTAGTACTTGGGGCTGTTGCCCGGCGACATCTGCTGATCCGCCCAGCCGTGATATTGCAGGATCTTTCCGCCGCGATCGAAGTAGGCCTTCAGATTCGGATCCATGGCGTTCATCATGTTGTTGTCGGCTTTCACGGCCGCGGTTACGTCCGAATCGAAGTTAAAGGTCTTGTAGTCCCAGTCAGGATTTTTGAAGACGACATACTTGAATTCGTCGAGCCCCGGAGTGAACGGATTCGGCCCGGCCTGCGTGCCCCATCCGAGCTCGCTGCCAGGCTCCAGGCCCGGGAAGATCACTTCCTTGGTACGCGGGTTGATCGCGCCGGAATAGATCTTGCGCGCGGTGGCGACCTGCGCGGGAGTCAGGCAATCGTCAGAATCGGCGCCCTTGCACTGGATGGTTACCGGATCGAACTTGCACGTCTCGGGATTTTCGATCACGCCGTCCTTGACGCCGTCAAGCGCATCGCAAGCATCGAGAGCGGCCTTGTGAACGGCGGCCAACTTCTCGCGCGGGATCAGGCTGCCTTCGCTTTCATGCGTGGCCTGCGCGAACCAAACAGCGCCCAGCGAGCGCCCCACCCAATCATTGACCGGCGTGCCTGCGATGATACCGTCGAAATCGGCAGGGAACATCTGCGCTTCCTTCAACCCCTGCTTGCCGCCGGCCGAGCAGCCGTTCCAATAGGAGTACTTGGGAGCTTGGCCGTAGAATGCCGTGATAATTGCCTTGCTCTGGACGGCGAGCTCATGCACGGCGCGATAGCCGAAATCGATCTGCTTTTCCGGATGGCCCAATGCGAAGCTGGCGCTACCGCCTTCGTGACCGGTATCGGTCATGGAAGTCGCATAGCCGAGACGGAGCGCGCCGGCGAGCGTATTTTCCGCGATGGATCCGGTCCAGGCTCCGTTGCCTTCGGCCTCGAACTTGTTGTTCCAGCCGCTGGCGGGCATCCATACTTCGATTTTGATGTCGGAATCGCTGGAGGGCTTCACGGTCGCCGCGACCCGGCAGAAAGCAGGAAGATCCGCGTAGGGATTGCCTCCGCCGCCGCGAGCTCCGCGGCCTCTTCCCGCCGGCGGAGCGGGTGGAGTGAACGCTCCCGCGGCCACGGATTCCGCGGCGGTGATTGTGGTGCCGGCCAATTTAAGCGAGCTCAAGCTTTCGCAAGTCGCCCCGGACACCACCGTGGCCATTCCGAGGGCCGCGGCCAGGCTAACGTAGTTTACAAGTGAAGTTCTGCGCATCGTCTATACTCCCCTTTCCGTTGTAGACTGCCACTTGCGGGTATGGGCACAGCGGCCGGGTCCGGTCCACTTTGCCGCTGGTCATGTGCGACGCCAAGATCCGGTCCGGCGCTTTGCCCTGCTCCACCCACTGCTCCAAGGCCGTGAGCATATCAAAGTTGCTAGGTCCTTCGCCGCCCTGGCAATGGCTCATGCCGGGGACCATGAACAGCCGGTAAGAGGCGTTGACCTTGGCGGAGTCGCCGACTGCCTTTTCCACGCTCATGTAATATTCGGGACTGTTGAGGGGCGCGATCAGTTGATCGGCCCAGCCGTGGTATTGCAAGAGCTTCCCGCCGCGCCCGAAATAATCCGTAAGGTTGGGATCGGTGGCGTTATTGACGCCGTTATCGGTCGTGTCCGCCAGCTCAATGTCGCTATCGAAGTTCAGTGTCTTGTAATCCCAGTCCGGATTCTTGAACACCACGTATTTAAACAAATCCGTGGCAAATGTTGTGGGAGTGGGACCGGCGACCAATTGCCCCCAACCGAGTTCGCTGCCCGGCTCGAATCCGGGGTAGATTTGCTGCTTGGTGCGGGGATTGAGCAGCGGTTCATAAATCTTGCGCGCGGCTTCCACTTGCGTCGCGGTGAGGCACCAATCGGCATCGTCCTTGCGCTTGCATTGAATGGTTTTGGGATCGAATTTGCATTTGGTGGGATCTTCGATCAAGCCGTCTTTGAGACCGTCCGTTGCATCGCAAGCCGCCAGAGCCGCCTGATGAATCGCGGGGTATTTCGCGGGAGGAATATAGCTGGCATCGCTTTTGTGCACTGCCTGCGCCACCCAAACGATTTGCGCCATCATGTGCGTCCAGTTGTTGCCGGGGGCGCCGGCGATGATGCCGTTGTAATCCGCCGGGAACAGTTGCGCTTCGGTCAATCCCTGTTTGCCCCCGGCAGAGCAGCCATTGAAGTAAGAGACGCCCGGCTCTCGGCCGTAGAAAGCCTTGATGATCTCTTTGGCGTCCACAGTCATGGCGTGCGTGGCGCGGTAGCCGAAGTCGATCAGCTTTTCCGGATGACCCAGCGCGAAGCTGCCGCTGCCGCCTTCGTGGCCGGTGTCGGTCATCGCGGTGGCGTAGTTGCGGCGCAGCCCCGCCGCCAAGGTCGCGGGATTGATGGAGCCGGTCCAGCCGCCGTTGCCGTTGCCCTCCAGCTTGCCGTTCCAGTTTGCGATCGGCATCCAGACTTCCATCTTGATGTCGGAATCACTGGTGGGTTTGAGCGTCACCGCGACGCGGCAGAATGCCGGCAGATCGCTAAAGTTCGGCGGCGCTTGCTTGCCGTTGCCGGGAGCGGTGTAGGCTCCCGCCGGGATGGTCCTGGACAGAGTCACAGTCGTGCCCGCCGGAAGCAGAACATCGAGTTTATATTGCAGATCGACGCAAGCGTCTGCCCACAGGTGCGCGCTGAAGATCGGAATCGCGAGAAGTGTCAGAGTGCGCATTTTTATAGGGTTCCCTCCACGCGGGCCACGTTGCCGAGCGGCTGCCCTCCGCCGACGCTGATTTTCGTTTTTGCCTTGGGCACTTGGTCTGCATTGAGCGTGAAGGTTACCTCTCGTGATTCGCCGGCGCGCAGGTGGATACGTTCAAATCCGCGCAGATCGCGAATGGCCTCGTCCGGACTGCCTGCGCCGTTGATGTAAAGCTGGACCACTTCGTCGCCATCGCGGCTGGAGTCGTTCTTGACGCGGACACTCACCTTCGAGCCGTCGCCATTACGCTGCGCGCGCAAATTGGAGTAACTGAACTTGGAGTAGCTGAGGCCGAAGCCGAAGGTGTACAGAGGCTCGCCCTTGAAGTAGCGGTAGGTCCGATTCTGCATTGCATAGTCATCGAAAGGAGGCAATTGACCGGCGTTCTTATAGAACGTGACCGGCAGACGGCCGCCGGGATTGTTCACGCCGGCAAGCGTTTCCGCGATGGCGGTTCCGGCTTCTTCGCCGTTGTACCAAGCTTCAAGCAGCGCCGCGGCGTGCTCGGCAGCGTAGTTCACGGCGATCGCGCTGCCACTGGTGAGAACGACCACGACGGGCTTGCCGGTGCCGATGGCCGCTTGGATCAATTTTTGCTGTTGCTCGGGTAAATCGAGGCTGGTGCGGTCACCGCCGGAGAAGCCGGGGATGTCGATGTTCATCTCCTCTCCCTCAAGATTCGGACTCAAGCCCACGAAGGCGATGGCTAGGTCGGCGTTTCTGACTGCATCGACAGCTTCGGTGAGGAGCGGAGCCTCCGGAGGAATCCACCTCAGCCGCAGTGCGTTTCCTGCGTTCGCAGCCCGAAAGTCGACGCGCAGCTTGTACGCGTGCCCCGCCTCCAAATTCAGTGCCGCCGGCCCGGCCCCGTTCACTTCTTTGTCGTCCAGAAAAAGCTGCGTTCTGCCGGCGGCTGGCGCTGGTATCAAGTACCCGCCGGTCACCGGGGCTCTTAACGTCCCGGTCCAGCGAATCGAAAAAACCCTATCCGGGATACCGGCGGCCTTCAGAGCTGGGTCTAGCGGACCCGGTTGATAAAAGGGTCGCGGCTCCGTCTGCTTCAGCTTCGGCTGACCCTGCAAATCCGGATTGTCGAAGTACTCCGCCGTGATCCCGCTGAGCGCACTTACCGGAACCATCGCCGCCGTTTGGCTTGTGTATGTCGCGCCCAAGGCGTAATGAATCTCGGCCTTGCCTTTGAACTGCTTCTCTATGCCTTCGAGCGGCGAAACTTCATGCGATGAAAATCCGTTGTAATTGCCGAGTAACGCATCAACGTCATCCGCCGAGGGTCCGATTACGGCGATCTTCTTGATGGAAGCCTTCACCGGCAGAATCAGATTCTGATTCTTCAGCAGCACGATCGACTTGCGCGCTGCTTCCAGGGCGAGCTTGCGGTGCTCCGCGGAATCGACTTCGGAATAAGGAATTTTGGAGAACGGCACGCGCTCCGGAGGGTCGAACATGCCCAGCTTGATTCGGGCGACGAGCAATCGCTCCAAAGATTTATTGATCTGAGTTTCCGTGATCAGCCCCTGCTTAACGGCTTCCGGCAAGTTGGCGTATTGCGTGTCACAGGCAAAATCCGTGCCGGTCTTCACGGCGACAGCCGCCGCCGCTGGTGCATCGGGCTCATATTTGTGGCCGCGGAAAATATCGGTCACCGCGCCGCAATCGCTGACGATGTAGCCCTGAAATCCCCACTTGCCGCGCAAATAGTTTTCGAGCAGAGTCTGATTGGCGCACGCGGGCATGCCGTCAATGCTGTTGTAGGCACACATGACGGAATCGACTTTGCCTTCGACCACGGCGGCGTGAAATGCGGGCAGATAGGTGCTTTCGAGATCGCGAGTGCTCACTTTCACATCAACCGTGTGACGGGTGGATTCCGGTCCGCTGTGCACGGCGAAGTGTTTCGCCGTCGCGATCACTTTGAAGTAATGCGGATCGTCGCCCTGCATCCCTTTAATGAAGGCAACGGCCATCCGCGCCGTGAGAAACGGGTCCTCGCCGTAGGTTTCTTGGCCGCGGCCCCAGCGAGGATCGCGAAAAATGTTGATGTTCGGCGACCAGAAGGTGAGGCCGTGATAGCGGCTGTAATCCTTATCGCGCTGGGCTTCATTGTATTTGGCGCGAGCTTCGGTCGAGATCACGTCGGCGATGCGATGCATCATGTCCGTGTCCCAACTCGCGGCGAGACCAATAGCCTGGGGGAAAACAGTTGCTTGCCCGGCCCGCGCGACTCCATGCAGCGCTTCGTTCCAGAAATCGTACGGGGCGATGTTCAGGCGCGGAATTCCCGGCTCGCCGCCATTGCGTCCGCCGAAGTTGTCTTCCATCTGCTGAACCTTTTCCTCGAGCGTCATGCGCGAAACCAGATCTGCGGCGCGCTGCTCCGGCGGCAGATCGGGATTCAAATACGCCGGAGTTTGCGCCCATACCCCTGCGCTGATCAGAAAAACGAAGGCGGATCGGAACATTTGGAGGGGCCTCCAAAGGTCCATTGTTGTACGATTGACCTTAGCTTGCAAATTCGCGATATTCGCTCCACCACGGTCACTGTTCCTCTGGAAGCTCCTCTGCGCCACGCCAATGGCTGCCATTGGGGGCGTCTCGTGCGCACTATCGTCGAAGTGGAGACCGACAACGGCCTGATCGGCCTGGGCGAGATGGGCGGCGGAGGCGAGTCGGCCGAAGCAACGTTCCGGGCGATGAAGGCCTATCTAGTCGGCCGCGATCCGGCTCGGCTTGAGGAGATGCGATTCCTGATCGCGAACCCCACCGCGTCCTTGTACAACAATCGCACCCAGGTTCTCGCCGCGCTCGAATTTGCGTGCCTCGATATTTTGGGGCAGGCATGGGGAGTGCCGGTGAGCGAGATTCTGGGCGGGCGCTTGCGCGATCGAGTGCCCTTTGCGACCTATTGTTTCTTCCGCTATCCAAATCCCCGCACCGGAGCCGGCGAAGTGCGAACCATCGATCAATTGGTCGAGACCACGCGCGCGATGAAACAGCGCTACGGATTCACCACTCATAAGCTCAAGGGCGGTGTGTTTCATCCCGATTTTGAGCTGGAAGCATATCGAGCGCTGACCGCGGCGTTTCCTGGCGATTCCTTCCGCTTCGATCCCAATGCGGTCTGGTCCACCGAGCAGGCCATTCGCTTCGGCCAGGCGATCGAGGATATCCGCAACGACTATTACGAGGACCCGGTGTTCGGCCTGAACGGCATGCGCCGCACTCGCGAGATGGTGCGGATTCCGATGGCGACCAATACCGTGGTCGTCGGCTTCGAGCAGCTTTCCGCGAACGTGCTGAATACCGCTGTGGACGTGATCCTGCTCGACACGACGTTCTGGGGCGGCATCCGGCCG
The DNA here is from genome assembly GCA_030041495.1 of Bryobacteraceae bacterium. Taxonomy (GTDB): domain Bacteria; phylum Acidobacteriota; class Terriglobia; order Bryobacterales; family Bryobacteraceae; genus Palsa-187. The sequence goes on along the minus strand of JASHNT010000141.1, from coordinate 61,889 downwards.
TGTTTGAAAGCCGCCGGGATTTGCGAGACCTTCCAACTCGGCGTGGCCGTGCATTCTTCAGGTGAGCTGGGCATTCAGCTCGCGACGATGCTGCATTTGGGAGCGGTTCTGCCGAACCTTACCTTCGCTGCTGATGCGCATTATCATCATTTGACCGATGACATTATCGAAGGCGGCTTGATGCGTTACGAAGGAGGGGCGATTCGCGTGCCGGATGGGCCGGGTCTCGGCGTTAGATTGAATCCCGAAAAGGTGCGCGAATACAGCCAACTGTACAAGCGCCTGGGCGGCTACCCATACGATCAAGATCCGCTGCGACCCGGATGGACCCCGCTGGTCCCGAACGGCCGCTGGGCCGATCCAAACGATACGCGGGTGCCATCGATTCCGTTTTGAACAATGTCGCCCATCTTTGATTTGTCAGGCCGGATCGCGGTGGTGATTGGAGCGACCTCCGGCATCGGCCGGGCTATCGCCCTGGCGCTCGCGGAGCATGGCGCAGACGCCATTCCTACGGGCCGCAGGAAAGAATTGGTGGAAAGCGCCTGTCGCGAAATCGAGGCGCGCGGGCGGCACACTTTGGCGCAGACCACCAACGTCGCGCATCGCTGGTCGATCGAAATGCTACGAGACGCGGTGCTCGCGCGATTCGGACGTGTGGATATTCTGGTGAACGCCGCCGGGTTTACCTTCCGCAAGCCGACCGTCGAAGTCACCGAGGAGCAATGGTCCGGGCTGATGGACACCAATCTGAACGGTCCTCTGCGGGCCTGCCAGGCATTTTACGAACCGCTAAAAGCGAGCGGCCACGGACGTATCGTCAACATTGCGTCCCTCGGGTCCTATCTGGGATTTCACGAAGTCACGGCGTACTGCGCTTCGAAAAGCGCCCTTCTTTCGCTCACGCGCAGCCTGGCGGTGGAATGGGCTCGCGATGGAATCATGGTCAACGCGATCGCGCCTGGAATTTTCCCCACGGAGATGACCAGCAATATCGTGCTGGGAACGCCGCGCGGGCAGGAGTTGTTACAACGGACGCCGATGCGCCGGTTCGGAAAACCGGAAGAAGTTTGCGGAGCCGCAGTGCTGCTGGCCTCGGATGGCGCCAGTTTCATGACCGGGCAGTGTATCGTGGTGGACGGAGGCTATCTGGCTTCCGGCGTGAACTCATGACCCGAATACTGGTTTCCCTTCTGTTCTGCGGCGCCGCGCTTCAGGCCGAAACCGGCGAGGACGCATGGCTGCGCTACACTCCGCACGCGAACGTTCCGCTGACGTTCATGACCAGTGACCGGTCGCCGGTGATGAATAGCGTTCGCGACGAATGGGCGAGAGCAGTTCGAGCCATGAGCGCGCAACCGGCTCGCGCCGTGACGTCTCCGGAAGACGGGACCGTCGAATTCAATATCCGCACAGATGCGAATCTGCCTCCTGACGCATTTTTGCTCAAAGCCGACACGGTCGGCGGCAAACGCGTAACTCTGGTCACCGGATCGAATGAGCGCGGTGTGCTGTACGGCATGTTCGCGTTGCTGCGGCGAATCCAGCTTGGCGAATCGATCGCCAAGCTTGACGATCGCGAAGTTCCGTACGCGCCGGAGCGCTGGGTGAATCAGTGGGACAACCTTGACGGATCGATCGAGCGGGGCTACGGAGGGCGATCGATTTTTTGGGAAAACGGCCGCGCCCGCGCGGATCTGACTCGAGTCGGCGAATACGCGCGGCTCCTGGCATCAGTCGGCATCAACGCTTGCTCGATTAATAACGTCAACGCCAATCCCAAGCTGCTTTCGCCCGAAATGATTCCCGACATCGCGCGCATCGCCGATGCGATGCGGCCGTGGGGAGTGCGCGCGGCGATCGCGATCGACTTCGGGAGCCCGATGAGCGTCGGCGGTCTCGATACCTTCGATCCGGAGGATGCTCGCGTGGCGGCATGGTGGAAGACAATAACGGATGCGATCTACAAGGCCATTCCCGATTTCGCCGGATTTGTTTTGAAGGCCGATTCCGAAGGCCGAGTGGGGCCGTCAACGTACGGCCGGACTCATGCAGACGCAGCCAATGTGGTGGCTCGCGCGCTGAAACCGCACGGCGGCGTCATTTTTTACCGCGGCTTCGTTTACGACCATCACATGGATTGGAACAATCCTAAGAATGACCGCGCTCGCGCTGCATATGACAATTTCAAACCTCTCGATGGGAAATTCGACGACAACGTCATTATCCAGATCAAAAACGGTCCCATTGATTTTCAGGTCCGCGAGCCGGCGTCGCCGCTATTCGGGGCTCTGGAACACACCAATCAAGCCATCGAGCTCCAGATCACGCAGGAATATTTCGGCCAAGCGCACCACACGATCTTCCTCGTGCCGTATTGGAAGTCGACGCTGGATTTCGACATGCATGCCAAGCCCGGTGCGGCGGCTCCGGTCAAGGCTCTGGTGGCGGGTAAGGTTTTCAGTCGGCCGTTAGGAGGATTCGTAGGCGTCGCGAACGCCGGGCTGGATGAAAACTGGACCGGTAATTTCCTCTCGCAGGCGAATCTCTACGGCTTCGGACGCCTGGCGTGGAATCCGGATTTGAGCGCCAAGGAGATTAACGATGAGTGGATGCGGATGACCTTCAGAGACGATCCCAAGGTGCTCGATGTCATTTCCAAAATTCAGCTCACCTCGTGGCGGACCTATGAAGATTACACCGGCCCGCTTGGCCTTCAAACGCTGACCGACATCACCGGCAATCATTACGGCGTGAAAGTGGAGGCTTCGGAGCGCAACGGTTGGGGGCAGTGGCATCGAGCCGATCAGAAGGGCGTGGGGATGGATCGAACAGTCGCCACCGGCACGGGTTTTACCGGGCAATACTCGCCGGAAGCTGAGCGGGTGTTTGAGAATCTGGCGACGACTCCGGATGACATAGTTCTCTTCTTCCATCACGTGCCTTACACATATGTACTGCACAACGGCAAGACCGCGATCCAGACGATTTACGATCTGCATTACGAAGGACAAGATGCCGTGGAGGGTTATGTGCGCGATTGGCGAACGCTGCAGGGCAAGATTGATCAGCCCCGCTATGAGGCGATCCTGATGCAGCTCGAATATCAAGCCGGACAGGCCGAGGTCTGGCGCGACGCTGTCTGCACCTGGTTTTGGAAGGAGTCGAATATTCCGGACGCAAAAGGGCGCGTGGGGCATTACCCCGGGCGCACAGAAGCGGAAGCCATGATGCTGGATGGCTACACGGTTGTCGACGTGACGCCGCCCGAAGACGCCTCCGGCGGCAAAGCGGTTTCATGCCCAGTGAACCAGTGCACGGCCAGTTTCACTTACGAAGGCCGGCCCGGCGATTATGACCTGCGCGTCGAATACTTCGACCAGAACACCGGTGTAGCGCACTATCGTGTGTCCTTGAATGGCAAGATGATCGACGACTGGACCGCGAATATGCGTCTACTGCCGGGGCGGACGGATGCTCGCTTGGATTCCACCACATCTACTCGGCGCTTGACACGGAACGCTACCTTGCACGGCGGCGACACAATTCGCATCGAAGGCATCCCCGAGGGCCGTGCGACCGCGGCGCTCGACTACGTTGAGATTGCTCCTCACCAATAAATGTACTGGCTAGGTCTCGATATCGGCACCGGCGGCTCGCGCGCGCTGCTGGTGGATCACGATGGCAGGCAGATCGCGGCCGTCACTGCGCCGCACGAAGACATCCTGATGGAGCAGCCGCTCTACGCCGAGCAGCGGCCCGAAAACTGGTGGGAGGCGGCGCAGGCCGCAATTCGAGGTGTTTTGGCCGCGGCCGGCGCCAGCGGCGCCGAAGTTCAAGCAATCGGCCTCTCCGGCCAGATGCACGGGTGCGTAATTCTGGATGCGGCGAATCGCGTCATCCGGCCCGCGCTGATCTGGTGCGATCAACGCTCACAGGCTCAGGTCGATTTTATTCACTCGAAGTTGGGGCGCGAAAACGTGGTCGCAGCTATCGCCAACCCAGTGCTGACCGGATTCACCCTACCCAAGCTGCTGTGGGTCCGCGATCATGAGCCTGACAATTTCGACCGCGTGCGGAAGCTGCTGCTCCCGAAAGATTATGTCCGCTTCAAATTGACCGGCGATTTCGCCACGGAAGTGTCCGATGCCTCCGGCACGGCGCTGTTGGACGTGCTGCATCGGCGCTGGTCCAAGACTATGCTGGATGGATTGGATCTGGACGCTTCGATTCTTCCGCGCGTGTGCGAATCGAGCGAGATCACGGGAACGATTTCAGCGCGCGCGGCGGAGCTGACGGGCCTCGCCGCGGGAACGCCGGTGGTTGGTGGAGGCGGCGATCAGGCAGCCAGCGCGGTCGGCAACGGCATCGTGGAACGGGGTATCGTTTCCTGCACGCTGGGAACGTCCGGCGTGGTGTTCGCGCACATGGATGACGTCGCCTACGATGCGCAGGGCCGCGTGCACACCTTCTGCCACGCGGTGCGCGACAAGTGGCATGTGATGGGCGTGACACAAGGTGCGGGCCTGAGCCTGCAATGGGTGCGCAACCAACTGGCTCCGGGATTGACGTACGAAGCGCTAACTACCGAAGCCGCCACGGCGGAGCCGGGCTCGCAGGGTCTGTTCTGGCTGCCGTACCTGATGGGCGAGCGCACGCCGCATCTCGACCCCCATGCGCGCGGCGGTTGGATCGGCCTTACCGCGCGCCATAGTCGCGCGGATTTGATTCGAGCGGTCATCGAAGGCGTGTCGTTCAGCCAGAAGGATTGCCTCGACATCATTGAGGAGTTGGGCGTGCCGGTCAACTCCGTGCGCCTCTCCGGCGGCGGAGCGCGCAGCGCGTTCTGGCGGCAGATTCTGGCCCATATTTTCAACAAACCGGTGGCCAGCCTGGAAACGCAAGAGGGCTCGGCCTATGGAGCCGCTTTGCTGGCGATGGTGGGCACGGGAGAGTATTCCAGCGTTCCGGAGGTATGCCGCACCGTGATCCATGAGCGCGAAACGCTGGCGCCCCGGCCTCGGGAAGCGGCGCTGTACGCCGAGGCGCACCGCACTTACCGCGCGCTGTATCCGGTGCTGCGCTCCGCGCTTGCGGGAGCCTAGATCCGATGCGGATGCTATTCTCGTGTTAGGCAGAATGTTCTCGCAAAAATGGATCTGGGCCTTGGCAGGCGCACTGGTGTTCGCTTCGGTGCTGGCCGCGCAGATGCCCTGGCGCGTGTACCGGAGCCTCGAAGGCTATGACGACGTCGCTGTGCCGGCCGACTACAACGTTGCTAGCGACTGGGTGTTCGCGCGTTTGATGTACCCTCCGCACCCCCGCGCCCGCTTCCGGACTTTCGCCGATTGGCACTACGGGGGCACCAGTTGGAGTCAGGATTATCCGCGCGCGGACAGGCATTTCGCGCAGGCCCTGCGCCGCCTCACCACCATGAACGTTCGGTCCGTGGAGCAGCCCGTAAACCTTGACGACGGCGACGACGTTTTCAACTGGCCGTGGCTCGCCGCCGGAGAAATGGGCGATTGGAAGCTCACCGATGCCCAGGCAGCGAAGCTGCGGGATTATTTGCTCCGCGGCGGATTCCTGTACCTGGACGATTTCTGGAACACAGCCGAGTGGGAGCGCTTCGATGAGAGCATGCGCGAGGTTTTTCCCGACCGGCCCATCGTGGAGATTCCCAATAAAGATGCAATTTTTCACACGGTCTACGATCTGGACGACCGGTTTCAGATTCTGGGGTCGTGGGCCATCGGTCTGTGCGGGCAAGGCGGTTTCGGCCAGGCCGACCGCTGGATCGGCACACATGCGCAGTGGAAGGGAATTTACGACGACCATAACCGGCTGATGGTCGCCATGACGTTCAACTCCGATGTCGGCGATTCATGGGAGTGGGCCGACGTGCCCTGTTACCCGGAGAAATTTTCTTCCCTCGGCATCAAGCTCGGAGTGAACTACGTGACTTACGATTTGACGCACTGAGGCGCTTAATCGCTGAGACCGTCAGGGCCGCGTGCGGTAGAGCATCCGCGGAAACGCGATGGTCTCACGGATGTGCTCCAGTCCGCACATCCACGCTGTGAAGCGTTCCACGCCCATGCCGAAACCAGCGTGCGGAACCGAGCCGTACTTGCGCAGGTCGATGTACCAATCGAAGGCTTCGCGCGGCAGATCGTGCTCCTCCAGGCGCTTCAGCAGCAGGTCCAGGTCATGGATTCGCTGGCCTCCGCCGATGATTTCGCCGTAACCTTCCGGCGCAATGAAATCGACGCCCAAAGCCAGCTCCGGCCGTTCCGGCGCAGGTTGAAAATAGAACGCCTTGACGGCGGCGGGATAGCGATCCACCATCAGCGGCCGGTCCAGATCGTCGGTCAACAGAGTCTCATCGGTGTTGCCGAAGTCTCCCCCCCATTGAATCTCGCTGCCTTTCGATTGCAGCTTCTTCACGGCGTCGTCGTAGCTCATGCGCGGAAACGGAGCCTTCACGGCTTCCAGTTTCGAGACGTCGCGCTCCAGTGCCTTCAAATCCTCCTGGCAATTCTCCAGCACGCCAGCGATCACGAACAGCACCATTTCCTCGCCCACGCGCTTCACGTCTTCGAGATCGGAGTAGGCCATCTCCGGTTCCACCATCCAGAACTCGGTTAGGTGTCGGCGCGTTTTGGATTTCTCTGCTCTAAAAGTCGGGCCGAAGCAGTACACTTTCCCAAAGGCCGCCGCTGTGGCTTCGCTATAGAGCTGGCCGGACTGCGCCAGGTAAACATTCTCTTCGTCGGAATACTTCACCTCGAATAGCGTCGTGGTCCCTTCGCACGCCGCCGGAGTGAAGATCGGCGTATCCACCAGCGTGAAGCCGTGCGAATCGAAGTAATCGCGCAGAGCCTTAATCACCTGATGACGTACTTTGAGGGCCGCGTGCTGGCGGCGGCTACGCAGCCACAGGTGGCGATGATCCATCAGGAAGTCGATGCCGTGCTCTTTCGGCGTGATTGGATAGGGATCGGATTCCGGCACCCGTTGCACAATGTCGGCCGATTCCACGTCAAGCTCGAAACCTCCCGGCGCGCGCGACTCCGCGCGAATCTTGCCGCGCACAATCAGCGACGATTCCTGCGTCAAGTCCTTCAATTTTTCAAAAGTCTCTTCCGGCAGGTTGCTTTTGACTGCGACGCACTGGATGGTGCCGTAGCCATCGCGCACCTGTGGGAAACAGATTTTGCCGCCGCGGCGGAGGTTGTACAACCAGCCCGCGATCTCCACGGTTTCGCCGGCATGACGGCCGGCTTCGGCTATCGTGATCCGCGGGATTTCAGGATTCATGTTTTCTTGAATTGAGGCTCTCCAGGTGCTGGAAGACGCGCAACGCGCGTTCCACGGGCTTTTCCACGTCCGGCGCACAACGCAGCTCCAGCACCATGGGATATTGTTCCGCCGGCGCCGAGCACAGGTTTTTCATCGCGCCTTCCCAATCGATGGTGCCGCCGGGATCGACAAACGGGAACAGATGCAGGTCCATCTTTCCGTCATTATCGTGGATATGCGTGGAGCGGATGCGCGGAGCGAGCAAACGGTACGCGGTTTCCACGCCCTCGTTCATGTGCGCGTGGCCCAAGTCCAGGCACACATTTAGGCCGAGGTGGGTGCTTTCGAGAAAGTAACGGAGCCGCTGCGCGCTCGACAACGCGTTGGGAATATTCTCCAGTAGCACCTCTACGCCGCGCTGCTTGGCGAACAGGCTGATCTCTTCGAGCGCCGCGAACGCGGCTTCCACCTTGCGTTCTTCGAACTCCTCATCGGCGACGCCCAGATGCTGGATCAAATAGCGGAACGGAATGGTCTCGGCGATTTCCAAGGCGCGCTTGATCTCGTCCACGATTTGCACGCTCTTGATCTTGACTGGCTCCGTGATATCCATCACTGAATCCGGCCCAGTGCGGCCCCAGGCATCATCGGAATACATGGGGGAATGGAGCGAATGCAGCTTCAACTCCGAATCGCGGAACCAGTAGCCGAGTTCCGTCACCTGCGCCTTATCCCGGTAATCCAGATGCTGGCGGGCGCAAAACATTTCCACCAGCGGAATTCCCGCGTTCCAAATGCGGTCCAGCCACACGGTGGTCAGGTGATGGTTCACCAGCAGGTGAGTCGAAAGGGCCCGTTGCATTCGGTGTCAGTATCCCGCGGCCTTCCCTGGGCGGCGTCCGTCAGCCGCGCCTTCGAGCCACTCTCCGTCCTTGACGATCGCCTCCACCACGGCCGCCACCGATCCGCTGCCGCCGGCTTCGTCAATCTGGTGCCCGCGAGCTTTGAGCAGCGCGATCGTGTCCGGTGAAAATCCGCGTTCCATGGAAATGCGGTCTGGCATCCATTGATGATGGAAGCGCGGCGCGTCCACGGCGTCCTGCGCGTTCATGCCGAAATCGACCACATTCAAGATTACCTGAAGCACGGCCGTGGGGATGCGCGAGCCGCCAGGCCCTCCCACGGCCATGAAGAATTGGCCGCCCTTGGTGAGAATGGTGGGGCTCATGGATGAGACCGGACGCTTGCCGGGCTGAATCGCGTTGGCTTCGCTGCCGGTCAGGCCGAACATGTTCGGGGCGCCCGGTTTCGCTGAAAAATCGTCCATTTCGTTATTCAGCAGGAATCCGGCGCCGGGAACCGTGATCCCGTTGCCGAAGCCTCCATTGAGGGTATATGTAACCGCGACTGCGTTGCCTTCCGTGTCCACCACGTTGTAGTGCGTGGTCTCCGTAGTCTCCGCGGGGAACGGTCCGCCGGGGAGCACCTGTTGGCTGGGAGTGGCGTGCGCCGGGTCGATAGTCGCGCGGCGCATGCGAAGGTAGGCGGGGTCGATCAGCCGCCCCACTGGAACCTTGACGAAGTCCGGATCGCCCAAATATTGCGCTCGATCCGCAAAGGCGCGTCGCATGGTTTCGGCCATGTAATGGATGGTCGCGGCCGAGCCCGCCCCCGTTTTCCCATAGCCTGAGCCATCCAGCATTCCCAGCATCTGCAGAAGGGTAATGCCTCCGGAACTGGGCGGAGGCGCGGTGATGACGCCGAAATCGCGATATTTTCCGGTGAGCGGCGCCCTTTCAACGGCAGCGTACTTCTTCAAGTCCTCTAAAGTGATCAAACCGCCGTTCTTGGCCATGGCATCGGCCAACAGTTCAGCCGTTTTGCCTTCATAGAAATCCTTGGCCCCGGACTTGGCGATGCGCTGCAACGTGCGGGCCAGCTCCGGCTGCATGAATGTCTCACCTGCCTCATAATTAGCGCCGTTTTTCAGAAAAATTGTCTTCGATTGCGCGTTGCTCGCCAGATTCCGCGAATTCTTGAGCATTTCCGCGAAACTGTAGCTCACATGGAAACCCTTCGATGCGAGCTCTACCGCCGGTTCCACCAGGGTTTCCCATTTCGACTTGCCGTATTTGCGCTGGGCCAACTCAAAGCCGCGCACGGTTCCCGGCACGCCGGAGCTACGCCAGCCTTCAATGCTTTCACGCGTGGGATTGCCTTGCGCATTGAGATACATGTTGCGCGACGCCTTGCCAGGCGCGGCTTCGCGAAAATCGATGAACGTCGAGCGGCCGTCGGCAAACCGGATCAGCATGAAGCCGCCGCCGCCAATATTTCCCGCGTAAGGATAGGTGACAGCCAGCGCGAATCCGATGGAGACGGCAGCGTCCACCGCATTGCCGCCGTTTTGAAGAATCAGGACGCCAACATCGGCTGCGAGAGGATCCCCGGCCACCACCATGGCGTGCCGCGCGTGCTCGGGCTGGCGCGCGGGGAGCCAGGCGCACAAGGCTGTCAAAAACAGGATCAGTCCGGGCCGGACCATATCTGATTCTAACAGCGTCCGCAGCGCCTTCAATCGGATTCAGTCTCGTTTTACCAGAGCCGCGACAAACTCGGCATCGGAATTGGCGAGCACGCTTTGCGGGACGTAGCCGTAGCCTTTATCGCCCCAGGATTCACCCCACGAGTTTTTGAGCGTGTAGAAATTGCCGGTGTAGCCGACAATCAACATGGCGTGGCGGCCATGCCTGCCGCTGGGAGGCTCAGACGCGTTGAACAACCCGTCGCGGCCGACATTGGCAAACGCGGGACCCGTGTTCATCGCGACATGCACGGGACATCCGGCGCTTAACGCCTTACGGATGTCTTCGAGCGCAATCGGATGGGGCGTTGCATCCAGTCTGTGCCGCTCGGCATCCGTGGCCAAATTACGTTCGGAGCTCAGCGGCCTCTCGCTGTCGTCCGGCCACAATTCCTGCCGGCAGGTGCCTTCCTCGGCGAGCACACGCCCCGGATCAGGACCTCCCGAGGTTCCGTCGCCGCCCGAATACGCGTAGGCGTAATCCTGCGCGTCGCCTTGCATCCGCTGAAATTCGAGCATCGCAAAAGTCGAGGATAGGCGCGGAGCTTCGCCGGTCTTCATGTTCGCCACCAGCTCGGCCGTGTGAGTCCAAGCGAAGGCGGAGCAGCGCGAGGTCTGCCCCTGATCGCCGACCGGCGAGCAGTATTTGCGCAGGTCCACCGCGTCCTGCACCGGAACGGAATCGAAGGCAGGCGGCAGAGGCTGTGGTGGAACCGGCTCTCCTCGTTGCGGCACGGATACGTCCACATTGCTGAAATCGATGCCCGTATACCGCGCCGTCAAGTACGCGAGCATCGCCTGCGTGACGAAGCCGAACGCGTGCAACTGCCCGTCGCGCTCGAACAATTGCAGGGTTTCCGAACTGCCGGGCGCGACCTGCTCGAAGCCCAGTGCGAAGCCGGGCTCGGCGAACGGAGCAAAACCTTCGTCGGCGCGCCGCGTGGCCATCGTATCGCCGAAGAATTCGTGATCGCCGAAAAGATTGGCGGCGGATTGCTGGTAATCATCGGGGGTCCAGGATCCATCGTCGTCCTGAAAATCTGCGTCGGTCGAGTTGGGGAAATCGGCCGCGGAGAGCGCGGTGCCATGGTCGAGACCGATCAGATTATCAGGATCGTCAAAGTCGCCTTTATCGTCACTGCCGTCGTCGCCGTTGCTGTCATTACCATCGCCGCCGTTACTGGAACCGTCCGAGTCCTCGGAATCATTCGTGTCGCCAGTATCGTCTTCGTAGGACTCATCTTGATCGTCGTAAGAATCGTCCTGCCCATCGTCGTAGGAGCCGTCGTCCTGACCGCTGGAGCCATCGTCAAACCCATCGAAGAATCCGCCGCCGTCATCGTCATCCATCCGGTAAGGCCAAGCCGAGTCTTGGGACATACGGCTCCATCCTAGCAGTGCGGGTTGAAAAACTTATGAAAATACGCACGATCTCGAATGTGCTTATACTGACAGGAAATGCTGAAGACATCTTTGGAAATAGGAACCAGGTTTGTTCCGCCACGCGGGCTCCGTGTGTGCCTGCTCTCACTACTCTGCGCGATGGCCGCACTGGCGCAGAATGTGCCGCCCGAGCTGGAGAAACGCCTGGCCGATCTCGACAAAGCCACCAAAGCTGCGCAAATGGCGGGCGACAACGCCTGGATGCTGACCAGCGCGGCTCTGGTGCTGATGATGACCGGTCCGGGGCTTGCGCTATTTTACGGAGGCCTGGTCCGCCGCAAGAATGTGCTCAGCACCATGATGCACAGCTTCATCCTGATGGCGGTGGTGACCATGCTGTGGGCGGTGGTGGGTTACAGTATTGCCTTCGCCGCAGGAACTCCTTTCTTCGGCGACCTGCGATATCTCTTCTTACGAGGCGTGGGCGCGGCGCCCAACGCAGACTACGGCGCGACCATTCCGCAGACGACCTACATGGTCTACCAGTTGATGTTCGCGATCATCACGCCGGCGTTGATCTCGGGCGCGTTTGCGGAACGCATGAAATTTTCGGCGATGCTGCTGTTCACTACGCTGTGGTCGCTGATCGTCTACTTCCCCATGGCGCACATGGTGTGGGGCAAGGGCGGATTGTTCAACGCCAGCCTGGGCGGCAAGATCCCGGCTTTCGATTTCGCCGGCGGGACGGTGGTGCATATCACCAGCGGCGTTTCGGCATTGATATGCGCGCTGTATCTGGGCAAGCGCGTCGGCTACCCCGACGAATCCATGCGGCCGCACAACCTGGTCCTCAGCACCGTAGGAGCGTGCTTACTGTGGGTGGGCTGGTTCGGATTCAACGCAGGCAGCGCGGTTAGCGCCGGCTCGCTCGCCTCCAGCGCCTTCGTCGCGACCCACTTCGGTGCCGCGGCGGCCGCGCTGGGCTGGATGTTCGCGGAGTGGATTCACCTGGGCAAGCCCAGCATGCTGGGTGGAATCTCCGGATGCGTCGCGGGATTGGTCGCGATCACTCCCGCCTCCGGCTTCGTGCAACCTTTCCCTGCGATTCTGATCGGCGCATCAGCCGGCGTGGTGTGCTTCCTGATGGTCACAGCGGTGAAGAAGAAGTTCAACTACGACGACGCTCTGGATGCCTTCGGGGTACACGGCATCGGTGGCACTCTCGGCGCGATCCTCACTGGCGTCTTCGCCACCAAGGAGATCAATGATGTGTACTCCGGCAAGCCGATGGGGCTGATCGACGGCAACCCCGGGCAGGTGCTGAATCAGGCCGCCGCGGTTGGCGTATCCTGGGTGCTGGCGATTGTCGGGACTCTGATCATTCTCAAGGTCTGCGACCTGATCGTCGGCGTTCGCGCCAGCGAGGCCGATGAACTCGGAGGTCTCGACCTCAGCATGCACGGCGAGGAAGGATACACACTCGAGGCGTGAGCGCCCCGTCTCACCAGGAGGAAACCATGAAGAAAATTGAAGCCATCATCCAACCCCATAAGCTGGAAGACGTGAAGGAAGCGCTCAAATCCATCGGCGTGGACGGAATGACCATCACTGAGGTGCGCGGGCACGGCCGCCAGAAGGGTCACAAGGAGGTTTACCGCGGCATGGAATACCAGGTCGATCTTCTCCCTAAGGTGAAGGTCGAGTTGGTGATCGCCGACGCGCGCCAGGACGAGGTGCTCCGCACACTCACCACAGCCGCCCGCACGGGCAAGATCGGCGACGGCAAGATTTTCGTGTACAACGTCGCCGATGCGATCCGGATTAGGAACGACGACCGGGGCGACGCCGCGCTATAGGTGGGCCGGAGCGCGCTGGGGCGCCTTTGACCCAATGCTCCCGATCGCTGGTCTGGGAAACTCGCGGCCAGTCCTCGGTCTCCCGGATCTGAGGAGTGACGTAAAGTGACTTGCAAAAGCCATCTAAGCCCGGGAATAGCGTCGCGGAGCTGATGTTGACCCGATCAAGCGCGCTGAGCACGTCAAGGCGCATGGCGGGCGCGCAGACGATCTTATGTAGCCACTTTCTGCTGTGTTTCCTCCTTGCGTGAAGCAGGAGGCCCTTTAGACAGTCCCTGAAGGAGAACAGAACGTGGTTGGCCATAAGGAACACTCCCTGCTGGATGGTGAGGCGCTCATTCATCCTGTGGGGCTGAACGGCTGCCACCAGGTAAATACCCTCCGGCGGCCGCGTCCAATAGATTCGCCTGAAGTTTTCGCGGGACGATAGGTCCGAGTTTTCCGGCAGGCCCAGCATCAGCGCTGCCTCGGCGTTCACCTTGTCAGTGTCAACCGTCCATATGATGAACGGACCGACTGGATCTCCTGCCGTCGCCTTGTGGGACGGTTTCCAATTGGACGACTCCGCCGCGAAGAATGCCGCAACATGTGGGGACCGGGTCCAGTCAAGCAATCGTGTTGGGGCGCCGTGATGCTGCATTAGAGCGAGCCATTCAAGATCGTCGTCGATGTCGGGTAAATCCCGAACATACTGGTGGGCGCGCCGCCTGAATTCGCGCATCACAAAGTCTTCGGCCACGCCCGGCTTGACCGCAACCCTCTCTATTCCCGCCGCGGGCGCGCGGTCGCTACCTTGACCACGAAAGGCCCACCGAGCCTCTTGAAAAGACTCAAAAAGCCTGAATAATTCGGCGCCCTCGGATACATTGTGAATGGTCGCAAAGTCCTCTAGCGGCGAATTCCGCATTTCCTTATAGTCTTCGAAGTTCATCGCGTCCTCGGCCACCCTGCCGGCACCCCTGCCTCCAAGCGTACACCGAGCGACTGCTCAGGGATGACTGGAACGGTGGCCTAGCGGCTCGCGTTCGGCAGCGTATCCTGGAGGCAGGAGGACACGCATGCCCGCAATCGACTGGTCCCAATGCCCTGCGGTGGAGAGCGTCCCAGACCGAGTGAGCGGAGCGTGGGTATTCCGCGGCACTCGCCTGCCCGTTGCAACAGTCATCGAAAACCTAGAGGACTTGAGCATCGAAGAAGTGATGGAGCAGTTCGACGTCAGCCGCGAACAGATCGCTGCCGTGCTGGAGTTCGTCGCGCAGAGCTTAAAGGCCCCCGTGCCACCCGTACCGGCCGATGCTCATTCTCTTTGACCACGGAACACCCCGCGGTCTGATCCGCGCTCTTCCAGGTCATACGGTGGTCACGGCCCAGGCCCGTGGCTGGGACCGCTTGACGAACGGCGAACTATTGAAGGCAGCTGAGGAAGCGGCGATTGACCTCTTCGTTACTACCGACCGAAGGATCCGGTATCAACAGAACCTGGCAGGGAGAAGGATCGCGATTGTGGTGCTGACAGGAACTACAAAGTGGTCGCGCGTCCGGCTGCACTTCGAACGGATCGCCGCTGCAGTGAACGGGGCCATGCCTGCCGGCTACACTGAAGTCGACATCCCGTTCCGCTAGTTTCCGGTATAATACTTTCGGAGCCTAGTAGCCTTTCGTTCTCCCAGGTGAGAATATGCGCCACGTCCCAGCCCGATGGATCGCCCTGGTAGTTGCCGCCATGCCCGCGATGGCAGGGGCGAACGGCAGCAATCTCACCGTGGTCCTTGACTTCAAGGGTCAGTACTCGCCGGCCTCGGTCGAGGCGATGAAGCAGGAAACGCAGAATATTCTCAAGGGAGCCGGCCTGCATCTGGATTGGAAATCGCGCCAGGAAGCCTCCCAATCTTCATCGCCGGATCTGGTAGTCGTGCGCTTTAACGGCTCCTGTGAACTGCCTCCGCCGCCGCTTTACGACGAACTGGGCGAGATCGGCCCGCTCGCCTCCACCTACACCACCGACGGCCAGGTGCAGCCATTCAGCGATGTCGCCTGCGACCGCGTGGGCGCGTTCGTGCGCTCCGGCCTGAACGGCGGCGATTTCAAGAAGGCCGACCTGCTCATCGGCCGCGCCTTGGGCCGGGTGGTGGCGCATGAACTGGTCCACATGCTTACCGGCCAGAAGAAGCACAGCCGCGAAGGGGTGTTCGAGCCGGGACTGACGGTGGAGCAGTTAGTGGCGGGAGAACTGCCGCTGAGCCCCGCCGACATTGAGCGTCTGCGGGCTCGGCCGTAGACCAGCGCCGAAAACCTTCGTGCGCGTCCGTGCATACTCCACTACGTAGAGCGAGCATCCGATCAGCACGGCCGCGACGGCGTTAACCACCAGCACCGCCAGCGCGGTCGCTAGAAACGCGCTGGCGTCGAGCGCCCGCATCCTGCCGAGCCTCCGCCAGGCGCTCCAGTCAAGCAGGCAGAAGCCCATCCACGCCGTTACCCCTGCCAGTGCGGCTAAAGGAATGTGCGCCAGATAACCCGAGCCCAATTTCACCAGGACGAATAGGAACACGGCGTGCAGCAGATTGGACATGCGCGTCGTCCCGCCGCAGCGCACCGCCGCCAGGCTTCGCGCCGGAATGCCCACGCTCATCGGCGCGCCGAAAACTCCGGCGCACAGATTGGCGATGCCGTAGGCGCCCAGTTCCGCGTCCGCATCGGCTCGCTTCACGTGCTGATGCCGGCCGCGAAAATGCTCGACCACGCGCGAGGTCATCAGCAGATTGACTGACGTCACGAACGCGAGGGCTAGCCCGGACGGGATCACTTGCACAACGTCCTGCGGATTCCAGGCGAAGCCGGCGAAGGGTGGCAGTTCCAACTTGAGTGAGCCTACCTGCGCTTCATGGAATCCCAACACGGTCGCCGCCACGCCCGCCAAAACGACACCGGCGAGCGGTGCTGGAACTCGCGGGGCGAAACGCCCGCACACCGCCGCCGCGGCAATCACGATTCCTCCCAGCACCAGGGGAGCCAGGCGCGCGTGGCCGATCTGCGCCAGCACCTGTATCAACTGCGAGAGCGCCGCGTCGCCTTTCGGCGCGCCGACTCCCAGAATCACGTTCAACTGCGAGATCACCATGATCCCGCCGATCCCCACGGAAAATCCCGCTACGACAGCGTGCGGCACCTTGCTCACGTGCCTCCCCAGACGAAGCACGCAGAACGCCATCATTAGTACTGAGGCGACAATCGAAACCTTGGCCGCGCCGCCGATTCCCTGGCTGCGCACCGCGGCCGCGATAAACGGCACCGTGACGCTGCCGGTTCCTCCGATCAACATCGCATTGCGTCCCAGCGCGGCGATGATGGGCGCCGTCAAAACCGAGGTCAGAATCCCCAGAATCGGCGGCAGGCCCATCAGCGTCGCCATGGAAAGGCCATAGGGCAGGGCGATCAAAGCCGCGATCGCCCCGCCTCCACAGTCGCCCAAAAACAGCTTCCAATTGTATTTTTTCCAACTGCTCTTCCCTGTGCGGTCCAACATGCCATCGTCCCTTAGGCCTTCATCACCTTCAGATACGCGGCCTTGAATTTGTTCATCTCCTCCTGTGTGCCGATCGACACACGCACATGCGTCGGCCACACCGGCCACGCGCGTCCGATGTAGACCTTCTCCATGCGCAGAGCCATGATCGCCTCGTTGGCCGGCCTGCCGGTGTCCGCCATGAACTTGTTGGACACCGAAGGAACGTACTTGAAGTTGTTCTTGTCCATAAACGCGAACACGTCTTCGCGAACGCCCTTGATGATTTTGCGTCTCTCCGGCACCAAGTTCCTCACGCCCAGGCTCACCCGCGCTCCGATCATTCCCGTGATCGGCATCGCGCCGGCGCTATAGTGGCCGATCTTTTCGAGTATGTCCGGTCGCGCCATAGCTGCTCCCGCGCGCAAACCCGCCATTCCGTATATCTTCGAAAACGTCCGCAGGATGATGACGTCCTTGTCCATGGCGACGTACTCCGAATTGAACGGCGCGCCGGAGATGTGCGTATAAGCCTCATCGATCATCACGATGCAACCCGCAGGCTTGTTGTTCACCAGCCACTCAATGTCTTCCTTCGGCGTCAGAGTGCCGGTGGGATTGTTGGGATTGCAGATATAAATCAAGCCCGCGTTGGGATCGGCTGCGGCCATGGCCTTTACGTCGTGCTTGTAGTCCTTGGTCAGCGGAACTTTGACGACCTTCGCGCCGATAAAACGGGCCGCGTTTCCGCCCGCTTCATAGCCCGGATCCGCCATCACGTACGGTTTCGCGGGCGAGGTGAACGCGAGCACGGATTGATGCAGTGGCGCGCTCGATCCGGCAAAAGCCTGAACGTAGTTGGCCTTCAGTCCTTCCTGCTCCGCCAGAGTCGATTTGAAATCGTCGGTTTCGCCGTAGTTGTAGCGGCCTCCCTTCTGGATGATGTTGCGCATCGCCTCCGCGGCTTCCGCGCATGGACCCAGCGGGTTTTCGTTGGCGTTGATCATCACCGCGTCCGGCGGCGCGCCGCGCACCTGCGATAGCTGCGCCAGCGCGGGTTCGTTATAGAAAGGCAGAGTGGAACCGGCGGCAATCATCGTCGCCAGCCGGCCGAAGTTCCGCCGCGAGAAACCTCGTTTCAAAAAATCCTGTTCCAGTTTTGGGGTGAGCGTCATGCGCGTTCTCCTTTTCGGTTTTGAACAGCGCACCGGCAGACACACGTACAGCCCTTGAGCTTACGCGTGCGCTCCAAACGGGAGAGCGGTTAAAGACACCTGCAGCGGAAGTACCTGACGGGGGATGATCGGAATCGGCTTTGAGCGGACGGGGCTTTCTGGCTACGTGTCAGAGCCGTGCTGCCGGAGCAGCCATGATCAAGCTTCACTGTACGCGAAATTGCCCCGTATGTCAATGCAAATCGAGGCTCGATGAGCGGAAGTGATGAATGACCCAGCACTATCAACCGAGTAAGTTGACCGTGCTCCCCGTCGAGGTGTTCGCCGCACTGCCGCTGGACTGATCGATGTCGCTGCCGCCGTAGTGATGGTGGTGATGTCCGTGAACCTGCTCCGCCGTCGAGCCTTGGCTCGGGGTGGCTTGTGCTCTTTTGATATCGCTCTGAAGCTGGGAAAATGCGCTCTGCGCCTGGCTCAGATTGCCGGACGCCAGAGCCTTGCCCAGTGCCGCGAAGTCAGCCGCGGCCGGGCTGTCGCTGGAAGCCGCACTCGACGGCAGCCCGCCCGTCTGCTGCAAGTCCGAATAGGCTTGCTGCGCCTCGCTCAGGTCGCCCGACTGTAAGGCGTTCGATAGCTCCGTGAATTCCTGCCAGCGAGCGTTTCCGGAGCCCTGCGAACTTTGCGCGGACGAGTACGTGCTCAAAACCGATGAAAGCGGAGAGATAGACATGCTACACCTCAATTATCTCATCGGCTGGACCTGCGCCAAATTTTGCGGACTAGAGCGATTTCCGTAGAACTACTCCGCGCCGCGGCCCAGTTACTTCTTCCCACGCCGATTTTCAGAAACCGCTGGATGCTGGGGGTTGTTGGGATTTCCCGTCCGCTATAGTAAGTATATGGACTCTGGCGATCCTGTTGCCCCGCCCGCGTCTCCGGAACAGTCAAGCCCAGCGCAGCAAATGAGCTTGGCACAACAGCAGGGCTCCTCGCAACCCTCCACCGCCAAAGCCGCCTTCTCCTGGCTGCGCGACCTGGCTCTCAGCGTGGTGATCGCCATCATCGTGATCCTATTCTTGTACCAGCCAGTCAAGGTCGAAGGTACCAGCATGATGCCCAGCCTGGTCAACCAGGAGCGCATCTTCATCAATAAGTTCGTATACCGGTTTTCGCCGGTTCAGCGTGGCGACACGGTGGTCTTTCAGTTCCCGCAGGATCCCAGCAAATCCTACATCAAGCGCGTGATCGGCATGCCCGGCGACACGGTGGAAGTAATTAGCGGAACCGTTTTCGTCAATGGCCAACCTCTCAATGAGCCATACGTGCCTGAGGAGATGCGCGACGTGCACAGCGCCGGGCGCGTCACCCTCAAGTCAGACGAATATTACGTGATGGGCGACCATCGGAACTCCTCCAACGACAGCCGCAACTGGGGCCCCGTCAAGCGCAGCTACATTTACGGCAAGGCCGTGTTCGTGTATTGGCCGCTGGATCGGCTGGGTTTACTACACTAATGCCGGGCGTTACCGTCGTCCCAGCAGCCACAGCAGCGCGGACAACGCTACGCTGATGATCAGGCAGGTGACGATGGGAAAGTAGAACGCGCCGTTCTTGCCGCGGATGACGATGTCGCCGGGCAGACGCCCCAGACGCAGCGGCAGGCGCCCGCCGAGGATGACCAGCACGCCCGTCGCAATCAGCAGTAGGCCCAGCGCAATCAGCGCCCGTCCGATCCCGCTTCCCACGCCTTGATGATACCCCGGCGCGGTTTCAGAGAGCTGGTTCCCAGGGATTGTGACGCGTTGTGCCCCGCCTTGTGGCGCCCAAACAGCGCCCGCTTCACGTCCGGCCAGAATTCATACGCTACGTTGGTGAGCGCGTCGGAAGCCAAGAACAGCCCGAAGGTCTGCGCCGAATAGCTGGTGGTCCGGTCGCCGTGCGGAAGATAAACGTTTGATAGGGTCGCCGCCGTGGCGTTTCCCAAGAATTCGGAAAAATTGAAGCGATCCTTTCCGCTATCGGTGCGCGTGATGCTGATCCGGCTGCCCGCGTAGATCAGGCGGCGGAAGATGCCGCCGTGCTGCTTGCGAAAATAGCGCGGATCTTCCTTAAACAAAATCGGGAAGATCGCGCCGGTCATGTAATCGCTGCCGGCGTGATTGGCGAAAGCCACTCCAAAGCGCTTGGTGTAGCCGAACACTCCTTGTCCAAATGTGGGGAATTGATCCTGCTGCTGACGGAACCCGGACGCTGCGCCCAAGGCCAAAATGCTTAACGGATCGAAGGTCTCGGTCGTGCCGAAATACCACTTGCCGCCGGTGGATAGCGGAGCATCCGGAGGGTCCTGCGCGCTCAACCGCGCGCCGCCTGTCGCCACGCAGGCTAGACACAAGAAGGCCCGCGCGATCTGCCCTCCAAAGTACATCTGTTTATCATAGCGTCATGGGAACCCTCCGCGTGCTATTCAGCGGGGCTTCACGGTCAGATCGAAACTGTCCTTGAGCTCGACCGTCAGAATCTTAGCCTCCGGGTCCGCCACGCGGTACATCTCCGCATGCAGGCGGTCTTTCTCGAGAGTCAGTTTCACGTAATGATAGTTGGGGAACAGGATGCTCCGGTACAGATCCTGCGAAGTGCGCTCGACGAAATACGGCGGCGCGCCGCCGCCCCCGGAGACCAGATAGATGACGCCTTCTACCTCCGCGCGTTCGTAATTGTGAATGTGCCCGGCGCTGACCAGAAACCTTGCATGTATTCGCGGCGCGTTCTTCGAGAGATAATCTCGCAGAGCAATCTCATTGGGCCGCGGATTGTGATCCACCTCGATATGCTGCTGGACATCCGCGACCGGAGGATGGTGCAAGGACACGATCACGAAATCGACCGAGGCCGGCAGTGCGTCGATTTGCTTCTCCATCCAGCGCGCCTGATCGCTCTCTGGCTCAAGCGACGCGTCGCTATCCAGTGCGAGCAAATAAACTCGCGATCCGAGCTGCGCGGAATACCAGCGCCGGTTGCGCAGGTCCGGGAACGCGTTCCACCAGTTCTCGAGATCTTCCTGCGGATCGCCGTGGAATTCGTGATTACCCAGCGTGGGAAACACGGACAGATGCAGGTCGCGCCAAGCCTCGGTTTCGGCTTGAAAGACCTCGTAATCCTTGGCGTTGTCCCCGGCCAGCGGCACGTCGCCGTTCATGATTACCGCAGCCGGATGCTCTTTCGCGATCTGGCCCACCAGCCATTGGCGAATTCGCGGATCGGTTTGTTTGGTGTTCGACGGATCGGTAAAGCGCTGGTCGCCGTAGGCGATCAGCGTCAGAGGAGTTTGCAATTCGCCGTCCGCGATGCGGAATGTCGGCCCCGGCTCGCTCAGCAACTGGCCGGTTGGCAGCGTCGCGGCCGTCGGACCTTGCGCCAGCAGCGCACCCACCCCTGTGGCGAAGAGAATCGCACAGCCTTCGGGAAATCGCATCACCTCATGATACGTGCCGAGAGTGACGGAACGATTACGGGCGCTGAGCCTGCTGATGCGCGACCGGCTTGCCTTCCACGCCGCCTAGCTTGCGCAGCAGAGCCACCGTGCTGTCATGCGGTACCGGAAGCTGGCCGAGGACGCTCTTGCCCATGGCGACGTCCAGAGGCGTGAATCCGGATTTCATCGTGGCGTTGAGGTTCGCTCCGTGATCCACCAGGTACTGGACGATGGTGTCGGCGCCGCGCAGAGCTGCGCCATGCAAGGGAGTCTCGCCGCGGTTGTTGGCCGCATTAATGTCCAGATTGAGGGACATCATCAGCTTCAGGGCTTCCAGGGCTTCGCTTTCCGTCCCCTTGGTGTTCTTGTCGCGATAGCCGACGCCCGCTGCGAACATCAGCGCGGTGCTGCCGTCCTTGGTCGCCAGCTTGGGATCGGCGCCGTGATCCAGCAGCAGTTGCATGGTTGCGGAATCACCCGCGCGGGCGGCGCGCATCAGCGGAGTGGACCCGGCATCCAGAGACGTATCGCCGGCGTCCATGCCGCTGCGGCCCGGCAGATTCTTGGTCAGCGCCTCATTCACTTTTGCGCCACGGTCCAGCAGAGCCTTGATCAAATCCAGGCTCGCGAGCGGACCGCTTTCCGGCCGCGCTGGCATCGCGGAGTAATCCTCATTGCGCATGTCGATAGCCGCATACAAAGCCGCGCGCCCGCGCACGTCGGCCAAGTTTGGATCCGCGCCATGATCCAACAGAAATTTCGCGTAGGTGTAGTGCTTGTTCAGAATTGAGATCACCAGCGCGCTGGTGCGATCCGCGTCGAGCTGGTTGATATCCACTCCGGCGTCCACCATCACTTGTCCGGTTTTCACGTCGCCTTCGCGCGCTGCGAAGTGGAAGGCCGTTAGCCCTCCGCGGGCCATCGGAGTGATCGAAGACGCGGCGCTCAGTTTGGGGATGGTGGTTTCGCGCGATTCCGATTCCACCCGCCAATCCGCGCCGCGCTCCAGCAGCAGCTTCACGACGTCGGCATGGTGCTCCGCCGCCGCCCACATCAGCGCCGTCTGGCCGCGATAATCCTCCTTCGCATTCACGTTGGCTCCGTGGTCTAGCAGCACGCGCACGGCGTCCACGTTCCCCGTCCGGGCCGCCGTCATCAGCACTGTTTCCCCATCAGGGGTGGTCAGAGTGCGCGCGTCCGCACCGGCGTTGAGCAGAGCTTCGATCATGGCGGCGTTGCCCGCTCCGGCCGCCTCCGACAGCGCGCTGACGCCGTAACGGTTGGTGAGTGCGGGATTGGCTCCGGCGTCCAGCAGCAATTTCACCGCGTCCAGATCGTTCCAGTGCGCCGCCCATTGGAGCGCGGTGGTGCCGTCAGGTTGCGCGCCATTCACGTCTGCGTGCTTGGCGGCGAGGCTCCGCACGGTCTGCCAATCGCGATGCTGGGCGGCATCGGCGACGTCTGCGGACGCGGCTAACGTGCTGGCCGCCAGACAGACTCCGGCCACCAGAAAAGCTTTCCTCATGCGTTAGACCTCCGTTAGAGGACCGCTGCTGTCGCCAATGGTGCCCTCTTCCACTCCCGCTTTATGGAGAATCGTGAGCAGCAGATTCGACATGGGGGTTTTCTCGGGATAGCTGAGATGCCGGTTGCCTTTGAGGCGGCCCGCCGCTCCGCCGGCCAGGAAAACCGGCAAAGGCGAGTGATTGTGCACGTTGCTGTTGCTCATGCCGCTGCCGTAAAGCAGCAGCGTGTGATCGAGCAGCGTGCCTTCTCCGTCCTTGATGGAACGAAGTTTCTCCAGCATGTAGGCGATCAGACCCACGTGGTACGTGTTGATGCGGGTAAGTTGCTCCAGGCGGGCCGGATTATTTTGGTGATGCGACGCCGGATGGAACGCCTCGGTGATTCCGAGCATCGGGAAGGTGCGATAGCTGACCTCGCGCGCCATCATGAACGTGGAGATACGGGTGACGTCCGCCTGGAAGGCGACGGCCATCAGGTCGAACATCAACTTGGTGTGGGTTTCGTGATCGTCCGGTATACCGGCCGGTGTCGCCGGGACAACGATGCCGGAGACGGAGTTCTGTTTTTCGGCAAGAACAATGCGGCGCTCGATTTCGCGCACCGTGTCCAGATACTCGGCCACGCGATTGCGATCCGCCGCGCCGAGGTCGCCTTGCAGCCGGCGAATCTGGCTGGTGACGGCGTCCAGGATGCTGCGCTCCTGCTCGATGCGTTCCAGGCGCTCTTCGGCCGAGGAGCCGTCGCCGAACAGACGGTCGAACACCACGCGCGGGTTGATCTCCATGGGCATTGGCGTGGTCGGCGTGCTCCAGGAGATCGTGTTCATGTAGGTACAACTGAACCCAACGTCGCAGGAACCGACCAAGCCGCTGTAATCTTCGATCGCGAGCTCCAGCGAAGGGAGCCGCGTGTCCTGGCCGATGTGTTGCGCGGCCATCTGGTCAATGGTGGTGCCCGCGCGGATATCGGCGCCGTCAGTGCGCTTGGGATGCACCCCGTTCAAGTACACGGCTGGCGAGCGGGTGTGATCGCCGCCATTATCGCCGGGGCCCCCTGGGGCGGCATTGTGATGGGCCAGATTGCTGATCACCACCAGGTTGTCCTTGAACGGCTCCAGCGGTTTCAGCGTGCGCGAAATCTCAAAATTTTCGCCTTCAGTTTTGGGCGTCCAGTTGTCCATCACCGCGCCGTGCGGAATGAAGCACAGCCCCATGCGGAACTGCGGCTTGGCGGCGGTTTTGGCCAAGGGCGTCTGCGCCGGAATCATGGAATCCAGCAACGGCAGCGATAGCGTTACGCCCATCCCGCGCAAAAACGCCCGGCGCGGAATATGTTTCTTAGTGACGAACCTCACGGGAACCTCCTTCAATTCGCGCTATTTAATGCGAGCGCGCTGTTGCTGGGAGCCTTCTTCACCTTCATCTGGAACGGCGGGCTGTCCACCACGCCGTTGATCAGCGAAGAAAACCGGAAATTATTTGCCTCGGCGTCGTGAACGATCTTGCGCACCGCGGGCATATCGGTATAGTCGAGGCCGCGCCCGAGCGCGTAGGTCAGCAGCTTCTCGGTCATCACGCCAACGAACACTTCGGGCCGGCTAGCGATCATCTGGTCCAGATCCGCCGGACCGTTGATCTTCGCGCCGTTGAACAAGGTCCCGGAGGCGTCGATCTTGGCGCCATCGTCGGTGTTGCGCCAGCGGCCGGTGGCGTCGAAGTTTTCGAGCGCGAAGCCGATCGGGTCCATGATCGTGTGACAGCCCGCGCAGACCGGGCTGGCGCGATGCTCTTCCATACGTTCGCGGACCGAAAGCACCTTGCCGCTATCGCCGTTTTCCTTGAGCGCCGGCACATTCGGCGGAGGCGGCGTGGGCGGAATGCCCAGCAGGTTGGTTAGCACCCATTTGCCGCGCTGCACCGGCGAGGTGCGCGCCGGGTAGGAAGTCACCGTGAGAATGCTCGCCTGCCCCAGCAATCCGCGGCGCTCCGGATTATCGATGTGCACGCGGCGGAACTGGCTGCCGTAGATCCCGGGAATGCCGTAGTGCCGCGCCAGACGCTCATTCAAGAAGGTGTAATCCGCGGTGAGCAGATCCATCGCGCTGTGGTCTTCATGAATGATGCTGGAGAAGAACATCTCGGTCTCCTGCTTCATGGCCTGCCGCAGATTGTCGTCAAAATCCGGGAACGTATCGAGATTGGGCGCGGAACTTTTCAGATTGCGCAGGAACAGCCACTGCTCGGCAAAATTCTGCACCAGAGCCTCTGATTTCGGATCGGCCAGCATGCGCTTGACCTGCTGCTCCAACACCGCCGGCTCATGCAATTTCTTCTCCTGGGCCAGGGTCAGGAGCTGCTCATCGGGGATGCTGCTCCACAGGAAAAACGAAAGCCGCGAGGCCAGGTCGAGATCGCTAATCTTGTAACTCGCGCCGTTGGCAACGTTGGCCGGATCTTCTTCGATGCGAAACAGGAACTCCGGACTGGAGAGCAGGAATTGGAGCGCGGACTCGATGCCGCCTTCGAAGTTTCCTCCGTCATTGCGGCGGCGCTGATAGAAGCTGAGCAGAGTCTCGAGATCGGTGTCGGTGGCCGGCCTCCGATACGCCTTGCGCGCCAAGGCGGAAAGAATCTGCCGCGCGCAGGGCAGTTCCTGCTGCGCGTTAGCGGGACGGCAGATGAAGACCGCCTTGCGGGAAGGCGTGTTGCCCGCGCCGGTGGCGTCAAACGGTCCTTCGATGGTGATCCGGTCAACCGTCGGATCGCCGGTGATATCCAGGCCATCCACGCTGGTCCGCAGAAAGGGCTTGACCAAGTCGTCTTTGACGGCGTGACTCCGCAGTACGGTGTCGGCCGCCACGGCATGCACGCCCGCCTTCACCGGAATGCGGACGGTTAGCCGGCGGTCAAGATCCGCGTCGAAAGCGCCGGGATTGGCCGCCATCAGGATCAGGTCGTCGCGCCCTCCCACGGTGACCGAGCCAACCCGCACGCCATCCAGGTTGATCTCAATCTCGTGTTCGTCTTCCATGCCGCGCATCAGGTCGAAGGTGTTGCGCCACAGCCGGACCTTGATGGTGTATTCGCCGTCCAAGGGGAAGGTATGCTCCGCCAGGATTCCTCCGCGCGTACCCAAGGGCAGACCGTCGATGTGCTGATCCTGGGACAGGTCTGGCCGCGTCCGATACGTTGCGGTGACGGGAGAGATGCGGCTATCGCCCACGGCTTCGCGGCTGATGTTCCAGGATGCCGACAGATAGCGCTCCATCAACGACGGCGAAACTTTCAGGACGTCGGCGATGTTGTCGAACCCGCTGCTTTCATCATCGGGAGGCAATAGGGATTCGGCATCGACGTTCAGTGACAACAGGTCGCGAATCGCGTTTCCGTATTCGGCGCGATTGAGGCGGTGCATCACCGCTCGGCCAGGCGACGGGCTCGCTTCATAGGCGCGGTCGAGAGCATTTTCCAAATATGTCGCCAATCCGTTCCTTGTGACCTGGTCCGGCTGCGGCATGCCCTGAGGAGGCATCGCACCGACGCGCAGTTTGCGAATCACTTTCTCCCAGGTTTCCGCGCCCGCCGGCACGTTCGCCGTGTCCATATCCTGCAACGAAAGGCCGCCTGTACGCAGCTTGCTGTTGTGGCAGGTGACGCAGTACTTATCCAGAACGGCGCGCTCAGTCGCCGCCGTCTGCGCGGAAAGAACCGTCGCGGAAGACGCGAGCAACGCCGACAACCACAGAGTCCGGGCAAGCATATGTGCTGAAAGAAATTCTATATCAGCGGAAGGTGGTTGTCTTCCCTGGGTTTATCAAGGCGCCCATCAACCGATTTGATGCGCCGGATCGCGAACAGTACGGCCGATCCGTGATATCGTTGTAGGTCGGTTGTTTATCGAATGGAGGCTGCATGCAGCGATTCACTTTAATCTTCTTGTTGACGGCAGCAAGCGCGCTCGCACAAGCGCCAGAGGGACGTGGCGGCGGCCGAGGCCGGGGCTTTGCCCCTCAGCCCCCTCCTCCGCTTTTCTTCAAGGAAGCCTGGAAGCAGGCGGAAGGCAATGTGCCCGTTACCCAGGAGTTCGTCACCAACCAGAACCTGCAATTGAACGTTTACGGCACGGGCAAACAGGATTTCGGAGTGACCAGCGAAGGCGGGGTCCCGCATATTTGGACCGGACTCTGCGCCACGGCCTGCGCGCTCACGCTCAGCGACAAGGCAAATTACGTGGATCTCACTGGTAAGGCGAAGATCCGCTGGATTGTCAAGACTTCCGGATTTCATGAGGCCCGCCCCGTGTTGAAGCTGGCCGATGGAACCTACCTTGTGGGCGATCATACCGACGCGAGCACACTGGATTACCGGGAAAGCGAATTCTTCCTGTCCGAAGTACATTGGATGAAATTCGATCCCATGACTGTCCAGACCAAGGGTACTGTGCTGGATAAAGTCGATCTGAGCAAAGTAGACGCGGTCGGCTTCGCGGATCTGAGTCCGGGGAGCGGTCACGGCAACGGCGGCTACACCGACATGGGCTGGATCGAAGTCTACGGCAAGCCGGTCCCACGCGAAGCGGCCACCGCCGCGAAGTAGCGCCGGTTCCATTCGAGGCGCAGAGCGCCCGGTCAGGCAGCGGTCAGCCGTGTAACGCGGAGCCGCTTCCCATTCTTCTCTGCATGCCACAGATCGAACTGAAGCTGCTGGCTCAGCCAGCTCTCCGCGCTTGTGTGGAACGCAACGGACAACCGCACAGCCATTTCCGGGCTGATCCCGGCGCGCCCGTTCAAGATGGCCGAGAGCGTCTTCCGGGACACTCCCATCGCGTCGGCTGTTTCGGTGACAGAAAGATTCAATGGTTTCAGGCACAGTTCCTTGAGAACTTCGCCCGGATGTGGCGGATTAACCATCTCAGAGTGCTCAGTGATAGTCCTCGAGTCGACCCGATCAGCGTCCTTGCCAGCCCGGTTTAATGTATTGCGCCAGTTGCCGGTCACATTCACCGCCCAGGTGCCTTTTCTATCTCCGCGCAACTCATGCAACTCGAGGCCAGCCAAGTTCATGTCTTTCGGAGCCCGCAACGTTGAGCCGGCCGAGAATCAGGCGCAGCCGGCTGGCGTGCTTGGCCTGGATTCCAGAGTGGTCCCCGGTGACGGAAAAGCGCCCCGGCCCTTTGTGCCGGAATCGCTGATCGCCACACGCGTAGTGTAACCCATGTGGTTACGGCTCAGCGCGTGGGCGGCCCATCCTCGGCGGCGCCCTTGCGCTGGTTCATAATAGGTCCGAAGGATATCCCGCCATGGTCACCGAATCCATCCCCACTCTTACTCCGCAAAGCGAAGACGCCGAGTTCAATCCGCTACTGTCCGCGGAAGCCCGATTCGACGAAGCCGCGGAGCGGCTGGGTTTGGACGAGGGCATGCAAAAAGTGCTGCGCTCGCCCGCGCGCCAGCTCATCGTGCACATTCCGGTGTCGCTCGACGATGGCCGCCTGGAAGTATTCACCGGCTATCGCGTGCAGCATTCCATCGCGCGTGGTCCGGCTAAGGGCGGCATCCGCTACGCGCCCGATGTCAGTCTCGACGAGGTCCGCGCTCTGGCTTCCTGGATGACCTGGAAATGCGCAGTGGTCAACATCCCTTTCGGCGGCGGTAAGGGCGGAATCATCTGCGATCCGAATCTTCTCTCGACCGGTGAACTCGAGCGCATCACACGCCGCTACACCGCGGAACTGTTCGACTTCATCGGACCGGAGATCGATGTTCCCGCGCCGGACATGAACACCAATGAGCAGACCATGGCGTGGATCATGGACACCTACTCCATGCATTCGCGCCACACCCAAACCGCGGTGGTCACGGGCAAGCCGGTCAACCTGGGCGGCTCGCGCGGGCGCAGCGACGCCACCGGACGCGGCTGCATGTTCGTCACCGATCAGGCTCTGCGGCGCTTCGGCCTGGAGCGATCCTCCACGCGCGTGGTGATTCAAGGCTTCGGAAACGTCGGAGGCATGTCGGCGAAGCTGATGGCTCGTGCGGGATTCAAGATCATCGCGATTGTCGAATATGACGGCGCGGTTTACAACCCCAAGGGCCTGGACATCGCGGCGCTGGCCGAGCACCGGAAGGAAACCGGCTCCATTGTGGATTTCGCGGGCGGCGAAAATATGGACCGCGACGAAGCGATGTTCCTCGAAACCGACGTGCTCCTGCCGGCGGCCAAAGAGAACGTGATCACCTCGCACAACGCGTCCCGGCTACGCTGCAAGATTCTGTGCGAGGGCGCCAACGGCCCCACCACTCACCTGGCCGATTCGATCCTCGCCGGCAAAGGCATCTTCGTCATTCCCGACATTCTGGCCAACGCCGGCGGCGTGACGGTGTCCTACTTCGAATGGGTGCAGGACCGCCAGGGCTATTTCTGGAATGAGCAGTTGGTGAATGAGCGCCTCCAGCAGATCATGGAGGAAAGCTTCCAGGACGTAGTTGCCTACGCGGAGAAGCACGGCGTGCACAATCGCACCGCGGCCTACATGCTCGCGCTGGACCGCGTGGCGTTCGCCATCAAACTGCGCGGCATCTACGCCTGAACCGGAGCAAATGATTTCCGGAGTCATGCCCAGGCGCAGGCGGTGGTTTCATGTTTGCGTGGCGGGCTTCATCTTCCTGGTATTCGCGGCAGCAGCAGCCGTGAACGGCGCGCTCCTCATGCCTTCGCACCAGCCTCCGGTGAGCCCGGCCATGCGGGTCGTCGCGCTCCTGTTCATCCTACTGGCGATCGGCGTGATCGCAATGCAGGTCTGGTTTCGCCGCCGCATCATTCGCGAATTTCAGTACGACGGCACGACACTGCGCTACCGGACCTTATCGCTGACCGAATTGCATTCGCGCTTTCCTTCGCAACTCACCGCGATTCGTGAATGGACTGGCCGTGGCGGCTTGATGGGCTACCAGCTCATTTTCCGCGACGCGCCCAAGGCGTATCTGGAGGACGACACGCCCAACGCGTCAGCCCTGATCGACCGGTTGCTCGAAGATATCCGCAGCCACGACGCGCAGCAGGTCAAAAACGAGCAGGCCAAAAACCAGCCTTAGAGCTTCTTGACCGTGGCCTCTACCGCCAGCACATCGTGATTCACGTTGATCGAAACCCGCTTGGGCGATTTCGGCAGCGTCGCGTGAATCTGCGCCGTCACGCTTCCGAGCACTCTCGCGCGGCCGGCCAAAACCCAATGCCCGTCGAAGTCCAAGTACAGGGGCACCGTCATCAGAAAATCCGGCGGCACGTCGCTCTGGGTTAGCTTGCCGTCAAAGGAAACCATCCCGTTCGCGGCCGGCTTGACGCTGTATTCCAGATGGTAGCGAGGAAGGCCGGTGCCATAAATCCAATCCTGAAACAGCCAGTCCGACTTATGATCGCCCGCCGCGTCGAGAGCCGGTTTCATGTGTTTATCCACGACGGCCTGGAACCCTTCGGTGGAGGCGTTCTTGTGCAGGAACGTCTGCACGTAATCGTGCATCAAATCGATAAAATCCTGGTCCCCGGTTTTCGGATCGCGCATTATCATGCGCAGCATATGCAGGAAATAAGCGCCCTTGGCATAGACCAAGTGGTTGTAGGCGCCGCGCGTCTTGGCCGTATCCAGGCGCTGGCCCAGCCACACCGGACCGGCGTCATTCGCTGAATTCCCAAACGAGTTCTTCTGCGTGATCTCATCCCGCAGCCGGTCCCAGAATTTGCCGGTTTCGTCCGGCTTGGAAGTCGCTTCCACAAACAGGCCCGCGGAGAATTCCGCGAACCCTTCGGACAGCCACTGATCGTGATAGCTGGCCCATCCTACCATGTGCCCCCACCACTGATGCGAGATTTCGTGCGGGGTCACTTCTTGAATGAAACTGGAGAACTGGAACTCCTCTTGACCCATCAACGCGTACCGCTGCGTCGCATCCAGAAACGCGCTCATCGGCAGGTACACCAGCGTCGGCCAGGACTGCCCGAAATCGAACTCGGGCTGCTGCGTGATGGCGATCCGGCCGTAGGGAGCTTCGCCGAACCAATGTTCAAACAGGCGGATCGAATTTTCGCCCTCCACCAGCGCGCGATCCGCCATTCCGGCCGTCGTCAAGTTGAGCTGTTCAGTGTACGGCTTCAAATAATCCGGAACCTCCGCGGTTGAATAGGCTTCGATCGTATATTTTGTTGCCTTGTCGGTTACCGACTTCTTCTTGAACGATCCGTAATTGAATCCGGCCACAGCCAGGGGCACGTCCGATTTCCACTCTGAGCAGGCTTGGTTCCCCTCCTGCCATTCCTTCACCAGCGTGCCCGTGCTCACCAGCGTGTACTGCTTGGGAATTTTGAAGGTCAGGTCGTAGGTGGCTTGATCGAGAAACGCGTACGAGCTCGGGTACCAGCTCGTGCGCGCGCCGACCGAAAAATTTCCGCCGCCCGCGTTGTGAATTACTTGGCCTCCCGCGTAGACGACGCTGAGATTGTAGACTTGCCCCTTCACCGTCGGATCGCGCAGGATCACGCGGAAGAATGGATCGTCCTTGGCTGGTTCCTGAATGAAGCTGAGCTCCCCCTTCCCGTCGCTGACGCGGACCACGCGCAGAGTGGGAAGCAAGTCGAAAGGAATCATTCGCGCGCCATCGGCCTTGGCGGTGAGTTGGATCTGCGCGCTGGCGGCCAGTTGCCCACCGTTCCCAATTGTGGTGTCGATCTTATAGCGATCGGCCGAAGCGACGCGGTGGTCTTCGATCGACGCCGCTCCGCGCTCGCTCTTCCCTTCGGATTCCAGGTGCGACAGATACCAGATGCCGTCGCGCTCCCCGCTCGCGTCGACGTTGATCAATCCGACCTCTTCCGGCGAAGGCAGGTCCGGCATCGCTCCGGAAGGGACGATCAGGAACCGAAGATCGCCGTCGGTCTTGCCGTGCAGGAAGGCCCGGAAGGAACCGCCTCGCGCGGGATTGTACAACTCGGCCAGCAGGTCGGCTTCGACATTGGAATAGGCCCTCTCGCGCAGCTTGCGGCGGAACTCCTTGAGCGTTTCGGCAGCCTTGGGATCCAGCGCGCCCGCGTGCGCCTGAGCTTTGATCTCAGCCAGGGTCTCGTCAGTGAAAGCAAACATGGCCGAGTCGAATGTTTCATCCACATCCGGCCGCCCGAGTACTTTATTGAGATGCGCGGCTTCAACCGGTACCGCGGGTTTCAACTGGAAGCGGCCCTCGCCGGAAAATACCGCGGTAGTGACACGGCCCAGAACCGGAGCAAGAAACGAAATCTGCCCGCTCTTGAGCGTGATCGTTCCCACATCGCGCTTGAGCTCGATATTTTCGACCAGATAGGATTCCGTGGGCGCGGCGTTGCGCAAGGTCACATAGATGGGATCGGTGTTCGCCAGCGGCGAAACGGACTGGGCCGCTAGTACCATGGGCACAAGAAAAAATACGAACCGCATGCGATTCAAATGTATCATTTTATTTCACGCCTTTGTTACGATAACCCCAGGTGTTTTCCTCCCGGCTACAGTTCGATCAGCGCCCCAATCCACTTTCGCTGCTGCTGGGGGAAAAGCGCCGCGCCGGGGTGGAGATTTTGGATCTAACCGGATCCAATCCGACGCGCAGCGGATTTATTTATCCGGAACGCGAAATTCTCGATGCATTCGCCGATCCCGCCGCGATGCGCTACGATCCCTCACCGCGCGGATTGCTTTCGACTCGCGAAGCGGTTTCGCGTTACTACGCCCAGCGCGGGCGCGACGTTCCCGCTTCGCGCCTCGTGCTGACTGCCAGCACCAGCGAAGCCTACGCGTACTTGTTCAAGCTGCTCACCGATCCTGGCGACGAAATCCTGGTTCCTCGCCCGTCTTATCCTCTGTTCGAATTTCTGGCCGCAATGGAATCGGTGCCCGTGAAGCAATACTCGCTCGGCTATGACGGCGCGTGGCATATCGACTTCGACTCGCTGACGCGAGCAGCCTCGGAGAGCACGCGCGCCGTTGTGATTGTGAACCCGAACAATCCCACAGGCTCCTTCCTGAAGGCGGAAGAAGCGCGGAAGCTAAGCGAATTTGCCGCGCGGCATCGCCTGACGATTCTTATGGACGAAGTTTTCTCCGACTACGGTTTTTCCGAAACGGTAGCCACTCCCACGTTTTCCGCGGAGACCATGGTCTTCTCCATGAGCGGGCTTTCGAAAATCGCCGGTCTGCCGCAAATGAAGCTCGGCTGGATCGTGGCGGAGGGTTCGCGGGCCGAGGAATCGCTCGAGAAATTGGAATGGATCGCCGACACCTATCTCTCCGTTGCGACTCCGGTTCAGCTTGCCGCGCCGAAACTTTTGGAGCTGTCCGCTAGAATTCGCCCGCAGATTCGCGAGAGGACAGCGGCGAATTTAGCGAGGCTTCGCGCCGCCGTTACGGGCTCTGCACTCAATGTGTTGAACGTCGAAGGCGGCTGGTGCGCGACTCTGCAAGTCCCGCACACACGAACTGAGGAAGAGTGGACTCTTGCGTTGCTGCGCGACCGCGATGTGTTGGTGCAGCCCGGTTTCTTTTACGATTTCGAATCCGAAGCATTTCTGGTGCTGAGCCTGCTCACGCCTCCGGATCTCTTCACCGAAGGCGTGCGCCGCATTCTGGAGCTTACGGCCTAGCTCCGCCGCTGCAGATCAGCACTTCGCCGCTCACGTAATCCGATAGAGCCGAGCAGAAGAACAGCACCGGCCCCGCGGCTTCCTCCACCGTCCCCAAACGGCCCAAGGGACAGAGCTGCTTTATCGCCTCGATCGCCGCGGGCTGCACGCCGACCTTGATCTTGCGTCCATGCACGTCGATTTCGGATTCCGGCGAGAG
Organism: Bryobacteraceae bacterium; assembly: GCA_030041495.1. Lineage (GTDB taxonomy): Bacteria > Acidobacteriota > Terriglobia > Bryobacterales > Bryobacteraceae > Palsa-187. The sequence goes on along the minus strand of JASHNT010000141.1, from coordinate 28,225 downwards.
TGCCTGCGTCAGGCGCGTTTCAATGAATCCGAACCCCACCGCGTTCACGTTCACGTTGTAGCGGCCCCACTCCTTGGCCAGCACCTTGGTCAATCCGACGATGCCGGCCTTGCCCGAGCCATAGCCGGATTGGCCCGCAATGCCATCGACGCCCGAAATCGAAGTGATGTTCACCACCTTACGCATCACCGGCTTGCCTTCGGCAGCCTCGCGCTTGGCGGTTTCGCGGATCCAGTTTGAAGCGGCGCGCAGAATGCGGAACGGCGCGACGACGTGAATGTCGAGCATGGCCTGAAACTGCTCATCGGTGGTTTTTTGGATCACGCTGTCCCAGGTGTAGCCCGCGTTGTTGACGATGATATCGAGCGAACCGAAACCGGTCACGGCCGCCTGCACCAGCTTGTCCGGGAATCCGGCCGCGGTAATATCGCCGGGCATGGCCTTGGCGCGGCCGCCGGCTTTATCGATGAGCATGCCGGTGTCGAAAACCGGATCCCGATCCAGATCGTTCAGCATCACCGCGGCGCCCGCCTCGGCGAGCCTCTGCGCCACTGCGCGCCCAATGCCGCGGCCCGCACCGGTCACCAGCGCGGTTTTCCCCTTCAAGTCGAGAAGCATGTGCCCTATATACCACACGCGGTAAACTGGCCAGCTCGATCAGGCCACCATGCTGCGGAAGACCTCAGTAATCCACGCCGAAGCAATAGCTGTCGTTGGAATTGACTGGGCTCACCGCGTACTCTCCGGGTGGAAGCGGGCGCGATGGCGCAATCTCGTACACCGAATCCGCGACCTTCCTGATCGCTAAGGGCACCAGCGGCGGCGCTCCGCCCATTGCCGGCTGCGTCTGGCGCGAACCCATCCGCGAATCGAAACGGAAAAGCTGAAACTGGTTTGGGTCCCAGCCGTTATTCAACCGCACCACGAATACAACACGGTCGCTCTGATGTACCCGCACAGATGAACGCGCGCCCTGTACCCGGTACACGGTTGCTCCACCCAGGCCGTAGATTCCGCCGCTGCGCGACGCCGTTGCCACCTCATATTCCAGCGGAATAAACCCGTTCGCGCCGCGCAGAAACGGCGCGTTCACGTAATCGGGGCCGCGCACCACCCAGTCCGGCTCCGAACCGTTCGCGGGCGCATCGTTCTGCTCCGGGCTGTTCGACGCTGCGCTGAAGTCGATCCCCTCCACGTTGGCGCGCGCGTAATGTTGCACTTGCCCGTTCACCGAAAAGCGGATGTCGTCGCCGCTGGCGCCTACGAAGGTTCCGTTTACCGTGGAGCCGTCGCGCAAGCGTAGCGTATCGGCGGAGCCTGTCGATACGAACGCGAAAGACAATAAGAAAAGCCGGACACTGGCGGCAGGGCGCATCTTACTTCCTCGAACACCATTTTCCCACCCCTTGCGGTCCGGGAGAGCGGCAGCGCTCCGCTACCGGAAGTGTACGGCCAGCCCTCCGATCAGGTGCGCGCTGTTCAGCAACGTGGCGGCGGTTCCATGAAAAATGTTGACGGTCTCATTCGTCCGCGTGTACTTGGCTTCGGTAATTGCGTACAGCCCTCGCCAAAGCCGTATCTCCACTCCGCCCGCGGCCTGGATTGCCAGGCTGCCGATTTGATACCCCTGAACATTCGGCTCGCCGAGGACCACATTAATCGGTTGCGGGATGGTTGCCCCTGCACCCACGCGCGCATCGAGTACGACCCTTGCCGCAGTTTCCGGCCCCAGCGCCTTCCGCGCTATGAAATTTCCAGTTAGAAGATTCACTCCGTGCGTGATGTTGAATTGCTCAACCACTGACGATACCAGCGCCGTCTCGTTCACCGGCATGCCATAAAGCACGCCCGAGATCTGCGCCAGGCGGTTGGTGTCGGCGTAAACCTTCAAATGCGTGAGCTCGCCTTCAAATCCGAAACGACGGCTGAAGAAATAAGCAAGCCGATAGCCATAATAGATCGCCGGGGTGAAGGGCTTGTCCGCATAGGCTATCGGATGGAGCGTCAGGTTAGTCGATTCGTCGGGGACCTGAAACTGGAGTGAAGTTTGCGCGGTATGCGCCGCGCCGAGATACCCGGTGACCACCCATTCTGCCGGCGCGGATCGCGGAAGCAGGAGCACCGTAAAACACGCGGCAACCCGACGCACGGCACCCTGATTTTACTCCGTCCTCACGAGGTAGCCGGCGATTGGATGAACCGCAGCAGCTCCGGCCCCAGCGTATCCACTGGGCTCCCAATTTGCAGCACGCTCGAAAGATGGTTATGCCCGGCCAATTGCATCAATCGCGGCCAGCGGCCGTGGCGAGTAGTGTAGGCTTCCACCAGCCACGCGGCCTGACGCTGAAAATCGGGGGGATCGAATTCGGAGACGATATAAAAGCAGGGGATCGTAGTTTCGGCCAATGGCCGCAGAGTGGACTGCTCCGAAAAGCGCGTTGCGTCTTCGCCGTAATACGCGGCTTGAAATGGATTGCGATCCGCGCAAGCTATGTCGTAGATGCCCGAGACCATAATCGCTCCCGCGATGCCGTCGCCAGACGCCGCCACATAATCCGCCACGTGCACCGCTCCCGCGGACTGCCCCATCACGAAAATACGGCTGGGATCGCCGCCATATCGTTGGATGGTATCGCGGAGAAAGCGCACCGCCGCGCCAACATCTTCGCTCCCGGCCGGCCAAGGCGCGGCGGGAGCAAGACGGTAGGTCATGGTCACGCCGATACATCCTGACCGAGCCGCCCATAGCCCCACGTTGCCATAGAACGGCTTGTCCGGAGCCCCCTTATCGCCTCCGACGAAGCCCCCGCCGTGGACAAACACGAGCACCGTCGCGCGAGCAACGCCCACGGCAGGAACGAAAATGTCCAAGCGATGGCGTGGATCCGGCCCGTAAAACACATCGCGATGCACGGCCACATCGGGCCCAAGCCGCGGCGCAAGCGGCCCCATCAGCGCTCTGGTCGCTTCGAGCTGAGTGGGCGTCAAATCGTATCCGAGGCGTCGGATCTGAGTGCGCAAATCGCTCGTCGTCGCGGGGCTCATTTAGCGACCTCCATTCCGTAGCGCTTGGTGCGAAACGTCTCGGCCGGAACCCACGTTCCGTGGAACGCCATCCGGACGCGTACCGGCAGGCGGAACAGCGCGATGGGTCCGGCGCTCACGTTGCGCGCATCGAGCACGGCGAGGTCGCTATGATTTTCGGCGAGCCGGTTGACCACCGTCAGCAGGTAACCGTCGCCTTCCGGCGAATCCGGCCGGCGCGGAACGAATTGCGATTCCTGCACTGCGCTGGCCGGTCCGGGACTCCACATCTCCATCTTTCCGGCGTTGTGATCCACGTGGCCGACCGAAGAGCTGCCGTCGGCTCCGCGCCCCGCCACCATGTAGCCGTGCTGATAGCCGTGACCCTGGTAACGATCATCGGTGCGCGGCAGCTCGCCCGGGATGCGCGCTAGCGGCCGCAACGCATAGCCTTTATCGCCATTGGAAAGATCGAAGGTGAATTGCGTCAGGATGGGCGGAGGTACCGGGAAAGATTGCCCGGAAGGAGTCGGGAAAAAGTCGAAGCAGGGGCCGTCATACAGGCACACGTCGAGATGCAGCTTCGCCCCATTCTCATAGGCGTTCATCATGTGACCCGCGCTCATCGTCGGGCCTTGGAACCAGCGGATGTCGCGAGCCGTGCCGTGGCGCGGCACAATCGCCACGTGCGTTTCCTCCTCCGGGTGCCACTGATAGAAAGGCGCGCCGCGCCGCAGCGCTTCCATATCGGTGATGAACGGGAAGAAGGGGAAAATCGCGTAATTCGGGGTCACGGCAAAATCGTGGACCATGCCAGGCCACGGCATCTCGAACCAGATTTCATCGACCACGCGGCCGTCGCGATTGATCGCATAGAAGACGATGTCCTTGGTGCCGTCGCCCTTCGCCTGATAGGAGAACGTGAGCATTTCGTCGTGCACCAGGTCGAGCTTGGGGTGCGCGCTCAAGCTCACGCTGGTGATGGCTCCGCTGAAATCGAAGTGGCCGCGGGTTTCAAGCGTCTCGGGATCGAGCTCGTACGGGAGATCGTCTTCCTTGAGCGCGAGCAGCTTGCCCGCATGGAACACAAGGTTCGTATTGGCCGTGCCCATGCGAGCGTTGCCGGCGGCGGGGTCGTTGGTGAAGCGGTTGCGATAGCGGCCGAACAGCGCGCGCCGGGCCTGCTCCTGAAGGATGTAACGTTCCGTGCGGACCCACCGGCTCATGTAATCCACCTGTCCGCCCGAAAAACGAAACGTGTGCACCATGCCCTCGCCGTCAATGAAGACGTCGGAGCCATCGCGGGGCGGATACTGCCGGTCCGGCCCGCAGCGAAGCAGAGTTCCCTCGATTTCCGGAGGCAGGTGTCCCTCCACCAGTTCCAGGCCGTGAATGGTGGCCTCCACGCGATAGGGATGGCCCCAGCCTTTATAGAGCGGGATGTCCGGAAATCGAATCTCCATGGTTGTCCTCTTGATCAGTCTACGCCGAGTGCGCCGGTGGGGAGCAGATGCGATAGGATCATCGTCAAATGAACCGGCTCGCCCTTCTGTTGCTGCTTGCGTCTGTCGCTCAGGCCGCTGACGAGCGCTTGGCCGCCATCCGCACTCTGCTCGTCCCGATGCGCACAGCTCCGGTGACGAGTGCCCGAGGCGCAACCCCGGCGCTGACGGAGGTGAAGCACGAGTTCCGCGACTGGATCGAGTCGCGCCTCGGCCAACTGAAGTGGACGGGTCACCGCTGGGACCCCGATCCCAAGGTCCTTCAGGAACAATTGAATGATGAACTGCGTCGCGCAGGCCTTCTTTGCGAAGAAGATCAGAGGTGCTCGGAAGACTGGCTCGGCTTTCTTAACGGTGTCGCGCTCGAAATTCAATCTGGGTTCCTGGTGATCCGCACGTCAGTCGGCGTCCAGATCTGTGGGGATGATGACTCCGCCTACATTTATGAACGGACCGAGAACCATTGGCGCCGAATCTGGCAGAGTGAGCAGGACAATTATGCGGGAAAGGCGTACTCTCCGCAGAGACTCGTCGATGTCAAGATCTCGCCAACCAATTCTTTCCCGGGGTCCGACCGCAACGAGCATCTCATCGTCACCACCGGCGTTTTTCCGTGGTGCACGTCCGTATGGCAGCCGGTCTACTATCGCGTTTGGCGAACGAGGTCCGCGTATTTTGAGCCGCTTCTTCTCCTGGATGAAAGTGAGGATGCGGATATCGCCTCCCCAATTCACACGCGAGTGAGTCAAAACGACGTTTTCTTCCAATATTCCGTAATCGGGGATGATGCAAATCGCGTACCTCAGCTCCGGCATTACGTCCTCGAGGAAGGCGACCTACGGCGCACTGACCCAGTAGCGCTCACGCCGGCCGATTTCGTCTCTTTCTGGTTGCGGAGCCCCTGGAGCGAGGCCTCGGAATGGACTGACCCAGCTAGGCGCGCTACGCTTGAGGCCTGGCGGCAGTCGTACAAAGGCAGGAATTCGGAGTTCGCACTGCCCAGTCGGCGCTGCACGCGTCAAACAGATCTCTGGCAGGTAGCAACCGGTTATGGGATCGGCCTGCCCCCTGAGCCTCATTACTTCCTCATCCGCGTCCGGCCGCCCTACCGGTTCACCATGGTCGCAGCGTCGGACCACCCATGGCCCGATTGCACGGAAGAAGACCCCGCCATCGACCGCGCCCTCGAGCTCTTCGACAGATAGATGATTGCCCCACTAAGCCCGCCTAAAATCCAGAGCAAACGCCAACACATCCTTCAGACGTTCCATCGTCTCCGTGGAAAGCCTGCCAATCTTGCGCTCAAGACGCACAGTTGGCAAAGGCCCTAACCCTTGCACGTTGGCAACGGATTCACGATCGAGGAAGCCTCGGCAGAGGCACCTCATAACTGACTGCCTCTCCGTTGGGTGGCGAGGCACGTACAGGACAAGAGATCGTGGCGGGTCGCGGTCCTGCCGGGAAACGATAACAACGGGACGCGTTTTGGCAGCGAGTCCCAGGGTCCGCCAGCCAGACCTCACCGGGTTAAGGAAACATCGAGCCGGTTCGGGGGTTCATCAAGCAGGTCGAGGACCTCCTGTTCGGCCGCATGCGAGCGCGCGATATCGAGGATGTCGTGATCGGCGAGCTCTATCAGCTCTGCAATTCGCTCCCTGGCCATTGCCGCGGTATCCGGCTTCCACTGGCGCAACCGCTCGTCCAGTTTCTCCGTCAATACGTCCACGATGGCCTCCCGATCTCGCACCTAGTTGCCGCGCCGCGGCGGGCCCTTCGCAGTCTCAGCGAACCCCCAGGATCACGGCGGGGGCCGCTTCCCTCGTAACCGTCCAGGTCCCGGTAATCGTCGGATTGGTGCAACTAAACGTCCCAGTTCCCGTAACGGCCGAGCCGCTCGCCGTCAGGCTTCCGCTAAAGTTGCAGGTGGCGGTCCCATTCAGATCCACACCGAACGTGGCTTGCCCGTTCGCTGAAACGGTTCCATTTCCGGAGCCGGGTTGGGTCACTGTCAGAGCGCCATTGTTAACCGTGGCGGTTACCGAGCCGGAGACGGACGCCCCGCCTGAAGTCTTCCCGCTATACGATCCCGTGTAGGTTCCGTTGAAACCCGTCACCGTGGTGGTCTGCGGATTCACGGTCAGCACGGCTTGGCTGAAGTTACCCTGGTACGCCGCCGCGAGCGTCACCATCTGCGTCGCGCTCGCCGTACTTACGTTCACGGTGAAATTGGCCGATGACGACCCGGCGGGAATCGTTAGCGTGGAGGGTATCGACACCAGCGTGGAACTCGCCGAGAGCGCCACCGTCGCTCCGCCGGCCGGAGCCGCTCCGGAAAGTGTGACGGTCGCCTGGACGGAAGTTCCAGAGGTCGTCGACGGGTTTAGCGTGAGGCTGGCAATCTGCGGACCCGTATTGGAACCGTAGCTCGCAAGCTCGGTCACGGTTTCGAACCCTCCGTAGGCGAAACCGTAATCCAAGCCATTGGTCGCAAATGTCGCCGAAGGACCGAAAGTCAGGAGTCCGAGGCTGGCGCTGGTGGTGGTCGAAGGAAGGGATTGCAGAACCTGGGGAGGAATGGTGAAACTGCCCGACACCGCGTCCGCCATGCAAGCGAAGCTGACATCGATTCCGGCGGCGCCCAAGGAGTCGCCGTAAATCAGCACAAATCCGCTCAAGCTTCCAGCCGTCCAGTTCAGCGTGAGGCCTTGCGAAACATTGATGTTTGACGCCGCGCTCATGTTGCTCCACACAACGGGGGGAGGAACCGTGACGGCCGTGTTGAAGTTCCCGACTTGCGCTCCGCTGGTTCCGCTAAACGTGAAGGTTCCGCCAGCGGCGGGAATGAAGTCGGCCGCAAGCGATGCCGCATAGGGCGGATTGTTGCCCGCCGTATAATTCAGCGCTGCCTGTTCGTTGCCCGGCCCCGTCAAGGTGAGGCTCGAGCCCGCCGTGAGGACCGCCGGCGCGCCCAGGGAAATGTTCTGGCTCACGATGCAACTTCCAATGGAAACAAAACCGTCGGAAACCAGCTCGGAATAAATTTCGGCGGCGCTATCGGTTTTGAAAATGCCTGTGGCTTGCGAGGAGTCCTGCGGGCCGAGCGCGGTCTGCGCGGTTTTTCCGATCACGCTGAGCTCGCCGATGTTGACAGAAGATCGCCCCAGCAGGCTGTTCCATGAGGTTTCGATCGCGATCGGATCCCCGCAATTGGCGGCGCCGGTGCCAGCCACGGGAATTGTGGTGTAGTTACTGGTCAAGCTGCCGCTTTGGGTAACCACGGACGTATAGCACCCCGTGGGAGCGCCGGACGCGGGCACGTACACGAACACTTCATCCACCCCCGGATACGGGGATCTGCCTTTGTAATATACCGTCGCCGAAACTCCACCGATGTAGACCTGCATGTCGATGTTGGTGAGATTGTTGGCCTGCTGGGGCTCAGTCTTATCGTCATTGGCGGGGTCCGGGCCGACGCCGGTTCCCCAAAAGACGATAAGTTCGCCTGGCGTGGCGGGGTGAGTGGCGGTGATCGGCACGTAATTGACGTCGAAGGCATAGGCAGGCCCGAATCCCGCGCCATTGTAGGTCAGGATTCCAAAGTCGCTCTGCACCACCTGAATCGGCACGGCGGAGCTCGACTGCCCTCCGTTGCTGACGGTCAGCGTTCCGGTCCCGACGGGCGTGGCCTCCGGAAGGACTGCTCCAATCTGGGTTGGAAGAATGTAGTACAAAGTGGGGTTGGTGGTGACGCCGTTCACGGTGACCGAGACGGTGGTTCCATTCAAATTGGTTGTCAACGGGAACTGCTCCGCGGTGTTGGTCGTGGAGGCTAGGCCGGTCCCTTTGATGATGAACAGCGACCCTGGGGGAATCCCGTAGTTGGGAAGGCCCGGCTGGATGTAGCTGTAATTGTTCTGAAGCTCCGTCACCACCGGCTGGGCGAAAACGGTAGCGCCTCCGAACGCAAGAAAAAGAGCGGACGAAAAGATGAGCCGCTGCATTTGCCTAGTATAGTGCGGCTCGGCCGGCAATCCGCGGCGCGCCCGCCGCTGAAGGTGAAGGGAACTTTCGGCGAACAATCATCGTAGAATACGACGAAAGGCAGTTACATGAAAAAAGCTGCGCTTCTTCCGTTGTTGATCGCTGGCTTTGCCTTCGGTCAGGGCCTCTCGTTCGAAGTGGCCAGTATCAAGCCGTCGCCGCCGCTGGACCCTCAGGCCGTCCTCGCGGGCGGCAAGATGCACGTCGGAATGCAGATCGATGGGGCTCGCGTCGACATCGGTTATGGCATTCCGCTCACGCTTATCATGCAAGCCTTCGACCTCAAGCTGCATCAGATCCAGGCGCCGGATGCGATGATCAAAAATCCGCAAGCCTTCGACATTGTTGCAACCTTGCCCGCGGGAGCAAAGCCAAGCCAGGTCCCGGAGATGCTTCAGAACCTGCTGAAGGATCGCTTCGGGCTGAAGTACCACATGGTCAAGCAGGAAAAAGATGTTTATGCGCTGGTGGTGGCGAAGCAGCCGCTGAAGTTGGAACAGGTGGAGATTGAGGACTTCAAGCCGGCCGATCCGTCAGCCGCTCCGCCGGCGGCGCCGAAAGGCGCGCAGGTGATCCAGATCCCCGGCGGAGGGCAGGCAACCGTTACGCCGGGCGGGGGCTTCGAGATGAAAATGCGTCCCCCAGCCACAAAGGGATTGGGCAATATCCGGATGACGATGGATGCTCCCAAGCCGGGCGCCAATCCCATGGATATGAAGATGACGATGGAGATGGAAGCCACGATGGATGCTTTCGCCGGGCAGCTTTCGGCCTTGCTCGATAAACCTGTAGTGGACATGACCGGGCTCCAGGGCGGCTATAAATTGCCCCTGGAAATCGGCCTCATGGACCTTGTGGCCGTGGGGCAGAAGCTGGGCGGCGCGGTGGGGGTGAACGCAGGCCCGATGCCCGGCGCGCCGCCTGGAGCAGGTCCGGCATTTGCCGCTGCCGATCCGGGCAGCGTCTCATCTCTTAAAGACTCCGTACAGAAGCTCGGGTTGCGCCTGGAGCCGCGCAAGCTGCCGATTGACATGATGGTCATCGACCACATCGAAAAGAGTCCGACTGAGAACTAAATACTTCTCGGAAGCGCTCGACTTACTTGTGCACTAGATAAGCGACGATGGCCGCGAGATCCGCGTCCGAGATTTCGGTCTTACGAAACCTCGGCATAATACCCGTACCTTTACGCACCGCCGATTCGATCATCTTCTGACTGAGATCCTGGCGCTGTTCCAGTACCGGAGTCTTTACGCCATGTGCCGCGGCGGCTGCGGTGCCCGGCTTCCCGAGCCCGGTTCCGTGGCACGGCGTGCACCACTTCTGATACACCGCGCGTCCCCGTTCCGCGGAGGGCGGGTCTGCCGCAGCAGCCGCAACCGCAGCCGCCAACAGCGCCAGTAACAGGCGGAGCCTGCTCATGCGCGAGCCTTTCGCATTTGCTTCGGCCAGATCCCGCTTTTGCCCGGAGCCAGAATGCCGTTGGGATCGAGCGCATCTTTAATGGTCTCGTGCAGCCGCAGCAGAGCGTGATTATTGAACGAATAAGTGTTGGCCACGTCATCCATGAAGGCCAGGTGGGTGCGGTATTCACCCCAGCCGTGCTCGGCACCGAGTTGCACTAAGCGCTTGAATGCCGCGCGCATCTTCCGATTCTTTTCCACGTCGTGCTCAGTCGGGAGAACGAACAGGAAAAAGAAGGAGCGGGGATAGTAAGTTCCGGCGGGAACCACACCTACGTTATCGATGCCCATTTCCTGAAAAACTTTGTCGAATACATCCATCACTTCGAATACGGCTTCACCGGTCATCGGTGTGATCGGAGACAGGCCGATATGCCCGTAGCTGTTCCGCGGAATCGAAGCGAAGATCGCCAGACTCGGCACGCCCAGCGGCACCGTGTTGGCCACCTTCGCCAGGTCCTCGGCGCTGGGCGGCAGCTTGGTTGTCGCGCCATCGCGAAACTGCACGCCGGGGATGGAGGAAAATTTCCGTTTGGCGAAGGCCCACTGCGCGGGAACCACTTCGGTGGGGCCGTAGAACGGCAACTCGATGCTCCAGTAGGGAAGGTTCTTGCGCTTCAGATAATCTTCCAGATCAGCGATGCTTGCCCCGCCCGGCTTGGCCCGCAGCGCGATCAGCTCCGCATCGCGCGCCTGGCCGATCACCGGACTGGACACCCTGGTCGTCCCCAGCACGATGTTCGAATTCATCAGGTAGGAGAGCGTGTCGACCATGGGAATCAGATCGTCATGTTTGGGCACGCTCACGGTACCGCTAAAGCGCATCTCCGGCATGGGGTAAAGCCAAACGCCCATCTTGGTAACGATTCCGAAATTCGACTGCGTGAAGATCCCATCGACGTACGGGCCGAAGCCGTACTTGTACTGTTGCCAGGTCTTGGCATTGGGAAGCGCGCCCATCCCGGTGCGCACCACGTCGCCATTGGCCAGCACCACCTCCATGCCGCACAGCGTGGAGAAGTGATCGCGCAGCGGAGTGTGCCCTCCTCCGCGATCCAGAGTATTTCCCACAGGACTTCCCCAGCCGGGATCGGGCGCGTCGATGAACACGTTCAGCCCGTGTTCCTGCGTGTAGCGGTACAGGTCGAAATAACTCACGCCGGGCTCGACCAGCGCGTAGTGGTTGCGGTCATTCACTTCCAGAATCCGGTTCATGCGCTTCAAGTCGAGCACCACCGATCCGGAAAGCCGCGGCGCGGAACCGCCGTACGCCAGGTTCTTGCCGGTGGAGACGGTCCACAACGGGACCTTGTACTTGTTGGCGATGCGAACGATTTGCTGAATCTGTTCGACGCCGTCGGGCGCAACCGCGGCCGAAGGCACCGGATCTTCCGGCTCATGCCAGAACGGCGAGTAAGAGTCGCGATACAGCTCGACGTCTTCGTCGGAAGAGAAGACCCACTCTTTGCCCACCACTCCTTCAAATTGGCGAAGGACGGCGAGGAAATCCTTGGCGCTGACACCGGGAGGAAGCGGCATGAATGCTCCTGAATCGGCCAGTATACACCGCGAGCCCGTAGAGACGATCCGTGCGCGGGGCTATAATCGGTTCGAGCATGGCCAGCCGCCGGACATTTTTGAAAGCTGCCTTGGGCGTCTCCGCCATGGGCGCGATCGGGTCCATTGTTTCCGGCTACACTCGCGCTGTTCCCTACTACAAGTTTGTCTTCGATCAGCGGTTCGACGACGCGTGTGCGTTTGCGGCCGCGGCGGCGGAACGCGGGATACCGACCGCGGCGATTCGTGGTGATGTTACGAGACTGTTTTTTCACGACCTCGACCTCCGCTGGAAACAGGGTCCGGTTTCGCTGGCCGGATATACGACACGGGCATCGCTGTTTTGCCTCGATCTGCTAGCCCGGGACCGCGGCATGCGCGTGCGGCATTGTGCCGCGAAGCCTGGCGTATCCGCCGATCTCGTGTTCTGGATCATTGCACCCAATGCTCGCGCTTCGCTCACCGCTTGAGCGGCCCGGCCGGACCAGCGCGAGGGCCTCAGAAACAATGCGGTAAGAATCTGTTTCCACTTTATTCTTGACTTCGTATACAGATCGACTACATCATAAGCGTACCCCCCCGATTCAGATCACCCCCTCCCCGTGACAGACGTAGCGATAGCTCTGTGCAAACGGACCGGAGAATCCGATTCGATGAATCAAAACTGGTTCGCTCTCACGGTTCAGCCCAATCATGAGCGCACGGCCGAGCGGGGCCTGCTCAACCGCGGGCTGGAAGCATATCTTCCAACGCACAAGGTGAAGCGCCGCTGGTCCGACCGTCAGAAGGAGCTGGACGTGGTGCTGTTTCCCGGGTACGTCTTCTGCCGCTTCGAAAAATCGGACCTGATGCGCGCGCTCAACGCGCCCAGCGTCCGCTCCGTGGTGGGCATCGGGAAAACTCCCGCGCCGGTGGACGATAGCGAAATCTGTGCGGTGAAGGCTCTGGTGAGCTCCGGGCGCCCGATTCTGCCGTGGCCGTATCTGCGCATCGGGCAGAACGTGAGGATCGACCGCGGCCCTCTGGCGGAGTTGCGCGGCGTGGTGGTGCGCGTGAAGGATTCCTGCCGGGTGGTGGTGAGCGTGGAGGCGCTGGGCAGCTCGGTGGCGGTGGAAGTGGACGCGGACGCGCTCGCGCCGGACACAAGTCTGTATGGCCGTAACTAAACCTCGTAACCGCCTGGTGATCTTCCGGCTGACGCAGGAAGAGTACCAGCAACTGGAAACCGTCTCGGCGGCGGGCGGCGCGAGGAGCCTCTCGGAATTCGCACGCTCGCGGGTGCTGCACGGAGCGGGGGACGAGCCTTCGCTTACCGAGCTGAAGCAGAAGCTCGACGAACTGGCCGGGGCAGTGGAAGGGCTGACCAGGATGCTGAAGCCATGAAGGCCGTCACGACGGCTATTGCTTTGCTTTCGGCGTGTGCCGCCGCATGGGGACAGGTGACCATCTCGCCCATGAACTCGAAGATGATCGACGCGAGCCGGGACAATCTGCCGGAGCAGCAGTTGGGCGTCGACGATCTGGTCGCAGTGTCGGTTTACGACGCGCCGGAGCTGACTCGGACGGTACGCGTGGAAGCGGACGGGACGATTCATCTGCCTCTGCTGGAGAACGGCATCAAGGCCTCCGGGCTGTATCCGGGCGAGCTTGAATCCGCGATTGTGGCGGAGCTGGCGAGCGAGCAGATTCTGGTGAATCCGGTGGTGAAGGTGACGGTGGCGGAATATCACAGCCGGCCGGTTTCGGTGATGGGCGCGGTGAAACAGCCTTTGACGTTTCAGGCCATCGGCGCGGTGACGCTGCTGGACGCCCTGGCCAAGGCCGGAGGGTTGAATGACGTGGCGGGATCGGAAATTTTGGTAACCCGTGACGGCGCGGTGAGCCGCGTTTCGGTGAAGCAGCTTTTGAACGATGCCGATCCGGCGGTGAACTATGTGCTGCACGGAGGCGAGCAGATTCGGGTGCCGGAGGCGGGCAAGATTTACGTGGTAGGGAACGTGAAGAAGTCCGGGGCGTTCCTGGTGCGCGACGGCAGCGAGAATTCCGTGCTGAAGCTGGTGGCGCTGGCCGAAGGCCTGGCGCCCTACGCGTACAAAACCGCATTCATCTACCGGCCGGAGGCAGGCGGAGAACGTCAGGAGATCTCCGTGCCGCTGGGAAAGATCATGGAGCGCAAGGCGGAGGACGTGCCGTTGGAGGTTGGGGACATTCTGTACGTGCCCGACAACAAAGGCAAGCGCTTGACGGCGACCGTGCTGGACCGGATTGCCGGATTCGGCTCCTCCACCGCCTCCGGCGTACTGATTTGGCATTAGATTCGAATGACTCCTCAGAATTTGCCCGCTGTTTCCGATAACTACCGGTCGCCGGCGCCGGTTATGCCGGGCGTGATCGACGCGGAGTTTGAACCGCAGGCGGCGCACGTTCCGCTGGCGCACTACCTGTGGATTCTGCGGAGGCACGCGTGGAAGATCGCGATCGGGGTGGCGGCGACGACGGCGGCGGCGCTGATCGTCAGCCTGCGGCTGACGCCGATTTACGAATCGACCGCGACCATCGACATCGACCGGCGCATGCCGACGGGAGTGCTGGGGCAGGAAGCTTCGGAGATTGTCAACAACGACGCGGATCAGTTCCTGGCGACGCAGGTGAAGCTGATTCAATCCGATTCCGTGCTGCGGCCGGTGGTGGACAAGTTCCATCTGCGCGAGGTGGAGAAGGACGCGCTGGAGGAAGCGATCGACAACTCGCCCACCAGCCTGGAAGCGCCGGTGATTTTGAAGCATCTGCAGGTAACGAGGCCGCCGAACACGTACATTTTGCAGATCAGTTACCGGTCGCCGAACCGGCAGCTTGCGGCGGACGTGGCCAACGAGATTGCGACGTCGTACCTGGCGCACAGCTACCGCATCCGCTACAAGGCCACGGCCAGTTTGAGCGAGTTCATGGAGCGGCAACTGGAAGAGCTGAAGGCGCAGATGGAGAAATCCAGCGAAGCGCTGGCGCGGTATGAGCGCGATTTGAACGTGATCAACCCCGAAGACAAGACCAATATTCTTTCGGCCCGGCTGCTGGAGCTGAATACGGCCTATACCAAGGCGCAGGCCCAGCGCGTACAAGCGGAAGCCGCGTGGGACGCGGTGAAGGGCGGGTCGCTGGAATCGGCCGAGGCGTCGAGCCAGGGCGAGGCTTTGAAAAAGCTGACCGAGAGCCTGAATCAGGAGCAGCAGAAGTTTGCCGAGATGAAGAACCATTACGGCGTGAACCATCCGGAGTATCAGAAGGAGCAGGCCCTCATCGCCGAGATCCAGACGCAGGTTGCGCGCACGCGGGCCGATATCGCGCAGCGCGTCGAATCGGAGTATCGCCAGGCAGCGGACAGCGAGGCGATGCTGGAGCAGAAGGTCGCGGAGACCAAGAAGGACTTCGACGATTTGAACGCGCGCAGCTTCAATTACCAATCCCTGAAGCGGGAAGCAGACAGCGACAAGCAGCTCTACGAAGAGCTGGTGCGGAAGATCAAGGAGGCGGGGATCAACGCGGGGTTCCAGAACAGCTCCATACGGATCGCGGATGAGGCAAGGCCGGGATTGAAGCCGGTGTTCCCGAGGCTGTGGCTGAACCTGCTGCTGGCGTTTCTGTTTTCGAGCTTCGTGGGCGTGGGTGCGGCGGTGCTGAGCGACGTGCTGGACAACACGATTCGCGATCCGGACCAGGTGATGCGGTTGATGAAGACGGACGTGATCGGAAGCCTGCCATCGGTGAAGGATTGGAAGCGGCGGCTGAGCCCGATTGCGAATACCGCGTCTCTTCCCGCGGCAGTCAATGGGCCGGCTGTTGCCAGTGGCAACGGGAACGGACACCGGAACGGCAGCGGATCGCCCGGTTTGAAAACACCTGGACTCATGAGGCGCGAGAAGGAGGACGGCTACCAGGCGCTTTCGACTTACGAAGAAGCCATCCGCACGCTGCGCAATTCGATCCTGTTGACGGATTTCGACCGGAGATTGAAGAGCGTGCTGCTGACCAGCGCATCGCCCAGCGAGGGGAAGTCGACGGTGGCGGCGCATCTGGCGGCGACGCACGCGGGGCAGCACAAACGGACGCTGCTGATCGACGGCGACCTGCGCCGGCCCAGCGTGCACCGGCTGTACCAGGTGCCCAACAGCGTGGGCCTTTCCAACGTACTGCTGAACCAGATTTCCTGGCGCGACGCGGTGATTCGCGTGGAGCAGCCGCAGGACCTGGACATTCTGCCGGCGGGTCCTTCGACGCGGCGGGCGTCGGATTTGATGGGCATGGGGCTGGCGCAGTTGATTGAAGAGGCCTCGCGGGAGTACGACCTGGTGGTGCTGGATGCACCTCCGCTGCTGGGCTTCGCCGAGCCGCTGCAGATGGCGACGGCGGTGGATGGAGTGATCGTGGTGGCTCGGGCGGGGGACACGAGTAGGAAGGCGCTGAGTTCGGTGATTACGACGCTGGCGCGGCTGCGGGCGAACCTGGTGGGAGTGGTGCTGAACGAAGTGCACCGCGAAGTGAGCGCCGGGTATTACTACTACTACGGGCACTACAGCAAATACTACAAGCGGCCGGAAACCGGGGACGCTTGAGGGCCGGTGTTGTGTTTTCAATGGCTTGCTGGGTTCGTTTGGAAATACGCGGTTTTGAGCGGGGCGGGCCGGGCGAGGAGTGAGGGTTGGGTTCCCCGGGGTCGATTTTAGGGGCGGGTTGATTGTTTTCAAGAACTTGTTGGGTTCGTTTGGAAATACGCACTTCTGAGAAGGCCGAGGCGGGCGAGCGCTCGCCGGTTGAGTGGATTCGGCGAGTGAGTTCGTGGTGACCATACGGCCGAAGATAGGCACGAGGAGCGGGAACGGTTTGGCGGTGTGGAAGGGAACCTGTTCGGACGGCGGCGGTTAAGTGAAGTCCGGCCTGGGTAACGACCGCACGCTGTGGGAGAGCCTGGCATCGCTTTACAGCGTGCATGCGTTCAACTACCTGGTTCCGCTGTTCACGCTGCCCTATCTGGCGCGGGTGCTCGGGCCGGCCGAGTGGGGTGCTTATGCGTTCGCCGACGCTTACGGGCGCTTGGTGGCGATTGCGGTGGAATACGGGTTCGGGCTTTCGGCGACGCGGGAGATTGCGCGGGTACGGAACGATGCGCGGGCTCGCGGGAGGGAGTTGGCGGGAGTGCTGGGCGCCCAAGCATTGCTCGGCATGGTCGCGGTGGGCCTCACGCTGATTCTGGGGCTCGTGGTTCCGGCGTTCGCCCAGCACCGGCGTTTGCTGCCCGGAGCTTTGTTCTTTGCCATGAGCCAGGGCGCGAACCCGATGTGGTATTTCCAGGCCATCGAGCGGGTGAAGCTGATGGGAGCTTTGTGGGTGGCGGCGCGGATTGCGGGCGCGATCGGACTGTTTGTGTTCGTGCACGGACCGGGCGACGGCTGGCTGGCGCTGTTCATCCAGGGCACCGCGCCGTTTCTTTCGGTGGCGGTGGGGCTGGCGCTGGCGTACCGCGATACGCCTTTGGTGTGGCCTTCGCTGCGGATGGGATGGCGCGCGCTGTGCTCCGGCGGGACGCTGTTTCTGTACCGCGCGGGCGTGAGCCTGTACACGTCCATGAACGTGCTGCTGCTGGGACTGGTGGCTGCGCCGGTGATGGTGGCGTTCTACGCGGGGGCCGAAAAGATTGCGCGCGCGGCGGTGCAGGGGACCGGGCCAATTACGCAGGTGTTCTTCCCGCGCATCAGCCACCTGATGACGCATGACCGGGCATCCGCGGCGAAGGCGGCCCGGGTGTCCGTGGCGCTGATGGCGGGAGTGGGCGTGAGCGCGGGATGCCTGCTGTTTTTTGGCGCTCCGGTGCTGGTGCGGCTGTTGTTGGGGACGGGATACGAAGGAGCGGTGGGCGTGCTGCGGATTCTGGCTTTGCTTCCGCCGCTGGTGGCACTGAGCACGGCGTTCGGGTCGCAATGGATGCTCGCGCTGGGGATGGAGCGGGAGTTGAACCGGATCACGCTGGGCGCGGGAGTGCTGAATGCGGGGTTGTCGCTCGCGTTGGGGGCCTGGTTCCAGCACGTGGGAGTTGCGGTGGCGATTGTGGTGGTGGAGTTGGGAGTGACATGCGCTATGCTCGGAGCGCTCCGCCGGAGGGGGCTGATTCCGGGGAGGGAGATGGTCGAGGAGGTTGCGGCGTGAGGGGGGCGATTCCCTGGCGGAGGGTCTTCGCGCCGGAGGTCATCTTCGGATTTTCCGCTGCGGCGGCGCTGTTCCCGTACGTCCTTTGGCGGTTCGGCTACGGGATGCCCGCTGCAGAACACATCGAACTTACTTACATTCCTGTGGTTGTGTGGGCCTGCGGGTTTGTATCGTTCCTGGTTGGGGCGCGGCTTGCACCGGGGCGGTTGGACGAAGAGACGACGTTTCGCTTGAGCCAAGAGAATATGCCGATGGCGCTGCTGCTGTCTTTCGCGAGCGCAATCGCCTTGGCCCAGGTGTATCTGGCGATCCAAGATGTCTACGGGGTCCTCCCCCTGCTCGATTACCTTTCTAGCAGCGGCAATTTCGACGTGGTCATGGCCAATGATCAACAGCAATACTCGGGCTCAGGTCAGCTCGGGATGCTGACTGCGTCGTTATACGCGCTCAATTCAATCTTCCTGGTTGCCATTCTTCAACGAGTGACGTGGAGGCGGGGCTCGCGCGTCGTGCTGGCCGCTCTCTTCCTCGTGGTCGGCTTCGCGCATTTGATCAATGCAAAGCGGGGCGGGCTTTATTCGACCATATTCTATCTTCTGGTCGGGCTCAGCATTTATTTCGGCGACCCCGTGCGCGGGGTCGCGGCCCTTCTGCCTGGCCGGTCGCGTATCGTCACCAAGGGCGTGCTTGTGGCTGTGCCGGTCGGCCTAATTTTCGCGTTCGGCTACATCGCTTCCATTCGCACCCGCGGCAGGGTTGAAGACGGGACCGGCGAGATATTGAGCTATCTTCAGTTGCCGCTGATAAACTTCGAGACCCAGTGCCGCGCGGCCGGTTTGGGCCCGGGCGACTTCCGGCTCTTGGGTCCGTTTCGGTTCCTGGCACCATACAAGTACATGGAGTTGGATGACTCCTTTGCGGTCACCGCGCCAAGGGCGATTCGCGATTCGCCGGCCGGGATGTACGAAGAAATTCACTGGTGCTGGGGGATGCCCGGCGTGATCGGGTACTCCCTTCTGCTAGGGCTCGTCTCCCGGTGGTTGTACAACCGCTCGCTGCGGAGCTTGACGTGCCTCCTTTCGTACTGCTATCTGGCGGTGGCCCTTGCGCTCGCACACACGGCAAACCAGGTCTTAATTCTTGCGTACGTTCCGGTGCCGCTCGTCTGTACGTGTTTGCTCAAGGCGGTCGTATTCACCGAGCCAGTACGCCCGGCCTCTTCTCGTGCGCGGGCGTCGCGCGATGGTTTTGTGGTCGGACGCAGTCCCTTGGGCGCTTGAGACTCAGATGAAGGTTCTGTGCGTTCTGGGGCGGTATCAATACGGCCGCGCGGCCCTGGGCGAGGGCATCGAGTATACGGCATTCTTGCCGGCGCTGCGGCGGCTCGGTCATGAGGCTTTGCATTTCGAGTCCTGGGATCGGGCGGCGTTTACCAGTTATGCGGCGTTAAATAGCCGACTAATGGATTGCGTCCGACACGAGAGGCCCGGCGTTCTCCTCGCAGTCCAGCGTGATTGCGAAGTGTGGATCGAGACACTTGATGCGATCCGGGAACTCGGAACGACGGCGACGGTCGCCTGGACGACCGACGATTCCTGGAAGTACCGGGAGGTGTCTCGCTTTCTAGGACGCCACTACGATGCGATCGCAACCACGTACGATTGCGTGATTCCGTGTTACCGGCGCGACGGTATCGAGGCCGTCCTGCTCACGCAGTGGGCCGCGAACGTCGACTGGTTGCGGGATCCCCTGCCGGCTGCAAGTTGCCGC
Organism: Bryobacteraceae bacterium; assembly: GCA_030041495.1. GTDB lineage: Bacteria > Acidobacteriota > Terriglobia > Bryobacterales > Bryobacteraceae > Palsa-187. The sequence goes on along the minus strand of JASHNT010000141.1, from coordinate 8,670 downwards.
TATGGGGTCAGCTTCGTCGGAGCGGCGTATGGCCGACGGCGTGAGTTGGTGGCGGCGCTGGCGCGGCGCGGCATCGCCGTTGAGTGCTTCGGGGATGGCTGGCCGCGCGGCCCGGTTGAGGCCGGGGAAATTCCGAGGATTATGCGCGAATCGGCGATCAGCCTGAATTTTGCCGACGGGTTCAAGGGAGGGCAACGCCAAATCAAGGCCCGCGTATTTGAGGTGCCAGGGGCGGGCGGGCTGCTCCTGACGGAATATGCGCCGGGCCTCGAGAATTTCTATCGGATCGGCGCCGAGATTCTTTCATGCCAGACGGTCGACCAGATGGCAGCTCAGATCCGTCGGATGGAGCGGCAGCCGGAGCAGCGGGACGCGATCGCGGCTGCCGGCCACGCTCGTACAAGGACCGAACACACCTACGACCGACGCATCGCGGAGGTCCTTGAGTTCGCGCTGGAGGCGCGGCGGGCCAGGAGGCGCGTGCCGCTAGCGATCGCTTTTCCGGACGCGGGTCGCCGTCACGAGGTCAGCTTTGTCCTAGCGCGATTTCGGAACCTACTCGCGTTCGTCTGCGTCTTGTTTTGGGGCGCGGAGCGCGGACGCCGGGCGGCCCGGAGATTCGTGTTCGAAATAAGCTGGCGCGTTTTCGGAGAGCGCACCTTCGGGTCCCGTGGCCTGCCAGGAAGGCTCTTTCCGGAAGTATGACAGCCCGAACTGCGGTCCTTCTGCCGGTATACAGCAGCCAGAGCGGATTGGACCGCAGCCTCCAGAGTCTTCAACGGGCGGTCGGCAGGTTCGATGTGGTTATCGTCGACGACGGTAGCCCGGAACCAATTACTGCGCCTCTCGCGTTGCGAGACGATGTCCGCGTATTCCTGCTCAGGCTCACCCGTAACCAGGGGATCGCTGCCGCCCTGAATGTAGGACTCCGTCACATTCTTGAACGGGGCCATGAGTACATTGCCCGGCTGGACGCTGGCGATACGGTCGTGCCAGAGCGTTTCGAAAGACAGGCGGAGTTCCTGGGCTGCAATCCAACCTGCGCAGTGGTTTCCTCTTTCGTGGACTTTGTCGACGCCAGTCAGTCCGTCCTGTTTCGCTACCGCGCGCCCGGTGAACACGCGAGGATTCTCCGTCGAATGCGGCTTAATAGCTGCCTCATGCATCCCGCATCTACTATTCGGGCTAGCGCGTTCCGCGAAGCGGGTCTCTATCGGGAGGACGCGCCCGGGGCGGAGGACTACGATTTGTTCCTGAGAATGGGGCAGCGCTACACCCTGGCGGTTCTGCCGCAAATGCTGACGCGTTTGGCGTACGATCCCCGCGGTCTCAGCATTGCGGGGCGACGTCAGCAACAGCGCACGCGGCTCAGACTGCAGCTCCGGTATTTCGACCCTCGTTCACCCTTCAGTTTCCTTGGGGTGGCTCGGACCCTGGTGGCGATGCTAGTTCCGCAGGCCGCTGTTGCCGGATTCAAACGCGCGGGTATGAACTAGCTGCTCATGCGCATTCTTGAGCTGGTGGAGTCTTCAGGCGGCGGCGTAGGCCGGCATGTCGCCGACCTTATATCCGCGCTCCTCGATCGTGGCCATGAGGTTCACCTCGTCTATTCCGACCTTCGGTCGGACACGGTTTTCTGGGAGGATCTACGCTGGCTTGGCGATCGCCAGGGATTCCGCGCCCGCCGCATTCAGATGCGCCGCGGGCTGCACGCGCGGGATCTCCTCGCCGCCCGATCTCTTCGTCGGTATCTCCAAACTCGCGGGCCGTTCGATGTGGTGCACTGCCACAGCACAAAGGCCGGCTTGATTGGGCGGTTGGCCCTTGTCGGCTCGTCGCTCGCCGGCGTTTACACGCCGCACGGATTCTTTACGATGGACAAGACGCGTAATGTGCTTGCTCGCTCCTCTGCTGCGGCCGTTGAGACAGCCCTGTCGAGGCTCGGGGACATCATCATCGTCGTTTCCCGTCAAGAGTACGAGCACGCGCTCGATTTGGGGATTGCCCCGGCGGTGCTGCGTCTTGTCCCCAACGGAGTCGCGCTCGATCCCGCAGTGGTTCTGCCGCGGGGCGCGTTGCGCAAGGCCTGGGGGCTTCACGACGGCGAGACTTGCGTCGGATTTGTAGCCCGCATGGTCCCTGTGAAATCGCCGGAGACGATGGTTGCCGCCTTCGCTCGGCTCCTGCAGTCGCCGACCGCGGTTCCGGCCAAGCTCGTCATGATCGGCGATGGACCGCTGGCGGGTGCGTGCCGGAGGCTGGCGAAGCAGCTTGCGATTGACGCGAGGGTTGTATGGCTGGGCGAGCAGGACGCGAAGACGATGATGCACGCCTTCGACATACTCGTGATGACGAGCGAGTCGGAGGCGGCGGGCTTGGTCGTGCTCGAGGGGATGGCGCGGGGACTTCCGGTCGTCGCCACGTCGGTGGGCATCGTTCCCGGGGCTGTGCGCGAGGGCGTGAACGGATTCATCGTCCCGGTCCGTGACGCCACGGCGATTGCGAATTCTCTCCGCACGCTGGTGAATGACTCGGCTCTGCGCGAGAGCATGGGGAGAATGTCGCGGGTGCTGGCGCAGGAGTTTTCGGTCGACCGGATGGTGGAGCGGACGCTGGAGGTGTATCGCGAGGTGGCCGGCGGCGTACGCGATGGGCGGCCCGCGCGGGAGATGACGGCGGCCGTGGGCAGATAGACGTGTCCCTGCTTCATCCCAATCCAATTGCCAGAGTCGCGCTGCAGAGGGAACGGCCGGTTGCGGTTCCCGCGCGAACAGTATATGCGGCGCGGCCGTGGCTGTGCGCGGGGATTATTGCGGCGGGGGACGTGGCGGCGCTCGGGTTCGCGGCGGCGGTGAGCATTCTGGGCTGGAGGCATTTCACCGAACTGCTCAGCCCACATTTCTATTTGCGGCTATGGCCGGCGCTGCTGCTGTTTCCGGCGGCGTATGCGCTGGCTGGGCTGTATCCGGGGTTTGGGCGGAGTCCGGTTGAGGAGCTGCGGAAGCTGTCGGCGTCGACCAGCATGGTCTACGCAGCGCTGGCGGTGACGGTGTTTCTGATGAAGGATGCTCCGGCGTATTCACGAGCGGTGTTTCTGCTGGGGTGGGCGCAGACGCTGGCGCTGGTTCCGCTGGCGCGCGGAGCGATTCGCGCAGCCTTCGCGCGCAAGAGGTGGTGGGGATATCCGGTGGCGATTGTCGCGGAGGCTCGGGCGGCGGCGCGGATTGTGGAAACGCTGGATGGCCAGCCAGGTCTCGGCTTGAAGCCGGCGGCGGTGTTCAACGATCCGGAAAGGGCTCAGCAGGCTCGGGTGCGGCACGTGATTTTAGATATGGCGGAGATGCCGCGGCACGTAGCGCTGAGCTTCTTCAACCATTGCAGCGACCTGTTTCCGAACGTGATCGTGCTGCCGGACCTGGCGGGGTTTTCGAGCTTGTGGGTGGAGGCTCGGGATGTGAGCGGGATGCTGGGGCTGGAGGTGCACCAGCGCTTGCTGCGGCCGGGATCGAGGATGGTCAAACGGGCACTGGATGCGGCGTTCACGATCGCCATCGGGATCGCGGCGCTGCCGCTGATCGCGGCGATTGCGGCGGCGATCAAGCTGAGCTCGCCGGGGCCGGTGTTGTATGGGCACAAGCGCTACGGGCGGGGCGGAGATGCGTTCATCGCGTGGAAATTCCGGACCATGGTGGCGAATGCGAGCGAGGCTCTGGAGGAATATTTGGATGCGGATCCGGAGTTGCGCAAAGAGTGGCTGCGGTCTCAGAAGCTGCACGACGACCCGCGTATTACTCGCGTGGGGCGGCTGTTGCGGCGAACGAGCCTGGATGAGCTGCCGCAGTTGTGGAACGTGCTGACCGGGGAAATGAGCCTGGTGGGGCCGAGGCCGATTATCGCGGCGGAGATCGCACGCTACGGCGGAGATTTCGCGCTGTATAAAAAGGTGCGGCCGGGGCTGACGGGGATGTGGCAGGTCTCCGGGCGGAATCTGCTGAGCTACCAGCAGAGGATCGCGTTCGATCTGTACTATGTGCGGAACTGGTCGCCGTGGCTGGATCTGTACATCCTGGCAAGAACGGTAACGGCGGTGCTGAGGGCTCGCGGGGCTTACTGAGGACCGCTAGAAGATGAAAAGGGCGGCTGGTTCCCCAGCCGCCCTTCGGTGTTTTTGGACTCGCGTGAGTTAGTGCTTGACCGAGCTGTGCGGGTCGATGACGAACTTCTTCGCCGCGCCCTTGTCGAAGTCCTTATAGCCCTGCGGAGCCTGGTCCAGGCCGATCATGGTGACGTTGACGGCCTTGGCCGGATGCACTTTCTCATGCAGGATGGCCATCATTAACTGGCGGTTGTAGCGCAGCACCGGGCACTGGCCGGTGTGGAAGGAGCAGGACTTCGCCCATCCCAGACCGATGCGGATGCTGAGCGCGCCGATCTTGGCGGCTTCGTCCACCGCGCCCGGATCGCCGGTAACGTACAGGCCGGGGATGCCGATGGATCCGCCCGCGCGCACCACTTCCTGGAGCTGGTTGAGCACGGTCGCCGGCTTCTCGACGCCCGCGTCCTTACCCGTTCCGTGCGCCTCGAAGCCGACGCAATCGACCACGCAGTCGACCAGAGGCTCGCCGACGATGTGCTCAATCTGCTGGGCCAGCGTGGCGTCCTTGCGGAGGTCGATGGGCTCGCAGCCGAAGCTCTTGGCCTGGGCCAGTCTTTCGGGGATCATGTCGCCGACCATGACCACGGCCGCGCCGAGCAACTGCGCGCCCGCCGCCGCAGCCAATCCGACCGGTCCCGCGCCCGCGATGTAGACCGTGGTGCCTGGTCCAACGCCGGCCTGGATGCAGCCGTGATAACCGGTGGGGAAGATGTCTGACAATAGCGTGAGATCCTTGATCTTGGCCATCGCCTTTTCCTTATTGGGGAACTTGATCAAGTTGAAATCGGCGTAAGGAACCATGACGTATTCGGCCTGGCCGCCGACCCATCCGCCCATGTCCACATAGCCGTAAGCCGCGCCCGGACGAGCCGGGTTCACGGTCAGGCAGATGCCGGTCTTGCCTTCGCGGCAATTGCGGCAGCGCCCGCAGGCGATGTTGAAGGGCACGGTGACGATGTCGCCGACGTTGAGCATCTCGACGTCGGAGCCTTTCTCGATGACTTCGCCGGTGATCTCGTGACCCAGGATGAGACCCTGCGGAGCGGTGGTGCGTCCGCGCACCATGTGCTGATCGGATCCGCAGATGTTGGTGGTCACGATCTTGAGAATGACTCCGTGCGGGGCATCCTTGCCGCCGAACGGATCGCTCTCACTCTTGGGCATTCTCAGCTTGGGGTAGGGGATGGACTGAACTTCCACCACGCCCGGTTTAATGTAAGCGACTCCACGATTGGTTGCCATGTTGTATCTCTCCTTTGCTGCTATGAATTAAAACGCGGCGGCGCCGGCTTCGGCGACCGCGTGGTCTTGCGCTCCCGATCCGCCGCTGACGCCGATGGCGCCCACGACTTTACCGTCTTTCTTCAGCGGAATCCCGCCGGCGAAGATCATGATCTTGCCGTTGTTGGAAGCGTGGATTCCGAAGAACTGGCCGCCGGATTGGGAATGTTCGGCCAGATCCTTGGTGGCGATGTCGAAAGCCCGCGAAGTATAGGCTTTCTTTTGAGAAATGTCGATGCTGCCGATCCAGGCGTTGTCCATGCGGACATGCGCCACAATGTTGCCGCCTCCATCCGCGACTGCGATGTTCATTGGCTGTCCGATTTCCGCGGCTTTCTTTTCCGCTGCCGCGATCACTCTACGTGCATCCGCTAGTGTAACCATCCGTCTCTCCTTGTGTGTTGTGTGATCCTCTTGCGCGATTCTTGGGCTCGGGGCCTCAGCAATTATACATCATCCATCCTCGCGGGAAACCTCACGCAAACACGGTAGATTGCATGCACGAGCGAGACGTTTCAACGGCGTTTCAGGGGCCTACGGGCGCCCCTTATGGGCAGAAGCTCCACCTACATCTGACGCGGACGCTGGAGATGCGTTCCATCGTGTTCGGCGGCCGTATTTCGTGGCCCTCGCTCAGTAGTGGAAGCGATACCGGAACTCCACGTAGATCTGGCGCGGGTCGTTGTAATGAAACCCTCCGAAGGTCAGACTGTTGTCGAGCAGCACTCGCCGGTTGGCAACGTTCAGGGCGCTGACGGAGATGCGGTAGCGCTGAGCGTCCGCTCCGCCGAAAGTTTTTCCGAACGAGAGATCGAAGGTGGTGTGCTGAGGCAAATAATTGCCGGGGTATTGGGCGTCGGGCAGGCCGTTGGTGAATCCGGAGCCGTAGTAGACGTTGGTGGCGGCGAAGATTCGCCACGGCAGGTTGGAATCCGCGCCGATATTCAACGTGTTTCTCTGGTCGTGATCGACGGGCGAGAATCCAGGAGGAGGCTCGCAGCCGGCGGGGATGGGAGTGGGGCAGATGAGTCCGCCGGTGAAGGGAGACGAGGCCTGCGCGATTTGATTCGAGTAGGCCAGATGAACCTGACCCCTGCGCCACAGCCGCGGGGATCGCAGCGTGGTCTCCCACGCTTGAATCAGGGCTCGATCCCAAGTGAGCGGCCAGAAGATATTCGACTCGCCGATGTTGCTGTGATCCAGCCAGTTTCTCGCGCTGGTTTGAGACGTGTCTTCTTCCAGCACCCAGCCCTGGAGGAACCGTCCAGGGAAGGGAATCGACACGCCGAACTGATATTCGTGATCGCGCTCGCCGCGCAATGGAGCGAACGCCAGGGTCTGGCTGCTGGCCAGGTTGAGCAGAGGCCCGGTAGCGGTCAACAGCGGAGGAGCCTGATAGTAGACTCCATAGAATCCGTGGAAGACCCAGTTGATGCGCGGGATTCTGATCGCGGCGCCGAAGCGCGGGTCGGGGGCATTTTCCACCACGGCGGGCTGGGGCGCTCCACTGAAGGTTCCGGAATCGAAGTGCGAATAGCGAAAGCCGGCGATCAGAGTCAACCAAGAGGTAGCCTTGAAGCGGTCGTTCACAAACACCTCAGCCAGTCCGCCGGTGACGGCAGCGGAGGACGGCGCGAAGTTGGGCGAGCCATCGGTGAAGATGTTGTTGAATGTGTTGCTCTGGTGCTGGGCGAACCCGTAGGCTCCAACCTCGATGTCATTTTTTTTCGCGATTGTGGTGGCCAGGCTGGTTTGAGCGCCGACGTAGTTGGCCGTCTGGTTCACATCGGTGACAACGGGATAGTCGTTGGGCGAGGCGTTGTAAGCGGCCTCATTGTAATGATAGAAAGGCGACACCGTCAGAATCGTGTTGTGGTTGAAGGTGTGAACCCAGGAAAAGGCGAGGTAGCCATCCGGTTCGCGCTCACTATCGCGAAGGCCGTAACTGGGATAGACCTGATTGCCGGATGAATTCGGGTTGGGGTCGATGGGGATCTGGTAGTAATCCTGGCGCAGCGAAGCGACCAAGCGAAGCTGATTCGAGGGGCTCGCATTGAACAGCAGCGACGCGAATCCGCCGTAGCCGTTTTCCGCGTCGTGAACCACCTGCCCGATGGGCGGCTGCAATCCATAATTGCTGCGGTCGCCGGCGAAGCTCAGGTAATAGGCGAAGCGCTGCGTGTGACTGGCGAGCTTGAGCTGATCGTTGGTTTGATACCAGTTGCCGAACGACGTGACCAGTTCGCCTTCATTGTTACTCTCAAAGCCGGACCGGGGGACCACGTTGAAGACGCCGTAAGTGCGGTCGCCGTAGCCGGCGTCGTAGCTGCCGCGCTGGACTTCCAGATAGTCGATATCCTTGGGGTCGATTTGCGGGCCCAGGTTGGTGGCGATGTTGGTGTTGGGGATGATCACGCCGTCGATCAACCACTCGGTCTGATGGCCTCCGCGCATGTGCAGCATATCGTGAGTGACATAAGAGCCCGGCACGTAATCGGTGATCATGGCCATGCTATTGGTGCGGTCCGCTCCCGGCGTTTCGGCGATGTCCTGGCGGTCGACCAGCGTGGTAGGGGTGACGGAATCCATGGGCAGGGTCCCGGCTTCGCCCGTGACTTCCGTGGATTGGCTCAAAGTGCCAAGGGTGAGTTGAAAATGAAGCACCGGCGCGGAGCCGGACTCGACCGTCACGGTCTGCTCCGCGGGCGCGAAGCCGGAGAGCGTGACGCTGATCTTGTAGTCGCCGAGGGGGACGTTAACGAAGGAGAACTCGCCCGAAGCGTCGGATTGCGCGGTCTGGGACCAGTCCGAAGCGGCGGCCTGCACGCGGACCGTGGCTGCGGCGATGGGCCGGTGCTGCGGGTCGTGCACCACGCCTTGTATTTTCCCGAAAATTTCGGCGCGGGATAAGCTGCTAATAGATAATAAAATGACCAATATTATTCGATATTTGTAGACACACATATCCCCTCTCTTCTGAGCGGAAGCAATGGGCGCGAGGCTTTAAGAGAGGAGAGCGGGAGGTCCGCGCTTGGGATGGGACGATTCCAGCGGCGTGCGGAGCAGCGAAAGTGGTTGAGCCAGAGCCGCGGCGCAGACAGGGGGCGGCGCGAAGTCCGTCTGCCAAGCTGCCGAAACACCTATATTTCCTGGAGAAGCCGCAACCGAGCGCGGATTTTCATAGCTGGAGCAAACGCCCTTGAGACTCGGGCCGCCCGCTTCGTATTTCAGCA
>JASHNT010000140.1 GCA_030041495.1 Bryobacteraceae bacterium | reverse complement strand
TTCAGTGGTTTATTCTTATACGTTACACTGAAAGAATTGCTGAGCCGCAGAGCTTTTCTCGCCCTCCCAGCGCTGGCTGCCTGTACCAACCGGTCGAGCGGCGGCTATCGCGGCTACGCCTTCGTCGCCAATCAGGACGGGCAGTCCCTTGCCGTGCTGGACCTGGAGGTGATGGCGGTGGCGCGGCACATCTCCATCGAGGGTTCGCCCGCCGAAGTGCTGGCCGCGGCCACGCGCCCGACGGTTTACGCGCTGACTCCGGAAACAGGCTCGATTCACGAGATCCAGTTTTACCGCCTGACCGTATCCCGCAAGCTGCCTGTGGCTGCGACGACGGTATCGATGACGTTTTCCCCCGACGAGAAGACGCTGCTTGTTTTGGCGCGCCAGCCGCGAGCGCTGGTTGCTGTCGATTTGGACGCGTTCCGTCAGCGCTGGAGCCTGCCGCTGCCCCAGGACCCACTCGCGCTGGCTGTCTCCGCCGATGGAAAAATGGCCGCGATCACTTCGGAGCAAGGAGTTTGGCTGGTGGATTTTGCCGCGCGGCGACTGCGCGGGCCGGTGCTCGACGGCGAATTCGGCGACGCCCTGTTCCGCTCCGACGGGAATCTCCTGGTCACCGCCAACCGCGGCATGCGCATGCTGTCGCTGATTGACCCACCCAGCGGCCGAATCGTGACCCATCTGCCTCTACCGGTCCGCCCCGATCATCTTTGCGTGACACAGGACGGTGGCCAGGTGTTCGTCACCGGCGAGGGCATGGACGGGGTCGTGATCGTATATCCGTACCAGACCGAGATTGGCGCAACCGTTCTAGCCGGGCATGCTCCCGGCGCGATGGCCGTCTCCGACACGCTGCTGTTCGTGGTCAGTCCGCAGACCGGCGACGTGAGCATCCTGGACATCAACGCCCCCAACGCCCGCAAGGTGATCGCCGTGGTGCCGGTGGGCGCGGATCCCGGGGCGGTGCTGGTCACACCCGATAATCGTTATGCGCTGGTGCTGGATCGCAAATCCGGCGACGTCGCCGTGTTACGAGCCTCTACCTCCGGCACCAAGCGCTTCCGCTGGACTCTACTCACGCTGATTCCGGTAGGCGAGCGCCCGGTGAGCGCGGCCGTCCGGGGCGTGTAGCCGGGGTCTTTCCCTGTCCCCCTTCCGGGCGAATTGCGCCGGTCATCCATTTCCGGCTACAGTGTGAGAAGTTCCCATGCGTGCGCCATTATTTTCAGCCGGGTGCGGTGTCCTCGCGCTCAGCGTGTTTCTGGCCGGGTGTAATCACGCGGCGGTGAGCCAGGCCGATCACGCGATGGGAGAAAAGGTCGGGATTGGGCCTCTGACCTACACCGTGATCGAGGCCAATTGGTTGAGCCAGTTGGGCGAAGGCTTCAAAATCCGTTCGCCGCAGCAGCGCTTTTTGGCGATCAAGTTGTCGGTCACCAACGGAGGAGGCAGCGATGTTCCAGTACCCCTGCTGACTCTGGAGAATTCAGACGGCAAGAGCTTTGTCGAGTCCGACAACGGGGACGGCGTCGACAACTGGTTAGGTCTGCTGCGCAACGTCAGTCCCGCCCAGACCATGGAAGGTAAGATTCTGTTCGACGTCCCGCTGGGCTCCTACAGATTGCGCCTTACCGATGGCGCCGGCGCGGGCGCGGAGAAATACTCGTGGGTTTCCATCCCCCTGCGCATGGACGTCGACACCGGTGTGCAGACGCCAGCACCCGGCGACATCAGTAAGTAGAGTAAGCAGAGCGCCGCGGCATTACCGCCAGCGGAATATCTTCAGCGCCAGCGTGAAGCACACCGCAAGCCATCCGCACAGAATCGCCATCTCCACGGCCAGATGGGCCAAAGGCTCGCCTTGCAGCATGTAGGCCCGCAAGCCGTCGATCAAAGCCGTCAGCGGCAGAGCCTTGATGATGGGCTGCACGGAGTCCGGAAATCGCGATGCCGAGAAGAACACACCGGAGACCACCCACATCGGCATCATCACCAGGTTGGTGAGACCGGACGCGGCTTCGATAGTGCGGACGCGCGAGGCGATCAACAGTCCGATTCCGCTGAAGGAAACGGAGCCGACGATGCACAGCAGGAACAGCCCCACCCACGATCCGCGCATCGGCACATGGAAGAAGAAGACCCCGAAGCCGGCAAGCACAAATACTTCCACCACCAGGAACCCCAGCCGCGACAGCAGGAACGACAGCAGGTAATACGAGCGCGGCATCGGCGTCGCCACCAACCGCTTCATCAGCTTCTTGCGGCGCGCATCCGCGATGGTGAATACCAATCCCCAGATCCCGCTGCCCATCAGGTTCATGCCCAGGAGGCCGGGAATCAGAAAATCGATGTAGCGCGAGCCCGGTTCACGCACCAAGCGGTCCGAGGACGCAACCGGATCGGCGCGGCCTGCCGCGCGTTGCACCGCGGAGTCCGCCAGCATGCGCGCGGTACGGCCATCGGGATTGGTCTCGTCATAGTGATATGCGATTTGTCCCTGAGGGCTGGACTCGGCCAGCAGCGCGATTTTCCCCGTTCGCAGCGCCTGCTCCCCCTCCGGGAGTGAGTATTGAGTGACGTCAAGGAGTTTTTCCGCGGCTAACGATTTTGTCAGCGGCGCGCCAACCGCTCCGATCTTCACCACATCCGGAGGCCGGTTGCGAAACGCGATCCCCAGACCGGCGGCCAGCACCAGCGGAAACACAAACACCCAGAACAGCGCTTCCGGTTCCCGCAGAAACTCGCGGAAGCGCACCAGAGTGAGCTGAATGAGAGGATTGTCCCGTCTACTCATCTCTAAGGCGGCGGCCTGTCAATGTGACGAAGACGTCCTCCAGCGTCGCCGAATGCGTGCGCAACTCGGTGAGCATGACGCCGGAACGCGTTAATTCCTCCAGAACCGCGGGCACCGCGCGATGCAGCTCCGTCACTTGCAACTGCACGCTGCCGTTATCGTGGCGCACGCCACGCACGCCTTCGATGACGTGCAGCGCCCCAGCGTCAAAAGCGCTGCCCGAAACCGAAAATTCCACGATGTGCTCGATTCCGATGGAGGCGATCAGCTCCCGCGGCGTAGCCAGCGCGATCACTCTGCCGTGATCCATGATTGCGACGCGGTCGCACAGCCGCTCGGCTTCGTCCATGTAGTGCGTAGTCAGAAGGATGGTTCTGCCGCCCGCCTTGAACTCCTCGATCAAATCCCAAAGCTGGCGACGGGCCTGCGGATCGAGCCCCGTGGTCGGCTCATCGAGAAACAACAATTCCGGATCGCCGACCAAAGCGCACCCCAACGCCAGCCTCTGCTTCTGCCCGCCCGAAAGCCCTCCCACGCGAGCGTTTCGTTTTTCGGTGAGCTGCGCTTGCGCGATCACCTCGTGCACGCTTGGACCCTGATGAAAGAAACTTGCGAACAGCCGCACGGTTTCGTTCACGGTGAGTTTGTCGGAGAGCTGCGTCTCCTGAAGCTGGATGCCGAGCTTCTGCCGCAGAGCCTTTTCATCCGTCTCCCAACGCATCCCGAGCAGCTCCACTTCGCCGGCGTCGGCCGCGGTCAGGCCTTCGCAAATCTCGATGGTCGTAGTTTTGCCCGCGCCGTTCGGGCCGAGCAGACCGAAACATTCGCCACGGCGGACTTCGAGGTCCATTCCGTCAACGGCGACCACGTCTTTATACGTCTTGCGCAGGTTGCGCAGACGCAGTGCGGGCGTGGAGTTGGACACCGGGGACATACGGCTATAGTGACAGAAAAGAGAGTAGGATGTCCAAAGGAGCGGCGCCGCCGGAGGGCCGCGCTAGGGAGGTTTTTCGTATGGGAAAACGCTTCTTCGTCCCGATTGCTGCGGTCGCCGCCGCCGGCGCGCTACTGGCTGTGTTGGTCATCACCATGCGCCGGCCTGCTCGCGCACAGCGCTGGACCAGCCCGGAGGCGACTGCTTCTGTCACCATCGACGGCAAGAAGATCAGCGTCGATTACTACGCCCCTTCCATGCACGCTCGCAAAATATTTGGCGGTTTGGTGCCGTTCAACGAAGTGTGGTGCACCGGCGCGAACTACGCTACCGCGATTACGTCCGAAGCCGACCTCGATTTCGGCGGCGTCAAGGTTCCCAAAGGCCGCTTTAGCATCTGGACCATCCCCACGCCGCAGGATTGGACCTTGATCCTGAACAAGCAGACCGGCCAGTCGCACCTGTATTACGATGAATCGCGCGACATCGGCCGGATCAAGATGAACGTGAAGACTCTGCTGCGGCCGGTCGAGACCTTCCGCATCGAGGTGCGCCCCAGCGGGGGGAACAACGGTGTTCTGGCGCTGATCTGGGAACAGACCGAGGTGTCGATCCCGTTCACGGTGAGTAAATAACTGGAGAGCCTGAAAACATAGTGAAACGACGAGACGTAGTGACATTGGCTGGAGCCGGACTCGTGTTCCAGGCCGGAGCTTCCGCTCAGCAATCGCGTGGAAACGCCGCGCCCGCCGAGGGCATGGACGTCCGCAAGTTCGGCGCGAAAGGCGACGGTAAAACGCTCGACACCGCCGCCATCAATCGAGCCATCGACGCCGCAGCCGCAGCCGGCGGAGGCACCGTGTTTTTCCCGGCCGGAACCTACGCGAGCTACTCGATTCATCTCAAGAGCAAAGTCTTGCTTTATCTCGGCCCCGGCGCGATCATCCTCGCCGCGGAGAACACTTCCGCCACCGGTTACGATCCGGCTGAGCACATGGATTTGGACAAATATCAGGATTACGGCCACAGCCATTTCCACAACAGCCTGATCTGGGGCGAGGATCTAATCGATGTCGCCATCCTCGGCCCGGGATTGATCTACGGCAAGGGATTGTCCAAGGGCACCGGTCCGGGCCTGCGCGCGGAGGATCCGCATGTGGGCAACAAATCCATCAGCTTGAAGAACTGCCGCAACGTGGTCCTGCGCGACTTCGGCATTTTGCAAGGCGGCCACTTCGGCATCCTGGCCACTGGCGTCGACAACTTTACCATCGACAATCTGCGCATCGACACCAACCGCGACGGCATGGATATCGACTGCTGCCGCAACGTGCGCGTCTCCAATTGCAGCGTCAATTCCCCCTGGGACGATGCGATTTGCCTCAAGAGCTCCTTTGGCTTAGGCCACGCCCGCGCGACCGACATGGTCACCATCAGCAATTGCATGGTGAGCGGCAGCTTCACCCTGGGATCGCTGCTCGACGGCACGTTCAAGCCGCTGCCCACGGGCGAGCGCATTCCCCGCACGGGCCGGATCAAATTCGGAACTGAATCGAACGGCGGCTTCAAGAACGTGACCATCACCAACTGCACCTTCGATGGCTGCCAGGGGCTCGCTCTCGAAACCGTCGACGGAGGCCTGCTGGAGGACGTAAGTATCTCCAACATAACCATGCGCGACGTGATCAGCGCGCCTATCTTTATGCGCCTCGGCGCACGCATGCGCGGGCCCGAAGGCGTTCCGATTGGCCAACTGCGCCGCGTGATCATCAGCAATATCGTTGTGTCGAACTGCGCGTCGTATCTGGGATCGATCATCAGCGGCATTCCCGGCCATCCTATCGAAAACGTCAAAATCAGCGACGTCTACGTGCAGCATCAGGGCGGAGGGACAAAAGAACAGGCCGCGCGCATGCCCGCTGAGATGGAGAGAGCCTATCCGGAACCTGGCATGTTCGGCGCGATGCCCTCGCACGGCTTCTTCATCCGCCACGCGAAAGACGTCGAGTTGAGCAATATCGAAATCGCGCCGGTGAAAGAGGATCAGCGTCCGCTGTTCGCGATGAACGACGTCGAAGGCGTTGACTTGTTCCGCATCAAGGCTCCGAAGGTCGCGGGAGTGCCCGTGGCCGTGCTCGACAACGTCCGTGACTTCAACGTCTCGGCCAGCAAGCCTCTGCTGGCCGACACGCAACTGGAGAACGCCGGCGCGATCAAGTTGTGAGGCGCTGTTAGTCACAATGAAGCGGACACGCCGCCTTATTTTCAGATTTGCGCGTTGAAGAGCTGCAAGGGGCTTTCGACCTTCGGGTAGCGGACGGCAAGGAAGGCGTCTAGCTGCTCGCAGTGGTCGAGGGGAATCCGAAGGCCGCGGCTGATCCAGCCTTTGCCCCGCAATTCCACGGTGAGGGTCCCGCGCGGCTGGATACGATAAGCAACGATGTTGTCCCAGCGAAGCAGCCTCAAGCCCCAAAAGCCTGTGGCCAGGATCCCTTTCTCGCAAACCAGGAGGTGCTGCGCGCCCGTGAGGAACAAAGCGGCGCCCAGAAGCAAGCAGGCGATCCCGTACAAGGAATGACGATCGAATTCTTGAAAGACCCCGTTGATCAGCCAGAATCCGCCGAACAGGAATACCAGGAACGAACGGTCCGAGTTGATGCGGCCTAAATCGAGCAGCACGGATCCAGCCTGCTGGCGCAGCGCGCTCATGGTCACGAGTATCCCGATCATGATCAGGTCAAGGGGTGCCGAAATCCACTCCAGAACCTGCGCGTGACCGGAGCCGGCCGGCATTGGATCTCCTCCGCTGAAATTGTATCAAACGCTTCCAGGGGATCAGAACGGGACTAAATGTCGTAGTACAGCGCGAACTCGTAGGGGTGCGGGCGCAGCCGGATCGCATCGGCTTCGTTCTTGCGCTTGTAGCCGATGTAGGTCTCGAGCAGCTCCTCGCTGAACACGTCGCCCTTGAGCAGAAACGCGTGATCGTCTTCGAGCGAGGAAAGAGCTTCCTCGAGCGACGAAGGCATGGACGGCACGGCCTTCATCTCCTCCGGGCTCAAATCGTAGATGTCCTTGTCCAGAGGCTCACCCGGATCTACCTTGTTCAGCACGCCGTCGAGTCCCGCCATCAGCATCGCCGCGAAGGCCAGGTAGCAGTTGCAGGAGGGATCCGGCGGGCGGAATTCCACGCGCTTGGCTTTCGGACTCGCCGAATACATCGGAATGCGGCACGCCGCCGACCGGTTGCGGCGCGAGTACGCCAGGTTCACCGGAGCCTCGTAGCCCGGAACCAGCCGCTTGTAGCTGTTGGTGGTGGGCGCTATGATCGCCGCCAGCGCCCGCGCGTGTTTCAACAATCCGCCGATGTACCACAGAGCCAACTGGCTCAAGCCCGCGTAGAGATCGCCGGCGAACAAAGGCTTCTTATCCTTCCACAGGCTCTGGTGGGTGTGCATGCCGCTGCCGTTGTCGCCGAACAGAGGCTTGGGCATGAACGTCACTGTCTTGCCGTACTGATACGCCACGTTGCGGATGACGTACTTGTAGGTCATCATATTGTCCGCGGATTTGACCAGAGTGTCGAAACGCTGGTCGATTTCACATTGCCCGGCGGTGGCCACTTCGTGATGGTGGCATTCGATGTTAAGACCGCACTTGATCATGGTCTCCACCATCTCCGCGCGCAGGTCCTGGTGATGATCCGTGGGCGGCACCGGGAAGTAACCTTCTTTGTAGCGCGGACGGTACCCCAGGTTGTGCTCCGCACGGCCCGAATTCCAGCGGCCTTCTTCCGCGTCGACGTAATAGAAGCCCTGATTCGCGGTCTGGTCGAAACGCACGTTGTCGAAGATGAAGAACTCGGCTTCCGCGCCGAAGTAAGCCGCGTCGGCCAGGCCCGAATTCTTGAGATACATCTCGGCCTTGCGGGCGATCCAGCGCGGATCGCGATCGTAGTGCTGGCGGGTGATGGGGTCGATGACGTTGCACAGCATGACCAGCGTCTTGGTCTCGTAGAACGGGTCGAGCAGGGCGGTCGCGGGATCCGGGATCAGCAGCATGTCGCTCTCGTTGATCGCCGCCCATCCGCGGATACTGGATCCGTCGAAACCAAAGCCTTCTTCAAAGGATGTCTCTTCCAGCTCCGTGATCGGATACGACACGTGCTGCTGGACGCCCGGTAAATCCGTGAAGCGCAGGTCAAGCTGCTTCACATCGTTCTTCTTGGCGAATTCGAGGACTTCTTTAGGAGTCATGGACACAGTCTATCTCCTGTTTGTGATTCAAATGGTTTGATGCGCCTGAACCTGCATCATTCTACCTCAACCCGCGGCTGCGCTGGCTCGCTTTATTCCCTCCGGCACGGAGCCCTCTCTTATCGGGTTCATCAATATTCACAATGGCTGTCTTTATGACTTTTTTATCGGTCGAGTTCCACACTGGGGCATGCTTCGGCGAAGCCCAGTGTGCTGTCTCGGCGCGGCTGTCCTGCTGCTCTTGGCGGCCGGAGCGCTGGGCGCCCAAAGTGGCGACCAGCCGGGCACGTTTCATGCCAACTCCCGCCTGGTGCTGGTGCCGGTTTCGGTTACCGACAATTACGGGAAAACCATCCTGGGTCTGCACGCCGATGACTTCAAGATCTTCGACGATCAGAAGCCGCAGCCGATTCTGTCGTTTTCGAGCGAAGACGTGCCTTCCTCGGTTGGCCTGATCCTGGATGTAAGCGGCAGCATGCTGCATTCGCTCGGCATCGCCAAGGAAGGCGCGCGGGCATTGGTTCAGGAGGCGAATCCGCAGGACGAGTTTCTCCTTCTGACCGTCTCGACCCAGCCGGCCTCGGGGCCCGAATTCACGAGCGACGCGGGCGTTGTGGCACAGAACATCGCCTATACCAAGCCGGGCGGCCTTACGGCGCTCATCGACACCGTCTATTTGGGCCTGAATCAGATGCGTAACGCGCACCATCCCCGCCGCGCCCTGGTGGTGTTTTCCGATGGGATGGACAACCACAGTCAATACTCCCGGAATCAACTGCTGCGCATCGCGCTCGAAGCGGACGTGCAGATTTACACCGTGATCCTTCCGACCACCGGTAGCGGTTCGCCGAACCAGATCCCCTTCCGTCCCAGCATGATCGCCAAGCCCGGAGATCGCGGCCGGGAGTTGGAAGGGCCGGAGCTGCTGGAGACGCTGGCCGACAAAACCGGCGGCCTGCACTTCCGCGCCCATGACGACACGACTGCGCGGGAAGCGATGCGGAAAGTGGGCGACGCTCTCCGCAACCAGTACATCATCGGGTTTCAGCCCACTGGCGCTGACACGGCCGGCAAATCGCACCGGATCCGCGTCACCACCAGCGTGCCGAAGGTGTACATCCACGCCCGCAGCGGCTACTACCCCCGGTAGCCGCCGGGATTCCTACTTCTTCTCCTCTATTTTTTCTCTATGTTGTCTCCGAACACGAAGCCGATCTCGCCCATCACTCTGACCTGATTGTTGTTGGTGCCGACCAGCCCGAACACGTCTCCCGGCAGATAGCTGCCCGCGTGCACCCAGCCGACATCCCCGCGCACGAAGAATCCGGCCTTCTGGAAGGTCGGCGTCACCGTGAAGGAGGTTCCGGTGCTGCCCGGCCCGAACATCAGGTTGACCGCATCCTGCGCTGCGCTCCCGGAGCTCGAAATGTATTCGTAGCGCACCGGCAGGGAGAATCCGTGTTTGAAGGCGTAACTCAGCAAAATGGCTCCGCCGGTGGTGGAAGCCCCTTTAGCGATTCCGATGCTCGCGTTGGTCGGTACGTCGGTGTACTGGAAGTAGGGCTGGATAATCCACGCCCCTTTGGTGTAGGTGTAAATGACGTTGTAGATGGCGCCGTTATTCTGCACCGGCGTGGCATAATTCTCGAACTTGGTCTGCCCCAGGTTGCCACCGGCGACGAACGAAATCGCGTTTGGACCGTTGGTATAAGCCAGCGCTCCCGACAGCCAGGTATAGCGGTTGGAGTAGAAACCGTCGTTCCAGCTCACCGAGGCGGAAAACTTGCCCATGGTCTGATTCACCTGGATGCCGCGATTGACCGCGTTCTCCTGGTTCCATAGCAAGCCGCGCTCGACGTTCATGTTCTCGAAGGTGAAGGTGTACTCCGCGCCGATGAGCGTCGGCAGCGCGCCGATCTCGATCGACGTATTCTTGCCGGCTTGCAGTTTCAGAAACGCCACCGGCAGGGGGCCGAACAGATCGGACACCGTGGCCTCCGTCTTTAGAAACGGCACGCCCAACGCGGGGATGTTGTAAGCGCCGGCCTGCAGAAAGAACTGGAACCAGCCGTCGGTCTTCTGGATGAACACCTGCCCATTGCTTAAGGCGGCCTGATCGGTGTTGTCTTCCGGGATGTGATTGTTTTGGACTAGCCCCATCCCGCTCAGGAACCCATTCACGGCGATTTTGCCGAACGGCCCCGCGTCGAACATGGCGGGCGGAAGATTGGAAAGCGGCCCAGTGATGGCCGGCGTAGAGAGCGGCATGGGAGCCGCGGGAGCTGCAGGAGCCGCTGCGGCCGCAGGAGCGGTCGCGTCAGTCGCAGCCGGCGTGGGCGTCTGTGCGAATGCAGTCAGGCCTAGCGCGAACAGGCCCGCGGAAAACAATCGTACTTTGGACATGGCAAGATAACCCCTTTGCAATTGTTGTATTTACGCAGCCACTGGAGAGCTTCGCCGATGGACGCAGATCAAGCTTGGACCCGGTCTGGCGGGTTCTCAAGTGCGTGGATTTTTCGTAAGCTTAGGCCGTCGGCGGCGAAGCCACAGGGCGCCGCAAGGTTTTCGGCCAACAACCGGTTAGAGACTATGGTACGGTGATTTCGGTTTTCTGTTAATCGAAAGTTTGGATGGTTTGTATTATGTGATTTTATTTA
Organism: Bryobacteraceae bacterium; assembly: GCA_030041495.1. Classification (GTDB taxonomy): domain Bacteria; phylum Acidobacteriota; class Terriglobia; order Bryobacterales; family Bryobacteraceae; genus Palsa-187. The sequence continues at coordinate 110,219 of JASHNT010000140.1, read as the reverse complement.
CATTGCCTGACGTCATGCGTTGTTTTGAAACGCTTGCGCGGCAATCTCCGGAGAACCGGGGGCTTGCGGCTCAGCAGGCCTCGTTAAATCGGGCTGTGGGGCTGGAGCCGTCAGCGAATTGCAGCGTTCGCATACCAGCAGCGCCACGATCGCGATTCCGGCCAGGATCCAGGAAAGAGGAACTGTCTGGTGTTCCAGTCGCTCGCCGATCAGCGTGTTGCTCGCCCCCACTGCGCAAAACGCGGCTATCGCGAACAGCAGGCCGACCCAATAGAAAAGCGCCCCGATCGAACTCCACCTGTCGGCGCTTCTGGACATGAGAGAAACCTCCTCCCAGCGAGAAATCGGTCAGCCCCATTCTACAGCGGTTTCCAGGAAGTGTTTATACAATCTGGAAGGGAGCTGGAGCGGAAGGATTGTGATATTTTGGGGAGTCTATGAACTTGGCGGGGCTCCTGTTGCTCGTGGCCGGGTGGATCATCGTGTTGACGGCCATCGGTTTACTTCCTCCCGGGAACGCCCGGGCGGTGTTCGTTTTGGCCGGGGCCGCCGTGGAAGCTGTAGGACTGATTCTGGTCGCCCGCGCCCATCTCCCCGAGGTGGTTGAAGAGCGGCCGCAGGAGCGGGACTAGATGCCCGCGAAGGTCTTGGCGGAATCGGCCACGGAGCTGTGCGGCCTGCTTATCCTATTGATTCCGCTCGCTTACGCCGGTCTCGCGTTGATGAACTCCGGGCTCGGCCGCTCGCGCAGCGCGCTGCATTCGATGCTTGCCTCCCTGATCGTGATCGGAGTGGCCGCGATCGTTTACGTCATCTGTGGGTTCGCGTGGCAGGGCGTGCCCGGCGGCGCGGCTTACGCGGTCGCGACCGGAGGCAAATCGTGGAATTGGATCGGCTCCGGACGATTCTTCTTCGCGGGGCTGGATGCGTCCTCGCCCGCCGCGCTGATGGCCTGCTTCGGCATGTTCGCGTGCGCGCTTGCCGCCATGGTTCCCCTGGGAGCCGGCGCGGAGCGATGGCGCTTGAGCGCCGCGGCTCTCTCCACCATCGTCTTCGCGGGCTGGACCTTCCCCTTGTTCGCCCATTGGGCGTGGGGCGGAGGATGGCTCGCGTCCCTGGGATTTTTTTCCGGAATCGGAGGAGGCTATGCCGATGCCGGCGGAGCAGGCGTGATTCAAGCGGCCGGCGGACTGTCCGCCCTCTCGATTGCCTGGGTGCTCGGCCCGCGGCGCGCCAAGTTCTCGCAAGAAGGTTTCCCGATGGCATTGCCTGGCCATAACGCCGTATTCACCACTTTCGGTTGCTTTCTGGCGCTGATCGGCTGGTTCGGACTGAACTCCTCTGCCGCGATTCTGTTCTACGGCGCACAGCCCGCGCGCGTTCCTCTCATCGCCGTCAACACGATGCTGACGGCCTTTTCCGCGCTGCTGGCAGCCGCGATCGTCACGCGCACGCGCTTCGGCAAACCGGACGCCTCCTTGAGCGCGAACGGATTCATCGCCGGCCTGGCCGCATCCAGCGCGGGCGCGGCGTTTCAGGTTCCCGCAGAGACTTTGATCGTGGGCCTGGTGGCCGGTGCCCTGGTCACCTTCTCGGTCGAATGGCTGGAGCTGTATTTGAAGATCGACGACCCCAGCGGGTCCATCTCCGTCCACGCGGTGGGCGGCCTGTGGGGCGTGATCGCAGCCGGATTTCTGGGCAAGTTTCCGGGCGTATTCAACGACGGCCAGTGGCTGGCGCAGGTGATCGGAGCGGCGACCCTTGTCGGCTTCGTTTTCCCGCTGGCTTATGCCTCAAACTGGATCCTGAGCCGCATCGTTCCCTATCGCGTTCCACTCGATGGCGAGCGGCAGGGCATGGATCTGCATGAGCTCGGCGCGAACGCCTACCCGGAACTGGTCAGTCACCTGGAAGATTTTCAGCAGCGGTAGGAGCGTACCCGGGGCCCGGCCTAAGCCGCCCGCCGCCGCACTGCAAGCACCGTTATGTCATCGGCGCGCGAAGCTCCGGCTTCGAAGCGCTCCACTTCCGCATGCAGCCCCCGCACCAGTTCCTCCACCGGCCCGGCCGCATGCGACTCCAGATACGCTTCCAGGCGCGAGTCTTCGTAGAACTCGCCAGTCTTGTTGTGCGCTTCGGTGACGCCGTCGGTATATACCAGCACACCCTCGCCCGGCTGGATCCGGGTGCTGCGCGTCGCGTACTGAAAACCTTCGAAGATGCCCAGCATCGGGCCGCAGCGCTCTTTGAGGGGACGCCTTTGTCCATCGGAGCAAAACGCGTATGGCGGCGCGTGACCCGCGTTGGAGTATTCCAGCACGCCGGTGCGCAGGTTGAGAATCCCGTAGAACAACGTGACGAACATCCCGGAGGCGTGTTGTTCCACCAGCGATTGATTCATGTAACTCAGGCACGCTCCCGGCGAGGCCTGATGATGCGCCGCCGCTCGCAGCAGCGTGCGCGCGATGGCCATGAATAGCGCCGCCGGAACGCCTTTGCCACTGACATCGCCAACCACGAAGCCCAGCCGGTCCTGATCCAGCAGGAAGAAATCGAACAGATCGCCGCCGACTTCCTTGGCGGGCACCATCGCGGCGTGGAGCTCGAAATCCGTGCGCTCCGGGAATGGCGGAAACTGACTGGGCAGCATGGAGCGCTGGATCATCGCCGCGTGCTCCAGTTCGCGCGCGCGCAGCCGCTCGGCTTGCTCTACTTCCGCCAGGCGCGCGTTTTCGATGCGCACCGCAGCCATGTTGGCCATCACGGTCAGCAGGCTCAGGTCCTGCTTGGTAAATTCTTTGACGAAATGCGATGAGTCCAGGTAGATCAGGCCGATCACGCGATCCTCGGTTTGCAGCGGCACGGCCATCATGCTCCGAATCTGGCTGGTGACGATGCTGGCGCGGGCCGCGAGCGCGGCGTCCATCATGGCGTCGCGCACCAGCAGGGAGCGCCTCTCACGAATCACCAAGTCGCGCACATGGGAGCTGATGCGCAGGCCTTGGCCCTTGGTCGAGCGCACCTGCAACTCTCCGCTTTCGAGCGTCATCAGAACGCCACGCTCCGCTCCCGCGGCCTCCACCGAAAGGTCCAGGATCAAGTTGAACAGCTTCTCGAGCGGAAGGTGCGTGGCCAGCTCGCGCCCGGCTGTGATCAAAGCCTGCATGTGCCGGCTGCCCTCTTCGCTCTCTTCCGCAATCAGCCCCGCGAGACTTTCCGCGATGGTGATTTCGCCGCTGGCCGCCGAAGGCTCATCGGTAAACACCACTGGCCCGGAGGCAGCCTTCGCGCTGCTTTCGCGGAACTCCAGAGTCAGTTGCCCGGCGGTAATGCGATCGCCGGACCGTAAGACGCGCGGCTCTGTCAGCCGCTCGCCGTTAACCGCGCTGCCGTTGGTGCTTCCCAGGTCACGGGCGATCCAGTGGCCGTTCTCGCGCTCGATCGCCAAGTGCTCGCGCGACAGCCCGCCCATGGTGGGAAAGGACAGTTCGTTCGAGGTAGCCCGGCCCAACCGGTAACGCTCCGCCTCCAATGGCAGCGCGGACTTATCGCCGTCGACTTCAATCCACAACTCGGCGGTCCGAACCGGAGATGGTGTCATCGAACTGAAAACCTCGCCATTGCTCTCTAGCGTAACTGAATTGGAACACACTTAAATGGCCGCGCCCGCGGTGCGAAAATCGGCCCAGTCTGGTTGATGCCGAAACGGTACACAAGCCGTGAGTGGATCAGTCTCGCCGGGGAATATGGGTGGAGCCTAGTCAGCGTCAAAGGGGACCAACAACTTCAAGCGTCCCCGCAGCCGGTTTTATCGTTACGATCGCGCATCCCGAGGAAGATGTACATCCCTGACCTCGCTATAACGGCCTTCGGGCAAGATGTTGAGTCAGCTAAAGCGGCGGCAAAAGAGGCGATTGAGATCAATCTCGCTGCCTGCCAGGAAGCGAGACAGGTAGTACCGGACATTCAACCCGTTTTACGCCACCTGGAGAACCCCGACTTTCGGGGTTTATTGTTCGCTTACCTTGACGTTTCCGCCCCCCAAGGAAGACTAGCCGCATTAGCAGCGCGCCTAAATGTGCCGGGCGACGAAGAACAGCAATCCCAGCACCACGATGGGGATCAGCGCCATCGCGACATAGAACACCAGCCGCCGGGCTACTGGGTCGCGGCGGCGTTTCCAGTTGGTCAGCTCCTGCCGCTCGGCGACGCCCACTTGCTCGGGATGCTGCAGATCCCAGATAAATTCGTCGGCGGTCTTGTAGCGGTTGGCGGGCTCACGCTCCAGCGCGCGATAGAGGATCTCCTGCAGCTCCGGGCTGATCTGGGAATTGACGGCGCGCGGCGGGATGGGAGGGTTCAGCACTCTCTCGTTCATGATGGCGAACGGATTTTCGCCGGTGAAGGGCAGCTTCCCGGTCAACATTTCGTAAAGAATCACTCCAAGCGAATACAGGTCGCTGCGCGCGTCGCCGCGCTTGCCCTTCACCTGTTCCGGCGAAATATAGTCCGGAGTGCCCATCACTTGCGAGAGCTTCCCGAATGTCAGCCGGCGCGCGTCGGCTTTAGAAGCGATGCCGAAGTCGATCAGCTTGATGTGGTCTTGGCCGTCGGCCATGACGTTTTCCGGCTTCAGGTCGCGATGCGCTACGCCGCGGGTGTGAATGTGCTGCAGGGCTTCCAGGATGCGGATGGCGAGTTGGATCGCCCGCTCCTGCGGCATCGGACGCTGCTCATTCATGATGGCGCGGAGCAGCCTGCCTTCCACCCACTCCATCACCATATAGACCCGGCTGCGCTTTTCGCCGTCGAACACTTTCATCACGCCGGGATGGTTCATCATCCTGCCGATCTCGCCCTCGCGCTGGAAGCGTTCGAACAAAACCGGCTCACATTCCATTTCCGGATGGGGAACCTTGACGGCGACCTGCTTGCCGTCGTTGAGATCGGTGGCGCGGAAAATCGACGCCATGCCGCTGCGAGCCACCACGCCTTCAATGCGGTAGTGGTCCAGGATGTCGCCGTTTTTTACGGGAGTCATTTACCGTCCGCGGAGGCGGACTTTAACCGATGCACACGCAACCGGATCACCGTAGTTTGTACGGCCGGCCGCGGTACATCCCCACCCGCTCCACGCTTTGCACGCGGACCAGCAGAACACTGACATTATCGCTGCCATCGTGCTCATTGGCAAGCTCGATCAGCCTGTCCGCCGCGGTCTGAAGATCGGCGGAAGCCAACGTGCGCGCGATTTCCGCGCCGGAGACCGCGCCATGCAGGCCGTCCGAGCACAGCAGCAGCGTATCGCCGTTCACCACCTGGTGTTCGCTGGTGTCGACGCTGACGAATAGATCGAGACCCAGTGAGCGGCTCAAGATATGCCGCGTTTCCGCCTTGGCCGCTTCGCGCACGCTCATCACACCCAGCCGCACCTGATCGTTAACAACGGTGTGGTCGCGCGTCAGCGCCATAGCGTGGCCTTGCCGGATCAAATAGCAGCGCGAATCGCCGACGTGCGCCACCACCGCGCGATCATAGCGCAACGCGCACGCCACCAGGGTCGTCGCCATGGCGGTACCGCCCGGACCCGTCGCGCGGCCGGTTTCGTAAACCTTAATGTTGGCCGCCTGCACCAGGCGCGCCAGCAGGGACGGATGCGCGTCGCCCAAAGGCGCGGCGCCGAACCCGGCCGTGAGCGTTTCGATGGCCGTGCGCGAAGCGACTTCGCCCAGCTCCTGCCCGCCCACGCCATCGGCGACCGCGAACAACCAGCCGCGCCGCCGGATTTCGTCTGCGGAGTTGGGGGCCGAATAGCCCAAGAAATCTTCGTTGTGACCGCGCTTCAGCCCTGGATCGGATTTGAGCACGAACTCCACGCTCAAGCCCTGGGACACGCCGGGGGCTGACGCCCGTGCGGCTGCTGCTGAGGCGGGCTGCTGCCGGTGATACGCTGCCATGAATCGTCCCTGAAACGTCTCCCGCTTCAAAAAGTGCGCGGGCCGGTCTGTACCGCTCCGGCCCGCGGGATCTATCTGCTAGACGCGCGGGAAGCGCCTAGCGATCCAGTACACTCCAGGGAAACTATGCAGTAGTCGGCCTGCCGCGACCCTCCACCAAAGTGGTCCGACCCGACTTCTTACTGGAGCTCATGAAGTAGACACCGCCATAGATCGCCCAGACGGCGGCGATGCCCAGCGCCAGCAGCGGCTCCTTCGGTGTGCCGTACCCCATGAATGGACCGATCAAGTAGAACACCATGCAAGCCAGATTGGCCAGCAGGCCGAAGATCGGGATCAGTAGATGGCGCACCATCTTGAACTTCGGATGGTTGTGATAACAGACGATGCACGTCACACAACTCAGCATGTAGAGCAGGAAAGTGCCGAAGTTGGACGCAAGCGTGATGGTCAGCAATGAATTTGGAAGCGCCGCCATGGCGTCATGGCCCATATAGCCGAAGCTGGACCAAAAACCCTGGGGCAGCGCCTTGATGGTGGCGTCGGACAGAGCCGGTGCGTCACCGAAAGGAACGGAGACCGCGATGCAGCCGATCACGGCCGAGATGGTGGCCAAGGTCCAGATGGCGCGATGCGGAGTCAGGTTCTCGGAGTGCAGGAGGCCGAAGTGTTCGGGAACTTCTTCGTCCTTGCCCATCGCGTAGGTGACGCGCGCGCCGGTATTCATACAGGAGAGGGTGGTTCCGATCAGCGCCAGGAACACCGTAATGGCCTCAATCAGCATGAAAATGCGCCCGTGTCCGGCGCCGAAGACGGCGTCGCCCACAATGACCATCATGTCGCCGATGGGCGCCGACGATCCCGACGCGGTGGTCATGGGGTAGCCGCTATTTAAGAAGTAGTTGGCTGCGAAGTACTCAAACAAATAACAGAATGCGCCTTGCACCAGGAGCGAAGTGATAACCGCGATGGGTACGTCGCGTTTAGCGTTTTTAGCTTCGCCTCCCATGGCGGTAACAGATTCGAATCCGACCAAAATCAGAATCGCGACGGTGGCTTGCACAAAGGCAAAGCCCCAATTGTGCACTCCCACTACGGATGCCGCATCCGGATGGCTAACGAACATGCCATGGTCATCCTTTGCCGGATAATCGATCTTGAAAGGCACGGGCTGGCCGTTGGCGTCGAGCATCGGTTTAGGAGTGCCATCGGCGTTGCGCGAAATGACGTCGGTTGTGGTTCCGTTCGTGGTCTGTTTCTCGGTGGCGAACTGATAGGTGTAAGCCGCACTTGACGAGGCGTCCCAGTTGAAGGCAACGCTTCCCGGAGGATGGTTCATCCGATAGCCCAGAGCCAATACGGAAAACACGATCAGCGCACTGATCTGAATGACGTTGATGGCGATATTCACCGAGGTGGAACCGTTGACGCCGCGATACGCGATGTACGCGACGCCGAAGGAGAACAAAATCGCCACGGCCATCATGAACATGGGGCCGGGATTGGAGGCGCTCATAAAGTTAGGCCACAAGGTCCCGACCACGAACCCGGTAAACACGCCGGTTACACCGACCATCACGCCCGGATAGATCCAGTAGTATAAGTGGGAGCCCCACCCGACGATGAACTTCGAGAGGCGAGCGTACTTCCAGGCTTTGTCGTGATTCAAGAAAGACTGTTCCGCGAAGTAGTACGAACTGCCGGTGCCGGGATACAGCTTAGCCATTTCGGCGTAGCAGACAGCGGTTGCCAGACACAGCAGTAAGGCGATGATAATGCCAAACCACATTGCCGGGGCGGTTGTGCCGGTGGCGCCTTGGATCGCAAACGTTAACCACAGAAAGGCGCCGGGAGCAATCAGCGCCATCGCGTTCATCGTCAACCCCGTCAGTCCGAGGGTTGCTTGCATTTGTGGTGCATTAGTATCGGCCATGGAAACCTCGATTTTTTGGATTGGACAGCGACTAGGCTGGCTAAGGGGAGCGACGGGGCTTGTGTTACAGGATAGCGGCGTTCCATTCGCATTACCAATAGATAGTTTTTATTGGTCCGATCGACATAAAAGAACTTTTATACATTTTGTTATTTAGTATCAATGACTTGCAGGTGATATGGAGCAGATTGCACTCAATTGGGAGCCGGTCCGGCGAGCTTACACTGTCAGCGAACTTTCAGGCGAATTGCGCGGACTCCTGCTCGAAAATTTCACCGACATCTGGGTCTCCGGCGAGATCTCCGGGACCAAGCTGGCCGCCAGCGGTCATTATTACTTCACGCTGAAAGATCAAGCCGCGCAGCTCCGTTCGGTGTGCTACAAGATGACCGCCCGTTATCTCAAGTTCAAGCCGCAGGACGGGGTCGCGGTGCTGGCTCGCGGGCGGCTGGATTTATATGACGCCCGCGGCGAGCTTCAACTCGTGGTCGAGTCTCTGGAGCCGCAAGGCCACGGCGCGCTGCAATTCGCCTTCGAGCAGCTCAAACAGAAACTGGCGATGGAGGGGCTGTTCGAGTCCGCACGGAAGCGCCCGCTGCCTCCGCTACCGGAACGCATCGGCGTAGTCACCTCACCGACCGGTGCGGTGATCCGCGACATTCTGGAAATTCTCGAACGCCGCTGCCCGGGCCGGCACATCCGTCTTTACCCGGCGCAGGTGCAGGGCGAAGGCGCGGCCGAGCAGATTGCCAGCGGGATCGATTATTTCAGTGAATCCGGGTGGGCTGAAGTGGTGATCGTGGCGCGCGGCGGCGGATCGATGGAGGATCTGTGGGCCTTCAACGACGAACGGGTCGCGCGAGCCATCGCCTCCTGCTCGGTTCCGGTGATCTCGGCCGTGGGTCACGAAACCGACTTCACCATCGCCGATTTCGTCGCCGACCTCCGCGCGCCCACTCCTTCGGCCGCGGCCGAGCTGGTGATCGCCACGCGAGCCAGTCTTTTGGACCGCCTGGAGGCCGGCGAAGCGAAGCTCCGGCAAGCTGCTCGACTGACTCTGGCGCTGTCAGGCCGGAGGCTGGCGATTCAGATCATGGAGCCGGCCCGCCTGCATCGCGCCATCGGCCGCAGAATGCAACGCCTGGACGAGCTGGACTATCGCTTGCGCGACTCCGGGCGCGCGGCAATCGACCGGCGCAAACGGACGCTGGACGATTTGCGATTGCGGCTGGGACAGATGGATGTGCGTCTGCGCTTGGCCGAGGCTCGCCGGAGGCTGGAAGCGTCAGAAGCGCAACTGCGCCAACGCATGCGCCTGGAGCTGACCCATGCCGGTGCCGCGCTTGCGCCTCTCGAAGCCCATCTGGCGCAACTGAGCCCTTTGAAAATTCTCGATCGCGGCTATGCGATCGTCGAACGCGACGGCAAACTGGTCAAGGCTCCCGAAGAGGTCCCCAAAGGTTCGAATGTGCGCGTGCGCGTCGCCCAGGGAGAATTCCGGGCCAAAGTCACCTAATTGTCAACGGGAACTTTATTTCCGCTCTCGATGACGAACTACATCCAGTGGCAGCTTGCGGGCGTCCAGACCTAGGCCATCTTCATTCAGCACCGTCACTCGCCGGTCAACGCTGGTTCGCGAAGCGCCAGCAACGGTAGAGCAACTGAATCGATACCTGTAGATTCGGACTATAGGTCATCCCAGCGAGATATGATCGGAAGCGTGAGAGGAATCCCCGTTCTGATTCGCGAAGTCTGAATGCAACGTCTGCTTACGTTCTCCTACCGTGACCAGCCACGGGCCATGCGCGAGATCGCGGACTTGGCAAAGACGCTTCCGCCCGCGGTGCGCAACCGGTTCGATCTCCTGCTGGCGGCGTCGCCCGCGCCGGAGCGGTGTTTGCAATATTTCGTCCGCCTGCGCGAGCGCCAGCCCTCCGCCTTCGACCGCTTGACTCGCTCCACCGCAGGATTGCGTCACTTGGTTGCGGTCTTCGCACACAGCCGCTTTCTGGCCGAGGAGATCCTGGAACATCCCGACTGGGCGGAACAGCTTCTCGACGCCAGCGAACTTACCAAAGTAGTCACTCCCGAAGCTTTGCGCGCGCAACTGGAAACCGCCTGCCCTCCCGGCGTTCCGAATCCGCTGGAGCTGGCCAAATTCCGGCGCCGCCAGATCCTGCGAATTTTGGTGCGCGACGTCCTGGGTCTGGGAACCTTGCCCGAGATCACTGCGGAGCTTTCCGATCTGGCCGATGCTTTGGTCGGGTTCGTCTATCAACGCATTCATGAAGACCTGGTGATCCGCTACGGTGTGCCGCGCTCCGAAAGCGGCGCGAGCGGGGTGGATGTCAACGAGGCGAAGTTTGCGGTGATCGCGTTGGGCAAGCTTGGCGGCGAGGAGTTGAACTACAGCTCGGATATCGACCTCATGTTCGTGTATTCCGAACCCGGCTCGACGGACGGCGTGGTGTCTATCACCAACAAGGAATTCTTCAAGCGCGCGGCCAACCGCCTGACGGAGTTGCTGAGCACCTACACGGCCGAAGGCTTGTGCTACCGCGTGGACCTGCGCTTGCGCCCGGATGGCAGCCTTGGCGAAGTGTGCGTATCGCTGGACGGCGCTTGCAAATACTACGCCGAACGCGCGCGCGATTGGGAACTGCAGATGTTGATCAAGGCTCGCGTGGCGGCGGGCGATGAGGCGACCGGCCGCGCGCTGCTCGATTTCATCGAGCCGCGGACGTATTCCACCACGCTCGACTTTTCCGCCATCGAACAGCTTTCGCAAACCCGCGGACGTCTCAACGAGAAGCTGGCCGCGCGCAAAGCCAAGTGGGGATTGGCGACTCGCATCCGGGAGCGCACCTCCATCGACGTCAAGCTGGAACGCGGAGGCATTCGCGATATCGAATTCCTGGTGCAGTGCCTACAGCGCCTCTACGGCGGCGCGGAGCCGTGGGTGCGGCACGGCGGCACGATGCTGGCTCTAGCGCGGCTGCAGGATAAGGGCTTCCTTTCCGGCGCGGAATACGGGCGGCTCGCCTCGGCGTACCAGTTCCTCCGTCACCTGGAACACCGTCTGCAGTTTGAGGATGACTTGCAGACGCACACGCTCCCCACGGATCCGGAGGCGCTAGAGCTGCTCGCCAGGCGCATGCCGGGCGGAGGAGGGTCCGCGGATTGGCTGATGCTGGAGCTGCGCGGCCACCTTTCCCGTGTGACGGAAATATACACGCGTGTAGTCGGCACCCAGAGTTTTGCGGCTGACGTCGTACCCGAAGACGACGGGCACGTGCTGCATCCCGCCACTGGTCCCCGTGCCAGCAACGTGGTGTTGGCGCTGGATCAGCGCGCGCCGGCGCTGGCGGCGGCCTTGGCTCGCGGGCGCCTGCAACGCGGCTATCAGCCGTTCGAACATCTCCTGGAACGCCTTTCCTCCGATGCCGCCCGAGTGGACGCGCTCAACAGCAATCCGGATCTCGCCGAGTACTCACTGGACCTGTTCGAGCATAGCCCCTACTTTGCGGAAGAGCTGATTCGTTGGCCGGAGTTGCTGGACGATGTAGCTCGCCCGCGGACTCCGCTGACTGCCGATGAGCCGCCGCCGCATGAGCTCGCGGAGCTGCGCCGCTGGTACCGCCGCGAGATGATTCGCATCCAGACCGGGAGCATCTGTCTGGCGCAGCCCATTTTCGACACGCTGGCCCGCACCTCGGAGTTGGCAGACGCGGTGATCGCCCGCGCCTACGAAATCGCGATTGTCGAGACCCTGCACGCGCATCCGCCGCATAGCGCCACTTATGCTCCGCGCGACCAGATGTGGGTTATCGCCATGGGACGGTTGGGTGTGCGCGAGTTCGATCTGGCTTCTGACGCCGACTTGGTCTTTGTGCTCGCCGACGCCGATGCGAGTGAGCTCCTGTTCTGGACTCGAGTGGCGGAACACATGGTGGATATGGTCGCGGCGTATACCGGCAGCGGCGTCTTGTTCACGGTCGACACGCGCCTGCGCCCCAACGGCAGTAGCGGCCCGTTGGTGCGGACCGAAGGCGCCGTGATCGAATACTTCGCGCGCACGGCCGAGGCGTGGGAAGGCATCACGTATATGAAGTCGCGAGCCGTGGCCGGCGACCCCGCGCGCGCCGAAGCGTTCCTGCATCAGATCCAGGAAGTCGATTGGCGGCGCTATGGCCAGGGCGGGCGCTCGCGCTCGGATCTGCGGCAGATGCGGGTGCGCTTGGAAAAAGAGCAGGGCTCGCTACATCCGCTCAAGGCCGCGCGCGGCGGCTACTACGATATCGACTTTCTGCTGATGTATCTGCGGCTGAAGAGCGCGGGCGTCTTCTTTCGCGTGTTGAACACGCCGGCGCGCATCGAGGTTCTGGAGAGCATGAGCGATCTGGATCACACCCAGGCGAAATTCCTGCTGGACGCGGCGACGTTTTATCGCGCGCTGGATCACGGCTTGCGCGTGATGACCGGGCACGCCGAGGGCAAGTTGCCTAAGTCCGAAGCGCAGCGCGAAACGCTGGCCGACCTGTTGCGCCGCTGGACGCCGATTCCCTTGAGTGAGCTGGCGGAGATCGGTAATAAGGTCAGCGCCGCATTCGACCGGCAGTTCGGCTGAGCCAACGGAGGCAGCCGACTTTAGTCCGTGCCGAAAATCATCAACTGATTATCGACGGCGACCACGCCCTTCACCTTCTTGGTCAGTTTCTCGGCTTTTTCCTTCGCCTTCTGCGTTCGCACCTGGCCCTTCAGCGTGACTTTACCGTCTTTCACCGATACGTCGAATCCGCCGCCGCGAACGTCGGTGTCATTGGCAAGCTTGGCCAACACTTCGTCATGAATCCGGCCGTCTGAGTTGCTTTGCGCAACCAGTAGAGGCGTGGCGAGAAAGACAACCAACAGCATCGCGATCAAGTGCTGGGCGAGCAGGTGCTTGGAAAGTAGGCGCATATAAGGGCTCCATCTCCTACAATAGCGAACTCAGCCGTTCTGGATGCTCTCCGGTGTGAGCCCCCGATTGATTACCCCGGCTGTTCATTCCCCGATCATGCGGCGCCAATCCGAAGCCGCCAGGAACTCCGGATCTTCGCGCCAATGCGGGCGAACTTTGACGAAGGTCTGCAAGAAAACTTTCTTATCGAAAATCCGTTCCATCTCTTGCCGCGCCAGCGTGCCGATTTTCTTGAGCAACGCTCCGCCGACGCCGATCAAAATGATCTTCTGCCCCGGGCGCTCGACATAAATGGACGCGTCGATGCTTAGCAGCTTGGCGGAATCTGCCCATTTGTCAATCATCACAGCGGTCGCGTGAGGAACTTCCTGGCGCGTCAGGTGCAGGATTTTCTCGCGAAGAATCTCCGCAGCCAGGAAGCGCTCCGGCTGATCGGTGACATGCCGCTCCGGAAACAGCGCCGGACCTTTGGGAAGACGTTTGATGATTTCCGCACGCAGCGCGTCCAGTCCGTCGCCGGTCTTCGCCGACATGGGAATATACTCGGCAAAATCGTAGAGCGCTCGATAACGCTCGATCAGCGCCAGGATACGCGGCTTCTCTTCGAGCTGATCCACTTTATTGAACACCGCGAGAACCGGCGTGTTGATTTTCTTGACCAGATCCACGGCTTGCGCGTCGTCGTCCGAGAAGCGTGCCTGCGCGTCCACCACGAACAGAACCACGTCCGCTTCCAAGTTGGCGCGGACGGTGTTCATCATGTACTTGTTCAGCAGCGTATCGGAGGCGTGAATTCCCGGCGTGTCCAAAAACACGATTTGTGCTTCGGGGACTGTCAGCACGCCTTGCACCGAAGTCCGCGTGGTCTGCGGACGGGATGCGACAATCGCCAGCTTCTGCCCGACCAGCGCATTCAGCAACGTGGATTTGCCGGCGTTGGGGCGGCCGAGAATGGAAACGAATCCGGCCCGGTGCGCCGCACGCTGAGGCCGAGTCATTGAATAGCGGCCTTCGCCACGCGTACCTGATCGACGCGGCGGTCATTTGCGGCAAGCACTTTGATCAGAATCCCGTCGCGGCCTGCCGCCTCGCCCACCGCGGGCACGTGCCCCAGCCACTCGGTAACCAGGCCGCCTATCGTTGTGGATTCCGCGTCGTGCTGGGGATGATAGTCGAGCAGGTCCGCCAAGCGGTCGACGTCAAAACTGCCGGATACCACGTAGCTGCCGTCCGAGTCCTGCCGGAAATCGCGCTCCGGTTCATGCTCGTCGTGAATCTCGCCGACAATCTCCTCCACCATGTCTTCCAGCGTCACGATGCCCGCCGTGGAGCCGTACTCATCCACCACCACGGCCATGTGCGCGCCTTCCTCCTGCATCTCGCGCAACAGGTCGTTCACGGGCTTGGTCTCCGGCACCGCGCGGATGGACCGCATCAGCTCGCGCACCTTACGCGTAACGCGCTCGTCTTCATCCACCTCGAACATGTCGCGAACGTGCACAAATCCGCAGATGGAATCGATATCGCCTTCGTAAACCGGAATCCGCGAGAATTGTTCGTGAATCACCAATTGCCGCAGCTCCTCCAAACTCGCGTCCTGGGAAATAGCGACGATCTTAGGCCGCGGCGTCATCACTTCGCGCACGGTCTTGTCGCCGAACGCCATCACGGATTGAATCAGCTCACGATCGCCTTCCTCGATGATCCCTTCCTCGCGCCCCGCGGTGATCAGAGCTTCAATGTGCTCATCCGCGCTCGCCGCTTCCGCGGTCTGGTTATCTCCGCCGATTTCAAACAAGGATTCGAGGAACTCCAGCGGCCAGATTAACGGCCGCACTAAGATCGCTACAATGCGCAGCACCGGCACCAACGGCAGCAAGCCTCGCCCGGTACTGCGGCGGTAAAGGATCTGCGGAACCAGGTACGTCCCCACGATGGTGAACGCCCCGGCGAGCAGGCAGGCCACCGCGAGTCCTTCTCCCAGCGAAGCCCCTTGCAGAGTGATGGCCAGAAGCAGGCATCCGGTGATCGCAAGTCCGACATGCTTGACGAAGGAGAACGTCAGCGCGCCGCGCTCGATGGAAAGACCGAGCTTAGGCTCCAGCGTGTGTTTGAAAAACTCAAGCGCGGGCAATTCGCGCGCGTGAATCCGCAGAGCCTCCAGGTACAGCACCTGGATGCAGGTGACCGCCATTACCAGCACGGCCATCGCGCAAGCCGCAAGCACCAGCAGCGTAATCATACCGGTGAGGACTCCACCAGGCTTCTCTCCACAAGACCGCGCGGCAGTTTCAGGCGCTTGCGCCACAGCGCTTCGGCACGCGCCATCTCGCCTTGGTCGGTTTCGTGGTCCATGCCGGCCAGATGCAGCAGGCCGTGTAGCATCAGGATTCGCAGCTCATCTTCGACAGAATGGCCGAAGCCGGCCGCCTGCGCGGCTGCGCGATCCAAAGAGATAGCCATCTCACCGCCGGAAGCTCCTTCAGGGGAAGGAAAAGAGAGCACGTCAGTGGGCGAATCATTTTTGCGAAACGTGCGATTCAAGGCCTGCAATTCGTCATCGTCCGTGACCAGGCAGGTGACCGGATGCCCCGGCATCACCCGTTCGGCGGCGGCTTTCAGGAATTCGGAAAGAGCGCGGCGGCGCACGGCTCGAAAAGGGCCGCGAGCGGGATAGCGAAATAGGATAGAAACCTCGCCGGTGGGCATAAGCCGCGCTCAGGCGACGGGCGTTTCGGAGGAAGACGCGCCGGCCGGATTCTCGGCAGGCTCGGTCAGCCTGAACGACAGTTGCCGGTTGGCGCCGATGGCTTCGTTATAACGCTCGTACGCTTTCACGATTTTTTGCACCAGGTTGTGGCGCACCACGTCGCGGTCGTCGAACTGCACGAAGCGGATGCCTTCCACTCCGCGCAAGACTTCGATCACTTCGATCAGTCCGCTGCGCTGCACGCCTGGAAGGTCGACCTGCGTAGGATCACCGGTTACCACCATCTTGGAGTTGAAGCCCTGGCGCGTCAGAATCATCTTCATCTGTTCCGGCGTGGCGTTCTGCGCCTCATCCATGATGATGAAGCTGTCATTGAGCGTGCGGCCGCGCATAAAAGCGATGGGCGCGATCTCAATCGTGCTGCGCTCCAGCAGCTTTTCGACTTTGTCGGCTTCGATCATTTCATACAGCGCGTCATACAGCGGGCGCAGATAAGGATCGATCTTTTCCTGAAGCGTCCCGGGCAGGAAACCCAACCGTTCGCCGGCTTCCACCGCGGGCCGGGTGAGAATGATGCGGCTAACACGCTTGCTCAGCAGCGCTGCGACGCCCATCGCCACCGCCAAATACGTCTTGCCGGTGCCGGCCGGGCCAATACCGAACACCAGGTCGTAGTGCTCAATGGCGTCGACGTAACGGCGCTGCGTGATGGTCTTGGGAGCAATGGTCTTCTTGCCGAAACTTCTCTGGCGTCCGCTTTCCACCAAGCCGCGCAGAGTGGTTTCCGAATCCGCCGTGACCACGCGGAGAAAGCTGTTGAGATCGCCGTTGTTGAACACGTGGCCTTCGCGCGTGAGCGAAGCGTAATCGGTCAGAATACCCTCCGCGCGAGCCACGCTCTGATCGTCGCCCTCGATTTCCAACGAGTCGTTGAGCAGGCGCGTGCGCACGTTCAATCCGCTTTCAATCAGCCGGATATTTTCGTCGCGGGTCCCGAACAGGGATTCAATGCCGCGGCTGATCTGTACGCTTGATTTCATTCCAGGCAGTTTTCGGACAAGCCGGTGTTCATTTGAGGCAGGAGGGTAGGGGCGTGGCGGCCGAGCAGGACTTCCGCGAGCGCGGAGGCAGAAGCAACATCCACTTTCAGGATATCAGAACGGAGCGGAAGTCAAGTCCCGGGGATTATTTCAGCCACGTTTCCTTGGTAGGCGCCGTCCGCTCGCACGCGATTGAGTCCGTAACACCGCCGGCGATATCGGCGCAGGCGTTGGTGATGGCGGTTTGCAGAGTTTCGTCCTGCGTCTTGCCGCTGGCGGTGCGGCAGGAGGAGTTGCCGTTGAAAGTCATGCACACTTCCACACGGTACTTGGACAGGTTCATCGAAGAATAAATGATGGCGCCCAGCACCACCGCCACAAAAATAATCCCGATCAGCACCGGCTTCTTCATAGAACCTCCTTCGGCGCGGCTTGCTCCGTGAAGAACGAGCCCATGCGGCGGAACTTCTCGTACCGGTCATCGATTAACTGCTGCGCCGATTGCGAGCCCAATTCTTCGAGTGCGCCGCGCAGTGTCGCGCGCAGCGATTCCGCAGCCCCATCGGGATCTGCGTGCGCTCCTTCGCCCGGTTCTTTCACGATCCCGTCGATCAAACCGAGCTCGAACAAATCCGGAGCGGTCATCTTCAACGCCGCCGCGGCTACCGGCGCCCGGCTCGCGTCCCGATAGATGATGCTGGCGCAGCTCTCCGGCGAAATCACGCTATAGACGGCGTTTTCGAGCATATAAATCCGGTTGCCGACCCCCAGTGCCAGAGCGCCTCCACTGCCGCCTTCGCCGATCACCACCACAATAATCGGGACACCCAGGCGGGACATCTCGCGCAGGTTGTGGGCGATCGCTTCGCCTTGCCCGCGCTCTTCCGCATCGACGCCATGAAACGCGCCCGCGGTGTCGAGCAGCGTGATCACGGGCCGGGAAAACTTCGCCGCGAGTTCCATCAGCCGCAGAGCCTTGCGGTAACCCTCCGGCTTGGGCATGCCGAAGTTGCGGAACAGGCGCTGCTTGGTGTCACGGCCCTTCTGCTGGCCGATGATCATCACCGGCTGTTGTTCAAACCAGCCCATACCGGAAACGATCGAATGATCATCGGCGTAGCCTCGATCGCCGTGCAGCTCTTCGAAATC
The DNA here is from genome assembly GCA_030041495.1 of Bryobacteraceae bacterium. Taxonomy (GTDB): domain Bacteria; phylum Acidobacteriota; class Terriglobia; order Bryobacterales; family Bryobacteraceae; genus Palsa-187. The sequence goes on along the minus strand of JASHNT010000140.1, from coordinate 92,470 downwards.
CGTAATCAGCCGCTGGATGTAATCCAGCGTGTGCGGACGCTTGGCGTGGCGCGCCAGAAGCACGCGCTCCCAGCTCGGGTTGGTCGGAATGGGAGGCTGAGGATCGGCCATGAAATGGAGCGCGCCTTACCCGGCCAGCACTTCCATCGCCTCAGCGCCGCAGATGCGAGCCACTTCCGCGCGAAATTCCTTGTCCGGGCGCACTTTGGCGCTTAGATCCAGGATAACCGAGAAGTCGCGAGCCTTCTCAAGACGCAACCTGACTTCCGTGGCTCCGGGTTTGCGCTCGAACAGCTCATGCAACGCGGCGGCGCGCTTGGCTTCGCCCGATCCGTTCAAGGGAACCTTGATCGAGATCAGCGACGGCAGGTTCACCCGCGCCATTTCCAGCGGCACGATGTCCTGCACCGAAATCTTCGGGGGCCCGCTTTCTTCCGGCAACACCAGCGCGCGTACGAGCACCGCCTTATCTTCCTGAATCGCAGATGCCAGACGCTCATACTGCGTGGAGAAAACCATCGCGTCGATGGAGCCTTCCAAATCTTCCACCTGGAAGGAGGACCACAGCTTGCCCTCTTTGTTGCGCCTCTGCGAGATGCCCGTCAGGATCCCGCACAGCGCGACCTCCGTATTCTTCGCGAGGCCTTCGAGGCCGGAGGTGACATGTGTCGCCAGTTCGCGTGCCTTGTCCATGTATTGATCCAGCGGATGGCCGGTGATGTAGAAACCGAGCATCGCTTTTTCCGAAGTCAGCTTTTCCTGGCTGGTCCAATCCGGCGCTTGCGGCAGTGGGTGCTCCACGGGCGCGCTCGACTGCATCAGGTCCGCGAACAATCCGGATTGGCCGCTCGCGCGATCCTTCCAAGCCCTTGCGCCGCTTTCCATCGCGCTATCGATCGCGGCAAAAAGCCGCGCCCGCGTGCCGCCGAGCGAATCCATTGCGCCGGCTTTGATGAAGCTCTCGATCATGCGGCGGTTGACCGCGCCCAAGTCCACGCGCTCACAAAAATCGTACAGCGAGCGGAACGCGCCGCCCTCCGCGCGAGCCTTCTCGATCGATTCCACGGCGGATTGCCCCACGTTCTTGATCGCGCCCAGCCCGAAGCGCGTGCCTTGCTGTTCGCCCTCGGTAACCGGAGTGAAGGTGAACGCGGAGGAGTTGATATCCGGCGGTAAAACCTTGATGCCCATTTCGCGGCATTCGTTGGTGTACTTCACCACTTTGTCGGTGTTGCCGGTTTCCGAGGTCAGCAGCGCGCTCATGAACTCGGTCGGGTAGTGAATCTTCAGGTACCCGACGATGTAAGCGAGATAAGAATACGCGGCCGAATGCGACTTGTTGAAGCCGTAGCCGGCGAATTTCGCCATCTGGTCGAAAATTTTTTCGACCTTGCGTTGCGAGTTGTGCCCCTTGGCCTTGGCGCCCGCGATGAAGCGTTCGCGCTGCTTGGCCATCTCCTCGACTTTCTTTTTGCCCATCGCGCGGCGCAGCAAATCCGCATCGCCCAGTGAATACCCGGCCAGGCGATTCGAAATCTGCATCACCTGTTCCTGGTAAACGATCACACCAAAGCTTTCTTCCAGAATGTCCTTCAACTCCGGAAAGTCGTAGACCACTTCCATGCGCCCGTGCTTGCGCTCGATGAAATCGTCGATCATGTCCATCGGGCCGGGGCGATACAGAGCATTGAGCGCGATCAAATCGTCCAGCCGGTCCGGCTGGTAGCGGCGCAAAATATCGCGCATACCCGGCGATTCGAACTGGAACACGCCGCTGGTCAGCGCCTTGCTGAAAATCTCCTTGTAGGTTGTCGCGTCGTCCAGCGGAATGTCTTCGACGCGCAGCTCCACCCCGCGATGCTTCTTGATCAACGCCAGAGCGTCCGAAATGATGGTGAGCGTGGTCAGCCCAAGAAAATCCATCTTGAGCAGATCCAGCTTTTCCAGCCCGACCATGTCATACTCGGTTACAATTTCTTCCTTGTTGGTCTTATAGAGCGGCACCAGGTCACGCAGGGGAGCGGGCGAGATCACTACGCCCGCGGCGTGCACGCTGGCGTTGCGCGCGACCCCTTCCAGCCGCTGCGCCACGTCCAGCACTTCGCGGACGCGAGCATCCTTGCCGGCGAGCTCATCCAGTTGCGGCTCCATCTTGCGCGCATCTTTAAGCTTGATGTTGAGCGGCTGCGTGGGAATCAGCTTGGTGATCTTATCCACGTCCGTATAGCTCATATCCAGCACGCGGCCCACGTCCTTGATCGCCGCGCGCGCTGCCAGAGTGCCGAACGTGATGATCTGCGCTACCTGCTCACGCCCGTATTTTTCAGTGACGTACTGAATCACTTCGCCGCGGCCGCGGGTGCAGAAGTCGATGTCGATGTCCGGCATGCTGATGCGCTCCGGATTCAGGAACCGCTCGAAGATCAAGCCATAGGCCAGCGGATCGATGTCCGTGATCTCCATCGCGTACGCCACAAGACTTCCCGTCGCCGACCCGCGACCCGGCCCCACGGGAATGCCCTTCTGCTTGGCGAAACGGATGAAGTCCCAGACGATCAGGAAGTAGCCCGAGAACTTCATCTGCTGGATCATTTTGACTTCGCGATCCAGGCGGTCCGCATATTCGGCGAGACTGTGCCGCAGTTGGCCCTTGGCTTCCAGAGCTTCCAGCCGCGCGCGGCGCCTTTCGAAGCCCTGGCGCGCGACGTACTCAAAGAAGCTGTCGGTGGTGTGGCCCTCGGGAATGGGAAACTTCGGGAACGGCTCCGCGACTTTTTCAAGCTTCACCTGGCAACGCTGCGCGATCTCCCCAGTGCGATCCAGCGCGTCTTCCACTTCACCGAACAGCGCCATCATTTCCGCGCGCGACTTCAGGTGGAACACCGGATGCTCGAAGCGCATGCGGTTGGGATCGGACATGGTCTTGCCGGTCTGGATGCACAGCAAAATCTCGTGCGCACGAGCATCTTCTTTGCGCAGGTAGTGCGCGTCATTGGTGGCGACCAGCGGAATGCCGGTTTCCGCGGCCAGCCGCCCGATCATCGGTAGCACGCGCCCATCCGGCTCCAGTCCGTGATTCTGGATCTCCAGGAAAAAATTCTTCGCGCCGAACAGATCGGTGTACTCGTAGGCCATGCGCTTGGCCTCGCCGTAACGATCCGCCAGCAACGTCTCATTGATGTCGCCGCGCAAGCACGCCGAAAGCGCGATCAAACCCTTGGAATGCCGCGAGAGCAGGTCCTTATCGATGCGAGGCTTGTAATAGAAACCGTCCAGGTAACCGCTGGAAACAAGCTGGATCAGGTTGCGATAACCCTCCTGGTTTTCGCACAGCAGCACCAGATGGTTGTAGCGATTCGAATCGCTCTTGACGGATTGCCCTTGCTGCGCGACGTACACCTCGCAGCCGATCACCGGATGGACGCCCTTCTCCTTGGCTTTGTTGTAAAACTCGACGGCGCCGAACAGATTGCCGTGATCCGTCATCGCCACGGCGGGCATCTTCTGCTCCACCACTAGGTCCATCAACTGGCCGATTTCGCAGGCTCCGTCGAGCAGCGAATAATCGGTGTGGCAATGCAGATGCACAAACGGCGCGGACATCGGGAAACACTCCTAATCCCGGGGGAGACTACTATTATACGATCCGGATCGGCGATGGCCCGTTGAAATACACTTGCACGCCCAATTCGCGCTCATCAGAGCCGATTCGCGCTGCGGAATCGAGCTCGAATGCGACCTCGGCTTGGCCGGCCGGAACCAACGGGAGGGTTGCCGAGTATTCGTGCTCGCCGGGGGCAGTGAAGTCGATCGAGGCCAGTGGTATTCCGTTGACGCTCGCGCGCAAAACGGTGTGGGGCCGATGCGCGACCAGCGCCTCGGGCAAGTGAAAAATGAAGCGTAGAGTAGCGGGCGTGAGCGGCTTCGGCACGTCGACCTTCGCCGAAAATCGGCGCCCAGTCCACCGGCTGGAGCCGTAGTCGAGCTCATGCCAGCCGAGTCCCAGCGCCAAACCCGTCGTCTTCGCCAGCCGGCTCTCCAGCAACAAAAACGCGCGCGTGTCGTTCGTGACCGGGTCTGATTCCTCCGGAGACACGCCGAGGGTGAATTGTTGCAGCACGGTCCAACCCGCTCTGCGGACCAGGCGCTCTAAACCCGTCTTGGAGAAGATCCAGAAATTGGTCGGGTCATTGTTCAACTCCCGATCGTCCACCAAGTACGCCATCGGCAGTGCGCCGAAGTTGAGTCCGCGATCCGGCGTCAGGGAGGCGATGCGGGTGCTCAGGTAAAGATGCTGCGCGCGGTGTGCCAAAGTCTCCAGCACCATATACGGATTCTTCAGGTGATACAGCACCCCCAGCATTGTCGCGAACCCGTAATTCGATCGAGGCAGATTCGGCCGCGAATCCAGATCCAGCGCGTGAATCCCGATCTTCGAACCCAGCGCCCGTTTCAGGGCGCGTACGCCCTCCATCCGGTTGTAATTGGTGAGGGGATGGTCCACCGCGTCAACTTCGGCGCCCATCGATTCCAGGAAAAAAGCGATATCGCCGTCGCCGCAGCCAACGTCGACCACGGGAGCTCCGCCGATCATCTCTTGAAGGCGGCCGGCGCCCACGTCGATTTCGCGATCCAGCATCTGCATAGCCGCCAACGACCTCCACGGGTACCAATCCCCGCTCTCCAGCCGCGTGCGATCCTTCAGCGCCTGTAGCCGATCGTGAAACTGCGATGCCAGCTCATCCAAAGATGCCATGCGTCGATTAGTGTTCGCGCTCCGCGTGGCACTTGGTGCAGTTGCTGTCGGCGGCGAATGCCGACCCTCCCACCGCATGGCAATAGGCGCAGGAGGTCATGGTCCCTTCCGCTGCCCGATGCGTTGCCCTTTTATAGTTGAGCGGCTCAAGCGCCTGTGGAAACACCTTGGCATGGCACGTCGTGCAATCGCCATTGACGCGCTCGTAATGTTTTTTGTGGGTGAACGTGACGTTGCCGGCGGGCGATTCGATCACCATCGTGTCCAGCGGCTGGCCCTTGGCCACCGCAGCCCGATCATCCGGTGTCAATATGAATTTGGTTTCGGGCTTGGAGGGCGGGGCGCTGTGGCAGCCCACCAGGACCCCAGCGCCTAGAACCATCGCGGCAAATCGCATCAATGTTTTATAGTCTACCGAGGCTGATAGTCTACCCAGGGTATGCGCGCGACCCAACCAAAAGTGGTATGATCGCGGTGCGATGGTCCTCGAAGTTGAGTCTTTGCAGACTCAAATCCAGCGAATTGTTCAGAGTAAGAGCTTTCGCACGTCCGAGGTCCAGCGTAATCTGCTGATCTACCTGGCGGACAAATCCATCGCAGGAACCGCCGACAATCTCAAGGAATACGTGGTCGGGCTGGATGTTTTCGGCAAGCCCGCTTCCTATGACCCGCGCCAGGAATCGACCGTGCGCATGCACGTCGGCCGGCTGCGGCAGAAGCTCGCCGAGTATTACCGTTCGGAAGGCGCTGACGATCCGGTCGTGGTCGACTTGCCGAAAGGCGGATTCAAGGTCACCTTTGAGCCTCGCGCCGCTGCTCCGGAACTGGCCCCGGCGGAACCGGTTGTCGTCCCGAAACCGCATTACCACCTCGAAATCTCCCTGGCCGCCGCGCTCCTGATCGCCGTGCTATGCGCGGGTTATTTTGGAGTGCGCCTGTGGCGGGTCGAGCGATCGTCCTCTCAGACCGCCGCGCAAGCTCCTCGATGGACGCCGGAACTCCAGCAGCTCTGGGAGCCGATCCTTACTCCCAACCGTCCCTTGCTCATTTGCATGTCGACGCCCGCGTCAGGAATGACCGGCTTGGGCACGGCTAACGGAGCCTTCTTGCTCGGCCAGTTCCTTGGGGAAAGAAAGAAGGATATCCAGCTCACGCCGACTGAGCAGCTTTCGATGCCCGAGATTGCGATGGGCAACGTTGTGTTCCTGGGCAGCGCTTCCGGATCGCGGCAAGTCCGGGCAACGGTTCCCGAAGATCGCCAACTGATCCTGAGCGCCGATGGCATCCGCAACCTGAATCCCCGCCCCGGCGAGCCGGCTCTGCTGGCGGATCGCGCCCCGGCCGACCCCCAGGACACCGCCGAAAGCTACGCCCTGGTCAGTCACTTTCCCGGTCTGAACGGCAACGGCGAGCTGCTCTATTTTTCAGGCAACAAAGTCCCGGCGGTCATGGGTGCCGTCCAGGCGTTCACGGATCCGGCTTTCGCCCGGACGCTGGTCGCGAAGATGAAAGCTCCCAACGGGTCACTGCCTCGCTTTTATCAGGTAGTCGTCAAAGTCCGCTCCATGGACGATATGCCCATCGACATCGCCTACGTCTTCCACCGGGATTTGACGGGCGACGTAAGTCGCTGAAAACAGGCAGTCACTTACCGGTCACTGACCTTCAGATGACCGGCCCACCCTGGATTTTGCGCTTCGGCGTGTTAGCCTTGACACTGGCGGGACGCGCGAAATTGCCGGACCCGACACAAATCTCTGGAGATTATCGAATGAAATTCAAACTGATGGGCGTGATCGCGGCTGGCCTGATGGCGGCTGCAGTTCCGGGACTGGCACATCATTCCTTCTCGGCGGAGTACGACCGCGCCAAGCCGATTGAGTTGACGGGCACAGTGACCAAGGTGGAGTGGATGAATCCCCACGCCCGCTTCTACCTGGATGTGAAGGACGCGGACGGTAAGGTGACTAATTGGGAATTCGAGCTTGGCAGCCCCAACGGCCTGATGCGCCAGGGCTGGACTCGCAACTCGCTCAAAGAGGGCGATGTGGTCACGGTGCACGGCTCGCGCGCCAAGGACGGCTCGAACCTGGTGAACGCGTCCAACGTGGCGTTTGAGAACGGCAAGCGAGTTCTCGGTGGCGCTTCTTCGGCCGACAACCCCGAAACCAAATAAAGAACCTGCCCGCATATGGTAGTTGGCGGTTGGACCTTCAGTTCCGGACGCCGATTGGTTCTGTGCGTCGCGGCGGGAGGTAAAGGGTTCAGTCGAACCGCACAGCCCCACGCCGCTCGCTTTTATGGACGGCCGCTGCACAAAGGGCAGCCCTAGGCTGTAGAATGGATCGCTCAGGGAGGGTCTCTAGCGGATGTTTCTTCAAAACGCGGTAGCGGACGCGCTCAACAACACGGAGTGGGCGTTTCCGCTGGCGGAGTGTTTCCATATCGGCGGATTCGCCGTGGCTATCGGTTCCATCGTATTGGTCGATCTCCGGATGCTGAATCTGGGCCTCCGCAAGGAGACTGCGGCGCGCCTGCTGCGCTACACCGAGCCCTGGACGCTGGTCGCCTTGGTCTTCATCCTGTTCTCCGGAGCGGCTCTGTTCATATCGCAGACCTTCGTCTACATTCCGAACTGGGTGTTCCGGGCCAAGATGGTGGTGCTGGTCATCGCCATCATCTACAATTTCAGCATTCACCGCATGGTGGCGAGCGCGGAAAACCCGTCCCCGGGATTGAGTAAGCTGGTGGCGGCGGTGTCTCTGGTGCTGTGGGTGAGCATCGTGTTCGGCGGAATTTTCATCGCGTTCGTGTGAGGGGAAGCTTGTGGATATCGCAAATTCCATTCAGAGTATCGGCTTTCTGACGGACCTCCGCGAATCCGCGCTGGTTTATCCGTTCGTCCTTTCCACCCACTTGGCGTGCATCGCTCTGTTCGGCGGGATGATCCTGATGACCGACCTGCGGCTGCTGGGGCTTACCTTCAAAAGCCTCACCATCACCGAGGTGGTCACCAGCCTGCGCCCCTGGAAGCGCCTGGGCGGGGTCATTATGATTTCGATGGGACTGCTTCTGGCGACTTCGGAAGCGGTCAAGTACGCGCCCAATCCCTTCTTCTGGACCAAAATGACGATTCTGGGATTGATCGGCGTGCATGCTCTGGTGTTTCGTCCGATCGTGTACAACAAGACTGAGGAGTTGGACCGTTCCCCCGTGCCTCCCACTCGCGCGAAAGTGGCTGGGGCGCTGTCGCTGGTCCTCTGGACGGGGATGTTCACCATGGGACGGCTCATCGCTTATTACGAGCCGAAACAACCGGCTCCGCAGGCGTCGCAAGTAACGCCGCTCACGAACGAGGCTCTTAAATAGAAGAGCCCCGAGTTCTCGTCGCCCGGCGCGGAAGTGAGGAACCCTTTTATGGCAGACGCGATTAGTGTTTCTTCGAGTGTTCAGCCGGCGAGTGAATCCGCTCTGCATCGTTTCGCTTTGGTTGGCGTTGTGTGCGCAACGCTCGGCGTGCTCACCGGAGCGATGGTCACCAGCAGCGGAGACAACTCATACCTGTTGCTGCACGAAATGACCGCCAGCGGCATGGCCGTGGTTCTCGCGGTTCTGGGGATTTGGATGGCGACGAAGCATATCGCCGGAACGCTGGGCTGGATTCTGCTCGCTCTAGTAATCGCGGAGGGCGGATTGGGCCACCTGGTGACCGGCCCGGGAATCGCAGTGATTCACGCGCTTCTGGGACAGCTCTTGTTCGCGGTGTCCGCGGCCGCGGTTACCGTGACCAGCTCCGCCTGGATCCAGCCTGCCGAGCGCGTCGAAGATCACGGCTGGCCTTCGCTGCGGAGTTTAGGCACCATCACGCCGTTTCTGGTTTTGATCCAAGTAACGCTGGGAGCGTCCTTCCGTCACAAGATCATGGGCGTGTTGCCGCATCTGTTCGGCGCGATGGTCCTGGTGCTGGTGATTCTGTGCGTGTGCATCTTCGTGATGCAGCAATTCCCCAAACACAAGGTGTTGCGCTCCGCCGCGCATATGCTTCTTGCGATTGCCTTCGCCCAGATTTTTTTAGGGATCGGCGCGTTCACCGTCCGCACCATGACCACCAAGGCCACCCCCACGGTGGTTTACGTCACGGCGGTGCACGCCACTGTCGGCGCGATGACCCTGGCCGCTGCGGTGGCGTTGGCGATGCAAATCCGGCGCAACGTTTTCAAGCCGCAACCCTCTGAAGAGAGCGGAACCGGCTGAGGGAAACTCTCACGCATCAGTTTCACGTGCTTCTGGTTCTTTGTGTTTAGTCGCCCAGGCCGCCGTCACCGGCAACATCTCCGGCCCAGTTAAGGATCTTCACGTCAAGGCTGGTGGATCTCCGTTCAACACCTTCAATCACCCCCAGTTCTTCGGTCCCGCCTCCGTCGCCTGCGATATCAAATAGTTCGCTGTTCGGTCAAGTGGCGAAAGCGCCGCACCGAGACCGATGCAAGTGGCGCTCAAATTCAACTTCTAATTCAATTGGTGATATCGTCGGTGCGTGAATCGTCCCGGATCGGCAGATATTGGTCATACCACCACTTCTGCGCCGGGCTGTTCTCGTACTTCTTCAGCGCCTCCTGGCTTTCGAATTCCATCACGATCGCCTGCCGGAAACCTTCCTGCCCCTGGTAACGCAGAGGCTTGGTCCACACCCGCTTGATGCCGGGATAACGCGTGGGAAGCTGCTGCACCGCATCGACGACAGCCTTAATCTGTTCCGGCGTCGCGTCTGCTTTCCACTTGATGTTGATGATGTGGATCACCGTGGTAGGCGCTTGGGCGAACGCTGCAGCGGCGCAAAGCAGCAGAAACAGAATGAGCTTCATACTCCGATGATCCCACGCACCAAGCCTGTAGCGAAGAAAGACCTGCACGCGCTATATTCTTGTGACCGACGACGGCCGGCGGACGCGTCGAATGTAAATTGAATTACCTGGTAATTCGCGCCATGCAGGACGGAGCCATGCCGATTTTCTCGTGCTGCGTGTATTGGGACAAGATTGTGCTAACGCCGGAGGGCGTACTTTTTGAAGAACGCCTGGCGGTCGGCGATTCGCGGCGGATCGAGACGCTATTGGTGCTGCGGCTGTAGCTTCTTGGTTCGAACAACTACTTTTTCTTGAGCTCCGCTTCTATCGCGGAAACAAGCTCTGTGGATAGAGGTTCGACTTCGGGTTCAAATCGCTTGACGACAATGCCGTTGCGGCCGATCAGGAATTTGGTGAAGTTCCACTGAATTTCGCCGGCCGTCTTCGGGTTTGCCGCCGCGCTGGTGAGGAACCTGTACAACGGTGCCTGGTCCGCGCCTTCTACCGAGACCTTCGAGAACATCGGGAACGTCACGCTGTATTTGCTCTTGCAGAAGGTTTGGATTTCGGCGTCCGTGCCCGGCTCCTGGCCCCCGAAATTATTTGCCGGAAAGCCGGCGATCACAAAACCCTGGGATTTATGCGTCTCATACAATTTTTCCAGGCCTTCGTATTGCGGAGTGTAGCCGCATTGGCTGGCCACGTTGACCATGAGTATGACCTGACCCTTGAATGCAGCCAGCGGCTGCTGCTTTCCGTCGATGGCCTTCATGGTGTAGTCATAGATGGAACCGCCCATGGCAATCGCGCTCAGGAACAGGAACATGCCCAATAGTTTTGTCATACGAGTACAATTATAGACGTGCTTGATTTTAACGTCGCGCGCGGCAACGAATAAGCGCTTGGCGCCATAGGGGGGCTATGAACGTAAACCAGATGATTGCCGAGCTTAAGGCGGAACGCGACTCGTTGACCGCAGCCATGTCCGTCCTGGAGAACATAGCCCGGTCCCGAGGAAAACGGCGCGGCCGCCCGCCGGCCTGGTTGGCTGGGTTGAAAGCGAAAACGGCCGCGGAGCCGGGACCCAAACGCGTTATGAGCGCGTCCACCAAGAAAAAGATGGCGATCGCGCAGCGTAGGCGATGGGCCGCCGCGAAGGCGAAACAGTCGTAAAGCGCGGTTTGAGCGAAGAAAACGCCGCAGCTTGGATTAACCCGGCGGCAGAATCTTGGAGATGTCGTTGTAAATCGCAAATACAACGACCATCATCAGGAACACAAGTCCAGCCCGGATCACGGCCTCTTTCACTCTCAGATCCAGATCGCGGCGCATCAACATTTCCACCAGCAGCATCAGAATCACGCCGCCGTCCAGGATGGGCACCGGCACCAGGTTGAAGATGAACAGATTGAGGCTAACCATTGCCATCCAACTAATGAATGTGGCGGGCCCTTCGCGCGCCATCTCGCCCGATAACTGCGCGATGCGGATGGGGCCTTGCAGCGACTTCGGCGACATCCGCCGCTCGATGATTCCCTCCAGCAGCCGTACGATCAGTCTGGCGTTCTCTTCATTTTCCTTCCAGGATTCGGCCACGGCCTGACCGAACGGCAGCTTCACTACTTCCAGCTTCGGCGGGCGCATTTCCACGCCGATCATCCAGCGTTTTTCGCCGTCGGCCTCGCTGCGCACCGGCGTGAGGCTGAGTTGGTGCACTTGCCCGCTTCGCGAATAGGTCAGATTCACCGGGCTACCCTTGGAATCGTCGATCACGTCCCGGAATCTCGAGATGGAAAGAACCCGTTGTCCGTTGGCGCTGATGAGAATGTCACCCTTCTGGAGTCCGGCTTTCTGCGCGGCGTCGATTCCCGGCGCGAACCCTGCCACTTCTACATCCGTCTGCGGGCCCCAACCGGCATTACCCGCGCCTTCCTTTTCATCGAAGGACGGAGTGACGGTAACGTGCATGCGCTTGCCGTCGCGCCGAACCCAGACATCCATCGGCCGGCGAACGCTGCCCATCTCACGCAGCGCGATATCTTCCCAAGTCGGATCGGCGATACTGTCGATCTGCACTACCTGGTCGCCTTCGCGAATGCCCGCCTGCGCGGCCGCGCCATTCTGCGCCACATACCCGACGATGGGCGAATGCGGCGTGGGAACCTTGGGAAACTCGACCATGAACAAGCCGGTCAGCAGTGCGACGGCCAGCACCACGTTGATCGCCGGACCGGCGAAAGCGATGATGACGCGCTGCCAGCGCGGCTTGGCTAACAGGGATCGTGGGTCCGCGGCGGCTTCGTCGCCCACCTGTTCCCCCGCCATGCGGACATAGCCTCCGAACAGGATCGCGGAGAAGCGGAAATCTGTCTCCCCCTTTTTAAACCCAAACAACCGCGGCCCAAAGCCGAAGCTGAACGTTTCGACCTTGACGTCAAAGAACCGCGCGGCCCAGTAGTGTCCCAGTTCGTGGACCAGAATCATCACTCCGATGAGAACCAGGTACCACCAGATGCCTTGTAAGACTTGCATAATCCCCTACTATTGTATCTACGCGCGAACCGCTGTTTCGGTTCGCGCCTGGGACCTTGGCGTCCTCGCCAGTTCCCTGGCTACGCCACGCGCTTCCCGGTCCACGTCCAGCAATTCCGCGACAGAACGAGGATCCCTCCGCGGAACTCGCTCCAGCGTTTCCGCAACTGTAGCCGCGATACCCGGGTAAGAAATCTCGCCGGCCAGGAACGCCTCCACGGCTATCTCATCGGCCGCATTCAGGACCGCCGTCGCTGAGCCTCCTGCTTCCTGCGCCTCATAGGACAGTTTGAGCAGCGGAAATTTCTTGAAGTCTGGCGGCTCAAAGCTCCAGTTTGTCTTTTTCCGCCAATCCAGACGCGGCACCGGTGCGTCCGCGCGCTCAGGATACGTCAACGCGTACTGGATTGGCATACGCATGTCGGTCGCGGAGATTTGTGCAATCACGCTGCCGTCGTTAAATTCCACCATCGCGTGGACGCGGGATTGCGGATGCACCACCACTTCTATTTCCTTCGGCTGCAAATCGAACAGCCAACATGCCTCGATCACTTCGAAGCCCTTGTTCATCAAGGTCGAGGAATCGATGGTGATGCGCCGTCCCATCTTCCAGGTTGGGTGGTTTAGCGCCTCGCGCGGCGTGACGCGCGCCAGATCAGCAGCCGGTGTTTCGCGGAACGGGCCGCCCGATGCTGTCAGAATCAGCTTTGAAACTTCCCGCCGCAGTCCACTACGGAAACATTGATGCGCGCCATTGTGCTCGCTGTCCACCGGAATCAGCTCGGCTCTGGAGGCTCGCATCGCTTCCGTCACCAGCTTTCCGCCAGCCACCAAAACCTCTTTGTTCGCCAAGCCGATGCGCTTGCCCAAACGAACCGCTTCGTAGGTCGCTTCCAATCCCTCCACGCCCACGATTGCCGACATCACGAAGCCGGCTTCGGGAGCGGTAGCGGCAGCCACGCGCGCTTCCGCGCCCCAGGCCAGCTCCGGAGCCGGTGTTCCGTTTTCTTTTAGGATGCGGCAGAGTTGGTCGAGCGCTTCCTGGTCCGCCACCACGGCGATTCGCGGCCGGAACTTCGCAATCTGCCGCGCCAGCAACTCGACATTCCTGCCTGCGACTAAAGCGTGGATTCCGAAGCGCCCGGGCCACCGCTCAACCACGTCAAGAGTGCTGGTGCCAATCGATCCGGTTGAGCCAAGCAGTGTGAGAAGCGTCACTACTCCAAATGATAACATCCATCGTCGCGCTTGCTTTATTGCTGCGATTGCTTGGAGCACCCCGCGTTGCTGGAGAGAAAAACCCCAAAGGGGCGCCGGGGAGGGTTGCTTCAGGGGTCTTTAATGAGGTTAGTCTCGCTTTGGTGGGAGTTTCCTCCCCGGCTTGATTCCAATATTAGAATACAGCGATGCCGAATGCAACAGTTTTTTGTAGATCGCGGGCAGGATTTTTCCAGAGCTGGTTACCCGATTGTAATCAACGGCATATGCCCAATGGCCATAGGCCATGTATGCCGTTGCAAGACCTAACCCTACTCCTCCCGGACCTCCACACTAGCCCACTCTTCCAAAACCTGGATACTAGAGCAGAAGTCAGCATCCGCAAGACCCTTGGCCATCGCGGCCCGTAGCATCTGCTGCGTCAGAGCTGTGATGGGCAGCGGAACATCCAAGCCTGCGCCGGAATCGAGCGCAAGGCTGATGTCCTTGTGCAGCCATTTGGTTGAAAAGGTAGTCTCGAAATTCCGCGCCAGCACATACGGAGCTTTGAAAGAGATCAGCCCGCTTTTGGCCGCGCTGTTGTCCAGGATCTCCAGCATCAGCTTGGGCGAGATGCCGCCTTTCGCCGCCAATACCATACCCTCCACGAAACCCTGATACAGATTTCCGAGCACCAGGTTCTGCGTGAGCTTGGCCTGCAACCCACAGCCAGGTCCGCCGCAGTAGTAGAACAGCTTACCCATGATCTCGAAATACGGGCGCGCGCGCTCGAACACGGCTTTGTCGCCGCCGATCATGAAGGTGAGCGTCGCCTTCTCCGCCCCGGGTTTCGAGCCGGTACACGGCGCATCCAGAAAATGCGCTCCTTTGCCCGTGAAGACGGCCCCGATTCCGCGGCTCACTTCCGGCGAGATGGTGCTGCAATCGGCGACGACCGCGTTTTTGCGAACACCCTCAGCCAGACCATTCCTGCCGGTAGCCACCTCGCGTGACATTTCGCTATCGCCGACGCAATAAAAAATGTAGTCGGCGCGTTCCGCCACTTCCTTCGGCGAGGAACACACAGCGGACTTGCCTTCGCCCGCCAGCTCCCGCGCTTTTGCGATGGTGTTGGACCATAACGCCACCTCGTGACCGGAGTGGAGCAGGTGCCGGGCCATGGGATAGCCCATAATTCCCAATCCGAGAAAACCGAGTTGTGCCAAGTGCAGCCTCCCTGTAGTTGGAATAAGAACGCCGGAATAACAACGGAAGCTACGATTCTAGCGTTTTTGCCTTGGGGAAGAATTCTTACTCGGCGGGTGCTTCGCTGGGCGAAAACTTCCCAGCCAGCATTCGCAGGATCAGGATATCGGACGCCTGGAACGTGGTGGCGGCGACGTTACCCAAATCTTCGTCGCGATCGATCACGTGGCTGCGGATCATGGTGCGCAGTTGCTCGATCGAGACGCCCAGTTCTTCCGCGGCTTCGCTCTCTGAATAATGAGACTTCCCGGTCCTGGTCAATTGCATGCTGTACTTTGAATTTTAGACTTGCGGCCGGGGCTTACCCAATTAGGGAGAGCGCTTATTTAGGCTACGGTATTGCCTGACGTACTTATGTACTACGGCTAGGAAAGAAAGCGGGGCTGTTCCGATAAAACACCACGGGGCGGCGCACTGCGTTGGCGGGCTACTATGGGTTTATGCGGTTTCCGACCATCCTCCTGCTCAGCTTCGCGGCAGTGCTTGCGCCACTTGCCCACGCGCAGTCCTATCCCGGATTCGATATTGCTTCGCTCGATCGCAGCGTCGATCCTTGCGTCGATTTCTACAAATTCTCTTGCGGAGGATGGATGGCGGCGCATCCCTTGCCTGCGGACCAATCCCGCTACGGCCGCTTCGACGCGCTCCAGGATCGCAATCGCGAAGTGCTGCGCAAAATGCTGGAGACCGCTTCCATCGAAAAGCCTGGACGCAGCGGGATCGAACAGAAAATAGGCGATTATTATTACGCCTGCATGGATCAGAAAGCCATCGACGCTCGCGGGGTGGCCGCGCTCAAATCGGGAATGGATCGCATCGCCGGGCTCAAGAATAAGAAGGACCTGGCGGAGTTGGTGGCCCTTCTCATGCGCGACGGTAGCGACCAGTTCTTCAACTTCTCCTCCGAGCAAGATGCCAAGGATTCCAGCCAGGAGATCGCCGGCTTGGACCAGGGTGGCCTCGGCCTTCCTGACCGCGACTATTACTTCAAGACCGACGCAAAATCCGTCGAGCAGCGCACTGCTTACGTTCAGCACTTAACCAAGACGTTCGAGCTGCTCGGCTCCACGCCCGCCGACGCCGCGAAGAAGGCGCAAACCGTCATGGCCATCGAAACCGCCCTCGCCGACGGGTCCTTCGACCTGGTCACGCGCCGCGATCCGGAAAAGGTCTATCACAAGATGACCGTGAAGGAGCTGGTCGCGCTCGGGCCGGATTTCGATTGGCCCAAGTTCATTCACGCTGTCGGCGCGCCGACGATTCAGAGCCTGGATGTTTCCGTGCCGCCGTTCGTCAAGGCGCTGAATGGAGTGATCGGCAAATACAGCCTTGACGATCTGAAGACCTACATGATCTGGCACCTGGTGCGCTCCAACACGGAGGTGCTCCCCACCGCCTTCCAAGAGGAAAACTTCGACTTCTATGGCAAGACGTTGCGCGGCGCAAAGGAAATGCGCCCGCGCTGGAAGCGCTGCGTGGATCTGACCGATCAGCAGTTACCGGACGCGCTGGGAAAAGCTTTCGTCGATGAAACGCTCGGCAAGGAAGGCAAGCAGCGGACCCAGGAGATGGTGGGCGAGATCGAAAAGTCGATGCAGAAGGATATTGAATCGCTGGCGTGGATGTCGCCCCAGACCAAGCAGGAAGCGCTGACCAAGCTGCACGCGGTCACCAACAAGATCGGCGACAAGGCGCACTGGCTCACGTATTCCAACGTCAGAATTGCCCGCGACGACGCCTATGGCAATGCCGCGCGCGCCAGCGCCTTCGACGTGGCCCGGCGCTTGAACAAGATCGGCAAGCCCGTGGACAAGACCGACTGGGAGATGAGCCAGCCCACCGTCAACGCCTATTACGATCCCCAGGAAAACGATATCAATTTCCCCGCCGGAATTCTGCAGCCTCCCTTTTACGACAACAAACTGGATGACGCCGTGAATTACGGCGCGATCGGCGCGGTGATCGGGCATGAGCTGACCCACGCCTTCGACGACGAGGGCCGCCAGTTCGACGACAAGGGCAACCTGCGCGATTGGTGGACCGATGCCGACGCCAAGGCCTTCGAGGCTCTCGCCGATTGCCTGGTCAAGCAGTATGGCGATTACACCGCCGTCGACGACGTGAAAGTGAACGGCAAACTCACGCTCGGCGAAAACACCGCCGACAACGGCGGCTTGCGCATCTCCTACATGGCTTTGAAAGACATGGAAGCCGGCAAACAGACTCCGCCGGTGGATGGATTCACCGCGGATCAACGCTTCTTCCTGGGCTGGGCCCAGGTGTGGTGCCAAAATCAGACCCCGGAAAGCGGCCGGCAACGGGCGCTGACCGATCCCCATTCGCCCGCGCCCGATCGCGTTAACGGCGCAGTCTCTAATATGCCCGAATTTGCCCGGGCTTTCAGTTGCAATGCGGGCCAGCCGATGTCGCCGGTCCACTCCTGCCGAGTGTGGTGAAGACGCTTATGAGAACAGATCTGTTAGTGGCAGTGCGAAGCCGGGTAGCAGCGGCGATTGGAGGGTTGCGTCTCCCGTGAGAGCACTTTCTGGAGGGTTTGGATCGGTCCAGATTTCGACCTCGCGGGCCTCCGGGTAGATCAGCCACACCTCTTTCACACCGGCTTGGAAATACTGCTTCAGCTTGCGTTGGATCATGCGCGCCGTTTCACTGGGCGAAAGCACTTCGGCGACAATCTCGGGAATGATCTTGATGACCGTGGACTACTCAAGCTCTTGCCGGCGGTTGCCCAGAATGACGGCGAGATCGGGCGCCCGGCGCGAGCGCATAGAGGTTCTCGGAAATCAGAAGCTCTCCCTGTTTCGTGCGCCGCAGAAACGCTTCCAATTCGAACTGAAGGTTCTTCAGAACGCGGTTATGCCGGTACACGGGCCTGGTGATCTCGATCAACTCCCCCTGGTCGAGCTCGTAGCGCTTGTCTTCCTCGAACGGGTAGTTGTCGAATTCTTCGGCTGTCAGCTAAGTCTTCGCCGCGCTCATATCTATAGTGTAAAACCGAGTCCCTGGCTACGCGAACCTGCGCACCGCGGCCGCGCGACACCCGCCGTTTCGGATAACGAAGAGCCCGAGCGCACCTCCACCGGCGCCGCGGATTAGCGGCAGCCACTCGGCATTCCGCTGGGCATTCCGCTGGGGCATTCCGCTGGGGTTGACATCTTACCCAAACGGGTGCATACTCGGGTCAAATGTCGACCCGGGAAGAAATCGAACGCCTGACCCTCCTGCAGGGAACCCTCGACCTGTTGATCCTGCGCACTTTGGCGCTAGGGCCGCAGCATGGCCAAGGCATTGCTCGCGCGATCCAGGACAGCTCCGGCGAGGAGTTGCTGGTCGAGCACGGCGCTCTCTACCCCGCCCTGCAGCGCCTGGAAGCCCGCGAATGGATCTCGGCCGAATGGGGCGTCTCCGGCAACAATCGCAAGGCGCGTTTTTACACGCTGACCAAAACCGGCCGCAAACAACTGGCCGTGGAGACTTCGCGCTGGCGCAGATTGGCCGGGGCCATTGGCCGGGTGCTGGGTCCTGAGGGTGCCTCATGAAACGCAAGCGCGGCAGCGGGGATTTCTTCTTCGAACTCGAGGCCCACATCCGCCTGGAGGCCGACCGGTATCGGGAGAAAGGTCTAAGCGAGGAAGAGGCTTTGGCGGCAGCACGCCGCGGCTTCGGCAATCTCACCCGCACCCAGGAGCGCTTTTACGAGTCCCGGCGCTGGCTGTGGTGGGATTCGCTTCATCAAGACCTACGGTTCGCAGTCCGGTTGCTCACCAAGACGCCCGGCTGGAGCGTGATTGCGGCACTAACCGTCGCGTTGGGAATCGGCGCAGCCGCCGCGATGTTCAGCATTGTGAATACAGTGCTATTGCGACCGCTGCCGTTCCCGCACCCGGCCCAGCTGTATAGCGTGTTGGAGACGACCAAGTTCGGAGAAATGGGCCTGGCTCCGGACTACTTCACCATTCGGGAAAATCTGAGTTCCAACTCCGCGATTCGCGATATGGGAGCGTTCGACAGTAGCGGAGTGAACTGGACCGGCGCGGATCAGGCGGAGCGGCTGGTTGCCGGACAAGTCACCGCGTCCTTCTTTTCCACGCTTCGGGTTCAACCAGTCTACGGGCGCACGTTCCTTCCCCAGGAGGACAAGCCCGGTGCCGACAAAGTCGTCCTACTGAGCTACTCGCTGTGGCAGCGCCGCTTCGGTGGCAATTCCGCAATCGTCGGGCAGAAGATCCGTTTGGACCGGGCCATCGCGCAAGTGGTCGGCATCATGCCGCGCTGGTTCGACTATCCGCAGGGTTCCGACCTGTGGATTCCTCTGGCTCTCGATGAAGCGCAGCAGCGGCAGCGCAGAGCGATGCGCATCGTGGACATGGTCGCCCGCGCGAACCCCTCCGCCACACCCAGCGATATCAATCAGGAGCTGAATCGTCTTACCGCCCTGGTCACCAATGAATACCCGGAAACGTACAAGCGGCAGGGCTTTCTCCAAACCATCAAGTTCGTCTCCCAGCCCTTGCAGCAACACCTGACCGGCGACATGCGGCCCGCGCTGCTGGTTTTCTCCGGTGCAGTGGCGTTGATGCTGATGATTGTCTGCTTCACCGTGGCGAACCTGATGCTCGCGCGCGCGACGTCGCGGCGGAGAGAGATCGCCGTGCGCGTGGCTCTCGGCTCGCCCCGGCGGCGCATCGTCGGGCAACTTCTCACCGAGTCGCTGTTAATCTCACTGCTGGGCGGAGGCATCGGACTCGGGCTGGCTATGTTCGCGATTCGCGCACTCAACGCGATGCGGCAAACAGCGCTCGCCGGTTTACCTGAGGTCGCCATCGATTCTTCGACCGCGATCTTCGCGCTGCTCGTCA
This sequence comes from Bryobacteraceae bacterium, assembly GCA_030041495.1. Lineage (GTDB taxonomy): Bacteria > Acidobacteriota > Terriglobia > Bryobacterales > Bryobacteraceae > Palsa-187. Next base: position 72,995 of record JASHNT010000140.1, on the reverse strand, counting down.
CCGTGCTAACCGGCGTCGCTTTTGGCCTCGCTCCCGCGCTCGGCTCCTTGGGCTTTGGGGTCCGAGAAGTTTTGCAAGGCGAATCCCGAACGGCAAGCGGAGGCGCCGGAGTACGCCGCGCGCGACAGATCCTGGTGGTCGCGCAATTGGGGCTCTCGTTGACCTTGGCCATCGGCGCGGGCCTTCTGGCGAAAAGCTTCTACCGCCTGCGCATCATGGATCCCGGCTTCAATCCCGCCAACGTTTTGACCGCGCGTATCAATATGACCGGTCCCAGCTACGTGAGTCTGGACCGGCAGCGCGAGTTCATGGAAGCCTTGCTGCAACAGGTGAGGAGCTTACCGGGAGTGGAGTCAGCGAGTGTGGGAGCGATCCCCGCGGGAGGCACCAGTGGAAACCGCGGCGTCTTCATCATCGAGAATCGCCCGCTTCCGCCAGCCGGCCAAGCGCCTCTGTCCGACTTCATTGACGTTAGCGCGGATTATTTCCGCACGCTCGGCGTACCACTCATCGAAGGGCGCCTGCTTACTCCATCCGATTCCGGCGATGCGCCCTTGGACGTCGTCATAAATCAGGCCTTCGTCCGCAAATTCTTTCCTGGTGAAGATCCGCTCGGGCATCGCATCAGCACGAAGAGCCTGGACTCGCCGGACCGCGGCTGGGCGGAAATCGTCGGCGTGGTGGGCGATATTCATCAGGCTGGGCTCGACCGGGATGTTACCCCCTCCTTCTATCGCACCATCCAACAGGAGCATCAGTCCGGCTTGTCGCGATCCAACCTTCTCATCCGTGTTTCGAAAGATCCTGCCGCGCTGATCCCCGCTCTGGAACGCACCGTCGCCGGTATCGATCGTGATCAACCTGTCTACGACGCCAAAACTCTGGAGCAGCGCCTGGCGGATTCGCTCGGACCCCGGCGTTTCGATGCCGCTCTCTCGGGTGATCGCCCTCTTCCTCGCGTCGATCGGAGTCTACGGCGTCATGTCCTACCTAGTTACGCTGCGAACCGCGGAGATCGGAATCCGGCTGGCTTTGGGCGCGCAGCGCGCGCAAGTCGTCGAGCTGATTTTGCGTGAAGGAGCGGTGCTGGCCCTGATCGGCGTGGCTCTGGGCGTCAGCGGAGCCTTAGGTTTGAGCCGCTACCTGGCGACGCTGCTGTACGGCGTCAGCACGCGCGATCTCGAGACGTTCATCTTCGCCGCCATGGCATTACTGGCCGCGATCCTGGCCGCCTGTTACCTGCCCGCTCGGCGAGCCGCACAGGTCGACGCAGCCGTGGCGCTGCGGCATATTTGAACACGCTTTACTTCTTTTCGAAATCCCCGGCTTTGAAGATGGCGAAGGACGCCGGATCCAGCCACTTTCGCGCGGCCGCATTCACCCGGTCCAGAGTCATTGCGGCGAGTTTGGCTTCACGGTCGATGGTGCGTTGCATGGTCCAGCCGTAGTGCGCCTGGTTGAGCAGGGAGCCCATCAGCGACCGGTCGCTCGAGCGGAGTACCTGCTGCTGATCGAGCAGCTCCTTCTTGGCCGCATCGAATTCGGCCTGGGTAAATCCGGCGCGGACGACGCGCGCGATTTCTTCCTTGAAATCGGCCTCCACCTTGCCGATATTCTGCGGAGCGCAAATCGCGGCCCCGCTGAAGGTCGCGAACTTCTCTTGCACGCCCGCGCTAAACGAAGTGCTCACGCTGTAGCTCAAACCGTCCTTCTCCCGTACCCGGGTCCACAGGCGGCTCTTCTGATCGCCGCCGAGCATCAGCTCCGCCATGGCCATGGGCAGATAATCCGGATCGTCCTGCGTCATCGCCATGGTCGAAATCATCGCGAAGTTCGCGTCGGCTTTGTCGGGAGTCTCGGTGGAGCGTTCCACCGGCGTCAACTTCTGCCAGGTTCGCGTGATGACTTTGTAAGGCTTGGGGCTTCTCCAATCCCCGAATAAGTCCGCCACCAGCTTCTGCACTTCAGCGGGATCAAAATCGCCGATCGCGACAAATTCGGCGTCGGATGCGCCGTAGAAATCGCTGTAGAATTTCTTGGCGTCGTCGAGCGTTACTTTCTGGAGATCCGCCTCCTGCTCGTCCGCGCTCCGGGCCGCGCGCGGGTCGCCCGGCGGATAGGGCGAAATGTACTGCGAGCGCTGCTCAATGACGACCGTGCGCGGATCGTCGCGGCTGCTCTCGAGACGCGCGAGCGCCGCGCGCCGGTTCTGATCGAATTCGGATTCGGGGAAGCTGGGCTCGCGCAGGATTTCGGCTGCCAGGCGGAGTGCATCGCCAAGCGTGCCTCGCTCCGCCGTTATGGAAGCATTCGCCCCCTCGAGAGCGCCGCTCGCGCGTACCTGCACTTTCAGCCGGTCCATTTCATCTTGAAGCTGCGGCCGTGTATGCTTCGCAGTGCCGCGCCCGAGCAGGCTGCCCGCCATCTGCGCCGCCGTCGCCTTGCCGAACAGGCTGGTCTCATCGCCGAAGTGCAGCTCTAGTTGCGCAGTCACCGTGCCTCCCCGATTCTTCTTCGGCAGCAGCACCATCTTGATTCCGCTGGGCAGCGTCACGCGGATCGCCCGAGCCTCGATATTGGCGGGACTGGGATCGAATGCCTCGCCCGCTTCCACCGCGGCTTTGCCCTTGTAATTGCGCAGCGTAGCTTCGAGATCCGGCGCCGAAGGGATCACCGTTCGGTCGGGACTGTCTTCGGGAATGAATTTGCCGATGGTCCGGTTGGAATCTTTCAGATAGGTCTTGGCCACGCGCGCGACGTCTTCCGGCGTGACCTGTTCCACACGGTCGCGATTCAGAAACAGCAGCCGCCAATCGCCCATCGAGCTCCACTCGCTCAAATCCAGCCCCACCCGCGCCGAGTTTTTGAGTGATTGTTCGGTGCGATTCAGTAAGCGGGTGCGCGCCCGATCGACTTCATCTTTCGAAGGGGGCTCCGTCACAACTCCGCCGATCACTCCCAGCATGGTTTTCTCCACGTCGTCGAGCGAGCCGTCCTTGGCGACGCGCGCCGAAAACAACAGGTAGCCCGGGTCGTGCAGCATGTTTTCGTCCGCCGAAGCCGAGACGGCTTTCTTGGTGTCGACCAGGGCCTTACGCAGACGGCCGGAAGTGCGGTCGCCCATCAGCTCCACCAGAACTTCGATGGCCGCCATATCCGGGTGCGCCGCGGCGGGAATGTGGTACGCCATCATCTCGATCTGCTCGCCGCCGGTTCGGCGCAGAGTGACTTCGCGTTCACCGTCCTGCGCCGGTTCTTCAGTGTAGGGTTGCGTGAGAGTGCGGGTGGGCTTCGGAATCGCGCCGAGCGTTGCGTTGATCTCAGTGAGCGCCTGGTCCGGATCGAATTTTCCGGCCAAAACCAGCATGGCGTCATCGGGCTGGTAATACTTGTGATAGAAAGCCTGAAGCGCTTCGATCGGGACCTTTTCGATGTCGCTGCGCGTGCCGATAACCGCGCGGCCGTAGGCGTGCCACAGATACGCGGTCGAGAGTACGCGTTCCTCCAGTACATTGGCAGCGCTGTTTTCATCGCGTTCGAACTCGTTTCGCACCACCGTCATCTCGCTATCGAGGTCCTTTTTCGCGATGAAGGAGTTGACCATGCGGTCGGCTTCCATCTCGAGAGTCCAGCGCAGATTTTCGGGAGTATAGTTGAGCGTCTCGTAGTAATTGGTGCGGTCGTAATCGGTGGATGCGTTTTCGTTCACCGCTCCGTGCGCGTTGAGCTCAGCCAGGATCTCGCCATGGTGTGCGCTGCCCTTGAACATCATGTGCTCCAGCAGGTGCGCCATCCCGGTTTCGCCGTACCCCTCCTCCCGCGACCCGACCATATACGTGACGTTCACCGTGAATGTCGGCTTGGAGTTGTCCGGGTAGAGCAGGACCTGAAGTCCGTTGGCCAGCCGATACTCGGTGATGCCTTCGACCGAAGTGATCTTGGTAGGTGCCTGAGCTTGGGCCAACACGAGGCCCGGGAGAAGAGCAAGAGCCGCCAGAATCCTCATGGGAACAGGCTAGCACCGATTTATCGGTCCGCCCCATGAGCCGCATTCGAGGTTGGACTTAGGTTCGCATAAAAGACTTAGGTGGAGTATACTTAGTCCTAGAGGACTTAGTCGTGGCTTACGAAGTCTTTCAGCGAAGCGCCGTTCGAGTTAGCACCCCGAGTCTTGCAGTATCTCCGCTGGGCCTGATCGCCTTCAATGCCGCTGCGTGCCGACTTTTGATCGAGGCTGGAGTCAAATCAGTTGTTATTCTCTGGGACAGGAGCAAGTGCAGGATTGCGGTCAAGGCGGCGCCCAGAGGCGAGCGAAACTCGTTCACGGTCACCATTAATGGAGGAAGCCACTCAGGTGGTGTAAGAGCGAAATCCTTCTTCCGTCACATTGGCTGGGTCGCCCCCAAGAGAGTGCCGTTGGCGACGACCTGGAACGCCGCGGAGAGGATGTTCGAGGCGACCCTGCCCCGCCACTACATCGCCTCCTCTAAAGGGAAGGCCGAATGAAAAAGGAGCCCCAATGGCCGTCCACCAAGGCCCGCGTGGTCCTAGCCGCACTCCGGCGAAATGGCTGGCGGATCAAGCGTCAGACCGGCTCCCATCGCATCCTCGCGAAGTCCGGTTGGCCGGATTACGTCTTCGCCTATCATGATCGGAGGGAACTGGGGCCTGGCGCACTCAAGTTGCTGGGTGAGAAAACGGGGTTGCGGCCCAGGGATCTGTAAACGGCTACGCCGCGAAAGACACGGTCATCTCACCGGGCATAGCCTCACCGTGCTCAATCCGATCCGCGATCACTCGCAAGGCCAGTGCCTCCGCGGCTGCGAGAGCCTGCTTGCGAGTTCGCCCGTAGACCGTGACTCCAGGCAAAGCCGGGATGTCGGCGATCCACCGGCCGTCGATTTCGCGGGAGAACTCAACTTTGAGGTTGAAAACCTCGGCTGATGCCGCCTGTTTCATCTTTCAAAATTGAGTGTAGCAGAGCCGGGCTGCCCGGAACGCAATTTGAAGGGCGCCGTTATCCGGCTCGGCGCAGGATTCGCCGGCGATGGTAGCCGATCAGCCTCGCGGATGCCGAGCCACGAGCGCCGCTCCCATGAGAATTAGCGGTCGTGCAGATATTGCCGCGCAAATTGCAGCGGCTAGGTACAAACTTCTCAGTACTCACTAAGGGAAAAACCCGAGGCGCCTCCGGCTCCGGATCGCTTTTGCCAGCCACCGTCAGGTGCTCCGGCTCGAACATTGCCCGGGACCATCGGGACGCAACTCCAAACTGCAGTTCAATGAAGTAGCCCAGCGGGTCTTCGAACTCACATGACGCGACGGTGCCATGCAAAACCTGAGTACCGGGGCGGATAGCAACCTTGGCGCCGACGGCCAGTGGGATTTCCGTGAGCAGCAACGCGTATCGCTCTCCGATCGCTTCCAGATTGCCGTGCACCGCCGGGGCCTGTGGTTGGTCCCTGGTGGCGATCGACACCAGCTCCGAACACAGATAGGGGTAGTGTCTGAAATTTGAACCCATGATGCTAGGGCGATGCACGTAGACCGCCAAAGGGGATTGGCCTCAGAGCACCCCTAACGAGAACGACGGAGCCTGCCGCTATTGCGGCATCGCCTGTACAGGTGGGCAGCGGTCGCTTTCGTTGTTGAGCAGGTCCACCGCGGAGACCTGGTAGCGATACACCTTGCCGGGCTGCACATCGGCATCATGATAAGTCGCGGCCGTGATCAGCGACGCGACCTTCACGTACGGTCCGTTATCGACGGAACGGAACACGTTGTAGCCCCTGAAATCAGCCTCCGTGTTCAACTCCCATTCGAGTTCGATCGCATTGACTCCCGGCTCAGCGGTCACGCCTTTGGGAACTTCAGGCGGGAAAACGTCTACCGGAGTCAGGGGATCGGTCGGCGCAGAGATCAGGCTCTGGTGCTTGTCGTCCGCGAACGCCAGAACCTGATAACGATAGGTCGTTCCGAACTGTGCGGAGCCGTCCACAAATTCTGACTTGCCGGTTTCCCCAATCGCTTCGGGCATGGCGTTGCCGGTCGAGCGCATCACGCGATATTTCGGTCCGGACCCTTGCCAGACTAGATGCACTCCGTCCTTCTGGCTTTCCCTCATCACTCCGGTAGGCTGCACGAGCGGCGCGGTCACGCTCAGCGCTAAGGGCAGCGACCATAACGACCTCCGCCGCTTAGGCCCGGTGGAGCGGACGCGCAGCACCACGTCTTTCCCAATCCACGCCTGCGTGGGAATGCGGTACTCATAGGGGCCGGTGATCAGCGTGGAGCTGCCGCTGGGCGCCGGCACGCTGTAATGCGCCGCCGACTGCACCCACGTATCCGGAATGTCGGAGCCGGCGCCGGGACCGGCGTAGAAATCGATCGCGCGAAGGCTCTTCAGCGTCTGACCCTCCGTGCTGAGCCTGGGGATGCTGAAGAACGCGATGATCTGATCGCCGTATTCCACCGCTCGCAGATCGGACACCATCACCGGAATGTCGAGCACCGGAGGCTGAACGGGTCCGATATAGCCCGGTCCCAGAACGATGCAGGAGGTGAGCAGCAGCACGCCCGCCGATCCGGCTAGTGCAAGCCAAAGCTTCAGGGGCCAAAACTTCACAGGCCGAAGCCTCACAGAATGTACCGGCTGAGGTCCTGGTCCTTCACGATGTCGGCGAGCTGTCTGCGCACGTAGGCTGCGTCCACCTTGACGGTTTTTCGCTTGAGATCGGGGCCGTCGAAGGAGACCTCCTCAAGAAGCTTTTCAAGAATCGTGTGCAGACGCCGCGCCCCGATGTTTTCCGTGGCCTCGTTTACGCGGGCGGCATAACGCGAGATTTCTTCGAGCGCGTCCGGCGTGAAGGTGAGCTTGATGCCCTCGGTGTCGAGCAGCGCCTGATACTGCTTGATCAGCGCGTTCTTCGGCTCCTTCAAAATGCGGATGAAATCCTGTTCGCTGAGCGATTTTAGCTCCACGCGAATGGGGAAGCGGCCCTGCAATTCCGGAATCAAGTCGCTGGGCTTGGAGACGTGGAACGCTCCCGCGGCGATGAACAGGATGTGATCCGTACGCACGAAGCCATAGCGCGTGTTGACCGTGGTGCCTTCGACGATAGGCAGAATATCGCGTTGCACTCCCTCGCGGCTGACATCCGGGCCGTGGCCCCCTTCGCGCCCCGCGATCTTGTCCACTTCGTCCAGGAAAATGATCCCGCTGCGCTCCACCCGGTCGATGGCCGTGCGCGTCACCTGGTCCATATCGACCAGCTTCTGCTCCTCTTCCTGAATCAAATAATCGAGCGCCTCACTGACACGCATTTTGCGCTTGCGCGTGCGCCCTCCGAACAGCCCGCCGAGCATGTCCTTGAGGTTGATGTCCATCTCCTCGATACCGGCGGCGGTGGTGACCTCGAAAGTTGGACCGCGCTCCTTGACGTCGACCTCCACCATGCGGTCGTCGAGCTTGCCCGTGCGCAGGCGCTCGCGGAGTTTTTCGCGGGAGCGGTCGGCGCTTTCAGCCGGCTCGGGCTGCGGGGGCATCAACAGGTCCAGCAGACGCTCTTCGGCGTTGCGCTCGGCCCGCTCACCCACTTCGTTGAGGCGTTCCTCGCGCAGCATGTCGATGGCAATTTCCACCAGGTCGCGAATCATGGACTCGACATCGCGCCCGACGTAACCCACCTCGGTGAACTTGCTGGCCTCGACCTTCAAAAACGGAGAATTGGCGAGCTTGGCCAGCCTTCGCGCCAGCTCCGTTTTGCCGACGCCGGTGGGCCCGATCATGAGGATATTCTTGGGCATCACTTCATCGGCGATTTCCGGCTCCAGCTTTTGCCGGCGGATGCGGTTGCGCAGCGCGATCGCGACCGCCCGTTTGGCCTCGGCTTGGCCGATGACGTATTTATCGAGCTCGCGGACGATTTCGCGCGGCGTCAGTTCGTCCAGGACCGGCACGTCTTCAGCGGCTTGCGCGGGCAGGTAGATAACCATCAGCCCAACTCCTCGTAGACCACTTGCTCATTAGTATAGATGCAGGTTTTGCCCGCGATGGCCATTGACTTTTCGACGATAGCGCGAGCGCTAAGTTTCGTATTTTCCATCAGCGCGATCGCCGCGGACTTGGCGAAAGCTCCGCCGGAGCCGATGGCCGCGATGTCGTTATCCGGCTCGATCACGTCGCCATTGCCGCTAACGATGAAGGTGTTGGCCGTGTCGGCCACCAGCAGCAGCGCTTCCAGATGGCGCAGCACCCGGTCCGTGCGCCATTCCTTCGCCAGCTCCACCACCGCCCGAGGCAGGTTGCCGTTGTGCTGTTCCAGCTTGGCTTCGAAACGGGCGAACAGGGCGAAAGCGTCGGCCGTGGACCCCGCGAATCCAGCCACGATCTTGCCGTTGTACAACCGGCGCAATTTCTTGGCGCCGGCCTTCAGCACCTCTGAGCCAAGCGTCACCTGGCCATCCCCGGCCATCACCACTTTGCCATCCCGGCGAACGCAGAGAATTGTGGTAGAGCGTATTTTTGGTTTTGTAGACACGAATCTTAAGTTTGGCACAGTGGAGGTAGGCATTTTCGCCGAACGCCGCGGTGCGGAGGATGTTATTTCGAGGATGCCAGCTTGCCCAGCCGGATCGCCAGACGCAAGGCTTTCATTGACCGACGCCTGGTCCTGAAAAACGCGACGCACATCAGGCTCTAACAACACCGGATTTGTGCCGGCAAGGTAGCGCTTCGAAATATTTTCCGCGCACGCTACTCTTTAGAGGTTCTCTCAGGTCGTATTCCTTGCGTAGCTCATCGCCTGAGCCATTCGAAGATCTCTTCATAGGATCTTACTTTCTCTTCTGTTCAACGTTCTCGCGCTTATGATCCGAACCCGCTCGCCGCTGTCCGAGTGGGACACTATTAGGAGCCGGCGCCTTTGAGACATGCCGATGGTAATGTACCGCTGCTCCCGGAATGCACGGTACGGGTCGGGAGCGGTGCTAGATAGTGGATCGCCAAACACGGTCGCAGCGTCGTGAAACGAAACCTTGTGCCTGCGGAGGCTCGACAGGGTCCCATTCGAACTCCACGGTCCTAGCGTAACGATTCCATACACTGCCTCGCGCCGCGTCAAAAAGGAGCTATATTTCTCAGCTCTGTTGGATCAATAGGTTGCCACCCCGGTCCAGGCGATACCGCCAACCGGATGGGACCAAGGTGGTTGAGCCATACTCGAGCACTATAGCCGGGCCACGGCGTATTTTTGCCCCAAGGCCTTCGCGATCCCAGACTTCGAGATTCCGCCACCCGCCATCGACAAGGACCCTGCGGCGCGTAGGACCCGGGCCCGCGCCGGAACGGACGGCTCCTAGCGACGGCTTGGTGAGAGCCGTCCGCGCGCGGACCCGCAGCGTAACAACTTCGATTTCGGTGTTCGGATTCGCGTAGCCGTAGAGCCGGGCGTGCTCACGATGGAAGCGCGGAGCGCACTCCTCGATCGAACCGGGACAAGCAACGTTGATCTCGTAACTCTGGCCGCGATAGCGGAGATCGGCGGAGCGCTCGATCATCGCATCCGATGATTCACGTTTGGCTTGGCGCTCCAGCGCGGCAAAGCGCTCCTCAAGATTGCCGCGTCCCAGAACGCCCGCGGAATAATCGCGCACCGGATCCGCCATCAACATGCCGAGTGCGGAAAGAGCTCCGGCATACTGGGGCGCAATCACGGTTCGAATGCCAAGCTCCGCGGCGATTTCGCACGCGTGCAACCCCCCGCATCCTCCGAAAGCGACCAGAGCGAAGTCGCGCGGATCGTGGCCCCGCTCCACGGAGATCGTCCGAATCGCGCGCTCCATATTCGCGTTGGCGATGCGCAGGATGCCGGCAGCGGCTGCGTCGCGGGAAAGCTTAAGCCGCTTCGCGATGCGATCGATCGCCGCCGCAGCCCGATTCGCGTCGATGGCCATCGCGCCGCCCAACAGCGTCTCCATTCGGCCGAGCGCGACGTGCGCATCGGTCACGGTGGCTTCGGTGCCCTCGCCATAGCAGGCCGGTCCGGGGTCCGCGCCCGCGCTCTCCGGGCCGACGCGCAACAACCCTCCGGCGTCGACGCGCGCGATGGACCCTCCGCCCGCGCCAACGGTGTGAATATCCAGCATGGGGACGCGAAGCGGCAGCCCGCCGATTAGAGACTCGGTGGTGTGCCGTGGCTCACCGTCCACTAGACTGACATCGGTGGAAGTGCCGCCCATGTCGAAGCCGAGCAATCGCCGGAGCCCGCTCGCCCGCGCGACGGTAACAGCGCCCACCACGCCGCCCGCCGGCCCGGAGAGGACGGTGCGCACAGCATGCCGCGCTGCACCGCTCGCCGATAAAAATCCGCCGTTCGATTGCATGATCGCGATACGGAAGCGCCGGGCGCGGCTAAGCTCAGTCAAATACGCTTCCATCAGTGGCCCGACGTAAGCGTTAACCGCGGCGGTTGAGGCCCGCTCATACTCACGAAATTCCGGGCTGATTTGGTGCGATGCGCAAATGTAGGCGTCGAGGTCCGTAAGCGCCTTCAACGCCGCGCGCTCATGTTTCGGATTCCGGTAGGAGTGCAGGAAGCAAATGGCGATTGCGCGGGCTCGCGAACGCTTCAATTTCGCGGCTAGCCGCTTCAGCGCGGCGAGCGAAGGAGCGCGCAAAACCGAGCCATCGAAGAGCGTGCGCTCCTCCACGCCGAAGCACAACGCGCGATCGATCAGCGGACGGCGCGGCGCAGGCGTGAGGTTATACAGCTCGGCCCGATTCTGGCGGCCGATCTCGAGGAGGTCTTCGAATCCGGCCGTGGTCACAAAAGCGGTGCGCGCGCCCTTGCGCTCGAGCAGTGCGTTGGTGGCGACCGTGGACCCATGAACCACGTCAACCCTCTTCGCCGAGCCGGCCGCGCGCTCCAGACCGGCCCGAATCACCTGCGCCGGAGCATGCGGATTGGAGGGTAACTTGAACGATTCCAGACGGCCGTTGTCGTGCAGGACGACGAAATCCGTAAAGGTGCCGCCCGCATCCACCCCAATCCGCATGTCCGATTGTACCTGCCATCATGAAAGGTAGTGATCTCGCTGAAAGGGGTGTCGAAACAGTTTGACGGCGCGCGCAAAGTGACCGCTTTGGACCGGATCGACCTGGAAATCTGCCGGGGTGAGCTGGTGGCTATCGTGGGACCATCAGGGTCGGGGAAATCGACGCTGTTGAATTTGATCGGCGGCTTGGACCGCGCTACTTCCGGCGAAGTGGTCCTGGATGGATCGGCGCTCTCGCAGTTAAGCGACGATGAGCTCACCCGCATCCGCCGCGATAAAATCGGCTTCATCTTTCAATTTTTCAATCTGCTTCCTACGCTTTCCTGCCTCGAAAACGTCTCCCTTCCCCTGCATCTGCGCGGATGGCCGCGCAAGAAAACCGCTGAGCGCGCCAGGGAGTTGCTGGAGCTGGTGAAGCTCGATGCGCGGATGGATCACCTCCCCGACGAGCTCTCCGGAGGTGAGCGGCAGCGCGTAGCCATCGCCCGAGCTTTGAGCGTGTACCCTCCCGTGCTGCTAGCCGATGAGCCGACCGGCAACCTGGATAGCGTCACCGGCCTCGAAATTCTGGACCTGATTCACGATTTGCATCAGCGGCTCGGCTCGACCGTTCTGGTGGTGACGCACGATGCCGGCGTGGCTGAATCCTGCGCCCGCACCATTCACATTCGCGACGGCCGAGTGTTTGAGGACGTCACCAAATGATGCTGCTGCGCCTGATCAGTTGGCCTTACGCGCGCAAGCACGGATTCCGCTGGCTGCTGACCATCGCGGGAATCGTGTTAGGCGTGGCTGTGTTCGTCGGCATGCACACTGCCAATCAGAGCGTGCTGGCCGCGTTTCAACAGACCATCGATCGCATCGCCGGAAAGGCGCAATTGCAGGTGACCGCAGGCGAGCCTGGCTTCGACGAAGGCGTCCTCGACAAAGTCCGCAGCCTTCCCGAAGTGAGCGCCGCGGCGCCGGTGATCGAAGCCACCGTCTCGGCCGGCGGGACCAATCTATTGATTCTCGGGGTTGATATGCTGGGCGATCGCAGCCTGCGCACCTACGACCTGGAGAATTCCGAGGACGGCATCGACGATCCGCTGGTGTTTCTGGCCCAGCCGGATTCGCTGATGGTGAGCAAGACTCTCGCGGACCGGAAAGGATTGACCATCGGCAGCCGCCTGCCCCTCGATACCATGGCCGGCCAGGAAGTCTTCATCGTGCGTGGAATCATGCAACCTGGAGGGTTGGCCGGCGCTTTCGGCGGCGACCTGGCCGTGATGGACATCTACGCCGCGGAAAAAATGTTCGGGCGCGGCAAACGCTTCGATCGCGTGGACCTCGCACTCAAGGAAGGCGTGTCCCTGGATGAGGGTGAGGAAAAGCTGAAGGCCTCGCTTGGACCCGGATTTCAAGTCGAGCCGCCCAGCTCGCGCGGCCAACAGTTCGAAGCCACCTCACGCGTCTACGCCATCGCCTCCGATATCACCAGCTTGTTTGCGCTGTTCATCGGAATGTTCATCATCTACAACACCTTCGCCATCGCTGTCACGCAGCGCCGCGCGGAGATTGGGATTCTGCGCGCGCTCGGGGCGACGCGGGCGCAAATTCGCACGCTGTTCCTGGCGGAGAGCGCTCTCACCGGACTCGCCGGGACGGCGCTCGGTATCGTCGCCGGACTGGCTTTGGCGCGCGCGATGGCCGGCTACATCGGAAGCTTGCTCCAGGACGTCTACGGAGTCGCGCAAGGCGCGGGCGAGATCACATTGGATCCGAAGCTCGCGCTGGCGGCTGGGGCGATGGGTGTGCTCACCAGCCTGGTCGCGGCCGTGATCCCGGCCCGTAACGCGGCGCGCGTCGATCCCGTGAAGGCGTTACAGAAGGGACAATATCAATCCTTGAGCGAAGGCGAAAATCGCGCGCGGCGGCGATGGGCCATCGCTTGCGTATGCGCCTCGCTGGTTGCGCTGGGATTTGGACGAATCGGCGTGGTCTTATACGCTGGATTCTTGTTGGCCGTGCTGGCAGCGGTCCTGCTTTCTCCGGCCGTAACGCTCTGGCTGGCGCGCGCGATCCGACCCGTGCTGGCAAAGGTGCGGCCGGTGGAGGGCACTCTGGCGGCCGACAGTTTGATCCAAGCGCCGCGCCGGACGTCCGGAACCGTCGCCGCGCTGATGTTGTCGCTGGCGCTGGTGGTTTCGCTCGGCGGACTGGCCCGCGCCAGCTATGACGCCATCGCGGAGTGGATGCACGTCTCGCTCAACCTGGATTTGCTGGTGACACCGGTGGAGAACTTGACCAACCGGACCTTTGTGTTGCCGGAGTCCCTCGGCGCCGGACTGCGCGCGATTCCCGGCGTCGCGGATGTGCAGATGGTGCGCGGCGTGCGTATCCAGGTGAATGGTTCGCCGGTGATGCTGCTGGCGGCGGATCACGGCGCGCTGATGCGATTCTCACATCAGCCCTTGGTGGCCGGCCATCCTGCCCGCATGCTCGAGCAAACGCTGGCGGGCGCCGGAGCTATCGCCTCGGAAAATTTCGTAACCCTCCATGGAGCAAAATTGGGAGACTCCGTGGAGATCCCCTCGCCTTCCGGCATGCTGCACATGCGCATTGCGGGCGTGGTACGGGATTTCACGGATCAGCAAGGTACCTTGTTCATTTCGCGGGATGCATATGTCCGCGCCTGGAACGACACCGGCATCACCAGCTTCGGCATTTTTCTGAAACCCGGCTTCAGTGCCCCCGGCGTGCGGCAGGCGATTCTGAATGCGTTTTCGGCCAAGAGCCGTATCTTCGTGATGACCAACGCCGAAGTGCGAGGCTACATCGACCGCCTGACCAATCAATGGTTCGGTCTCACCTATGTGCAGATCGCCGTCGCGGTGCTGGTGGCGATTTTGGGAATCGTCAACGCTCTCACGGTTTCCATCACCGACCGGCGGCGGGAGCTGGGCGTGTTGCAAGCCGTCGGCGGATTACGATGGCAGATACGGCACACTATTTGGATGGAGGCTGCGGCCATTGGCGTGATCGGCCTGGCTCTGGGGCTAGGCTTGGGGGCCGTGCAGTTATATTACAGCGTGCAGGTGACGCAAAGGGACATTATCGGCATCGATCTCGGATACGCCTATCCGTTCGGGATCGCGTTCGGATTGCTGCCGGTGATTTTGGGCGCGGCATGGTTGGCCGCGCTTGGACCAGGGGAGCAAGCAGTGCGAGGATCATTAGTAGAGGCCTTGGAGTATGAATAAGATCGCGATTATATTGCTGGCCGCCGCCGCGGGCGTGGCCTGGGGTCAGGACGGCCATCAAATCATGTTGGAGGTGCAAAAGCGCCAGCATACGAACTCAATGCGTTATGAAGGCACACTCTACAGTTGCACGTCGCCCAAGGGCTGTCCGGCTAACAGCAAAGCTCTCGTGACCAAGCGCTGGGTCTATGAGCGGATCGGCGATTTCGGGAAGAGCAAAGGCATTCTGCGCTTCACCGGTCCGGCGGAGGTGAAGGGAGTGGCGCTATTGATCGTGAATCACCCCGACGCGGCCAGCGATCAATGGCTATGGCGCCCGGCCGTGGGACGCGAGCAAAAGGTAGCTGTCCAGGACCGCTCAACCCGCTTCTTCGGCACGGATTTCACCTTCGAGGACCTGGAAGAGCGCGACGCGGATCAGTACACGTACACGATCGACGGCGAAATGAACGGCCAGTGGAAGATCGACGCCAAGCCCAAGAAGGCCTCCGGGTACACTCACTGTTATTTCTACATCGACAAAACCAACTACACCTTTCAGCGCATTGAATGTTACAACAAGAAGGGCTTGGCCAGAACCATCGACTACACGGATTTCGAAATGATCCAGGGAATCTGGACGGCCCGCTCCGTGGGAGTGATCGACACCATCCGCAAAACTCGCACGGCGATGCACTATGACAAGGTGGACTACAATCTTCCGCTCAAGGACGAAGCTTTCACCGTCGAAGCGCTACGCATCGCCGAGTGAAGGGCCTTCCGGTCAGTATTGCTCTGATCGCGCTCTTCGCGGCGCCGCGCGCGCCGGCGCAATCGTTCGATCAACGCGGCTTCATCGAGACTGACGCGCTGGTTTTTCCCCAAGACGGCGATAACGACAGCGGCCACGCGGTCGATTCCATGCTGGTCCGCTGGGAGCCTTCCTACAAAGCTTCGCCGTGGTTCACGCTTGAAGCCTCGTTCGACGCGCGCGGGGATTCACACAAAGACACCGCCCGCAACGCGCATGTGGATTTCGACGATCGCGAAATTCTTCGTCCCGCGCTTTCCGTGCGCCGGCTGAGCGGAATCCTGCATCATGGCCGCTGGACCGGAGAGATCGGCCGGCAGTTCATCCGCTGGGGCGAGGCCGACATTCTAAACCCGACCGACCGCTTCGCGCCCAAGGATTTCATCGCCACTGTGGTCGACCCGGATTTCCTCGGAGTCGCCGCCGCGCGCCTGACCTACGATACCGGCAGCAACTCGATCGACCTGGTGTGGCAGCCGTGGTTTACCCCCAGCCGGACGCCGCTGCTCGATCAGCGCTGGACTGTGATTCCTCCCGAAGCAGCCGGCATCGGCTTGATCGACGGCGGGGCGCGCTATCCCGGAGGCTCGCAATACGGCGCGCGCTGGCGCCATGTGGGTACCGGCTATGAGTATTCGCTGTGTTTTTTCGACGGCGAAAACAATCTCCCGCTGTTCAGCGCGGCGTTTAATCCGCTGGCGAATGCGGTCACGTTGCAGCGTTATTATCCGCAACTCCGCCTGTATGGTGGCGATGCGGCTGTGCCCCTGCCATGGGTGACGGTGAAAGCCGAGGCCGCTTATTTCACTTCGCCGCGAGCCGCCTCCGGCCCCGGAGACTACGCTCTGTATGTGATTCAACTGGAGCGGCAGGTGCGCCAATGGTCGTTCGTGGGGGGCTACGCCGGGGAGCAAGTCACGCGCTCGCCTTTGAACCCGCTGCTCTTCGATCCGGAGCAAGGATTCGCGCGCAGCTTTGTCGGCCGCGCGGATTGGACCATCGACCCTCGCCGCAGCTTCACGGTGGAGACTATCGTGCGTTCGGCCGCCTCCTTCGCTCGCGCGGAGTATTCCGAGACCTTCGGCCAACACTGGCGCGGCACGGCGGGAATTGCGTGGATTCGCGGGGCCGTGAGTGATTTTCTGGGCGAGTACCGGCGCAACAGCTACGGGCTGCTGGCGATCCGCTATAGTTTCTGATATGGAGAGCGTGTCTGCTCCATTGTTTCTACGTGAATGGTGAAGTCCCTTGTTGCATTCCTATTGCCCGCGGCCGTGTGGGCCCAAGAGTTTCCCAACGTCACCGTGGAAACCGTCGTCAAGGACGCGCATTATGCCGAGGGTCCGGTGTGGTCGGCCGACGGGTTTCTGCTGTTCAGCGATACGGTGACAGATCAGATCAAGAAATGGACCCCCGGCAAAGGCGAAGCGGATTACGCCAGCCGCGCCGGCGGCGCCGCCGGAAACGCCTACGATTCTGACGGCCGCCTCTACACTTGCGAGTTTCGTGACCGGCGCGTCACCCGGACCGCGAAGAATGGCAAGATCGAGGTGCTGGCCAGCCGCTTTGAAGGCAAACGCCTGAACGCGCCCAGCGATATTGTGGTGCGCCGCGATGGCAACGTGTACTTCACCGATCCGGCGTTCGGCAATCAACAAGACGCGCGCGAGCTGGATTTCTACGGCGTCTACCGCATCAAAACCAACGGTGAGCTGGAGGCGATCGCGCGCTGGAAAACGCGCCCCAACGGCATCACGGTTTCTCCCAACGGCCGCTTGCTGTATGTTGCGGATTCCGACGCCCGGCTGATCCGGATGTACGACCTGGCGGGGAACGGCTCGGCCTCAAACGAACGGATCTTCGTGGACAAGATCGCAGGTGTGCCCGCCGGCCTCCGCACGGACGAGAAAGGAAATGTTTTTGCCGCGGCGAAGAATCTCCTGATCTATTCGCCAAAGGGCGAGCTGCTGCGGGAGATCCAACTCGCCCAGACTCCCTCCAACCTGGCTTTCGGCGGCCAGGATTTTTCGTCGTTGTACGTGACAGCGCGGACGGCGGTCTACCGCGTCCGGGCGGACGGAATGAAAGGCGCGCCCCAATATGCCCCGCAGGTACCCTGAGCATCCTCTGGTGGGCATCGGCGCGCTGATCTTCACGCGAGCCGGACGCCGCGGCCCGATTTTGCTGGTGGAACGCGCAGGCGAGCCTCTCAAGGGCTACTGGTCGCTTCCCGGGGGGCTTGTAGAAACGGGTGAGCGCTTGGAAGACGCCGTGCGCCGGGAGATCCTGGAAGAAACCGGTTTGCGCATCGAGCCGGTGCGGCGCTTCGATATCTTCGAGCGCATCATGCGCGACGCGCAAGGCAGGGCCGAGTATCATTACATTCTGGTCGATTACGTTTGCCGCATGTTGGGCGGCGCTCTCCGCGCAGGTGACGATGTAAGCCGCGTTGAATGGGTGCGCCGCGGCGACCTCGGCGAATACGTGATGACCGAAGGCACACGTGAGGTGATCGAAAGGGCGTATTCGCCCGAACATCAAAAACCCGCGCATGGAAAACATGCTCGCTGAACCGGAGCTCGAATTCGAACAACTGCGAGCGCTGCTGGGCCGCTATGTGCACACGCCGTTGGGCCGCGCGGAGCTCGACCGCATTACACCCCTATCGGACCGCGCCGCGATCGAAGCCGCCCTGGCCGACGCTTCCGAGGCGATGGAGCACATCCGCGCGCGGTCCCAACCCCAGCCGGCCTCGCGGGGCGCAGCCATCCGGCTTCGCTTCGAATCTGGCGCCGACCCCAGGCCCGCCGTGGCGCGGCTGCGTATCGAAGGGGCGACGCTTGAGCCCGCGGAAATTTTCGAGCTGACGCGCCTTCTGGACCTGGCGGGAGAAACACGTTCTTTGTTGATGCAGGCTCGCGAACGTTTCCCGAGGCTCGCGAACCATGCCTCCGCGATCGCCGACTTGCGCGAGATTACCGCTTCGCTGCGCGGCAAGATTCTTCCCGACGGCTCCCTCACCGATGACGCCAGCGTCGCGTTGGGCAAACTCCGCCGTGATCAAGAAAAGCAGCGCCGTTTGATCGAGCAATCGCTCGAGCGTTTCCTCCGCGCCCACGGCGAAGACGGGACTCTGCAAGAGGACTTCGTGACCATCCGCAACGATCGTTTCGTGGTTCCCGTGGTCACCGGGCGCGAGCGGCGTGTCGACGGCGTGATCCACGGCTCCAGCGGCAGCGGTCACACCGTTTTCGTCGAGCCTCTGGAAACCATCCAGCTCAACAACGAGCTGGTCCGGCTGCATGAAGAAGAACTGCGCGAGATTCATCGTCTATTGCGCGAATTCACCGGCCGCCTTCGCGAGCATGCCGAGCAGATCGCGGCAACCGCAGCCGCCATGGGCCGCTTGGAGCTGATATTCGCCAAAGCAGAATTCGGCTTTGAGTTCGATTGCGCCATTCCCCGGCTTAGCCCGGACGAGAACCGCAGGATCCTTTTGCGCGAAGCCCGTCATCCGCTTCTGGAGGCGATCCTCAAGCCCAAGGGCGGGCGCGTGGTGCCGCTGTCGCTCTCGCTCGACGGCGACCAGCGCACGCTACTGATCAGCGGCCCCAACACCGGCGGCAAGACCGTCGCCCTGAAGACCGCCGGGTTGCTGGCTCTGATGGCTCACGCCGGTTTGCCGGTTCCAGCCTCTGAAGCTGAATTTCCGCTGTTCGATCAAGTCTTGGCCGACATCGGCGATCATCAATCGCTCCAGGAGAGCCTCAGCTCCTTTTCGGCGCACATTGGAGCCGTCCGGTCGATGCTGGAGCGCGCAACTCCCGACTCACTGGTCTTACTCGACGAACTCGGCCGCGCGACCGACCCGGAAGAAGGCGGAGCCTTGGGCGTGGCGCTGCTGGAGCGTTTCCGTACGCTTGGTGCGTTTACTCTCTCTTCGACGCATTTGATGGCCATGAAGGTGTACGGCGCCTCGACCGCAGGCGTGCTGAACGGCTCCATGGGTTTCGATGAGACCACCCTTGAGCCCACCTACGTGTTGCGGCTGGGCGCGCCGGGACAATCGGCGGGTCTCGATATCGCGCGGAGGCTCGGGCTAGATGAATCGCTGATCGAGGAGGCCCGCTCGCGCATGACTTCCTCGGAACAGGATGTTGCGCGCTTCCTTGCAGAAATGCATCAGCAGATGGCCGCCGTCGAGCAGGAGCGCGCCGCTGTGAAGGCTCGCGAACAAGCCGTGGAAGCACGAGAACGCTCGGTCCAACGGGACTGGGAACGCCAATACTCAGCCAAGATTCAGGACGTGGAGCGGCGCGCCGCGGAGTTATCCTCCAGCTTCGAGAAACGCGCACGAGAGACTATCGGTGAGCTGAGCGAGAAGGCCCAAGCCAAGGTCGCGCGCACGCGCCGCGAATTTCAGGAAGCAGTGGAATCCCTGGCGAAGCCCGAGCCCGAACCGGGAGAAACCGCCGCGCACGCCGAAACTCGCAAGCTCAAACTCGAAGAAGGCGCCCGCGTCAAGCTGCGCGGGGTGAAACAACCAGCCGTCGTTCGCCGTTTCCTCGGCGATGGGCAAGTGGAGGTCGAAGCGGGCTTCCTAAAGATGCGCGTCGCGACCGCCGATATCGAAGAAGTCCTGCCGGCCGCTGCAACACCAGCGCGCAAGGCGAGCGTCGGATTCACGCAGGGTCCGCGCTTTGAGGATTCGTATCGCGAAATCAATCTGATCGGCAAGCACGCGGAGGAGGCTTGCGAACAGGTGGAAAAATTCCTGGACAACGCGACCCTAGCGCAGGTGGAGAAAGTGCGCATCATCCACGGGCACGGGATGGGCGTGCTCAAGAAGGCCGTAGCGGACCTGTTGAAGCGCAGCCCGCACGTCGAAAGTTTCTACGTCGCGCCGCCGGAGGAAGGCGGCGGAGGATCGACCATTGCCGTTCTGAAATGACGGGAGCGTAAAAATGGAATGGCTGAGGATCTACTGTCTCTCCCTGCCGCGCACCACGGAGCACATTCCGTGGGGCGACGACCTGGTGTATAAAATCGGCGGCAAGATGTATGCGGCTTCGGCGCTGACGCCGGCGGGTCATCGCATGTCGTTCAAGTGCACACCGGAAGATTTCGCCGAACTCACGGAGCGTCCAGGTATCGTGCCCGCGCCCTACAGCGCGCGGATGCATTGGGTGGCGCTGGAGTACGAAGATGCCCTGTCCCGGACGGAGGTCAAGCGCCTGGTGAAGCTGAGCTATGATCTGGTGTTCGCCAGGCTGCCCAAGAAAACCCAGGCCGCTCTCGCGGGTAAAACCAAAGCCGCACTCGCGGCGGCTGTCACAAAATCGAAAACCACGAAGCGGATAAAATCAAAACAATGATTGCCAAAGTGCGTAAAGCGGTGTTCCCCGCGGCCGGACTCGGCACGCGATTCCTTCCAGCCACCAAAGCGCAGCCCAAAGAGATGCTGCCCCTGGTGGATAAGCCGTTGATCCAGTACGGCGTGGAAGAGGCGATGCAATCCGGTGTCCAGAACATCATCATCGTTACCGGGCGCGGCAAAACCGCGATCGAGGATCATTTCGACGTCAGCTTTGAGTTGGAGCACCTGCTGGAGACGCGCTGCAAGAAGGACCTCCTGGCGACCGTGCGCGCCGTCTCCGACATGATCGACGTCTCTTATGTGCGCCAGAAGGAGGCGTTGGGACTCGGCCACGCCGTGCTGCGCGCGCGGGAACTGGTGGCTGATGAGCCTTTCTCCGTTATCCTATCCGACGATGTCATCGATTCCGAAGTCCCCTGCCTGCGCCAACTTCTGGACGTGTACGAATTCTACAGCGCTCCCGTTGTCGCGCTGATGGAAGTGCCCCCTGATGCCATCTCCGCTTATGGCGTGGTGGATGCCGAGCCAGTGGCGCACCCGGGCGGACAGAATCGCCTGTATCGAATTCGCAACATGGTGGAAAAACCTAAGCCCGCCGACGCTCCTTCCAATCTTGCGATCATCGGGCGCTACGTGCTGACGCCGGAAGTCTTCCGGTCGCTGGATTCGGTCGAACCCGGCAGCGGCGGCGAGATTCAGTTGACCGATGGTTTGAAGCACCTGCTGCGCAGCCGTCCCATCTACGGGTACCGCTTTGAAGGCACGCGCTACGACGCAGGCGATAAGCTGGGCTTCCTCAAGGCCACCGTGGAGTTCGCCCTGAAGCGCTATGATTTGGGTGAGGCGTTTCGCTCGTATCTCAAAACGTTGAAACTGTGAAGAAGCTGCGCTCATTCCTCGTCCTCGCCTTCTTGGTTTTCGCGGCGCTCGCCTGGGAGACGATCCTCAGCGGGGCCGGAGGAATCGCCGACGATGTCCAAGCGCGGCTTGCCCGCAACGATTTCGCTGGAGCGGCGGCGGATCTTCAGAATTATCGCCGCTTGGCTGGTAACGACGCCCAAGCCTTGGAAGCCATGAGCTGGATGGCTCGCGGCGAGCTGGCTCGCCGGAATTTCGCGCAAGCCGAGAAGTGGTCGCAGGATACCTACACTCTTGCCGTGGCGGAGTGGAAGAAACATCCCGTGCGCCAGGATCCTAACGCTCCTCTGGCTCTCGCTCTGGGCGCGTCGATCGAAGTGGAAGGCGCGGTCATGGCTTTGCGCGGGGAGCGCGCCGGAGCCATCGCTTATCTCACCGGCGAGCGCCAGAAGTTCTACACGACGCCGATTCGCGCGCGCATTCAAAAAGTTATCAATGAGCTGAGCCTGGAAGGCAAGCCGGCTCCGCCGCTAGTTGGCGTCGTGCTGCCGAAAGCCAAACCGGTTTTCGTATTCTTTTGGGCGCACTGGTGTCCGGATTGCAAAGCCGAGAAGGCGGACCTGGTGCGCTTGAAGAATGAGTTCGCGCCGAGGGGACTTGTTTTTGTCGCGCCGACGCAGAAATACGGCTACGTCGCCGGCGGCGAGGACGCCCCGCCTGCAGTGGAGATTCGTTACATCGAACAAGTGCGCAAGACCTATTACACGGGCTTGATTGAAGCTCCGGCGATCGTCAACGAGGAGAACTTCCGCGTCTGGGGCGCCAGCACCACGCCGACTCTGGCTCTCATCGATCGCAACGGCATCGTGCGGATGTACCATCCCGGCGCGATGCCGTATGCAGAGCTGCGCGCGCACATCGCGGCACTGTTTTAATCGCGCACAACGGCTTCGGGCCTGTGCGCTCCCACCTCTCACCGCGCGGCTTCCCCGCCAAAACAACGTCCACACAAATAAAAACGGCCCCGATTGCTCGGGGCCGTCAAGTTCAAACTCGCTCTTCTAGAGCGCCGTGGCTACTACTTCTTTTTCTTCGGGGCAGCCTTCTTCTTAGCCGGCGCCTTTTTCTTCGTTGCGTTCTTCATCGAGTGATTCTCCCTTTACATCAGATTACGCGCCACTCAGAGAGCAAGCGCGGTTGTGTCTTCTTTATAAGGTTCTTTGCGTTGAAAGTCAAGAAAAAAATGAATGCAGCCAGAACACGGAGACCTCCGCGCATACCCCTTGAGGAGGCGGAAACACCTAAAGAACATCCTCATGTAGAATTGTTTTAGTGTCCGGGAGGCCGATTTACGCGGTCGCGGCGCTACTCGCCGCATCTCTCGCCGCCGTGACAGGGTGCGGACGGCGCAACTCCGCGCGGGCGCCGGTTCCCGCTGCTCCCGCGCCTCTCGGATGGACCGAAAGCGGCATCGCGAGCTGGTACGGAGTCCCTTACGACGGCCGCCGCACTGCTTCCGGCGAAGTGTTCGACATGCGCGCGATGACCGCCGCGCATCGCACGCTGCCCTTCAACACCTGGGTCGAGGTCACTAATCTGAAAAACGGAAAGCAGGTCGATGTGCGCGTCACCGATCGTGGACCGTTCATCCATGGACGCATCATCGATCTCTCGATGGGCGCGGCTGAGCGCATCGAAATGGTTCGCGACGGCATCGTAAAGGTCCGCTTGAAAGTGATTCCGAAACCGGCGGTCGCGCAGCATCCGGTGTCGGCGGCCGCGTCCTCGCCTGGTCCCGCCTCCGCACCTGCTGCCGCACCCTGATACGCGGGTGCCTTGCCTAAGGCGTTTTCCGCGTGGTTTTTACAACGATTTTACAAGCCGTATACGACCTCATCGGGCGCTTGGACGCAACATGGTTTCGTGACTGCAACGATGCCCGCCCGTCTCCCCGCCGCATCCTTCGGCGGATGGAAGGAACTCACGGATGAAGAATTGATCGTGGCGTATCGCGAAGGCTGGGGACCCAGCCGGGAAGACGCCGTGGAAGAACTGTTCCGGCGCCATCAGGCTCGCCTGACGCGCTGGTGCTATCGCTTCACGCGCGATCGCGAATCGGTATTGGACCTGGCCCAGGAAATCCTGCTCCGCGCCTATCGCAACCTGGATCATTATCGCGGCGAGTGCCGCTTTTCCACCTGGCTGTACGTTATCGCGCGCAACTTGTGCATGACCGCTCTGCAAAAGCGCGCCGTAGAGCCGGTGTGGGCCGCCAAGGCCATTCCGATCGACCTTCCGGATCTGAGCTGCGCGGATATCCACGAGACCGTGGAGATGGAAGAGAGCCGCGCCAAAGCCTGGCGCTTCATCATGGACACGCTCGACCAGACCGAAGCTCAGGTCATGCTGCTGCACTATGGACGCGAGTTACCTCTGAACACCGTGAGCCGGATGCTCGGCCTGACCAACAAGAGCGGAGCCAAAGCTTACATCGTCAGCGCGAAGCGTAAGTTGAACGCAGCGAAGAGCAACGCCATTGGGCCCTTCGCGCCTTGCCATACGCGGACCGCCGCGTAAAGTGCGCGAAAAATCGCCCGCTTGTCAACTCAGGGACGCCTACGTTACCATCCGTTTTGAACGGGAGGTGGAGTGTGACGCGAGCATCCCTGACAATCTTATTCGCGGCCTGCGGTATGGCTTTGACAGCACTGCCCGCCTCGGCGCACCATTCATTTCAAGCTGAATACGACGGCAGCAAGGTGGTGACCATTAAGGGCGTCGTCAAAAAGGTCGCCTGGGTAAACCCGCACGCCTACGTCTACGTCGAATCCACCGGCCTTGACGGAAAAGTCACCACGTGGGCATTCGAATCGCTGAGCCCCAACGCCCTCGCCATTCGCGGATGGTCCAGGAACTCGCTCAAGGAAGGCGACCAGGTCACCGTCGAAGCTTACCTGGCCAAGGACGGCAAGCCGCTGGCCGACGGATCTCTACACGCCAATTCGCGGCTGATCATTCTGGCGGACGGGCGCAAGGTGTTTGCCGGATCGTCCGCCGACGAACCCTCCACCAAGTGACGATGCCGCGGACTTTTTTCGACACCGCCCCGCGGGCGTGGTTCGCGATCGCCTTCGCTGCGGCATGCGCGTACGCACAGCCAGCCGCGGCGGCCTCATCCAAATCTCCTTTCGATCAGCCGCCGCCAGAAGGACCCGCTCCCAGGACGCCCGATGGCAAACCCGACCTCTCCGGCGTGTGGAATCCCGGCCTTGGCTTCGCCGCTATCGGACAAATCCCGCTGCAGCCCTGGGCCGACGCCCTCTACAAAGAACGCCGTGCGAATCTGAGCAAGGACGATCCCGAGAGCCGTTGCCTGCCGGCGGGCGTGCCGCGCATCTCCCCATTTCCGCAAAAGATCGTGCAAACGCCTACTTTGGTCGTCCTGCTCGATGAAGGTAACACGCACAGCTATCGCCAATTTTTTCTGGACGGCCGCGGCCATCCCAAGGATCTCGAGCCGCTGTGGATGGGCGATTCCATCGCTCACTGGGAAGCTGACGCGCTGGTGGTCGATACCGTCGGATTCAACGATGAAACCTGGTTGAATGGGCAAGGCCTTCCCCACAGCGACCTCCTGCACGTCATCGAACGTTACCGCCGTCCGGATCTGGGCCACCTGGAAGTCGAAATCACGCTCGACGATCCCAAGGCCTTCACCGCGCCGCACACCTTCAAGCGCACCTTCACGCTCATGCAGAACTGGGAAATTCACGAATACGTCTGTAATGAGTTCAACGTGGACGCGGAGCACCTGGTGGGGAGATAGCGCTCCCCAACTCCAGCGCCATGTGCTCTTCGTCGAAGTAGTCCTCGCCGGCTTTGAGCGCCCCCGGCTCCAACCCGTAAGCCCGGAACCCGGCGCTTAAGTACAATTGCCGCGCTGCCGCATTGGCGGTGATGACCGACAAATTCACGGTGCGAACCCCCGGCATCGCCTTGGCCGCGCGAATCGCGTCATCCAGCAACATGCGTCCAACGCCCGACCCGCGATGCTCTCGCGCGACGAACATCCCCCAGATTCCGGCTTTGTGGCTGCGCTTGATGCGATCGACGCGGTAGAGCCCGATCATACCGACCAGCGTGCCGCTCGCGAAGGCTCCGAAAACCATGCTCGAGTCCCCGCCCTTACGCAGCCGCTCGGCAAGTTGTTCGACGGATGTGCTGCGGTGCTCTTCCGGGGCTTCGCCGAAGGCCGAAGGCTCGGATTCGAGCGCCTCCAGGCGAAGTTTCCACAGAGCTTCCGCGTCATGCTCCCTCAGACGGCGCGTTTCCACCCCCTAGCCTACAGCGGCAGCC
Source organism: Bryobacteraceae bacterium (assembly GCA_030041495.1). Taxonomy (GTDB): domain Bacteria; phylum Acidobacteriota; class Terriglobia; order Bryobacterales; family Bryobacteraceae; genus Palsa-187. The sequence continues at coordinate 47,317 of JASHNT010000140.1, read as the reverse complement.
GCATGACGAATCTTGCGCCGTTCTTTCCGCCGTTGGCCTCTTCCGTCCACAAATCGCCGCCGTGGCTCAGAACCGTCTTGCGCGAGAGCGCCAGCCCGAGGCCGAGGCCGTTCTTCTTGCCCGCAGTCACGAATGGCTGGAAAAGTTGCGGCGCGATCAACGCCGGAATGCCCGGCCCTGTGTCCTCCACGCTGACCAGCACGGAGGAATCCTCGCGCTCCGCCCGGATCGAAATCGATCCGCCTTCCGGCATCGCTTCCACCGCGTTCGAGATCAGGTTTTGAAACACCCGCTCCATGGGCGAGCGGTCCAGCGGCAGCTCGATATCCTCCGGCGTGTCGATCTTCACGCGCACCTGGTGCGCCTCCGCATTCGCGGCAACCGGAGCGTAAGCAGCCGCGATCACCTCCCGCAGGCGGCAAATCTCGCGCGCGTGGCCGCGCCCCTCCGTTACGTCGGCCAACTCCTGGAGCAGGTCCTGCACCTGCCGCGAGGAGCGGTAAATGTTCGCCGCCAGCCGCCGCACCTGTTCCGGCGAAAGATCCGTGTCCACCAGCATCTCCGCGCCGCCGTAAATCGCCGCAAGCGGATTGCGCAGGTCGTGAATGATCGACGTGGACAATCGCCCGATGGTCGAGATACGCTCCTGCCGGATCAATTCCTCTCGCCCTTGGCGAATGGAGTCGCACATACCGTTGAACGTGCCGGCCAGCCGCCCGATCTCGTCGCGGCTCTGCACCGGCACGCGAACGTCGTAATTCCCTTCGCCGATCTCCGCCGCCGCGCGGTCCAAGGCCTCCACCGGACGCAGCAGCCTCCGCGCCAACAGATACGTTAGGAGGATCCCGGCGAGCATCGCCGCGATCCATAAAATCACCAGCCGGCGGCGTAATTGCGCGATGCGGACCCTCGCGGAATCGGCCGTGCGCAGAATCCGCAGCTCGCCCATGGGATTTCCCTGCACGTCGTTCAGCGGAGCGGTGAACTGGTAGTAGTCCGATCCGGCAATTGAGACTTGTTGGCCGTGCGCGGCGGCTAATTCGGCGGCTTCCGTCTGCCGCGCCCAGGAGCCGTCCAGATGAGACCCGTCTAGAGTCGACGCCGCCACTTTCCCGTTCACCAGAAACACGAAATCGCTTCCTCCGGTGGAGGTTTTCAGTTCGGCTCCCAGGCTGTCATCCACCGGGAATCCCGCTGCCAGCACGTCCAGAAGCGCCTCTCCCTGGCTGCTCGCGACATACACGGGCGTCACCACTATCTGGTACAAGCGCCCTCCCAACACCACCATTCCGCGAGCCTGCTTCGGAAATGTTTTCGCCGCGGCAGTGACGAAATGCGCCTGTCCCAGGTCCACCGATTTGCCGACCGAGGCGATGACATTGCCGACCGGATCCGAAACCAGGAAGAGAGTCTCCGGGTCCGCCAGCTTGTCCCAGACTTCGCTGGCCGAATCGCGAATCGTGTTCTGGTCCCCGGTGCCGAACGCCGCACGCACCTGCGGCATGCGGCTCAACGCCAGGCTCACCGTGGCGAGCTGATCCGCGCGCGCGTTCCACAGCGAATCGTACGCCTGAAAGCTGGCGCGCATCTCCTGCTCCAGGGTCGAATTGGCGACGCTCGCGAACTGCTCCTGCAAAAACCATCCCAGCACTGCAAACAACGCCGTAATGGAGATCGAGGTGGAAAGCAGAATCTTCCACAGCAACGACACCGGTCGTGAGTTGCGGGCGGGTTTCATTTTCTTACCGCTGGATAGACTCCATTATCGTCGGGTGGAGGCATATAGTCATGCCCATATTTGTTCATGTGCGGGATCGGGAGATATCCGGCCTCGGATATCGTAATGGGCCCCAACGTGACGTTCGGCCCGTTGACCGTCACCCGCCGGTCTAGCGTATTCAGGGTCGTCGCCGTGGCGCGCTCGTGAAAGACGTGCATGCGGTAGTCGCCATCCGTCACGCCGGCAATTTCGAAGGCTCCGTTGCGCTTGCTCACGTCAAAGTACGGCGTATCCAGCACGGCGATGACGGCGCTCATGGTCGCGTGGATGTTGCAGAACACGCGCACGATGCCGGGGCGCGAAAACACCACGCTCTTGGAGGTTCCCGGAGCGTAAAGTCCCAGGTCGAAGGTCTTGCCGTTGTAGTTGGAAAAGGCGTTGTGAAAAATCGGGTCGAAGTTGGGAAACTCGACCGTGGCTCCCACCGGAATCGCCAGCACATGCGGAGTGAAGGTTTTGTCTTTCTGGATCATCCGCGCGTGCAGCGCCTGCGGCGACGGTTTCGCGGGCGGAGCGCCGGTCGGCTCCAGCCACACCACCACGCCGGAAAAATCCATTTTCTTGCTCACCGCTGCCTCGCGCGAATCGCGCAGCTCCACCTTGCCGGTCACGGTTGCAGCCCAACCCGGCAGCACAAATAGCAGCGGCAGACTAAAACAAATACGCCAGTGCCAGATCATAGTGAGGGAAAATCCGTGTGCCCGAGAATAGGTAGGTCGTGCGCGTCTGCGAGGTCTCGAACGCCCCTAAAATGTTCGAGCCAAACCGGTACATGATGTTTCCAGCATAGGTTTGGTTCTTGCCGATTTCGCCGAACAGCAGGTCGCTCGCGCGGTCATCCTCCTGCCCGCCATAAAGATTCATGGTCAGCCGCGGAGTCAGCCGCACTTTAACCTGCGCCCACCCGCCGGTGGCTCCAACCGGGCGCACTTCCACAGTTCCGTAGTAATCCGTCAGCACGGTGAGCCCCTGCTGCAGTCCGCCCAACACTCCCACGTTCTCGCCGTAAAAGAACGCTCCCGTGAAGTCCAGCCGGCTAAAAGGACGGATCAGCCAGTCCAGCGAAAAAACCTGCGCCGCGGCCGACTGTCCCAATAAGTGCGATACGCTCTCGTGAAATCCCGGCGCGATCTCGATGCGCCGGTTGCTCTCGTTACCCGCCCAAAACTCGAACCGCCCCTCATAACCCGGCCGCGCCCTCGCAAGCGAGTTTTCGTATTCGGCCGATTCGCCTGTGCCGCTCTCGGCCGTTTGATACACGCCTGCCTGCGCCCGCAAACCCGCGTTCGCTCCGAAGTTAAAGCGCCGCTCCACGCGGATTTGCGGCTGCCACAGCCACAGGTTGCCGGCCGAGGTCAGCGGAGAAAAACCCACCTGCGCCAGCGAATCCGGTTCGCGCGGCGCGATGATCGGCTTATCCAGCGCGATGGTCACCGTGGTGTTCGTCCACGCGGCGTTGACCGAAGCCACGCGCAACCGCACGTACTGGCTGAGCAGCGTGCCGGGACCGCCGAAAAAGTCGGCATAAACCGAGCCGGTAATTTTGCCGCCGTCGAAAATGTCCGGACCATCGAACTTCACTCCCAGAACAGTCTGCCGGAACGTCGCGCCCGCGTTCACCGGACCGGCTTGCTCCGGAGCGATGGTGGGATTCGCCTGCCCACCGGCGCCCTTCCCGGTCCAGAACGAGTTTTCCAGCAGCATGCCCGTGAGCGTCAGCGGCAATTTGTGATCCGTCGAAATCTTTTCCTGATCGAGCTGCGCGGTGCGCTGCTCCTGCACCTCCATCTGGTCCTGAAGCGGAGCCTGATTCTGCGCCTCTGCCTGGCTCGCGGTCCCCGTGGCCGGCTGGGGCGCCGCCGGAGCCGTGGGAGCGGCCGCGGCCTGCACCGGCTGGTTCGCCGGAGCCGGCTGGTTCCCCGCGAGCTGCTGGCGCAGCGCCCGCAGCTCCTCCATCAACTCGCGATTTTGCTCCTCTAGCCGGTCCAACCGCTGGAGTACTTGTTGCATTTCTGAGGATTGCGGCTCGGTGGGCGTTTGAGCGTCAGCGAGGGAGACGGCAAGCAACGCGGACACAAGCGCCAAGGACTTTGTCGGGATTAGTCTACCTGGCATGAATCAGCTCCTCCACTTTCTTGCGAACAGCTCCGGGCGAGAATGGTTTGGCAAAGTAAGCATCGGCGCCGGCTTCGAGCGCGGCGCGCGGCCCGCCCGGATTCGGGTCGGCGCTCACCACGATAATCGGCAACGCGCGCAGGTGGGATTCCCGTCGCAGGCCGGCAATAAATTCCAGGCCGTTCATGGCGGGAAGATGAATATCCGTAATCACGGCATCCACGGCGCGATAGGCCAGCAGTTGCAAGGCTTGCTCTGCGGTCCGCGCCGACAACACCGCCACTCCGGGGACCGCCTGCAGCGCCACCTCTAACGTCGCCAAGCAGTCCTCGGCGTCATCCACTACCAGGACCGTCCGCTCTCTGGCCGTCATGGGAGAAACCGGTAGCCTACGCCGTGCATGGTCAGGAAATGCCGCGGCGTTTCCGGCTCCGGTTCGAGTTTCTGCCGCAAGCGCACCACGTGAGCGTCCACGGTGCGGGTGTTGGGGAACGATTCATATCCCCACACCGAATTGAGAATCACGTCGCGCGACAGCGCCCGCCCCGGATTCTGCAGAAAGAACGCCAGCAGGTTGAATTCGGCGCGAGTCATCTTCACTTCGTCGGAAGCCCTGCGGACCACCCTCTGGTCCAGATCCACCTCCACGTCGGCAAAGCTCAACGCCGCCGGCGACCCTTGCCCGGTCCGCCGCAACAGCGCCCGGATGCGCGCCAGAAGCTCGCGCGTGCCGAACGGCTTGACCACGTAATCGTCCGCGCCGATTTCAAGCAGCAGCACTTTGTCGATCTCATCCCCCACCGCGCTCAGCACGATCACAGGAATCGTCGAACCGGCGGCTCGCAGCCGCTTGCACACATCCACTCCGCCCAGACCCGGCATGCGCAAATCGACAAGGATCAGATTGGGTTTGGCGGCGAAGGCCTGCTCCAGCCCTCTCAGACCATCGGCCACCAGCAGCGGCCGGAATCCCTCCTTTTCCAGCATCAAGCCGATGGTGTCGCGAAGGCTCTCGTCGTCGTCGATCACCAGGATGGTCTGCGTAGACACAGTTACTCACAATTGTAGACAGCCGTTCATGCGGCGGCGGAACAGGCGGCGTCAGAGGACAAAGCAAAACGCCTCGGGCAGTATACTGTCAATCAGATGATCCCGGCCAACGATTTTGAGCGGCAATGGCGGGATATCGAGAGCGACGCTCTGGCCGCCTTCCGCAAGGTCGGCGAAAGCGGCTGGTACATCCTCGGCAACGAAGTGCGCGATTTCGAAGCCGCGCTTGCGGCCTACTGGGGAATTCCGCACGTCGCCGGTGTCGCCAGCGGTCTCGATGCGATCGAACTTTCGCTCCGCATCCTCGGCTGCCAGTCCGGCGATTCCGTGCTTACCACCCCTCTCTCCGCCTTCGCCACCACGCTCGCGATTCTGAAGCTGGGCGCGGTGCCCGTTTTTGTCGATATCGACGGGCACGGATTGCTCAACCTCGATCGCTGTCGCGACCTGCTCTGGCGCAGACCCGACATCCGCTTCTTCGTTCCGGTGCATTTGTACGGGCACGCGCTCGACGTTGCCGCGCTGCGCCGCATGCGCGAGGAGTTCAACGTGCACATCGTCGAGGATTGCGCGCAATCGATCGGCGCGCACTTTCGTAGCGAGGCTACGGGCACCGCCGGACAATTCGCGGCGACCAGCTTCTACCCGACCAAGAACCTCGGCGCGCTGGGCGATGGCGGCGCAATACTCACCGGCAATGCCGAATGGCACGCGCAAGCGCTTGCCCTGCGCGACTACGGCCAGAGCGCGAAATACCGGCATGAAGTGGTCGGCTACAACAGCCGCTTGGACGAAGTGCACGCCGCCGTGCTGCGTCACGCCATGCTGCCGCGCCTCGGCCGCTGGATCGAACGGCGCCGCGCCATCGCCCAACGCTACTTGGCCGGAATTCGCCACGCTGAGGTGCGTTGTGCCGGATCTCCCGAAGGGTCGGAGTCGAGCTGGCACCTGTTCCCGGTTCTGGTGACCGCCGCGCGCAAGGCCGCGTTTGTAGAATATCTCAAGACCGCCGGAGTGATGCCGAGTGGGCACTACCCGGTCATCATCCCGGATCAACCCGTCATGGCTCACGCCGCCTTCGAATTCGCGGACGATTGCCAGCAAGCCCGAAGCTTCGCTGCCTCGGAAGTCAGCCTGCCTATCCACCCTTATTTGACCGACGACGAGGTTGCCAAGGTCATCGAAGTGATCAACGCCTGGAAGTAAGCCGGCCAACAACAGAAAAATGGAGATCAAGAAAATTCACCTTCCGGATCGCCTCAGGCCGGATCCCTCCCGCCCCGCGCGTCCGCCCGAGCCACGGTGGCCTGTCGTGGTGGCTCTTCTCGCCGTCAGCGGGCTGAATCTCGCGCTTCCCTCTTCGATCTCGCCGGGACCGGATTGGCTGCTGCTGGTGATCGTCGCGGCGCTGGCCGGGCCAGCGATCTTGCTGCATCATCTCCGCCGCTACAAGGTAGCGATGTTCCTCGGCTTTTCCGCGCTGGGCGTGGTGACGCTGGCTATGGTCACCTCCTTGGGACTCCTGATTCGCGCTTTGCTCCTGCACAAGGAACAGCCGGCCCAGATGCTGCTTTCGGCCGTGTTGCTTTGGTCCAGCAACATCCTGGTCTTCGCTTCCTGGTATTGGCGGCTGGATGCGGGAGGACCCGCGCAGCGCGACCTGCAGGGCGCGCACACCGACGGCGCGTTTCTGTTTCCGCAAATGGTGCTCGATCCCGCGCTACGCGAGCAGATGGGCGAGCAGGACTGGCGCCCCGGCTTCATCGATTATTTATTTCTCGCCTTCAACACCAGTACCGCGTTTTCGCCCACCGACGTTCCGGTACTCTCGCGCTGGGCCAAGGTTTTGATGATGTTGCAGGCGTCCATCTCGCTCGCCACTTTGGCCTTGCTCGCCGCCCGCGCAGTCAATATTCTTTAAATTTGCAAGCGCAAAGGGTGCGCCGCTCACCGCCAGACGATCGGAAACCGTTTCGCGCCGCACATAGTTTACCTTTTTCGGGTTTTGCGCGAATTCATCAAAATATGTGCAGCCCCTGCGGGCCCCAGGCGCGTATTCATCAGTAAGAGCATGCCGCAACAAGTGCTGGACGCCCAGGCCGAAGGAACCGCTCAGGACACCTTTGCCGGGTTGGTGCGGAAGCATCAAGCCATGGTGTTCAGCATCGCCTACGCGTTCCTACGGGACGTTGCAACGGCCGAGGAAGTCGCGCAGGACGTATTTTTAGCGCTGCACCGCTCGCTGGCGACGCTGGAATCGCCCCAGCACGTGGTCAATTGGCTGCGGCGGGTGGCCGCGCACCGATCCATCGATCGTCAGCGTCGCTCCCGTCCGCTGTGGGCTTTAGACGATATCGGGGAGCCTGCCGCTCCCGCGCCCTCCGGCGATCCCATGCTCGCCGGGGCGCTGCGCCAGTTGATCGGCACTCTGCCGGACCACCCCCGGCTGGTGATGATCCTGCGCTATCAGGAAGACATGGACGTAGCCGAGATCGGCGAAGTGTTGGAAATGCCGGAGGGAACCGTTAAAGCGCACATCCACCGGTCCTTGAAGCTGCTGCGCGACAAGCTCTCGCGGCGATTTGGAGAGATTTCGATATGAAGTTGGAAGACGAACTTAAGGCGGCCCTGCGGCGCCAGGACCCTCCCGCCGGTTTCGCCGAGCGGGTGATTGAACAGGCTGGCCCGGCGCGCACCAGTTTCCGGCCGGCTCCGCCCAAGCGCCGGCCTCATTTTTGGTGGCCGGCGTTTGCGGCCGCGGCTGCGGCGGTGGTGTTCTCGCTCTCGGTGGAATACCGCCACCGCCAGGAAGAAGAGGCCGGCAGAGAGGCCATCGTGGCTCTACGCATCGCGTCGCAGAAATTGAATCAGGTCAGGGATAAAGTGGTCAACAAGTAAGGCGGTGAAGAAATGAAAAGAGCTCTGTGGTTTGCGGGATTAATCGTAGCGATGGCCGCGCCCGCGGTAGCACAAATCCAGATTGGCCTCGACGATCTGGCGGCCAAGGCCAAGGAATCCGTCAACATCTCGCTCGATTCCACCATGCTGAAGCTGGCCGGGAGTTTCTTCTCCGGCGGGAAGGCTGCCGACTCCGGAATCCAAAATCTGATCTCCGGGCTCAAGAACATCACCGTCAGAAGCTTCACCTTCGGTGAGGAGGGTGACTACAAAATGTCCGACCTCGACCCCATTCGCTCCCAGCTTCGCTCCGGGGGTTGGGCAAAAATTGTCGGCGTCAACGAAAAGCGTGAGACGACCGAGGTCTACTCCAAGCCGCAAGGCAGTCAAGTCGGCGGCATCGCCGTGCTCGCCGCGGAGCCCAAGGAGCTGACCGTGGTGTATATCGAAGGCAACATCGACCTCTCCAAGCTCGCCGAGCTCGCCGGCCATTTCGGCATCCCCGATCTGCCCATCCCGGGACAGAAACCTCCCGCTGCCGAGTTACAAAAGCGATAGGAGCGTATGGCTGTGAGCTGGAACGGGACGATGCTCGCCGCCGCGCTTCTGATCGCTCCAGGGCTGTTGGCACAGACCCCCACCCTCGACCAGATCGTGTCGAACGTGGTGGCGCATCAGGACCAAGCTGATAAGCTACGCGCGAAATACGCTTACACACAACAATTCCGAGTCCGAGCCCTTCGCGGAAACGGCAAGTTTTCCCGGGAGGAATATTGCGTCTATAACGTAGCCCCGACCGAAGAGGCCACGCAGAAGAAGTTGGTGCAATTCCAGGGGCGCTACCAAGACAAGGGCCGCATCGTCGAGTACAGCAAGCCTGGTCAGGACAATCCCGATCGCAAGATGGACATCGACGCCGTCATTATGCCCTCTCTCTCCGCGACGGTCTGATTAATGACAAGGAATCCAAGGACGGCTTCGGCAGTTCGGAGGCAATGAAGTACCAGTTCCCGGCTCGAGGGCGAAGAAACTTTTCCGCGGCAGGCAGGTCTATCGAATCACGTTCAAGCCTAAGAGGCAGCACGAAGGATTCGATGACCAGCAGACGCTGTGGGCCGGTGAAGTCCTCGTGGACAAAGCCGACTTCCAGCCGCTCTCCGTGACCACCCACCTGGTGTAGGGCCCGCCGTTTCTCGTCAAGACCATGCTGGGGACCAACGTGCGCCAGCTCGGCTTCGCGGTCGGCTACGCGCGTTTCGATGACGGCGTCTATTTCCCCGTCAGCTACGGCGGTGAGTTCGACGTGCGGGCCGTCTTCTTCTACAAGCGGACCTTCACAATCTCGCTGGAGAACACCGACTTCCGCCAGGCCAACGCAGACAGCAAAATCACCTACGCCGCTCCGCAGCCCGCCGGCTCCGCGCACTGAACGGAATCGGCCACCGGCCGGTGGAAATCCACCACCCGCCTATGCGGCATCAACTCGTATTATCAACACGATAGCCTCTGGAAATCGCCGTGCATCTAACAACAGAGGAGGACGAGAAAATGAAAACGAAACTGCTTGCTCTGGTGCTGCTGGCCGCTGGCTCGGCGTTTGGCGCGCGGATCGGCTTTGGCTTCGGCTTTGGAGTGGGCGTGCCTTACCCGGGCTATTATGCTCCGCCTCCGGTGGTTGCTCCTTATGCCTACGCGCCTTACGGGGTAACGCCTGGCTACGGCTACACTTGGATCGCACCTTATTATTACCCCTACGCGGGTGGTTGGCGTTGGCGCGCGGGCTATTGGGCTCGACCGCCGTACGCGGGAGCTCGTTGGATCGCGCCGCGCTACTACGGAGGCCGTTACTACGCCGGTGGCTGGCGGCGGCGGTAACTTTAGGCTAACTTCAAGAGGCGCTTAGCGTTAGCTTCGTAGATCTGTCTCCGGTGCTCGGCAGTCAATTCCAGGCTGTCGAGCACTTTGATTGTTTCCCGGATGAACACGCCTGGCGTAGGCTCAAACGGCGTGTCTGACGCGAACAGCACATGGTCGGCTCCGAAAAAGTCCAGGCCGCATACCGTCCCCGCCCGGGCGCCGAATAGAGCGGTGTCTCCGTAGAACATGCGCAGATAGTCGATGGGGCGCTTCTTCATTGACTTCAGCAGAGCCTTATAGTCCACATCCGACGTCCGCGAGCCCAACTGATCCCAGCCATAGCCGACCCGGCCTTCGAAGTAAGGCACCATCCCTCCCAGGTGATGGGTGACGATTCTCAAATTCGGCCAGCGGTCGAGGAATCCGGAAAACGTCATTCGCGACATCGCGCACGCCGTCTCATACGGCCAGCCGAGCGTCCACCAAATCTCGTAGAGCGACTTCTCTTCGGTCTTGTAGTCCGCGAAATCCGCGCCTCGGGTCGGATGCATCAGGATGGTTACGTCGCGTCGCGCGCACTCCGCGAAGATCGGCGCGAGCTCCGGCGTGTCCAGAGCCTCCCCGTTCATGTTGGTGAAGATTTGGATGCCTCGCGCGCCAAGCTGCGTCACCGCGCGCCCGATCTCCTTCACGGCCTGATCGGGATTGTTCATCGGCATCGATGCCGCGAATGCAATGAATCGGTCCGGGTGTTTCGCAACCAGCTCCGCCAGACCGTCATTGGCGATGCGCGCGATCTCCGGCGACTTCGAAGCGTCGCCCAGGGCCTCGATCGGCGGAGCCGGCAACGTGAGCACCTGGCAATAGTCGCCCGACTCTGCCCGGATCTCGTCCATCACTTTGAAGCGGAATTCCAGGTCGTGAATCGCCTGGATATTGCGCACCCGCTTGCCGATGTCGCGAATGCCGCCCGTGTCGATGAACTGGTCGAAATATCGTTTAGGAAAGAAATGATTGAAAAGGTCGATCTTCATGCCGCAAAGGGGAACTATAGCACACGCCCGAGCCCCAGCCGATCGAAGCCAAGCTAGGCCCAATGGAGGTTGCTCTGCCCCTGCCAATCGTTGTCTAATGCAAGTTTGACCACAGCTTCCACGGCCGGTTCCCCAGCGTTCCGGGACAACCACTTTCTGCAGCGGCTGTGTATCGCCATGCTGGCGGTGATTGTGATCGCCGGCATCCACCCCGACAAGGTCTTCGATTACTTCCTGGAAAACGTCACTGCCTTCGTTTTCCTCGGCGCGCTGGTGGCCACCTACCGCATCTTGCCTTTCTCCGAGCTCTCGTACCTGCTCATTTTCATCTACCTGAGCATGCACGAATGGGGAGCGCACTACAAATACTCCGACGTGCCGCTGGGCGAATGGATCAAACCCTTGCTGCACACCCATCGCAACATGTACGACCGGATTTTACACTTCAGTTTTGGCTTCATGATCGGGTATCCGCTCCAGGAGATGTTCATCCGCAAAGCCAAGGTCGTGCGCCAATGGCGTTACGTACTGCCGGTCGAAGCAATCATGGCTCTGAGCGCCGTCTACGAAATCGCCGAAGCCGGCGCGGCCATGGTCCTGAGTCCGGAGCGCGGCGAGGAATTCGTGGGCATGCAGGGCGATATATGGGATTCACAGGAAGATATGCTGATGGCCGGGATCGGCGCGGTCATTGGCATGCTTTTGCTCTTCCTTATCCGCCGCCGGCGCGCCGCCCGGGCAGCCAAGGCGGAGCTGGAGTTAGCCGATGTCCGGCGCTAAGCTTCAATTTCCTGCACGAACAAGCGCTTGCCGGCGTCTAACTTATCGAGACTTTCCTGAATGCCGGAATGGACGCTCAAATACGCCGATGTTCGCGGCGAAATGCACAACCAGGTCGCCGAAGGCGCATCCGAGCGCGAACTGCGCGACCGCCTGACCCAGCAAGGCTTCCTGGTTTACTCCATCAAGCCGCGGAATGAAGCCGCCGGTCTCAACGTAACCATCGGGTCGCGCGGCAAGAAGCTCAACCTCGAGAAATTCCTGATCTTCAATCAGCAGTTTGTCACGCTGATTCGCGCCGGGTTGCCGATTCTCAAATCGCTCGACCTTCTCGCCGAGCGCCTCACCGACGCCAAACTATCGAAGTACATCAAGGCCGTGCGCGAGGAAGTCCGCAATGGCGCGATGCTATCCGACGCCTTCGCCAGGCAGAGCATCTTCCCGCCGATTTACGTCACCAGCGTGCTCGCCGGCGAGCGTAGCGGGTCGCTCCCCGAAGTTCTGGAGCGCTTCATCACCTATCAGCGCCTCTCGCTTTCCGTGCGCAAGAAGCTGCTGGTCTCGCTGATGTATCCTTCCGTGCTGGTGTTTCTGGCGTGCGGCCTGGTCACCTTCCTGGTGACTTACGTGGTCCCGAATTTCGCTCAGTTGTACAGCTCCATGGGTGCGCAGTTGCCCGGACCCACTCAGTTCCTGATCGCCCTGGGCACCACCGCGCGCAGCTACGTCGTCGCCGGCTTCCTGGCCTTGATCACGGCTATCGTCGCGTTCCGGATCTGGTCACGCACCGATTCGGGCCGCGAGGCCGTAGATCGCGTGCTGCTGAAGACTCCCTTCGTCGGCGACGTCTGGCTGAAGTACCAGGTCGCCCAGTTTTCGCGTGTATTGGGCACGCTGCTGGTAGGCGGCATTCCGCTCATGCAGGCTCTGGACACGGCGTCCGATTCGCTAGGAACCAAGGTGCTCAAGAAAGTGCTGGAGCAGGCTTCCAAGCTGGTCCGCGAAGGCCAGTCTCTCTCGCAATCCCTGCGATCAACGAAATTGTTTCCGAGCTTGTCGCTGGATATGATCGAAGTCGGCGAATCCACCGGCGCCCTGCCCGCGATGCTCACCAGTGTCGCCGAGTTCTACGAAGACGACGTCTCCACCCGCGTCACCGCTTCGCTCACCCTGATCGAGCCCGCCATTATGATCTGCATGGGCATCTTCATCGGCTTCGTGCTCATTTCTTTGTACCTGCCCATTTTCTCCCTCGCCGACTCCGTGCACGGGTAGTGCGAAGATAGGGTTGTGACGCCCGAACAAATCCGCGAGTATTGTAATCGCGATTGGGCACTGATCGCCCGCTCTAAAGCTAGTTATTACGCTGAGCAGGGGATAACTCCGGCAGCGCGTCGTCGAATCGCGGCCGAACTGTACAAGCAGGTTCGCGCCCGGCGTCCCGGCTGGCCAACCGCCGCCGAGCGAGAGGCCGACCTGGAAGCCCATATCCGGTTGAGCGAAAAACTCCGTGCCGCAGCCAAATTCCGACGCGACTAAGGTTCTCGCAGCTGCGGCCGGACCGATCGCAAAGTGGTGTACCGGGTGGTACCTTTTCGGCGCCCAGGCGGCAATCTCCTGGGGGGTGCCCCGCTCTACCGGAGACGCCGATATTACCGTACGGCTTCCTCGCGAAAACGTCGCCGCTTTCTGCGAGGCCATGGGGGAAGCGGGCTTCCGGCTCCGCGTCCGGGACGCCGCCTTTATCGAACGAACACGCATCCTACCTTTCGTGCACTCGGCGACGGAGTTTCCCCTCGATGTCGTCCTCGCCGGCCCTGGCCCGGAGGAGACCTTTATCGAACGCGCGATCATCCAGGATTTCGAGGGCGTTGCGGTGCCCGTCGCCTCGCCCGAGGACGTGATCATTATGAAGGTCCTGGCTGGCCGGCCCAAAGATATCGAGGACCTGCGCGCCATCATCTTTGAGCGCCACGCAACCCTCGACGCCGCCTACATTCGTTCCATGCTCGACATGCTGGAGAAGGCGCTCAGCCAAGCCGACTTGCTGCCTCGCTTCGAATCCGAGTGGACCCGGACACCGTGAAAGCGAGCCAATCCGGCGCCGCACAGCTGATCTCCGTTGCCGTTTCGCCTGCGGCGCGCTTCTACTACAGAGAGTCACTCGGACGTTCAGGTGAGTCTCACCATCAGACGACCTCCCAACACTACATCGACGCCCGGCTGCCGGAATCCTGTCATCGCGACCGACTCCGGAGTGCTGAGGGCTGGTCCGTGCTCGTTTTCAAGAAGAAAGATGCGCTCTTGGCTTTGTTTTGCCTGCTCCACCATATGAGAGAGCGATTCCCCTGAGTCGGGTTGCTGCCTGCTCTCTCCGTTCGGACCCACAACCCGTGCCCCTGCGGATCTCGTAGCGTAGAAGTGCTTCTTGCTTATCCACTCTCACTCTCCTTAAGTATTAGCTCTGCATATAATCTACTGCCGCTGCCTCGCCACGTCACGTCAAGCACAGAGCCGGTATGATTTCTGCACACACTGGCACCACGACGCGTCATACCCAGTAGAGGCCAGTAGCGCCACGGGCGTGGTGTTTAAACAGTAAGTTGTTGATATAGAAGGTTATATGGCAGCCGGCGACCGCATGCTCCCGATCGATCCCAGCCAGGAAATCACGCGCGCCCGTGCGCTTGCCCAACGCTATTACCACGAGTTCGTGGACCTGCGCGAGGTCCGCATCGACCATGAGCTGTTCCACTCCATTCCGGTCGATCTGATGTTCCGTTACAACTTCGTGCCGATTCAGGGCCAGAACGGGACCCTGGAAATCGCCATGTCGGACCCGCGCAATCCCAGCCTGGTGGATGAGCTGGCGGTCCTGCTCAGCAAGAAACTGCGGGTCAAAGTTGCAACGCTTTCGCAAATCTCCGACCTGCTGAAGAAAACCGAGCAATCCCAGCGCGTGCTCGACGAAGTCACCGAAGGCTTTGCCCTGGATGTGGTCGGGGACGAAGAAAATCCCGACGAGACCCTCTCCATCGACCGCCTGTCCGCGGCGGATTCCAACATTGCGCCGGTGATCAAGCTGGTGGACACCACCATCTTCAACGCGCTGGAGCGGCGGGCCAGCGATATTCACATCGAAACCCGCGATCAGGAAGTGGCCATCAAGTACCGCATCGACGGCGTGCTGCAATACGCCATGCCGCCCATCGCAAAGGAGTGGCACTCCACCATCATTTCGCGCATCAAGGTCATGAGCGAGCTGGATATCGCGGAGCGCCGCATCCCCCAGGACGGCCGCTTCCGCGTGCGTTACAAGACCCGCCTGATCGACTTCCGCGTGTCCATTATGCCCACCATCTACGGCGAAGACGCCGTCCTGCGCGTACTGGACAAAGAGTCGATGAGCGAGAAATTCTCCAACCTTTCGCTCGACGTGGTAGGCTTCGCTGAGACCGATCTGGCCAAGTTCCGCCGCTACATCAAAGAACCCTACGGCATGGTGCTGGTCACCGGTCCTACCGGCTCCGGCAAAACCACCACGCTTTACGCGGCCCTAAGCGAGATCAAGAACGACGAAGATAAAATCGTCACCATCGAAGATCCAGTCGAGTACCAGATCAAAGGCATCACGCAGATTCCCGTCAACGAGAAAAAGGGGCTGACCTTTGCGCGCGGCCTGCGCTCGATCCTGCGCCACGATCCCGATAAAATCCTGGTCGGCGAAATCCGCGACCAGGAGACCGCGCAAATCGCCATCAACGCCGCGCTCACCGGACACTTGGTCTTCACCACCGTGCACGCCAATAACGTTTTGGACGTGCTGGGACGATTCCTGAACATGGGCGTCGAGGCCTACAACTTCGTCTCCGCTCTGAACTGCATCCTGGCGCAGAGGCTGGTGCGCGTGATCTGCCCGCACTGCAAGAAGCGCGTTGAGTACGACGAAGCCTATTTGGCCGAGAGCGGACTCGATCCCCGGTCCTGGCGCGAAGTGCCGCTGTACGAAGGCCCAGGCTGTTTCGAATGCGGCGGCACCGGATACCGCGGCCGCAGCGCAATTCACGAGCTGCTGGATTTGAGCGAGCAGATTCGCGAAATGATCCTGAACAAGCGGCCGGCCTCGGAGATCCGCAGAGCCGCGCGTGACGAGGGCATGACCTTCCTGCGCGAATCGGCCATCGCCAAAGTGCGTGAGGGCGTCACCACCCTCAAGGAAATCAACAAGGTTACCTTCATCGAGAACTGACATGTCTGTGTGGGAATCCATTTCGAGGCTGGTCAAGGACCCTCCGCCTGCGCACGTCTTCGAGCTGTCCGAGGCCGGCGTGGCGCACGCCACGGGCACGGACACGGGTTTCGAGCCTCTGCCCGCAGGGGCTTTGGAAGCCTCGCCCGTCGAAGACAACCTGCGCCACGTCGATCTGATTCTGCCCGTGCTGGGCGCAGCCGCTGCTATGAAGGCGGGCGCATCTAGAAGCGCCAAGCGCCGCACCGCCGCCGTGCTGCTGCCGGATGCCTGCGCGCGCGTGAGCGTGCTGGATTTCGATTCCTTCCCCTCGGTTCCAGCCGAGCAAGCCTCGCTGGTCCGCTTTCGCGTGAAGAAGACCATACCTTTTGACATCGATTCCGCCGCCGTCGGCTACTACGTGCAGCCGGGGGGCGACAAAAAATCCAAAACCGACGTGGTCGCCGTGACCATCGCTTTGGAAGTCCTGGCCCGCTATGAAGCCCTGTTCCGCAATGCCGGTTTTCACGCCGGTGAGGTAACCGTCTCCGGCCTCGCCATGCTGAATCTTTACAAGGGCCAGGAATCCGCGATGCTCGCCAAGCTCGCCGGAAAAACGCTGACGGTGATGGTGGTGGCCGCCGGAAAGCTGCGCCTGTTCCGGTGCCTGGAATTGGAACAAACCACCGAGGAGACTACGGACGAAGAAATCCGCTCCGTCCTCTATCCGACCTTCGCGTACGCCGAAGACGAGCTTCGTGCGCCCATCCAGCGTGTGATTCTGTGTGGATTCCCGGAGCCGCTCGAAAATCTGCCCTGCGAAAGCGAGTTTCTGCGCGGCCGTTTCGGCGCAGCCGGACCGTTCAACGCCGGCCTGCTGGGATATCTGGAGGCGGCGAATCTTTAATGCGCATTCCGATCAATCTCGCCAGCGAGCCCTTCCGCCACGACCGGCCCATGCTGGCCGGCTCCGCGGTCTGCGCGGTCCTGCTGGTGGGACTGTTGGCGTTGCAGATTATGCTGATCCGCGGCAATCGTGGCCAAGCCGGCGACGCCCACCTTGAAGTCGCCCAGCTCAGCCAGCAGCTTGCCGCCGTCAACGCCGAACAAGCCAGGTTTGAACAGGATTTGAAGCGGCCCGGCAACGCCGAAGTGTTCCAGCGCAGCATTCTGTTGAACGCCCTGGTGGACCGCAAGTCTATCTCCTGGACCCGCATCTTCGCCGACCTCGAGAACGTCAAACCCTACAACGTCCGCGTGATCTCGATCCGCCTGCCCAAGATTCATTCGCGCCAGGAAGTCTCGCTGGATATGACCGTTGGCATGGATGACTGGGCCCCCAGCCAGGACTTCTTCAACGCACTGCAGGCCTCGCCGCGCTTCGGCCCCGTCATTCTGCAGAGCTGGGATCCGCCCTCGCAAAACCAGAAACTGTACGAGTATCACTTCACCGTGGAATATGGCCAAAAACTCTAACGGTTCGGTTTCAATCCGGCTGCGCGATCCCAAATTCGTCGTGCGTGTAATTCTGGGTGTATTGCTGGCTGCGAACCTGATTGCGGCGGGCCTGCTGGAGTTCCCTCCCGGCGGCTCTCCCGAGGCTCTTGCGCGTCAGGCCGCGTCCTTGAATACACAAATCGTCTCCAGGCGCGCCGCTCTTGAACAGACCCGCCAGCATGCTCTTTCGGTCTCCGAGGGCCGCGAGGAAGGCGACAAGTTCATCGAACAATATTTCATGCCCGTGCGCACCTATGCCGGGACCATCACTTCTGAGCTACAGCGCGCCGCCGCCGCCGCCAAGATCAAACCGAAAGGCACCGAGCTCCACGTCCAGCCGATCGAGGGCTCTGACACACTCGGAATGGTAGCCATCACCGCCAATTACGAGGGTCAGTACGCGGACCTGCTGAAGTTCGTGCACTCGATCGATCAATCTCCGTTGCTGTTGATCATCGAATCGCTCAACGCCGCTCCGCAACCGGATTCGAAAGAGCTGACGGTCAGCATGAAGATGGACGCCTTCGTGAGGGAGACGGACGGCGAATGAAGTTGGCCCCCAGCAGCGTCGGCGCCGAGCCCAAGAAGCTGGCTCTGCTGGGCGCGATCCTGGTCATCGGCGGAGTCGTCTATTGGCTTGAGAACCGCTCCGATAGCTCCGTCTCTGCCAATGTCGCCCCCGCGCCGATAGCCGCCGCGCCCGCCCCCATTGAGCCATTGCCCAGTCAGGCAGGGCAAAACCAGCCCACCGAACCGAAAGGCGAGAGCGCCGCGCATGGCCTGCAGAACTCCTCCGTGGACCGGAGCACTCCTCTGGGAGGATCCGGCAGCGACACCTGGATCCCCTCCATGAAGAAGCCCGACGATCTGGACGTGAGCAAGGTCGACCCGCGTATTGACCTCGAACTGCTGGCCAGGGTCCGCGCCGTGCCGCTCGAAGGCGGCTCCAGCAGCCTGTTCGATTACTCCAAGCCTCCTGAGCCGCCCACACCCCCAGTTGCGAAGATCGTTCCCGCGCCCGTCCCGGTTCCGCCGCCCGCCGCCGCGTCAAAAGGAGGCCCGGCGGGCGCACCCAAGGCGGCCACTCCGCCTTCCCCTCCAATTCCGTTCAAATATTATGGCTACGCCGGTAAACCCGCTGCTGGCGCGCTGCAGGGATTGTTCATCGAAGGCGATCCAACCAATGGAACGATTTATGCTAAGAGTGAAGGCGAAATGATCCAGGACCGCTACAAAATCCTTCACATCGGTATCCGGTCGGCGGACGTGGAGGATACGCAAACCCACCATCAGGAAACGCTCAAAATGCCGGCGGATCAACAATGATACCATCGATGGGCACCCGGCAAGCTCCTCGGCGGGTCCGGTGGAAACGCAAAAACGAGCGTGGCTTCGTCCTGCTGCTGGTTTTCCTGATGGCTTCCGCGGTGGCGTTGATGCTGTACATGCAGGTGCCGCGCTATGCCTTCGAAGGCGAACGCGAAAAAGAGCAGATACTGATCGACCGCGGCGAAGAATACAAGCGCGCCGTCTATCTCTACTACGTCTCTAACAATCATCAGTGGCCTACCAAGCTCGACGATCTGGAAAGCACCAACAACCACCGCTACTTGCGCGAGCGCTTCGTCGATCCCTACACGGGAAAGGCCGACTGGCGGCTGATCCACACCAACGGAGCTTTCCTCACCGATTCACTGGTGACTCCTCCGCCCGCGCAAGGCGCTCCGGGCGGGCAAGCAACGCCGGGGGCTCCCGGTGCGCCAGGCGGTTCGGTAGTGCCAGGCGGAGCTCTCGCCGGCACCGGCGCGGCAACCCCTACCACAGGCTTCTCCCTGACGTCGCCGCTCAGCACCGCCGAGGCTACTGACCCCAACGCTCCTCCTCAGGTCAACGCGCAGGTCCAGCGCCACGCGAGCGATCTGACCATGGTGCCGAATTCCAGTTATCAGAACATCGCTGGCGGTGCCCCCGCTGCGCCATCCAACAGCGACCCAGGCTATCAGCCCTTCAACCCGGCCGCTCTGCCGCCGATTTCGCTCTATCCCAACGGCTACAACTCGCCTCCGGCCAACCTCCCTGGAGCCGTGGGAGGGCCTGTTCCCGGTGCAACGCAGCCCGGTCAGCCGGGTGTGAACCAGCCGGGTGTGAACCAGCCGGGTATAAATTCGGCCGGCAACAACGCCGGCCAGAATGTCAATCCGACCGGAGGCGTGAATCCGAATGGTCCCAATCAGAATGGCCAGGCGCCTGTCAATCCGTTCAGCGCGACGAATCCGTTTGTGAATCCGAATGCGGGTCTGGGCGGCACGAGTCAAATCACCCAGACCGGCGTGAACCCCGGTTCTCCCGCTCCCGTCAATCTTCCCGGGACCAACTTCCCCATGACCAATCAGGGATTCGTCCCGCCGAATCTTTCTACGTCCGGCTTCGGTCAACCCACGGCCGCGCAGCAGCAGAACCAGAGTCAATTCGGATTTTCGAATCCTGTCGCCAACTCCAACCCCTTCGCGCCTCAGCAGCTCTCGAGCGGAAATGCGGGCGGGCCTCCCGGCGTACCGGGCTTCGGAGGGGCTGCTCCAGGAGCGTCCGGAGCGGCGAATCAGGCCATGAATCTCATCAACAACCTGCTCACCCAGCCCCGTCAACCTCCTCCCGGCATTGGCCCCAACCAGGCCCCGACTGGTGCAGGTGGATTGGCAGGCGTCGCGAGCACCTACAAGGGCGTGACGATCAAGTCTTACGCCGATCGCACCAAGTATCAGGAGTGGGAGTTCGTTTTCCAGCCCAGCCAACTGGCCGGCGGCAGCGGACTCACGTTGCAAGCTCCGCAGGGACCCAATGGTTCCGGCGGCATCCCGGCTGGAGGACCCGCCACGCCCGGCGCTCCAGGAGCCCCCGGTGCTGCTTCACCCTTCCCCGGTTCCACCTCGCCCGGCTCAACTCCGTTTGGAACAGCCGCTCCCGGTACCGGGGGCGCCGCACCCAGCTCGCCTTTCGGTAATTCCGGCTTCGGCAACTCCGGCGGCACCGGCGCCCCTCCTGTTCCGGTCGGTCCCTTCGGCGCAACGACCAATCAGTGACGCCGGTATTCCGAGCGCAACATTGAGTACACTTCCAGATCCCGGTATTGCCCTTCCCGCAGCGAAGCCTGCCGTAGCACGCCGTCACATTTGAATCCGAGCCGCTTCGGGATCGCCGCGCTTTTGACGTTGTCCACCGCGCAGCGGATCTCTACGCGATTCAACTCCAGCTCCACCAAAGCGTGCTCGGTCACGGCTCGCGCGGCGTCCGTCATGATTCCGTGCCCGTGAAACTCCCGCGCCAACCAATAGCCGATTTCGCCGCTGCGGTCCCGCCAATCGATCTTGTGCAACGTGATCACGCCCGCCAGCGAGCCATCGGCCCAGATGCCGGCCGAAAAACCCTGGTTCGAGGAGAACTGCGCCAGCACGCCGCGAATGAAATCCAGAATGTCCGCTTCGCTCGACCGCAAATCCACCCAGGATAGCCATTGCCGCAGATACAGCCGTTCGCGATCCACCAAGGCGAACAGCACGCCTGCGTGCCGCTCTTCCAGCAGTCGCAGCTCGACGCCCGGACCAAGCATCGCGCGAAACATGATCCATTGTACGCACGAGGAACCTCGGTACAATCAAAGCCAGAGAAATGAAGAGCAATGGGAGGATTCTGATCGCGGACGACCAACCCGATGTGCTGGAAGCTCTGCGCTTATTGTTGAAGAGCGAAGGTATCGAGATCGAGACCGCGCATTCCCCGGCAGGCATTCTGGCGGCCCTTGAAGCGCGCGAGTTCGACGCCGTCCTGATGGACTTGAACTACACCCGCGACACCACCTCTGGCCAGGAGGGTCTCGATCTGCTGGCTCGCATTCGCACGCTCGATTCCACCGTGCCCGTGGTCGTGATGACCGCCTGGGGCACCGTCGACGTCGCGGTCGAAGCGATGCGCCGCGGCGCTCGGGATTTTATCCAGAAGCCGTGGGACAACCCGCGCCTGCTGGCCATCGTGCGCACCCAGATGGAGTTGAGCACCGCTCTGAAGCGCGGCCAGCGCCTGGAAGCCGAAAACCGCCTGCTGCGCGCCGACGGCCGCCCTAATCTCATCGCCGAAGCGCCGGCCATGAAGCCGGTCATCGAATTGATTGCGCGCGTGGGACCCTCCGACGCCAACGTGTTGATCACGGGTGAGCCCGGCACCGGAAAAGAAGTCGTCGCCCGTACGCTTTACGCCGTCTCCAGCCGTGCTTCGCGGCCCATGGTCACGGTGAATGCGGGCGGTCTCGCCGAAGGAGTTTTTGAAAGCGAGCTGTTCGGCCACGTCAAAGGCGCGTTCACCGACGCTAAGATCGACCGCGTCGGGCGCTTTGAGTTGGCTGACGGCGGCACTCTGTTCCTGGACGAAATCGCCAACGTCCCGCTGAATCTGCAAGCCAAACTGCTGCGGGTGCTCGAAACCGGCGAGATGGAGCGCGTCGGATCCTCCAAAACCAAGCGCGTGGACGTGCGTGTGATTTCCGCCACCAACGCGATCCTCGCCGACGAGGTCGCCGCCACGCGCTTCCGCCAGGATCTTCTGTTCCGCCTCAACACCATCGAAATCCATCTGCCCCCCTTGCGCGAGCGCCGCGAGGATATTCCCGTGCTGGCCGCGCATTTCCTCAACACGCACGCGCGCCGTTACCGCAAGGAGCTGCACGGCTTCGATCACGCCGCCATGCAGGCTCTGCTCGACAATCCCTGGCAGGGCAACGTGCGCGAGCTGAATCATGTGGTCGAGCGGGCCGTATTGATGGCCCAGGACGGCTCCCTGCAGCCCGCCGACCTGGCCCTGCGCGCGACTTCACCGGGTTCGGCACGTCTAGAGGATATGAGTCTCGAGGAAGTGGAGGCGTTCCTCATCAAGAAAGCTTTGGCCCGCTATAACGGTAATGTGAGCCAGGCCGCCGGAGCGCTGGGCTTGAGCCGCAGCGCGCTGTACCGCCGCCTCGAACGGTTTGGTTTATAGGTTCGATTCGGATTGTAGGAAAAGCGAGGTCCCGTGCAACGCGCCATGGAAGTTCCACATTGGTTCGAGAATCTGCGCCCCTCGCATGAGCAGCGCATGTTCCTGCTGGCACTCGGCGCGGGCGCACCTGCCGTGGCGGTCGCGATGATCCTTCTTTGGACCGGCTCCTATGAGCCGCGCATGCAGTGGACCCTCACCGTGGTGGTCGTGCTGGTATGGTGGGGCTGCGCCGGAGCCGTGCGCGAGCGAGTCGCTTCGCCGTTACGCACTTTTTCGAATCTCCTTGAAGCCATGCGCGAGGGAGACTACTCCATCCGCGCGCGAGCCGCCGCCAACGAAGATGCGCTCGCCGACGTGATGACCCAGATCAACGCCATGGGCACCACACTGCGCGCCCAGCGGCTGGGCGCTCTTGAGGCAACCACTCTCCTGCGGAAGGTGATGGAAGAAATCGACGTCGCCATCTTCGCCTTCGACAGCGATAACCACCTGCGCCTAGTGAACCGCGCCGGTGAGCGCCTGCTCGGCCGGCCTTCGGAGCGTATGCTGAACGACGACGCGCGCGCCCTTGGCCTCGCCGAATATCTGGAAGGCGATGAGATGCAGACCGTGCAGCGAACCTTCGCTCCCGGCGCGGGCCGCTGGGGCATTCACCGCTCGCAATTCCGCGAAGGCGGCTTGCCGCATCAACTGCTGGTTGTCACCGATCTCACGCGGGCCCTGCGCGAAGAAGAATTGCAGGCCTGGCAAAGGCTGGTGCGCGTGCTCGGCCACGAGCTGAATAATTCCCTCGCGCCCATCAAATCCATCGCCGGCAGCCTGGAATCGATGCTCCAGCGCAACGGCTCCGCGGTAGACGATGCCGACTGGAAGGAAGACGCCCGCCGCGGACTCTCCATTATCGCCTCACGCAGCGAAAGCCTCAGCCGCTTCATGGGTGCTTACGCGCGCTTGGCAAAGTTGCCTCGCCCGCAGCTCGCGCCGATGGACGTCGGCTCCTGGATCCGCCAGGTGGCCGGTCTCGAACAGCGTTTGCCAGTCGTGGTCGAGCCCGGCCCGGCGCTGGAAATCCAGGGCGATTGCGATCAGCTCGAGCAGCTCCTGATCAATCTCCTGCGCAACGCCGTGGACGCGGCGCTTGAAACCGGCGGCGGCGTCACGCTCACCTGGAATCGGCACGGCTCCTTGCTCGAAGTCCTGATCGAAGACGAAGGCCCGGGCCTCTCTAACACCGGCAACCTGTTCGTCCCGTTTTTCACCACCAAGCCGGGAGGCTCCGGGATCGGCCTGGTGCTGAGCCGCCAGATCGCCGAGGCGCACGGAGGTTCGCTCGCCCTGCGCAATCGCGCCAATGGGCCGGGCTGCGAAGCGAGGTTGGTTCTGCCCGCCTAAGGATCAGGCCTACCGCACCCAGTGCGGCACCACGTAGGCGTAAATCAGCGCCACCACACCGGTCAGCGATGCAAGAAAAATGCTGTGCTTGACGGTGAACCGCATGAGCTCCCCTTCTTCCTTACGGCTCAACTCGGTGGCGGCTCCCGCCACCGCGATGCTCTGGACGCTGATCATCTTGCCCATCACGCCGCCGGCTGAATTGGCCGAGGCCATCAGCGTGGGATTGAATCCCAGCGCATTGGCCGTCACCGCTTGCAGGTTTCCGAACAGCGCGTTGGCCGAAGTGTCGCTGCCGGTCAAGAACACGCCGATCCAGCCCAGCAGCGTACTGAAGAACGGAAACAGCCGGCCGCTCGCCGAGAACGTCAGCCCCAGCGTGGCCGTTGCGCCGGAATAATTCATCAGGTACGCCAATGCGAGCACGCTGGCGATAGTGAGAGTCGGCAGAGCGAGCTGTTTCATCGTCAGCCAGGTTACGCGCGCCAGCTTGGAGGGCGAGACACGCAGAAGAATGGCTGACGCGAGCGTGGCATACAGAGCAGCCGTGCCGCTGGTTGTCAGAGGGTTGAAGGTGTAGCTGGCCGCATATGGCGCGGGCGCTTTTACCACGGGCGCCATTTTCAGCACAAGATTGTGCAACCCCGGCCACCCGAACACCCACGTAGCGTGGTTCAGGAAGGCCTTCAGCGCCTTCAGTGTTGCCGTCGGCCACAAAACATCGAAGGGTTTCGGCAACACAATCTGATCGCCGTTCAGCAACATCACAAAAATTACGAGAAAAATGTAGGGCGACCAAGCCAGCAGCATCGCGCCAACCGAATGGCGCTTGTGCGTCTCGCCGCTTTCGCCGTGCTCGCCGGACTTCCGGCGCATCACGCACACCACCACCATCGCGCCCATAGCCGCAATCGAGCTAAGGATTGCCGTGAGATAGGGACCCACGTAGCTCGCCACCAGAAATTGCACGACCGCGAAGACCACTCCGCAGATCAGCGCGGCCCCGCCCGCTTGCTTCAATCCTTTCTTGCCCCACATCACGCCGATGACGTACGGCGGAACCAGCACCGCCAGCGGCGCGCACAGGCGGCCCACGTCGGCGGAAAGGTCGCCCATGGGCAGGCCCGTGACGCTTTGCAAACCCACGATGGGGGTTCCAATCGCGCCGAAAGCCACCGGTGCCGTGTTGGCCAAAAGACAAATCGCCGCGGCTTCAAACGGAGCGAAACCCAGGCCGACCAGCATCGCCGAGGCGACCGCGACCGGAGTGCCGAACCCCGAAGCTCCTTCGATGAACGCGCCGAAGGCGAACGCAATCACCAAGGCCTGCAGGTATTTTTCGCTGGTCAGATGCCCGATCGAGTCCTTGATGATTTCGAACTGCCCGGTCTCCACGGCGAGCCGGTACAGCAGCAGCGCCGTGAATACGATCCACCCGATCGGCAGAAGTCCATACGCCGCGCCATATAGACCCGCGTTCACCGCCAGGCCCAGCGGCATGTGGTATCCCGCCACCGCCACCAGGAACGCCGCGCCGCATCCGGCCAATCCGGAAATCCAGGCGGGCTTGCGGGCCACGCCCAACAAATACAGCATCACGGCCACGGGCACGGCAGCCAACAATGCGGAAGACGCGAGACCGCCCAGCGGTTGGTAGGTTTGGGGCCACATGTTAGATGTACTATCTTACGTCAGCACGTGGCTGGGTATTATGACAACGACGCGTCGTAGGCCGCCCGCGCGATGCGCGCGATGACGCGGTCACGCGTGGCGTCGTCCTTGGTGCTGGCTTTGATGTAAACCGAGACGGCAATCTGCGATCCATTGGGCAGAAAAATGACGCCGCTATCGTTGGTGCCTGCCGCAAGCCTCTTCACGACTCCGGTAGTGCCGGTCTTGTGCGCGACAACGGTTCCGGGAGGGAGCAGGCCCTTGAGTCGCTTCGGACCGGTGCTGGTGGCTTTGAGCATCTCGATCATGCGCGCCGTACTCTCCCGCGATAGCAGCTCGCCCCGAAACAACCGGGCCAGTAGTTGCACTGTTCCGTTCGGCGAGCCCGTATCGCGCGGATCCGCGAGATAGCGCAGAGTAGCCTGATAGCTTGCCTCGGGTGTCGCACCCGTTTGTGCGGCGGCGCATTCCCGCTCGCTGCGGTCGATCCGTATTCCGTCGATTTTCCATTGCCGGAATCGCGCGGCCATTGCCGGCGCGCCCCCGCCGAGCCGGTACAGGATCTCCTCGGCAGTGTTGTCGCTCCGCGCGACCATCAGCCGCGTCATCTCTTCGAGCGGCCAGCTCCGTTGCTTCGGCCAGGCCTTGGCTATCTCGCTGACTCCAGGCCAGAGGTCGCTCTGGACGACTTCGATCTCCCGATTCAGCTTCAGCTTGCCTTCTTCCACCAAAGCGAGGATGTTCATCGCCAGCGGAAGCTTACAGACGCTTGCCAGAGGAAAGCGGTTGTCGCCATTCAGGCTGACCAGCCGGCCCGAGTCAAGCCACAGCGCTGCCGCCCCTACGGTACCGTCGGTTGCGCGCGCGATTTCGCGCCATTCTTCTTCGAGGGAACGCGCCTGCGCCCGCGACTGTAAACCGAAAGCCGCGGATGCCACCAGAAACTGGCGGCGCATGATCACGCCTTAGTGCGTTTGAGAAACCGGGCTCGGCGCAGCGGCGGGAGCCGGCGCGGCCGCGGTATGCGGCGCCAGCATCTTGATCAGCTCCGGCTTGGGCATAGCGCCTACGCGTTGCTCCACAATCTGACCGCCCTTGAACAGCAGGATAGTCGGAATGCCGCGAATCTGGTAGCGCATGGCGGTTGCCGGGTTTTCATCTGTATTCAGCTTGCCCACCTTCACCCGGCCCGCATATTCAGCGGCTACCGCGTCCACCGTCGGGGACATGGCGCGGCAGGGCCCGCACCAGGGTGCCCAAAAGTCCACCAAAACGGGCACTTCCGACTTCAGGACGTCCTGATCGAACGCCGCATCTGTAAAGGTCAGGGTATTTTCACCGGCCATAATTCTTGTTTTTGCTCCGTTTCCTATGATGCGAAAACCGGAGGGTTGGATGCAAGGCCCTCCGGACCGTCCAGGTCTTTCACCCGCATCCTAATGAAAAACGGAGCTCCAGGCAGACCTCCTGCATCCGCCCTTGCCCCAGGGTTGCCACACGCTTGCCAAGACGCGCCTGGGATTCCGCACCAGCACCGGCCTTCCTTGTCCGGCGGCGTGAACCAGTACAAGTGAATGTCGCCGCGATTCAGTCTTCGGGCCACGCGGCTGCCTCTTCCCAGGGACGGTACTCACCCACCCACCCGCTGTACCCTACTCCACAGTACACTGTACAGTCATTCGCGCACGCACCGCGAAGCAATCTCGCTTCCTCACTCGTATAGCTTCTGATACTCCCTAGCCGATGCGTCCCACGAAAAATCCTTACGCATCCCCCGCCGCATCCGCTCCTGCCACGTGGCGCGATCCTCATACGCTCTGAGTGCCGTCCCCACCGCTGCCGCCAAATCCGCCGCCGTGAGGCCGGTGAACTTGAACCCCGTCTCCGCATCCACCGTGTCCTGCAACCCTCCCGTCGCCCGCACGATCGGCACCGTCCCATAACGCAGGCTGTAAATCTGGTTCAAACCGCACGGCTCATAACGGCTCGGCATCAGGAACATGTCGGAACCCGCTTCAATCAAATGCGCGAGACTCTCGTTGTAGCCGATGCCCATCGCCACGCGCCGCGGATTCGCTAGGGCAAGGTCGCGAAACGCATTCTCCAACCCTCCGTCGCCCGATCCGAACACCACCAAAGCAGCCTCCGCCAGCGGCGAATCCTCCGCCCCCGCAGCCCCCACCACCAGATCCATCCCCTTCTGTTCCGCGAATCGCGAAACAATCCCGATCAAGGGCCGGTCCAGATCGATCGGTAAGTCCATCTCGCCCAAAAGCTCCGCCTTGCAAATCCGTTTTCCAGAAAAATCGCCGGCTGAGTAATGAGCCGGCAGGCGAGCGTCCGTCTCCGGATTCCACTCGTTGTAATCGACGCCGTTCAGAATCCCGCTCAGCTTGTACGACCGTGCGCGCAGCAATCCGTCCATCTGGAACCCGAATTCCGGCGTCTGAATTTCGCGAGCATAGGTCGGACTCACCGTGTTGATCGAGTCTGCCCACACGATGCCCGCCTTCAAGAAACTGACTTGGCCGTAGAACTCCAACCCCTCGGGATGAAACAGCGCGCGGCTAAGGCCAATTTCCGGCAGAACCGATGCCGGGAAATTTCCGTCGTAGCCGAGGTTATGAATCGTGAAGATGCAACGTGCGCCCGCAAACGTCGGGTCCAGCGCGAGGTTCTGGCGCAGATACACCGGCAGCAAGCCCGCATGCCAATCGTGCGCGTGAAATACATCCGGCCGGAACAGGGTGCGCGCCACCGCGATCGCCGCTTGGCTCAGCGCCGCGAACCTCACGTGATTGTCGGGATAATCGCCGTCGGCTTCACCGTAAATGCCTTCGCGGTCGTACAGCGCGGGGCAATCGACAAAGAAGTAGCGCACGCCTTGCCGCACCACTTCTTGAATCGCTGCTGGAAAGGCGTGCGGCCCGACGCGAATCCGGAAGGAGCTAACAGTTGAGGCGGGCGGCACGCTACGGTAGCGCGGAATCACCACCGCAACGGCGGCGCCCAGCCGAGCCAGCGCCACAGGCAGCGAACCCAAAACGTCGGCCAAGCCGCCCGTTTTCGCGAACGGAGCGGCTTCCGACGCCACCATCAGGATCCGCGGCACAGCAGATGCTTCTGCACTTTCCCCAGCGCATTGCGCGGCAGTTTGTCGATGACTTCAAAGCGGCGCGGAATCTTGAAGGACGCAAATTTCTCTCTGCACAGCGCTTCCAGCGCTTTTAGCTCACAACCGGGGTCTTGTAAAACCACGTACGCCACCGGTACTTCGCCGCGGACTCGATCCGGCTCGCCGACAATCGCAGCCTCGGCAATGCCCGGCTGCGCGGCAAGAAATTCCTCCATCTCGCGAGGATAAATATTGAACCCTCCGGAGATGATCAGGTCGCTGCGGCGTCCGTGCAAGGTGTAGTAGCCGTCCTCGGAACGGCTGGCGATGTCTCCGGTCTTGAACCATCCTCCTATTTGGCCGCCTTCGAACGCCTCGCGCGTCGCTTCCTCGCGCCTCCAATACCCGGCGAAAACGTTGGGACCCCTCAAAGACAACTGGCCGGTTTCGTCGATGCGCACCGAAATCCCCGGCAAGGGAAACCCCACACTGCCCGGCCTGCGCTCCCCGGCGTAAGGATTCGAGAGATTCATCATCGTCTCGGTCATGCCGTAGCGTTCCAGGATCGTGTGTCCGAATTTTTCGCGAAACTCTTCCAGCACCTGCGACGGCAGCGGCGCGGAGCCCGACACGAACAGCCGCATCCTCTTGCCGATTTCGCGCGCGGCCTCGATCGGAGTCTCCAGCAGCCGCACATACATCGTCGGCACTCCGAAAAACAGCGTCGGCCGGAAATCAAGCAGCGTCGCGACTGCTGTACGATGCTCGAATCGCTCCAGCAATCGCATCCGGCATCCCGATACCAGCCAGCAGTGGAGGCCATTGCCCAATGCATGCACATGGAAGAGCGGCAAAGCCAATAGAAAACGGTCGCGATCCGTAATCTGCCAGCAGCCGGTCAGGTTCATCGCGTTCGACGCGAAATTGTTGTGCGTGATGATCGCGCCTTTGCTGGTCCCCGTCGTTCCCGACGTGTACACTAGCGCCGCGGGCGCATCGCCCTCCAGCGGAAGCCGCTCCAATTCAGTCGACTGCCGTGCGGCCTCTTCCATCAATCCAGGCAACTCCGCGTCGGTGATATATCGCGCGGGCTCTGCATCGTTCAAAATGTGCGTGATCTCGCGCTCGCGGTAGAGGATGTTGATCGGCACGAAGATCAGCCCCAGCTTCACGCACGCCAAGTAAATATCGATCAGCTCCAGCCGGTTCGCCAAGTATACGCAGACCCGCTCGCCCTGTTTAAGGCCCTGCGCCCGTAGGGCGTTCGCGACGCGATTGGATCGCGTGTCAATCTCTCCAAACGTGTACTCCGTGTTCTGCCATTCGAGCGCAACCTCATCGCGCCGGTTGACCAGCGATAGATCGAATACTTGTCTCAGATTCATTCCGGAAGCGCGTGCCCCTTGGTTTCCACACCCCAAGGTAGCAAGAACATGCCGGCTAAAAAGAACACGGCCGTCAGAGCCACCGGGGTTCCGATCGTGTGCATCCGGTTGACCAGCCAGCCCTCCAGGAACGTGATCGCGGCGGCCAGAAACCGTCCGAACGACGTTGCGAATCCGAATGCGCTGGCGCGGCATTCGGTCGGATATTGCTCCGGCAGCCATAGCGAGTACACAGTGAAATTCCCACCGCCGAATCCCAGCACCACCAAGCTCGCAAGGAACCATTCCAGAGCGCCATTCTCCAGATAAAACGCGTAGCCGAACCCCAGCGCGATCGACACGAACATCAGAAAGAAGTAGATCGCCAGCGTCCAGCGCCGTCCGTATTTTTCAGCCAGCGGAGGCAGAGCCAGACAACCCAACACGGTCGCCACCGAAAGAACGATCGTCGCCCACGATGCCATTCGCGTCGTCGCAATCCCGGCGAGCCCCTGCCTCGCACCTAGCGTTGCTACCGCCGCCGGCACATACACCGACCCCGCCCATAACCCGCTGATGGAGATGAACAGGTACAGCGCGTTCAGAATCGTCCTGCGCCGGAACTGGGGCGAAAACAGCATTGCCATCGCCCCCTGCGCCGACTTCGGAGGCCTCCATTTGGCCGGCTCATGGACTCCGTACTGGATCAGAACCACCAGAAACGCGGGAATCCCACCGACCGCAAACATCGCCCGCCATCCATACGCCGCGCCTACCGTCGCGTTCAGCAGCGCGGCAAATAAAATCCCCACGTAGTAGCCGGTCTGCATGTAGCCGGCGCCCATCACTCTGCGTTGCTCCGGCCACTCCTCCGCGACAAATGTTCCGCCCAAAGTCCACTCGCCTCCGATCCCGATCCCGGCGAGCAGGCGGAAAATCGCGAGCTGCCAAACGCTCTGCGCCAGCGCGCCGGCGAAGGTGAACACCGAGTAGCACAGGATGGTCAGCATCAACGTGCGCACGCGCCCGAAGCGGTCGCCGATGGGCCCCCATAGCATGGAGAGTCCCCAACCCACCAGAAACAGCGCCAGCAGCAGCCCGTTGTAATAGCCGATGGTTCCGGTGTCAGCCGCAATCCCCGATTTCGGCAGCAGCTCACGCAGCGCCGGTTGGAGCACCAGGGCGTAGATGAAACCGTCCATCCCGTCCATCGCCCAGCCGCTCCAGGCGGCCCAGAATCCACGAATCTGGTTCTTGTTGAGCGGCGGCACGGAGCTTTCAGTGTAGCTGGCCGCCGGAGGGGAGAGGTTAGTCGTCCACGTCCACACTCTCGGTGAAGCAACTGAAGAACGCGCGGTCCAGCACGTCTTCGGTCAGAGCCATGGGCAGCTTTTCGAAGTGGATGATGTCGATGGCGTGGCTGATCACGTCGCGCGGGTGGCAGCGCCGGTAGCGTTTGCCCCCCTCGACGTAATGCTTCTGAGAGAAAGTGTCCACCAGTCCGGGCGGGCACAACACCTCGCGCGACCTCGCGAAGCGCTCGAAGATCAGGCTGAACTCCTCGCGACGCGGGCTGCGCAAGAACATTTTGTACTGAATGCGCCGCAGGAACGCTTCATCGCCCAATTGATCCGGCCGCAGGTTGGTTGAGAAAATGATGAACGCCTCGAACGGCACCGTCATCTTGCCGCCCGCCTGGAAGCTCAGATAGTCGGTGTGACGCTCCATCGGCACGATCCAGCGGTTGAGAATCTCCGCCGGCGAGCACTTCTGCCTCCCGAAGTCGTCCAGCAGGTAGATGCCGTTGTTGGCCTTGAGCTGGAAGGGCGCGTCATAAACCTTCGACACTTTGTTGTAGCTCAGATCCAGCATCTCCAACGTCAGTTCGCCGCCGGTGATGATGAACGGCCGCTTGCACTTGAACCAGCGTCCGTCATAAGGAAGCTGCAGAGAGATGGCCGCCGAAAACTCCATCTCCTGATCCTCGATCTTCTGGTGATAGATCGGATCGTAGAGCTGGATGATATTGCCCTGGCACTCGATCGCATAGGGCAGGTAAATTGGATCCGTGTCCACGTGGAATAACGCCTCGGCCAGAGCCGTCTTGCCATTGCCAGGCTGGCCGTAAATCAGGAAGGATTTGCTGGCGTTTACCGCCGGTCCGATCTGCGCCAGTACATCGGATTCAACCACCAGGTGCTTGAACGCTTCCTTGAGGCTTGCCGGATTCAGCCAGTCCTCGCGCAGCTTCTGACGCTTCACCACTTCCGTATATTGATACAGCGGCACGGGCGCGGGACCGGAGTAAAGATTGCTCTCCAGATATTCTCGGGTGAGGTTGCGCCCCGTTTCGGTCAACTGAAAGACACCCGAGCTGTTACCCATCCCCAGCGATTTTTTGACGCCCACGTAATGCTGGCGTTTGAGCGTTTCCAATAGCTCGTCGATCAAGCTGAACTTCAGCCCCAACGTGGCGGCGATCTCGCGGCCCAGCATCTCGCCGCGGAAATACAAATATTTCAGGACCAGTTGCTCGATCACGGACGGCGGGATTCCGGTCTCCTCCAGCGTTTCCGGCACCGGCGGCGTGATGTTGTGCGCGAAGTTGGTGCGCACGTCCGCGTCACTTGGTGCGGCGGCGGGCGATGGCTCGGCGGCTGGAGCCGATTCCGGGGCCTGCAGAATCGCCGCCAAGGTGCTCAGTGGGTCCGGATCAGGGTTGATAATGCCATCGATGGGGTCTGCGGCAGCACTCACAAGGATTCCTCTCTCTTCCTCTCATCGGAAGAGCGGAGGAACGTCTGCATGCCCTTAAGGTATTAAAGGTACTACGCCAGGTCGTAGCCGTTCTGTAACTTCAGGCTGTCTCGGCGGTTTCTTCCACGACGCGCCCGTCGAACAAGTGTATCGACCGGTCAGCATAACGCGCATACCGCGGATCGTGCGTCACGATGCAGATGGTCGAGCCGGCGCGATGCAACTCCCGCAACAGGTCCATCACCTGTTCGCCGTTGGCCGAATCCAGGTTGCCGGTGGGCTCGTCTGCCAGCAGGATCGACGGATCGCCTCCCAGGGCCCGGGCCACCGCCACGCGCTGCTGTTGGCCGCCCGACAATTGCGAAGGGTAATGTTTCACGCGATGGCTCATTCCGACGCGCTCCAGCGCTTCGTGCACGCGTTTTTTCCGCTCGGCTGAGGGCATGCCGCGGTAAGTCAACGGCAGCTCCACGTTTTCGTACACCGTCAGGTCGCCGATCAGGTTGAACGCCTGGAAGATGAAGCCGATCTCGCGATTGCGGATTCGCGCCCGCTCCGCCATCTTCAAGCCCTGAACCGGCTGCGCGTTCAAGGTGTACGCGCCGTCCGAAGGCGAGTCGAGCAAACCCAGAATCGCCAGCAGCGTCGATTTGCCGCAGCCGGAAGGTCCCGCGATCGAAATGTACTCACCCTTCAGAATGTCCAGGTGAATGCCGGACAGGGCGTGCGTCTCGACTTCGTCCGTGACGAAGACTTTGGTTACCCCATCCAAGTGAATTAGCGCTTCGGCCATGGAATCTCCTCTCCTTCTAAGTAACCCGCCGGCACAACCCGCAGCGGGTGAACTACGTCTCGGGCGGCGGGACTCAGGCGAACTGCTTCCCGTTTCGAGGGCCGCCCTGGCCCTGCGCCGGCTAATGAGTAAACCGTATACGCTGGTTCTGGTCGTGTTCCGACATGTCCGACAAAACCACCTGATCGCCGACCTTCAAGCCGTCCAGCACCTCGATTGAATTAACAGACGCGCGTCCGAACTTGACTGTCACGCGGGAAGCGCCGCTTTGATCCGAATCGATCTTGAACAGGCTCACCTGGCTGTTGGGCTGCCCGAAAACCGGCCGCTCCACGTACACCACATCCGTCAGCCGCTCGATCTCGATGACCCCGTCCACGCTCAAATCCGGTACCGCTCCGGGCGGCAGAGGGCCGTCCAGCTTGCAGTCGACCTGGCGCGTTCCATTCACAACGTTGGGATCTATCCGAATTACGCGGCCAGGGATAATTCCGTTGCGCGTATCGATCTGCGCCACCTGCCCGACCGCGATATCCTTGGCTTGGGTCTCCGAAATCTTGATTTCCGCCTTCAGCTTCCCCTGTTGAGCCACCCGGGCCAGCACATCCCCGGTATGCACCTTCTGGCCGACCTGGTACGGCATCCCCATGTAGGTCATATCCTGGACGACCCCTTCCGTGCCGGCGCGAATCACCAGATCCGCAACTTGTTTTTTCTTAAGCTGTTGCTGCGCCTGGAGCTCCTCGATCTGCACCTTCAAAGAATCCAGTTGCGCGTTGATCGAATCCGTCATGTTGTCCAGCTTCTTCTTTTCGATCTGTGCCTTCTGCTGCAGGTTCTCCCACTTCGCGACCGTCAGCTTCACTTCCAGGTCGCTCTTGAGACTCATCTTGAGGAGTTGCTCGTCGGTATCTTTGTTAAGCTGCGCTTGCTTCAGATCGCTTTCGACCGCCGCGACTTCGGATTGTTGGTCCAGGCGCTTGCTTTCCAGTTGCACCCGCGTGTCGGTCAGACTAGCCTCCGCCTTCTTGATCTGCCAGTCCAAATCGTTCGCCGCCAAATCCATGTCCGGATTCGTTAATACCATCAGGATCGTGTCCGGTTTCACCCGATCTCCGGAATCCACTAGAATCTTGCTGATCTGGCCCTCGGATGGCGCCGGAATCAGGACGATGTCTTCCGGTTCCAGCGTGCCGGAGCCCTTTACGTCGCGCAACATGGGGCCGCGCTTGACGGTTCCCGGCCAGATGGTGCCCCATTCGACGGACGGCGCGGCTGGCTTCAGCTTGGAGATGTAGTAGCTACCCGAACCTAGCACCGCTAGCAGCAGCACCGAATAGAGGGTTAGCTTGATCCGCTTCTTTTTGGCGACGCCTTCGCGCTTGATATCCATGGCCTTGGGATCTCCTCAGAGCGCAACCGCCCTGCCACTTTTGCGCCTGCTTTGAGAATACCGGATTATCAGGTACTTAGAGATGGATTCTGGGAGCGGTGCGCAAACGGAACTGTCCGCTCATGGGATTGGGATGTGCGGAATCTGGAGCGGGAGACGGGATTCGAACCCGCGACATCAACCTTGGCAAGGTTGCACTCTACCAGCTGAGTTACTCCCGCGCGGGAAACACCTGCCCGTTCCAAAGGATCAAACGAGCGGCAGACCCTATTCTCACTCGGAGGTTCGGAATTGTCAATTCGGCCAGGGCCGCCGCCACACGCGCCTCTGGCACCCGATTCGGGACCGCTCGACACTATCGTCCGGCCTGCGCCATTGTGAATATCGGGTTCACCAGGACCTGTATTCCGGTGGGGAAAAGTAGGGAAACGATCCGTAACGCAAATGTTTTAGTTTTCGACAACCGCCAAAATATATCCCGTAAACTACTGAAAGTAAGACAATTCTATTTTTGGAAGTTTCCTCTTCCCCTCACAGTATTTTGTGCTATTCTGTTTTCCGCACGTGAGCGACGGACCCCTCCCCTTCCTGGTACCATGGCGGATGCGAAGGGCCGGTTCGGTGCTCACAAGAGAGTCGTAGCTTCCCCCGAAACATAGCTGTTGGTCTGTGTTTTCCACACCTTGTGGAAAAAGTGTGGAAATTTTCTGGCCTTTAGGGTGGGCATTGGGGAATCGGGATATGGGAGGAGAAAAGTGGTGGTAGAGACAGGCATAGGAACAGCAGTTGCTGTTGAAGCAAAGGATGTGTGGGGACGGATCAAGGCCACTCTGGCGTCGAAAATGACGCCGCAGGCCTACCAAAACTGGGTGCTGCGAACCGAGTTTGACAGCCATGAAGACGGGTGCCTGAGAGTGATGGTGCCCGACCAGGTCACCAAGGATTCTCTGGAAAAGGAATATAGCGAAGAGGTGCGGGCCAGCATCCGCGAGCTGAATCTTCCTATCAGAGAGATTGTTTATCTCGCATCGCCGGGCCGCGTAACCGTGCTCGATCACGGTTCAGCCGAGCCGGTCTTCGCATCGGCGTCCGGTCAGCTGAATCCGCGGCTCAAGTTCGATAACTTTGTTGTAGGTTCTTGCAATCAGTTCGCGCACGCCGCTGCGCGTGCCGTCGCCTCGTTCCCAGCGCGCAGCTACAACCCGCTGTTCCTGTACGGCGGTGTTGGAATGGGTAAGACACACTTGATGCACGCAATTGGCCGCGCCCTGCTTGATTCCTTCCCGAGCATGCGCGTGGTTTACACCTCGAGCGAACGCTTCATGAACGAAATGGTGGCGTGCCTGCGGGCCAATCGCATGCACGCGTTTCACAAGCACTATCGCTCCGCGGACGTGCTCCTGATCGACGACATTCAAATCCTCGGCGGCAAAGAGCGCATGCAAGAAGAGTTCTTCCATACCTTCAACGAACTCTACGATCACCAAAAGCAGATTGTCATCTCCAGTGATGCGACGCCGAAAGCTACTCCAGGCTTAGTGGAACGGCTCCGCTCCCGCTTCGAGTGGGGTTTGATGGTGGACCTACAGCCGCCCGACCTGGAAACCAAAATGGCGATCCTCGATAAGAAAGCTGAGTTCGAAGGCGTGACCCTTCCCGAAGACGTTCGCATCTACATCGCCACCAAAACAAAATCAAACGTCCGTGAATTGGAGGGTGCGCTGGTAAAGCTGATTGCTTACTCGTCGGTATCGCATTCACCGATCACACTCAGCATGGCGCAGCAAGTCTTGAAGCACTTGATCCCCGGCACAGAGCGTCGCATCACCATGGACTCCGTACTTCGCGCAGTAGCCGAACACTTCCAGCTTCAGCCCGCGCAGATCAAGCAGAAATCCAACACTCGGCAGATCGCCTATCCACGCCAAATCGCCATGTATCTGATCAAAGACCTGACCCAGTCCTCCCTTCCCGAAATCGGCCGGATGTTCGGAGGCAAGCATCACACCACAGTGCTGCACTCCGTGCAGAAGATCGAAAGACTGCGTCAAAAGGATCCTGATCTCAACAGGCTCATTCACAAGGTAATAGACTCAATCAATTGAGGTTATCTTGCTTTTCCACAAGGGCTGTTGAAACCTGCCTGTGAAACTCTGTGAATGCTTCTTTGAATCCGGTTTCTTCCTCTGGAGAGCACCCTGAAGTTCACACAGAGTGATGAAAGTAACCCCTCGGACTTGCTATAATTTAGGAGAAATCAACGGTTTCAACAGCCCCTATGAATCCGAGTCTTCTCTAGCATCTAAAACTTAGCTCAGCTAGAAGAGAATTTGCGCATTACGAGAGAAACGAGCACACGAGGCAACCGTCCATGGAATTCACCGTCAGCAGGGCCGATCTAGTCCGCGAACTCAACCTGTCGCAAGGAGTGGTGGAGAAAAAAACGACGATTCCGATTCTCTCCAACGTGCTGTTGGAGGCGGACGGAAACCGCATCGTGCTTACTGCGACAGACCTTGAGTTAGGGATTCGGTGTTCGTGCCCGGCTCGTGTGAAGAAGGGTGGCGCGGGGACGGTGCCAGCGCGTCGGTTGCTCGACTACATGCGCTTGCTACCCGACGGCGACGTGCAGGTAAAGATTCAGGAGAACCATTGGGCAAGTCTCATCTCCGGCCGTTCCAAGACGCGCATTGCCGGGATGTCGCGGGAGAGTTTTCCGGAGCTCCCTAAGATGCCAGTGGCGCTCGCGGAGATTCCGCTGAGTGTGTTGGCGTCCATGATCAGCAAGACGGTGTTTGCGATCTCAAATGAAGAGTCGCGATTCACGCTGAACGGTGCCCTGCTGGTGCTGAAGAAGGGCGGGTTGGCGATGGTCGCCACCGACGGGCATCGGTTGGCGATGATCGAAAGCTCGGCTGATCTCCCCGGTGTGACCGGATCTTACCGCGCTTTGCTCCCACGCAAAGCCATGCTGGAGCTTCAGAAGCTCGCCGGCGAGGCAGGCGCGGATGCGACGGTGCACTTCTCCGGTGATGAGAATCACTTATTCTTCGAAGTCGGTGAGCGATTGCTCTTGAGCCGAAAGCTTACCGGTAATTTCCCGGACTTTGAGCGCGTGCTTCCAAAGGAGCAGCCTCATTCGGTGACGCTGAATCGTGAGGAGTTGAAGGGAGCTATTGAACGAGTAGCGCAATTCTCCGATGAACGCTCGCGCGCGATTCGACTGAGCGCGGCCGCGGACGAAGTAAAGATTCATTCCTCGGTTTCGGAGACCGGCGAAAGCGAAGAGAGCATTCCGGTGGAGTACGACGGCGATGCGACCGAGATCGGTTTCAACGCCGAGTACATTCTCGACTTTCTGCGGGCCGTCTCCGATGAACAGGTGATGTTCCTGTTCAAAGACGCGCATAGCGCCGGTGAGATGCGGCCCGGCAGCGAGAAGGCCGACAACTACCGTTACGTCATCATGCCGATGAGGATCTGACGTTTATGGCAGTAGTTCAGCCGCCCGAATTCCGCGAAGAGGACGAAAGCAAGGAAGGCATGGCATCTAGAGAAACAACTCCGGTTTACGACTCCAGCAGTATCAAGGTGCTCGAAGGCCTGGAAGCAGTCCGGCTCAG
This sequence comes from Bryobacteraceae bacterium, assembly GCA_030041495.1. Classification (GTDB taxonomy): domain Bacteria; phylum Acidobacteriota; class Terriglobia; order Bryobacterales; family Bryobacteraceae; genus Palsa-187. The sequence continues at coordinate 8,945 of JASHNT010000140.1, read as the reverse complement.
GCCCGCGATGTACATCGGGTCGACCGGCGAAGCCGGTTTGCATCACTTGGTGTACGAAGTGGTCGACAATTCCGTCGATGAGGCCCTCGCGGGCTATTGCACGCAAATCAACGTGACCATCCACGATGACGATTCGCTTACCGTGGTCGACAACGGCCGCGGTATTCCGGTCGACATGCACGCCGAAGAGGGCGTCTCCGCAGCCGAAGTGGTCATGACCAAGCTGCATGCCGGCGGCAAATTCGATTCGAGCAGCTACAAGGTCTCCGGCGGTCTGCACGGCGTCGGCGTGAGCTGCGTTAACGCACTGTCCGAATCGCTGCATCTGGAAATCTGGCGCGACGGCTTCACTTGGGAGCAGGAATATGCACGCGGCATTCCCAAGGCTCCGTTGGCCAAAGCCGGAAAAGCCGGCAAGCGCACCGGAACCAAGATCACCTTTAAACCCGACCCGTCCATCATGGACGCCACCAAGTTCAACTTCGACACACTTGCGACCCGCCTCCGCGAGTTGGCATTCCTGAACAAAGGTTTGACTATCACGCTCAGCGATGAGCGCGAGGAACCAGCGCGCAAAACCGAGTTCCACTTCAGCGGCGGCATCGCCGAGTTCATCCAGCACCTCAACAAAGGCAAGAACGTCCTGCACGACAAGCCCATCTACTTCGAAGGCGAGCGCGAGGTTCCCAACGGCACTCTCACCATGGAAGTGGCGCTGCAATACAACGATTCCTACAGCGAATCGGTGTTCAGCTTCGCCAATAACATCAATACCGTCGACGGCGGGTCCCACCTGTCCGGATTCCGCAGCGCCCTCACCCGCACCATCAACGCGGCCGCGCAATCGGCCGGTCTCTTCAAGGACGTCAAGGAAAACCTGAGCGGCGACGACGTGCGCGAAGGCTTGACCGCCGTGGTCAGCGTCAAGCTCCCTCAGCCCCAGTTCGAAGGTCAGACCAAGGGCAAGCTCAACTCCGACATCCAGGGCTACGTGGTCCAGTTGGTTAACGAGAAACTGGGCGAGTACTTCGACAAGAACCTCTCCGTCATGCGTAAGATCGTTTCCAAGGCGATCGACGCCGCGCGCGCCCGCGAAGCCGCCCGCAAGGCCCGCGACCTTACCCGCCGCAAAGGCGCGCTCGATTCCGGCGGCCTTCCCGGTAAGCTGGCCGATTGCCAGGAGCGCGATCCGGAGCGCTGCGAGCTCTTTTTAGTCGAAGGCGAATCCGCCGGCGGTACGGCCAAGGGCGGACGTGACCGCCGGTATCAGGCGATTCTCCCGCTGCGCGGCAAAATCCTGAACGTCGAAAAAGCCCGCTACGACAAGATGCTGGGCCACGAAGAAATCCGCGCTATGATCACCGCCATCGGCACCGGCATCGGCAAAGACGATTTCGAGCCATCCAAGCTGCGCTACGGCAAGATCATCATCATGACCGACGCCGATGTGGACGGCTCCCACATCCGCACGCTGCTGCTCACCTTCTTCTTCCGCCACATGCAGGAGCTGATCAAGCGCGGCCACATCTTCGTCGCGCAGCCGCCTCTGTACCGCATCAAGCGCGGCAAGCGCGAGAAGTACATCAAGGACGACAAGGAATTCACCAACGAGATCCTCGGCCGCGCCATCGAAAATCTGAAGGTCGAGCTCGCCGACAAGAGCGTGCTCGAAGGCCGTGAGCTGCTGAACTACCTGAAGCAACTCGACGAGTTCCAACTCACCTGGCGTCGCCTGGAGCGCCGCCTGCGTGACGCCCGAGTCGTGGAGATTCTGGCTCGCCCAGAGCTGGCGATCGACACCAAGGCCGATTTCACCAACGAAGCCAATCTCAAGCCGATTCATGCCGCGCTCAAAGCGCTGAAGATCGAAACCGAGCTCAAGAGCGAGGAAGAGCATTCAGCCTGGATGGTTACCTTCAAAGATCCCACCAACGCCGAACGCGCCATCGATACTGAGCTCTCCACGCAGCCCGAATACCGGCGCTTGCGGTCCCTCGCGCGGCAGGCCGCCAAGTTCAACAAGCCGCCGTTCGTGGTGGTCAAAGAAAACGCGCGCGAAACGCTGGCAACCTGGCGCGATCTGCTCGCCCACGTTAAGACGGAAGGCACGCGCGAAGTGAACGTCCAGCGCTACAAAGGCCTCGGCGAGATGAACGCCGAACAGCTCTGGGAAACCACCATGAACATCGAGACCCGCACTCTGCTAAAGGTGAACCTCGAAGACCTGGTGCAAAGCGACCAGATCTTCACCACGCTCATGGGCGAGGACGTCGAAAACCGCCGCAAATTCATCGAGGACAACGCCCTCGACGTCCGCAATCTGGACGTCTAGCAAAGAGCCGGAGCGCCCTGTACAATGTCTCGGAGGAGATTTCACTCAATGAAACAGAAACTGATGGTTTCCGGTGTGGTGGTGCTCGCGTTGGGCGTGGGCGTGATGCTCGCGCAGGATAAAGGCGGAAGAGGCGGCGGCAAGGGCGCGCCCAAGGCTCCGGGGATGGCTCTGTCTTCGCCCGATTTTGAGGACGGCGGCATCATTCCGCCCGAGTTCACGCAGCAGGCCGGCCCCAACGCCAAATCGCCGAAGCTGGAATGGACCAATGTTCCTCCCGGCACGCAGAGCTTCGTGCTGATCATGCACGATCCCGACAACGCTCTGAACAAAGGCACCGGCGACGTGCTCCACTGGATGGTCATCAACATTCCGGGAACCGCGCGCTCGCTCCAGCAGGGATTTCCGAAGGACGCCAAACTCCCTGATGGGACGATGAATATGAAGGGCATCCGCGACGTCGGCTATATGGGTCCCGGCAACGCCGCCATCAACCCGTACCATCACTACACGCTGGAGCTGTATGCGCTCGATTCCACGCTAAGCCTCGGTCCTGACGCCACCCGCGATGAAGTGCTGGCCGCCATGCAAGGCCACACTACCGGCAAAGCCGTCTTGGTTGGGCGCTTCAAACGAACACAGTAATCTGACGGCTGCAGAGGGGCCGGAAGGCCCCTCAGTCCACAAATACCCGTTTCACCCGCGCGTGGATCCCGCACAGCACGCTGTAGGAGATCGTGCCGGCAATCCTCGCGATCTGTTGCGCGTCGATCCTCACGGAGCCTTCTTGGCCGAGCAGCGTCACCGCATCGCCGGGTCGGAGCTCCGGCGCCGAAGTTACGTCGATCGTGGTCAGATCCATCGAAACAGCCCCGATCATGGGCACGATTTGGCCCTTGGCGATCGCGCTGCCCTTGTTGGAGAGCCGGTGCGGAATCCCGTCCGCATAACCCGCTGCCAGCACGGCAATGCGCATCGCCTTCTCCGCGCGATGAATGCCTCCGTAGCCGATCAGCGCCCCTTCCTCGATCTCCTTCACCGCCAGCACCGCCGCTTTCCACGTGAGAGCGGGCTTCACGGCCAGCAAAGCCGGCAGAGCCGGGCGCGACGGCGACACATAGCCGTAGATCGCGTGCCCAGGCCGCACCAGGTTGCCCCACGCCTCGCGCCGGCCGTACGCCACCGGAATCGTCGCCGACGAATGCACGTAGCGTGGAGCCAAACCCGCGCGGCGAAGCGCTGCCAGTACGCCCTCGAACCGTTCGATCTGCTGCGCGGTCTGCGGTGACGTGTAATTGGCGGCCGAGGCGAAGTGCGTCATCAATCCTTCAAGCTGGCCTGGCCCCGCCGCGACCGACTCCACCACCTCATGCGCCGGAGCCCGAGTCCCCAGCCGCCCCATGCCGCTGTCGATCTTCAGATGATACGCGCCCAACGCCTGCGGAACATCGCTGAGCGAGTGGATCACCGGAGTCAAGGAGAACTCGCTCAAAGCCTCGCGATCGGCCGGAAGAAAGTCGGCCATCACCAGAATTCGCGTGCGGATCCCGGCCTGGCGCAGCGCGACTCCCTCTTCCACGTTCGACACCGCCAGCCAGGGCGCGCCTTCCGCTTCGAGCGCCCGTGAGACTTCTACCGCACCGTGCCGGTAGGCGTCGGCCTTCACCACCGGCATGATCTCGACCGCCTGGCCGACCACGCTCTTGACCGCCCGGTAATTCGCGCGAATCGTGCCGAGGGAGACCTCCACCCAGCTCCGCATCCCCGCCGCCGCTACCTGCCTTCGCGGCGTCACTTTTTACCCGCCATCCCGCACAGCAGCGTTTCGTACGCGTCAGTCACCGCTTCCCAACTGTACCGCGATTTCACTCGCTCCATCGCACGGGCTCTCCAGGCCTGACGCTCCGCTTCCGGCATGGCGAGAACAGTGCGCATCACTGTTGCCAGATTTTCACGCGTGAACGGCAGTCCGGCGCCGCCGGCGACCTCGGCGTTCTCTGGCGTGTCCAGATACAGCGTCAGCGCGCCGCGCCCCATCGCCTCGATCAGCGCCGGATGTGTGCCGCCGACTTCCGTGGCGTGCACGTACGCAAAGCAGTGGGAACCCAGCTCGCGATAGCCTTCGCCGTAAATCGCTCCGGGCATCACCACGCGCGCGTCCTGCGTGTCGCGAACGCGCCGGATGTACTCGGCCGCATACGGCGCGTCGCCGATCAGGGCCAAGTTCATCGGAGTACCGATCTGTTCGAACGCTTCTCGCACCAGCAGCGCGTTATTCTCCGGCTCCATGCGGCTGACGTAGAGAAAATATTGCCGCGGTTCCAGCCCGAGCTGGTCCAGCACCGCTCGTGTCTCCACCGGCTGCGTCTCCGCGCCGTAGGGAATCATTTCAGACGGTCGGTGATAGCGATCGCGATAGTAATCCGCGATGTGCTGCGCGTCGGTCACCACCACGTTGGGCATCCATGTAGCCAGCCACTCCGATACCCGATACCATGCCTTCGCCAGCGCATTCCATTTCTTGCGCTTCCGCTCCAGGCCGTCGACGTTCAACACCACTGGCATGCCCATGACGCGCGGGACCCAAGTGAAGACTGCATTGGCTGCGTTGCAGTACAGCACCGCATCCAGCTTCGGCCCGGCAAGGCGCGTCATTGCCAAATGCAGCGTCGAAATTCCGGTATGCGCGATGGTTTCCAGGTACTTGTGCCGCAGCGTGGGCAGATATTGGAGCCTTACGCCGCGAAACCCGGGCTCGGCATAGCGCTCCCGGCAGTACACCGTCATGGAGTGGCCCCGGCGGACCAGGCGTATCGCCAATTCCTCAGCGAATGTCTCGAAACCCCCGTAGCGAGCTGGAATGCCGCGTGTGCCCAGAATCGCAAACTGCACTGTGCCGTTCGGCTTATCCGCGAGCCGCTCGCGTCTTGGCCAGAGCTCGCGCGGTGGGCCTTGGCGCGGGACGGCTTACGGGGTCAAAGGAGAACCAACTGGCGATGTAATCGTCCTTAGCTTTTCTCCGGCGCATGATCTCCTGCCGCTTCTTCCATACGCGCCTGTAGTTGCCGATCAGGTAGCCGAAGGCTTTGAGCGAGGAGTGTTCATGCAACAGGCACGCGCCCAGCACTACCAGGTCGCGCGAAGTGATCGCCCACCAGTTGCGCTTGTACAAATCCGGCGTCATGTTCTTGATGCGCATCAAGAAACGGTTCTTCACCGAGTGCATGTTGATGACCGGCGGCAAAGCCCGGCGATTGCCCGGCAACACCGCACGTACGTGATAGCCGCGAGCCAAAGGCGTGTAAATGCAGCGCCAGCCCATCAGTTGCGCGCGCCAAGCCACGTCCGCGTCTTCCCGATACACGAAGAAATCCGGATCGAAGAATTCATTGTCGACGGAAATATCTTCGATCATCTGGCGGCGGTATAGCGCTGCCGCTGCCGTCGCGCCAAAGACGTATTCGAAATTCAGGTAGTGCCCGTTGTCCACTTCCTGGCTGCCGCGGTCCAGGTGGCGCAGCATTGGCGTGAAGTAGATTCCGGTGGAATCCACCAGCTGCTGTTCCGGAAGGTCGAATGTGGGGCGAATGGTGAGCAGCTTTCCGCACACCGTGCCCGTTTTCGGATCCGCGTGACCGGCCTCCACCAACGCGTGTATGAAGTTCGGGAGCAGCAGGACATCCGGATTCAGCGTCAGCACCCAATCCCCGCGCGCCAGCGCGATGGCCTGATTCTGAGCGGCGGCGAAACCGACGTTTTCGGCGTTGTAATAAATCCGGCAGCGGTCCGCAAACTGTTCCAGAATATCCCCGGTGCCATCGGTGGACGCGTTGTCGATAACCACCACCTCCAGGTTCCCGTACTTCTGCTCCAGGACGGATTCCAGACAGCGCTTGATGTAGCGGCCGCTGTTATAGGTGACTACCGTAACCGAAACAAGCTCTGTAAGGGCCATGGTATGAAGTTTTTATAAGGACCTTCCCGGACTCGCTTGCATCAGGCGCCCTGAGACAAGCTGGCGGCCAGCGAACCCAACAATGTTAAGACAACCGCGGATTGGAGAAAGGCTTTGCTCGCGAATCATCCCGGCAACCGCCCGGGGAACGGAAGTGAGCAGCACAGCCAAGCAGATTCCCCGGAAGGCGGGAGGCGGAAAGTGCTTAGCTGCATACTTTAAGAGGCTAGCACACCAGTAGACCTGTCGGCAGCCTGACCTCAGCCGTGAAATAGAATGCCCACCTTCATGCTCAGCCGCAACTTTCGGCACCAACCAGGGTTGATACTCAGCAGTCGCAGCCCGCTTGCATAGGTCAACGTCTTCAAACCAAATTGGGTGGAAGCCCTCGTCGAACCCGCCGAGCCGCTCCCACACATCCCGGCGCAGCATCAGGAACGCGCCCGCCGGCTGCTCCACCGGACCTTCCGCTTCAACATCGCGATCCCCATAGCGGTACTTTCGGTTCACTGGATTGGACGGCCAAAGGCGGTTCAAGCCCAGTAGCTCGAACCACAGCGTAATCGGCGTCGGGAAACGGCGAATGGTAAACCCGCGCTGCGCCGTGCCCGTCTTGGCCGTTAGGAGGCCTGCGGCGATCCCATGTTGTTTGGCCGCTGCGACCAGCGGACCGATGTGGGTGTGCAGAAACACATCCGGGTTCAGTAGCAGATAGAATTCGGCGTCGACCTCCCGGGCGCCCTGATTCGCCGCCGCCGCGAACCCACGATTGTTCGGATTGACGACTAGGCGCACCGTTTTTCGCTCTCGGACCCGCTCAAGGGTGGCGTCCTCGGAGGCATTGTCAACCACGACTGTCTGAACCGAAGGCGCCATTTCAGCCAGCGCGTCCAATGATCGGCCGATGTAAGATGCCGAGTTGTGGGTAACAATTACCGCCGCGACAACCAGAAGTAAGCCCTCCAATAGCGGTCGAATCCGGTTTGACGCTGAAGCTCAAGAAGAATGCGCTCACTTTCCTCTATCACGGCTTTCGCCGACGGTGTTGCAACAGCTTGCGTTAATCTACCGGGTCTCGCAAGGAGGCCCTGAAGCTTGCCGCGAAGGTATGAACATCCCCGCCCGTGGCGGCATGCGACCAATCCCCACAGCAATTGGCCAGCCACAGTTGGCCAGACGGCAAATGCGCGGAAGTGCTTTCTGGCCAATAAGACCTGGTTGCGGGCGATCCTCCGCACCGTGTCTTTATTCCACTCACCTGCGGTCGCGCTGCCGATGTGCCGTGCGACCGCCTGTGGAACATAAATTCCGAGGCGGCCTGCGCAGGCGCAGCGAATCCCGAAATCGACATCTTCCAGGTAAGATTGGAACGATTCATCCAGGGGACCGACTTCTTCGAACAAGGCGCGCTTGAAAATCGCCGCAGTCATCGGAGCGATGCGGATGAGGCGCGGTTGGTTCCACGGCCGCGCGTCTTTGCGTCCCGCTCCGCAGCGCCAGGCGCAGGCGGCTCGGGATACTTCGTCGAAGGTGGCGTCAATCATCGTCGGATCATCGGCGCGCAGAATCTTGCCTGAAGCAAACCAGGCGTTGTCGTTTTTCGCCGCCGCGAGAATGGTCTCCAACCACCCCGCCTCCAGGGTCACGTCGTTATTCAGAATCGCGATCCAATCCGTCCGCGCCGCGGCAATGCCCGCATTCACCGCTGCCGCAAATCCACGATTCCTGCCCATTCTTACGACTCGCGCGGCTGCTTTTTCAGCCATCTCGGCCGATCCATCCGTCGATCCATTGTCCACAACGATCACACAATCGAACGCACGCCGCTGCTGCCGCAGATTCTCGAGCACTTCGCTCAAAAGGTCCCTCCGGTTCCAGTGTGGGATTACGGCAGTTACGGTCATGTTAGGAGAAGCGTTTTTTCAGCAGGAACCACAGATTGTAAAACCCGTCGCGCCACAAGTTGAGCTTTACTTCGCCCAGGCGTGAGGTATATTGAATCGAAATTTCGCGAAAGCGGATCTTGCGATGCTTCAAGGCTTCGATCTTGATTTCCTCTGAGAAGGCCATGCCGTTCGAAGTTAAGTTGAGCTCGGAAAGAATCGAGCGGCGGAACACCCACATTCCGGATTGCGAATCGCGCACCCAGTGGAAATACAGGATGGACATCGCCATGGACAAGATCAAATTCCCGATCTTGTTCAGAAAGCTCATGGCCTCTGGATCGCGCACGGGGAATCGCGAGGTGTTGAGAAAATCGGCTTGCAGATGCAAGAACGCTTCCAGCAAGTACGAAATCGCGTCTGGAGGATAACTGTGGTCGCCGTCGAGTGTGATGACGAGATCGCCGGTTGCCGAGGCGAAACCCGTCTTATACGAGCGTCCATATCCACGCACGTCCTCGCGGATCACCGTCGCGCCGAAGCTCTTCGCCACTTGCGAACTGCGGTCCGTCGATCCGTTATCCACCACGATGGTTTCGTCGACGAAATCCGGAACCTGTTTCAGCACCTCTCCGATTCCTTGCTCCTCGTCTAGACAAGGAATGATCACAGTGATTCGCTCGCCCTTGTACATTCGCCAGGTCCACACCAGCATAACGTGTGTATGATGAAAGCATGAAGCTTCTAAGCAGTTCGCCAGCACAACGGAGGCTGG